>NZ_JBNYYG010000134.1:0-526 GCF_050565405.1 Paenibacillus macerans | reverse complement strand
TCCGCCCATGGGCGGCGGTCAGCCCTTCCGGCACGACGTAGGCGCACAACGCGGTATTGCCGTGCGCATCCGGGACGCCGGCGACCACCGCCGCCTGTACCCCCGGATGGGCCGCGAGCTGCGCTTCGATCTCCGACAGCTCGATCCGGAAGCCGCGCACCTTCACCTGCAGGTCCTTGCGGCCCAGGTATTCGATGCTGCCGTCTTCCAGCCACCGCGCCAAATCGCCCGTCTTGTACATCCGCTCGCCCGGCACGAACGGATCCATCGCGAACTTCTCCCGCGTCTCCTCCGGCCGGTTGTTGTATCCCCGGGCCAGTCCCCGGCCCGCGATGCACAGCTCCCCGGCCACCCCGACCGGCTGCAGCTGCCCTTCCGCGCCTACGATGTAGATGCGCGTATTGGCGATCGGCCGCCCGATCGTCAAGATCTCCTCCGCGAGGCCTTGCACCGTGCTCGTCGCCACCACCGTGCTCTCCGTCGGACCGTAGTTGTTCACCAGCTTGTAGCGGCGGCTCGCCGCCCG
>NZ_JBNYYG010000133.1:0-531 GCF_050565405.1 Paenibacillus macerans | reverse complement strand
AAATAGCCGATCCATCCGCGAATGTAGACCTTTACGTTTTCCATCACCTGCCGCGCATTCCTGCCTTGGCTTCGACTCGTTAGCTTTTTCAGCTTCTTCTTCGCCTTGGTCAGCGCTTGACGATGTACGCGTACATATATCCCCCTTCCGTTCTTCCCCAAGGCAAATCGAGGAATTTGAAGTGCTCTTCGCCAATACCACGATGTCATCCGCATAGCGGATGACCCTCACGCCTCGGCTTTCCATCTCCTGATCAAATTCGTTCAGGTAGATGTTGGCCAACAGCGGGGACAACGGGCCGCCCTGGGGAGAACCTTCCTCCGTTGCCCGGCACACGCCGTTCTCCATGACTCCGCTTTTCAGGTACTTCTTAATCAGATCTATGACGCGTTTGTCCTGGATTTGTTTGCGTAAGAGATTCAACAGAAGCTCGTGGTTCAGCGTGTCGAAGTATTTTGACAGGTCAATTTCGACCGCCTGTCCATAGCCCTGCTCCGCATACGCTTTTACTTTTCGAATGGCTTGCTGCGC
>NZ_JBNYYG010000132.1:0-567 GCF_050565405.1 Paenibacillus macerans | reverse complement strand
CACCCCGTCAAGTAGACAGTACAAAAAATGAAAAACCAATTAGGCGGCCTTTGTCCTGAATTCCATGGGACTGAGGCCGTTTAGCTTTGTTTGCAATCTTTCATAATTATAAAAGCGAATGTAGTCATCAATATCCTTTTTGAGCTCCTCAAAGGTTCGGTAGGTATGCAAATAATACTTCTCGCATTTTAGCGTCCCCCAGAAGGATTCCATCGGTCCGTTATCAATGCAGCGACCAACCCGGGACATGCTCTGGGTTAGTTTGTTGTCGTCCAAGAGCTTCTTGAAGTTTAGGGAGGTATACTGAAAGCCCCGATCGCTATGAAGCAGAGGCATACATCCGGGAGCTGTCTGCAAAGCCAATTCCAACGTCTGAAAAACGAGAGGATTGTTATTAGAATGCCCCAAGACGTAGGAGACGATAGTTTTATCATGAAGATCGAGTATAGCACTTAAATACGCCTTCTGGGCATTGCCGTATTTGAATTCCGTTACATCGGTAACCCATTTTTCATTCGGCTTTTCTGCTTGAAACTTGCGATTAAGCAGATTCTCTGCCACCTGTTG
>NZ_JBNYYG010000131.1:0-581 GCF_050565405.1 Paenibacillus macerans | reverse complement strand
GTGGCGGTATGGGGAATAAATTACACCACGTTAACCCCGGTCAGTGGGCTAAGCGGGATCCGGAGCATTGCAGGGGGAAGCAGCAACTATGCGATCGCTGGGGATGGAAGCGTATGGAACTGGACGAATGGAGCCCCGGTAAAAGTCGCAGGATTAAGTGAGATGGATGCGGTCGCCGTAGGGACGAACTACACGGTAGCTTCTAAAGCAGATGGAAGCGCGTATGCGTGGGGAAGTACAAACACCTACGGGCAGCTGGGGGACGGGACGACTGTAGCGCATACTACTCCAGCGTTGGTACAGGTCAATACCGCACCGCAGGTTGCCTTGACGTATCCTTTAGGCACTCAGGGCGCACCGGAAGAGAGTAACGTAAGCAATCCGGTGATCCGCTGGACGCAAGAGGATGTAGCTTTAACGAACTTTGTGAAGTTCCAAGTCCAGGTGCTGGATGCAAGCGGTACGGTGGTAGTGGATTCCGGCGAGGTGAACCAGCCGTTAACTGCGAACGTGAACGCCTGGACGGTTACGGAGCCATTAGCAAACGGCCAAGTCTTCCAAGTCCGCGTCCGAGTCAATGA
>NZ_JBNYYG010000130.1:0-590 GCF_050565405.1 Paenibacillus macerans | reverse complement strand
TGATATGCTCCCCATACGGTAGACAGGTGAAATAATAAAACCTGTTACTGTAGGGGGAGTATTTTTTATGTCCAAAAAAGAACATACAGCCTCAGAGAAATTCGCTATCATTCAGGAGATCGAAGCTGGTCATATCGGCGTCAAGACTGCAGCTAAAAAGTTCGGTTTAACCAAAACCACCTTAGCCAAATGGCGACGTCGTTATCGAGTGTACGGGTATGAAGGATTAGAGGTTCGTTCCCAGAATCGCAGTTATTCCACCGAGCTTAAACTTCAAGCCGTTATGGACTGCCTCGAAGGGGGAATGTCGCAATATCAAGTGATCGATAAGTACAGGATCGCCAGTCGAAATCAACTTGTTGATTGGATTAAGAAGTATAATGGTCATAGCAGCTTAAAAGCTTATACAGGGGGAACAACAGCTATGACCAAAGGGCGCTCTACAACCTGGCAAGAGAGGATTGACATTGTCCTGTATTGCCTTGCAAATGGACAAGATTACAAAAAAACGGCGAGCCACTTTCAGGTTTCCTACCCGCAAGTGTACGGATGGGTAAAGAAGTACGAGGCTGGAGGTCAGGATGCTTTGC
>NZ_JBNYYG010000129.1:0-613 GCF_050565405.1 Paenibacillus macerans | reverse complement strand
CCTACAAGGATTTACAATGGAAATAAGGGAGAGGATTAAGTTATGGGAAAAGCCAAAGATGAATTTCGTTTAAAGGTAGTAAGAGAAGCTCTGTCCGGAATTAAAGTGGGGGTACTTGCCCGGTCGTATGATCTGCACCCGGAAACCATTCGGACCTGGATTCGAACCTACCGAGATCAGATCACAGACGTAGAAACTTCGCTACCAGACCAACACCTGCAGGAGCTCAAGCGTCTTCAAGAGATTGAAGAGAAATACGAAAAAGCCATGAAAGTGCTCGGCGAGAAGGAACTCGAAAATGAGATCCTACGGGAACTCGTAAAAAAGAAAAACCCCGCTTATCTGAAAAACTTGAAGTAGCAGAACCATTCATTAAGCGGGGTGAACCAACAGCTATCGTTCTGCGGATCTTGGAAATTGCCGAATCGACCTACTACGATCGAAAAAAGCGAGCAGCGACTTCCCAGACAGAGCCGTCATCCACGGGAAGACGCGGTCGACCTACCCCCGGGTACTCTCTAACCGTAACCGGGATCCCGATTAGCGATGAGCAAATCAAAGAGTGGCTCCTTGAGCTACTTGAAGGCGAAGAACATGTCTACGGCTATAAACT
>NZ_JBNYYG010000128.1:0-624 GCF_050565405.1 Paenibacillus macerans | reverse complement strand
CGTTAACTGCGAACGTGAACGCCTGGACGGTTACGGAGCCATTAGCAAACGGCCAAGTCTTCCAAGTCCGCGTCCGAGTCAATGATGAGCATCTGTGGTCGGAATGGTCGAGCGTGGGCTGGGTGAGGTATTCTGAATTGTCTCAAAGAAGCATGCCTGCCCAAATGAATGCAGAAATTAATAAAAAGGTAGTTAGTATCGGTGAGGAGACAACAGTAACCTTAACTGTTTATGGGGATGATAACTTAATAAATACTGATTTCAACGGTTTGTACAACATTGAGTTATCTGGTTACCGGGTCTTACCTGAAGGTAGTTCAGGTAAGTTAGGGAGTGTTGATCTTTCCACGACTGGTATTACTTCTGTTGATGTTGAGTTCAGGGACGGTGTAGCCACTATTCCATTAGTACTTTTGTCGAATGGAAGTCAAATTCTTACCTTCCGTTTGAATGAAACTAATGTAGGTGGAATAGTGCAAGTTGATGTTCTACATGACCTAGATCAACCCTCTGGAGAGGAAACTGAAGGACAACCAGCGGAAGAACCACCAACTGAAGAACCACCAACTGAAGAACCACCAACTGAAGAACCACCAACTGAAGAACCACCAACTGAAGAACCAC
>NZ_JBNYYG010000127.1:0-630 GCF_050565405.1 Paenibacillus macerans | reverse complement strand
CGTTAACTGCGAACGTGAACGCCTGGACGGTTACGGAGCCATTAGCAAACGGCCAAGTCTTCCAAGTCCGCGTCCGAGTCAATGACGAGCACCTGTGGTCGGAATGGTCGAGCGTGGGCTGGGTGAGAGTGAAGAACAGCACGGAGCTGAAGCAGAAGACCCTATCGACGAGTGAGAGTCATACGTTGCAAGTGAAGTCGGATGGCAAGGTGCTGGCATGGGGATTAAACAGCAACGGTCAGCTGGGGGATGGAACCACAACCTCGAAAACGACGGCAGTGGAAGTTCCGGGCCTGACAGACGTCCTTTCCGTAGCAGCAGGTGCTGGACACAGTTTGGCCCTGAAGAGCGACGGGACAGTATGGTCGTGGGGGTATAACTACCAAGGCCAACTGGGGAATGGCAACAATACCAATAGCTTGATCCCGGTTCAGGTGAAGAACCTGAGTGGGATCATTGGGATAGCCGCCTCTTGGAATACGAGCTATGCACTGAAGAATGATGGAACCGTATGGTCGTGGGGCTATAACTACTATGGACAACTTGGTGATGGCAGTTCGGTGAACCGGAATACCCCTGTTCAGGTGGTAGGTTTAAGCGGAGTCAGCGAGTTGGCAGCTGGAGATAGCT
>NZ_JBNYYG010000126.1:0-663 GCF_050565405.1 Paenibacillus macerans | reverse complement strand
CGGCTAGGCCCCTTAAATCCGGAGTCCTGACCTACAAGTTTATCTTTCTCAAAGACATGCTCACTATCTCACAGGTTTACATCGATTTATGGAACTTTGAGGTATCCTCTAGCGTCTTGACCCATAACGAAAACTTCATGGGTGCCATACGCTTCAGGCTACCATGCATTCTTCGATGATTGTAAAAGTCCATATATTGATCAAGCGCTTCGAACGCTTCTTCAAACGTCTGGAATTCTCGTCTACTCAACAAGTTGCGTTCCAGTATGCTATGAAACGATTCAATGTAAGCGTTCATGTCAGGAGTCCTCGGGGGAATTCGCTCATGCGTCATTCCTAAGCTCTCACAGGTATCTCCAAACAACTTACTTACAAATTGAGGTCCATTGTCCGTCCGGATCACGGGTAACGTTTCACCAGGCTGAATGCGGCTCTCTAGAGCAGACCAAAGGGTTTGAACGGCATGCTTGGCTTCACAGGTTCGCCCGCGATATTGCCCGACGACCACGCGGTCAAATACATCAATGATGCTAAGAACAAAGAAAAAACGCTTCTGTCCTGCGACGTATCCATATTTGATGTCCATTTGCCACAACTGATTAGAACCGGTAATGAATCGGTTCTTGGGGAGAGTGCGCGGATGCGATGGAACGTGCTTACGAG
>NZ_JBNYYG010000125.1:0-757 GCF_050565405.1 Paenibacillus macerans | reverse complement strand
GATGACGTAAAATTGTTTGTGTACCAAGTTTTGGAGTCTATCCAAAACACAAAAAAGTAGAGTATCCTCGGGGTTACGACGCCACCAAGAAGGGACTCTACTCGATGACTATTTTACCAGAAAATCAACTCACAAACCTATTTGAAAATCTTGTCACTCAGTTTGTAAAAGAAAACTTGGAATCGATCATGAAAGCTGAGATCCAGCACTTCATGGAGGACGAAGCTCATGAAAGTAACAGCCGGAACGGTTATTACAAACGTTCGTTGCACACCAAATACGGTCACATTCCCGACTTGGAAGTCCCGCGAGATCGCCAAGGCGCGTTTCAGACCCACGTCTTTGAGCCGTATCAACGCCGGGATGGTTGGTTGGAGGAAGCGGTCATCCAGATGTATAAGAGCGGTATGGGAACTCGTGACGTAGCCCGGTTCATTGAGACGATGTTTGGCAGCCACTATTCTCCGACTACCGTCAGCAATATCACCGCCACCGTCCTGGAAGACATCCAGAATTGGCAGAAGCGGCCTCTGCAAAAGCGCTACAGCGTGATCTATTTGGACGGGCTTTACGTCAAACTCAAACGCCGTACAGTGAGCGGTGAGGTCATCTACTTTGCCATGGGCATCGACGAGGAAGGACATCGTCAAATCCTGGGCTTTTACGTAGGCGGCCAGGAGAGCTCTAACGGTTGGAAAGACGTTCTGGCCGATCTGTATAACCGAGGCGTACACGAAGTGCTTTTAGGCGTTTTCGA
>NZ_JBNYYG010000124.1:0-884 GCF_050565405.1 Paenibacillus macerans | reverse complement strand
ATACAAGTGAGAATGCCGGTATGAGTAACGAAAAGATCAGTGAGAATCTGATCCGCCGAAAGCCTAAGGGTTCCTGAGGAAGGTTCGTCCGCTCAGGGTAAGTCGGGACCTAAGGCGAGGCCGAAAGGCGTAGTCGAAGGACAACAGGTAGAAATTCCTGTACCACCGTAATCCGCTATGAGCGATGGGGTGACGCAGCAGGGTAGTGACGCGGGGCGATGGAATGCCCCGTCCAAGCAGTGAGGCTGATGTGTAGGCAAATCCGCACATCGTAAGGCTGGGCTGTGATGGGGAGGGAAAATTTACAGTACCGAAGGTCATGATCTCACACTGCCGAGAAAAGCCTCTAGCCAGGAGAAGGTGCCCGTACCGCAAACCGACACAGGTAGGCGAGAAGAGAATTCTAAGGCGCGCGGAAGAACTCTCGTTAAGGAACTCGGCAAAATGACCCCGTAACTTCGGGAGAAGGGGTGCCCCGGTAGAGTGAATAGCTCGAGGGGGCCGCAGTGAAAAGGCCCAAGCGACTGTTTAGCAAAAACACAGGTCTGTGCGAAGCCGCAAGGCGAAGTATACGGGCTGACGCCTGCCCGGTGCTGGAAGGTTAAGGGGAGTGGTTAGGGGCAACCCGAAGCTATGAACCGAAGCCCCAGTAAACGGCGGCCGTAACTATAACGGTCCTAAGGTAGCGAAATTCCTTGTCAGGTAAATTCTGACCCGCACGAATGGCGTAACGACTTGGGCGCTGTCTCAACGAGAGATCCGGTGAAATTTTAATACCTGTGAAGATGCAGGTTACCCGCGACAAGACGGAAAGACCCCATGGAGCTTTACTGCAGCTTGATATTGGACTTTGATACGATTTGTACAGGATAGGTGGGAGCCTA
>NZ_JBNYYG010000122.1:0-1285 GCF_050565405.1 Paenibacillus macerans | reverse complement strand
TGGTCAAGCCCCAATTTTGTAGACATTGAAAAAAGCCCTTAAGCTGCAAGCTGGCGCCGGAACTCTACCGGTGTCAGCTTGTTTAATTTTCTTTGAATCCTCTCATGGTTATAAAAATATATAAATTCCTCTATTCTCCGTTGTGCCTCATCCAAGGAACGGATATCATAGGGATAGAGCGCTTCCGCTTTGAGATGCGAGAAGAAGCTCTCCATTGCGGCGTTGTCTAAACAATTGCCGCGTCTGGACATGCTGATTTGGGCGCCAACCTTAGGCAGCATGTCGTGGTATGCATGAGACGTGTACTGGAAGCCTTGGTCGCTGTGAACGATCAATCCGGCTATCTTACCAGTCGCGTCTTTTTGCGCTTCAAATGCGGCTTTAAACGTTTCTAGGACCAAGTCGTTATCGTTGCGCTTGCTTATGTGGTAAGCAACAATCTCGGTGCTGCATAAATCCTTAATAGCTGACAGATATATCCGCCCATCCCCCACACGATACTGAGTCACATCGGTTACCCACTTCTGATTCGGTTGATCCGCTGTAAAGTCACGCTTTATTAGATTATCCGCTACGCGACCGTAGGTTTCCGCTGCTTGGTACGTACTACGGTAATCACGCTTCCTTCGGATCACAGCCTTCAAATCAAGCTCCTGCATGAGACGCAGTACCTTCTTGTGATTCACCTTTACTTCATATTGACGCTCAAGCTCATCTTCTATCCTTCGGTAACCGTACGTCCCGTTTCTCTGCTCATAGATGGCTTTGATACGCTCTTTCGTCTCGTAGTCCTTGTCATAATCGAGCCTGCTTAGATAGCGGTAATATCCACTTCTGGATACGCCTAATAGGCTGCAGAGCTCCGTCACTGGATACTGCTCTGCTGCTGTTTGAATGATGCGATACTTGCCTTGAGCACCTCCTGTTTCCAGATTTTCAAACACTTTTTTAAGGCTTCATTCTCCCGCTTGAGCTGCTTCACATACCGGTCCTGGTCCAAGTACTGCTCGCGACGTCCTCGTTGATCCAAGAGTCCAAACTCACCAAGTTCTCTATATTTACGCATCCACTTCTTGACTCGATCCTTATCCTGAATCCCCAAATGTTCAGTTATCTGCTTGTACGTCCATTTTTCTTCAATATGTAAGCGGATCGCCTCTTTCTTATCTTCTTCAGTATAAGATTTAAACTTCTGTCCTTTGATCGCCATGAAAAATGCACCCCTTATATTTCATCGGTTTACCCAAGGGGGGTTTCCAATGTCTAGTATAAGGGGTGCACTCCA
>NZ_JBNYYG010000121.1:0-1432 GCF_050565405.1 Paenibacillus macerans | reverse complement strand
AAAAAAGAATTAAGCAGCATTTATGAGATGATTCCTGTATTGCACAGGAGTCATCTTTTTTAATCCCCATTGGTATCTGAAATTGTTGTAATAGTGAATATAGCGCTTA
Source organism: Paenibacillus macerans (assembly GCF_050565405.1). Classification (GTDB taxonomy): domain Bacteria; phylum Bacillota; class Bacilli; order Paenibacillales; family Paenibacillaceae; genus Fontibacillus; species Fontibacillus macerans_B. The sequence continues at coordinate 1,323 of NZ_JBNYYG010000121.1, read as the reverse complement.
ATTTCCCGTTCCAATTCAGTGAAGTTCTTGAAGTTTCGGCTCTTTATATGGTCCTTCATATGGCCGAAGAAAGACTCCTGAGGAGCATTGTCCCAGCAGTTCCCACGTCTAGACATAGACTGGCCCAGTCCTTTGGATTTCAGTAGTTTTTGGTAGAGGGGACTGGTATAGTGGCTGCCTTGGTCGGAGTGGATGAAAGCCTTCTCGTGGAGCTTTACACGTCTCTGCTTTGTTAACAACTTTACGGTTTCTGTGGCCAGAGGCAGATGAAGAGTGGTCGATAAATTGTGCGCTAAAAGCTCCCCTGTAGAGGCATCCAGAATGGTCGACAAATAAGCCGTCTGGGAGGAGCCATACGGAAGGTAGGTAATATCGGTGAGCAGCGCGAGACCTGGAATGCCTTTCTTGAAGTCTCGTTGCAGCTTGTTTTCGAGCGTGCGGTGCTCCTGAGTCGCTTTGGCCATCTGCCGGTAGGGATTCGCTCTCCGGTGCGGGCATACAAGGTTGAATTTGCGCATCAATCTACGAATTCGCTTGAGATTGTACACCGTGTGGTATTCCTGTTCCAAGGTCATCTTAATGGACCGTGAGCCCTTCTTGAATCCTCTTCGGTTAAAGGCTTTTTGGATCAGAGCGCCTGCTTTGTCGTCTTCTCGTTCGCGTGCAAGTCGTTTGTCTGCCGTGTTAAGGTAGTTGTAGTATCCGGAGTGAGACACACCAAGGAGCTGGCAAAGGTAGCGTGTCATTCGTCCCACCCCCTGCCTTACCGCGTTCTGAATGAGTTCAAAACACGCACGCTTAGTCAGATTTTCTCCGTTTGCTAACAGCCTCCTTTCGTTCTTGTCTAACTTTTTTACGTAGGCTAATTGCTCCTCTAAAAGTCGAATCTTCGCTTCCTGTTTCGCGATGATCTCTTCCGGGGATAGCAGGCGTTTGGAAGGACGAAGGGCGGCTTCTTTGCGGGAGTCTGCCAATCCGGTGATTCCGTCCTTTTCGTAAGCCTTCTTCCATCGGTCGGCACACTGCTCGATTCGCTTCATCCCGAGCATCTCCACGTCAAATCCGTTTGCCTCAAAGATCTCTCTCGGTGTTTGGCCTAATACATATTGGTCGATGAATAGACGCTTAAATTCATTGGCGTAGGTAATTGATTTTTCGCTTACCCGCAGAACATGAGAATTCCTTGATAATTGTTCCTGTTCATTTGGAGTAAAATGCTTTTTGCTCATCTTGTCCGCCCCCTACTGTTGTTTCCAGTATACAAAAAGGTACCCATACGCTAAACACTTTTTTTGAAGTGTCCAGTGGATGGGTACCAGTTTA
>NZ_JBNYYG010000120.1:0-1460 GCF_050565405.1 Paenibacillus macerans | reverse complement strand
TAAATGTTAGTTTCATAACCCTTTCCGCCTGTAAGAGAATTTCAGAGATTGAAACAGCCCTCAAGGAGATCTCTTGACCGCTGTTTCAATCTCTGAAGCGGGGTAAAAAGGCGGAAAGGGGATTTATGCTCGCCGTGCCGCGAGCACGGGCAGGCGAAGCTTGTTGGCGGTCATGTAGACCATTGCGATGAAGTTTTCTACGTTCCGGTAACCTCTGGCCCGGCGTTTTGCTGCTTGAACAAGGCCGTTTATGCCTTCCAGTAAACCATTCGTCATCTTACTGTGAAACCAGCGCAGAATTCCTTCTTCGTGCTGCTTAATCGTCTTGGCCAAGCTCATCATGGGTGGGAGCTTAGAACGAGCAGCCCAACCGATCCACTCCCGAAGAAACACATCCGCGAAGATGTGGGGCGTTGTCCAAAACTCTTGCAAGGCCAACTTCAACCGGTATGCCCGACTGGTTAACAGGTTGCTATCCTTCAAGCGAGACAAGGTTTGCTTTTGCTCTGCCTTCAGATTCGATTCGTTCTTGAGCCAAATGTACTTGGTTTTCTTCAACTCCGGCCTTTGTTTCTGCTCCTGAACGCGTACCTCGTCCACCGCTTCGCCAACCAGCTTCATCACATGAAACTTGTCAAAGGTGATTTCCGCTTTCGGGAAATACTCTTCAATACCACGGATAAATGCGGGTGACATATCGCAGCAAACCTCTTGGATGGCTTCTGCGGCAACCCCTTTTTCAGCAAGGTGATCCTTGAAGCGCTCTAAGGTATCCATTCCTTTGCCTTCCGTGGCAAAGAGAACCATCTTGCGGTCCACATCTACGAATAGGGTAATGTAGCGGTGGCCTCTTCTGGAGGAGGTTTCATCAATAGCGATCCGCTTCACGTTGGACACATCCAGTTCCGACATGGCTTTGTCCACGTAATAGTGAAAAATCCTCCACATACGGGTATCGTGTTCCCGTAATTCGCGAGCAGCGGTGTTAACCGGCATTTCGGCCATCAGGCGCATTGCCCATGCTTCGAACAGCAGTGTGAAATGCGAAAGGGGTCTGGCCCACTTGGCATAGACTTGGGTGATCTTGTTGCAGGAAGTACACTTTACCCGTGGCATTCTTGCATGCATAAAGGTCTTCCAGTCCCAGAAATCCAGATGCCGCCAGTGCTTGATGTCGCTGTCATACGCTCTGCATTCGGCACCGCACAATGGACATGCAAATGTAGCACCTCGTTCAAAATCCAAGTGCAAATGCCACGCTTGCTCCTGATCGTTGAATTCAATTTGAGTTAATTTCCAAGGCTCTTCCAACTGTAAAGCCACTCTGAACATTTCCAAGATGAGGTTTTCATCACTGCTTAATGAGGTCCACATTTGCCAATCCGCTCCTATTCACGTATTACAGAGCAGTATTGACTACTTTCCTTTGATTCAGACTTTAAGCCACTAAGTATAGCGAC
>NZ_JBNYYG010000119.1:0-1785 GCF_050565405.1 Paenibacillus macerans | reverse complement strand
AAGGGGCTGTCCCAAAAGTCATCGTAGACGACTGAGGGACGGCCCTCTATTTTCATTTAGTTAAACAAAAAGAAACCAAACCTTGGTAAAATGGAAGTGACGAGCAACCATTCAAAAAGGAGAGGTTTCTTTTGTACATTCAATATACCATGGATCAACTTTGCCTGCCAATGGACTTGGAGGAAGATATCCCTCAAAATCATGTCGTGCGTGTGGTTAATGCCGCTGTAAATCAAATTAGTGACAGTATATTCGCCTCCGCATACCCTGGCGGAGGACGAGACAGCTACCATCCCAAAATGCTCACCAAAGTCCTCATCTACGCATATACTCAACGCATTTACTCCTCACGTCTCATTGCCAAAGCCGTACGGGAAAACATCATGTTCATGTGGATTGCCGGCCGGCAGCGTCCGGACTTTCGTACCATCAACCGCTTTCGTTCCGAGCGGATGAAAGACATACTCGAGACGGTTTTTACCGCCGTACTCGAACTGCTTGTGGAGGAGGGATACGTCAAGCTCGACCACTACTTTGTCGATGGCACCAAAATCGAAGCCAATGCGAATCGGTATACCTTTGTTTGGGGCAAAGCGGTGGTAAAACAAAAGGCGAAGCTGCAAGAGAAAGTGCGGACGTTATTCGCCACTATTGAAGAACACGAGAAAAAAGAAGAGCAAGAACAGTCCGGCCAAGATCTTGCAGAACTTGGCGAGACATCCTCCCTGACCAGCGAGAGGCTGGAGAAGGCGGTTCAACAGCTCGAAGAGAAACTGCAGAAAGCGCCTAAAGATAAACCGCTCAAAAAGACGGTTCGCACGCTAAGAAAAGACCTGCTTCCCCGCTTGCAGAAATACGAGCAGCAGCTTGAGATTCTCGGGGAGCGGAATAGTTACAGCAAAACCGACCCGGACGCTACGTTCATGCGGATGAAAGAAGACCACATGCGAAACGGTCAGCTCAAGCCAGGATACAATGTGCAAATCGGAACCGAGAACCAATTCATTGTCGGATACAGCCTTCATCAACGCCCGACGGATACGCAAACCTTGAAGCCACACTTGGAGAAAGTAAAGGCGCAGTTAGGGCAATTACCCGGCACTATCATTGCCGACGCCGGATATGGGAGCGAGGAAAATTATGCCTACTTGGAAGGCGAAGAGGTGAAGGCAATCGTCAAATACAACACCTACCACAAAGAGAAAACAAAAGCTTGGAAGAAGGACATAAGCAAGCCAGACAACTGGCAGTATGACGAAGCCAAGGATACATGGACCTGCGCAGCGGGCCAGAAATTGACTTACATCCGGGAGAGCAAGGAGAAGAACGAGAGTGGATATGAGGTTCGAAAGCGGTACTACAGAAGTACATCGTGCGCAGAATGCCCTCTCAAAGCTTTATGTACCAAAGCCAGCGGAGACCGTGAAATCCAAGTAAGCATGGATTACCTGCGCTACAAGAAGCAGGCCCGGGAGCGATTGACCAGTGAAGAGGGCTACGCTCTGTCGGTTCAGCGCATGCATGAACCAGAAAGTGTTTTTGGTCAGGTAAAGAACAACCGAGGATTCCGTCGTTTTCTGCTTCGAGGTTTACGTAAAGTAAGCCTTGAGGTCGGGTGGCTTTCCCTTGCCCACAATCTTCTGAAAGTCGGGCAACTAAGCCAACAAAGAAAAATAGTCAGCCAGGAATAGAGCGTCCTGGTCGACTGTTTTTTTAACATAAGAACTTTTTAACGAGTAGCAACCCTTGAGTAGGTTAACTAGCTACCTTTTGGGACAGCCTCTT
>NZ_JBNYYG010000117.1:0-1811 GCF_050565405.1 Paenibacillus macerans | reverse complement strand
TCATTTAGAAAAACTGACGAGAATTTCTTCTCATTTTTATACTCACTCGTTGTTCAGTTTTCAAAGATCAACTTCGTTTTCGTTCGTTACCGTTGTTTCAGCGGCAACTTTTATAATATATCACCTACGGCGATGGATTGCAAGTCTTTTTTTGAAATCGCCAGATTCCAGTTTTTTCAACCGAGATTGCCCCACGCAGCAGGTGAGTAATAATATACCCCAAAACGCCCCCGAATATCAACCCTAGGAAAGAACTTCCTCGATATGCAGTTGTCTTTCGTGCATCAAATTGACGATTCCGCCTTTAACCGAAACCATCGGCCGCGTGGGATGATTGCGATCGGAGAACACGATTTCCCCCACGCTCCCGTTGCTTAAGCGCACGCGCGTACCGTGATGGAACTGGGTTACCTTGTCCACGAAGGTCTGAACGACGCCGGGATCAAGCTTGCCAAAGGACTCGGAGCGAATCTCCTCCAGCACCAAATAAGGCGACTTGGCCTGACGGTAACGCCGATTCAACGTCATGGCATGGAAAATGTCAGCGACCCCTACGATTTTGGCATAGATATGTATCTTGTCGCCGGTTAAGCGGAAGGGATAGCCGGTCCCGTCCATTTTTTCATGATGCTGCAGCGCCGTCAGCCGGACGCCCTCGTTGATCGCCGCCGTTTTGCGCAACTGTTGATAGCCGTAAGTGGTGTGCATGCGCATTTCTTCAGCTTCGTCCGCCGTTAGCGGCGCCGGTTTATAAAGAATCTCCGGGTCGATTTTCGTATTGCCGATATCATGCAGCAGCCCGGCAAACGCCACCTGCATCCAATCCTTCTGAGGCAGTCCGTGCCATTGCGCCAATAGAAACGAAGTCAACGAAGATAGAATCGCGTTATGGTACAAATAGTCGTATTCATTGCGATTCCGCGGCGTAAAGGTCAGTACATGATAATGCTTCAATTGGCGGATCAACGCCTCCAGTTGATGGCGGAGCTCGTAAATCGGCAGTTCGGAGGCCAAGACGGATTGAAAAGCGCTCTTCGTCAAATGCAGCATCCGGTCATACTCCAAATGAAATGGAGTCAAGGGGCTACGAGTATCGATCTCCGCGCTAACCGGGGCCAGGGAGACGATCGGAGCCGGTTTCGGAAGTTCCTGCGCTGCTCCCGCTACCTTACGTTCGGCATTCTGCAGATCATCAATTTCTACCTGCTGTATCATGAAGGCGCGTATGATATCCAAATCTCTCGGAAGCAATACTTTTCCCTTTTGAAGCAAAAGACCGCCTAACGGGCTATATACGTGACTTAACAGCTTGACTCCGGGTTTAACTTCCGCGATCGGGATAATTGCCATCCTCTACTCTCTCCTTAAGGGTATTACTAAGGATCCGGGCCTCTTTATTTTCCCAAAAATAGGAACAAAGAACTACGGACTACTACTGTTATTATAGTACGCTACCAAAATAGCTAGCAATCCTTCTTTTCCGCAAGAAAGGGAAACGAAAAAAAGGACCCCCATTACGAGAGCCCTGCAAAAGCCTCGTTTTTAGGGTATTGGGGGCTCGGAACTGGAAAATAAATTCGATAAGACGGAAAAAGCAGCTTCAGTCGGTGCTTCCCGGTGTTACCTCCAGCGCGGGAATGATCTCTTCTTCCGTCATGGCGATATGTTCTTTGTAGCCAAAGAACGATTTCGAACTACTCTTCCAGCCGAAACGTGCATCCGGATCGATGGCGGAGAGAATCCCCTTGTGAGAGAGTAATCGCTCATCCTCGATGATTTGTTTGGCGATGCCCAGTTTCTCGCTCACCGCT
>NZ_JBNYYG010000116.1:0-2889 GCF_050565405.1 Paenibacillus macerans | reverse complement strand
GATCGCCATGAAAAATGCACCCCTTATATTTCATCGGTTTACCCAAGGGGGGTTTCCAATGTCTAGTATAAGGGGTGCACTCCAAAAGCCGGGGATGCTTTTCTTGTTCTTTGGGATAGGAATCAACGTTACTCCCGGTAAAAAGCCGCAAGACCGATCACGGAGGTTTCGCTACCCGTAACCTCATCGCGCCCATACCCAAAGGAACGGACTACGTATAACCGCTCCGCCTCCTGCAAACTAGCCGAGAAGCTTTGGACCGCTGCCAGCGTGCCTTTGAGATTCACTTGCAGCGATACGGCCGAAATTCCCGCCGAGCCCAGGGCGGTTTCCTCGACAAGCCCCGCTCCATGCAAAGCAGCGGACAAGCCGCCGGAGAAGGACCGGGAAGGGTTGGAGGTTGCCGTATTGCCCGCAATGAAGCCATTCTCGTCGGAGGCCGAAGAATCTACGGTAGAGACGCCTTCCAAAGCCCCTTCCTGCAGACCGGCTTCCGGCTCCTCGAACACGATCTCCTGCAGCTGCACGCCGGATTCCTTCGCGGCCCGTTCCAAATCCAGCAAAATGCCCTCCCGATCAGGCCGGGCAGGGATAGTGGCTTCGCGTTTGGCCGCATCGGCCGAAGCGTTGCCCGCAGCCGCCTCATCTCGCTTGGCACTGACGACGGCCGCAGTCTTTTGCAGGAATTGTTCTTTTTCTTCGCGTTCGGATTGCAGACTCGCGGATTCCGACACGGCCGGCCGATAGCCGAAAAAGTAAAACGAACCGGCCGCCAGCATGATGACGGCGGCTGCCAGCATCCAACGGGCACCGGCCAACCCGTTTTGGGTTCCCGTCCTCATTTGGCATCACCCGCCGTTTCCGCCGTACCCGCCTCCGGCGTTAGTTGAAAGGATCCGATGTACCCTTGCCCCGGGGCTTCCTTGACCGATCGAATCAGTTCCCCGCTCTTGCCGGAGGACTCCCGAAGCGCAGCCGAGTAGGCACTGGCCTCGCTCAGACCGGGAAACCGACAAGTCCACGCCAAGCCGTTGCCGCTAAGCTCCACAGTCTCCAGCTTGCTTCCGGCCTGCAGCGGTGCGGTCAGGTTGCCCAGCATCGCTTTTAGATCGGGACGCTGCAGCGCGAGCGCATCAATAAGACTTCCGTCTACGGAACCTGAGCCCGACGCCCCCAAGCTTTGCAGCTCCTGCTGCAGCATCACCTGCTGCTGCTCCGTTTCGGCAATCGAATTCAGCAGCGCCGCAGCGGACTCCCTTACCCTCAGGTAATCGTACCCGAAATATGTGCCGATCCCCAGGCCGACGAGGAGAAGCAAGACCGGAATCCCCCGTCCGGCCGAGGCCGAACGTTCTTTGGGCGGAAGCAGATTAATATCGATCATCGGGTTACCGCCCCCTTCAAAGCCAGTCCGAGCGCGATCGCATAGCTGCCCTGGTCGGCCATTTCCATCCCGGCAAAATAAGGAGAAAGGTCGACTTCGGACACGGCCACCTGCTCGAAAGCCCCCGACAATTGCCGCGCGATTTCCGGTTTGTCCGGTGCTGCGCCGGCAATCATGATGCTTTGCACGCGCTCATGGCCTTCATGGAGCGTGTACTCGTAAAAGTTCATGATCCGGGTCACCGAGGAAACGATTTCCCCATACCGCCATGAATTCAGACGGTCCCCCGACATCGGCTCCAGCGGAAAGGTCCGCACGAAATCGGGAAGTCCGCGGTGATAGGTATATACTTCCGCTTCTTTGGCTTTAAAATTGATCGCCATCACGTTACTGGTTTCGCTCAGCAAATGCTGCTGCCGGAGTATCCGGGACAATGCGATCGTGGCCAAATCGACGGATTCCAAACGCAGTCCGGACTGCTCCAGCGCGGTGACCATCTCTTGAATAACCGGACGCGGCACGGCGGCGACGAGAGTAAGCAGGGAATCTTCCTGTTCCCGCTCCTCCATCCAATAGTAGTCGATGACCGGATCCTCAAAGGGCAAACGGATGCTGCCCTCGACTTCCAGATCGGTCACGCGGCGCTGCTGTCTTTTTTTGACCTTAGGTACCTGCAGCAGACGAATAAACGACTGGGCGGTTGGAGCGGCCAAATGAACTTTTTTTCCGGTGAGTCCCCGCCGATTCGCCCAGCGCTTCACCACCTCCGTCAATCCGGACACGTCGGGCACCCCGTCCTCGTTCAGCCCGGCATCCACCGGCAGCATGCCGGCGCGCTCCACGGTACCGCGTTTGGGGTTGAATTTTACGTAACGGATCCCATCCTCATCGATCGTGATGCCGATGTTCGACGGCCGCCGGTTTAGTAGTGAGGCATGACGTTTTGCAGATACCAATGGATGATCTCCTTTCCATACATGTAAATCGCTAAGGTGCCGATCGCCAAAAAGGGACCAAACGCCAGCGCCTGGCCGCGGCTTCTACGCCCCAGCGCCTGCTGCAGCAGTCCGGCGGCCGCGCCGGCGGCACTGGCCAGAAACAAGGCCAGAAGTACGCCGGGAAAGCCGATGACCCAGCCGAACACGGCCAGCAGCTTCACGTCGCCCATCCCCATCCCCCGGCCGGAGGTGAGAAGGGCGAGAACCAGCAGCAGCCCGCCGCCGCTGAGCGCGCCCAGCGCGTGGCTCCACAGCGGGCCGCCGCCGGCCAGCGGGGCGGCGACGAGCAGCACGGCGCCGAAGCCGAGCAAGGCGCCGTTGGGGATGATCTTCGCGGTCAGGTCCGTGACCGCGATCAGCACGGCCAGCGCGGTCAGCAGCAGGCCGACCGCCCATGCGCCCGATGCACCGAACTGCAGGTGCATCAGGGCGAACAGCGCCGCCGTCCCGAGGGCGGCGGCGAGGTCTCCGGCCCGGCGCTGCCGGCCGGAGGCGCGCGGCAGGGCG
>NZ_JBNYYG010000115.1:0-2996 GCF_050565405.1 Paenibacillus macerans | reverse complement strand
TAAACAAGCTGACACCGGTAGAGTTCCGGCGCCAGCTTGCAGCTTAAGGGCTTTTTTCAATGTCTACAAAATTGGGGCTTGACCATTTTTGGCTTTTTGGGCTGGGGACTTTTTTGCCAAGCTGCTGAATAGGGAAGCCATACCGAGGGATTCATGGCATAAAATACCGCGAGACCATATCATTCCTTGATACTTTTTGGTATTGTCACCGTATATATAATTATATTGCGGAAAGGTGGTGCAACAGGGGGATGGAGATATGGGCGATTTGGCTCATCGTCGCCGGGATCTTGCTCGTGCTGGAGATGATGACGATGACTTTTTACCTGCTATGGCTGTGCATCGGGGCGCTGGTTGCGGCGGTCGTAGCTTGGGTAGCCCCCGACGCTTATTTCTGGCAGGTGGTTGCGGGCTGTCTGGTGGCCATGGTGCTGACGGTATTTACGAAACCGCTCTCCAGAAAATTTCGCGCAGCAAAAGGGTTTAAGGATATCGGTACCGAACTGGTAGGTAAGCAGGGCATCGTGGTGGAGCCGATAGAACAAGGGCAATACGGCATCGTGAAGGTTGGGGGAGATTCTTGGAGCGCCACGGCGGACGTCTCGATCGGCAAGGACGAGAGGGTCCGGGTGCTGAAGCGGAGCAGTACCATTATTGAAGTCGAAAGATGGGAGGAAATTATTTAATGCAATGGGCCATTATTGCGGTCATTGTCGTCGTTGTTGTCGTGTTTATCTCGCTAACGGTCAAGATCGTGCCGCAGCAAAGAGTTGGGGTCGTTGAACGGCTTGGTAAATACAACCGCCTGCTGACGCCGGGTCTTAACATTCTGATCCCGGTCATCGACCAAGTGCGGACTTATCACGATTTACGGATTCAACAGACCAATGTACCGCCGCAAACCGTCATTACGAAGGATAACGTGCAGGTACAAATCGACACGATTATTTTCTATCAGGTCGTCAATGCGGAGCAAGCAACTTACGGCATTTCTGATTTTGTATACGGGGTTCGTAATATTACGACAGCAACGCTGCGGCAAATCATCGGGAAGATGGAGCTGGACGAAACGTTGTCCGGCCGGGAGAAAATTTCGACGGATATCCGCGTCGCGCTCGACGAAGCCACGGAAAAATGGGGCGTACGGATCGAGCGGGTAGAGGTTCTTGACATCAGACCGCCGGTCGATATCCAAGAAGCGATGGACAAACAGATGAAGGCCGAACGGAACAAACGGGCCATCGTGCTCGAAGCCGAAGCCGCCAAGCAGGATATGATCCTGCGCGCGGAAGGCGACAAGCAAAGTAAAATCCTCAAGGCGGAGGGCGACAAGGAAGCGCGGATCCGCGAAGCCGAAGGCTTGCGCCAGGCGCAAGAACTGGAAGCGCTTGGGGAAGCTAAGGCGATCGAAGCGGTCGCTGCGGCCGAAAAAGCGCGGATCGAAATGCTGCGCGACGCCGCCCTGAACGAGTCGGTCTTGGCTTACCAGTCCTTCGAAGCACTGAAGGAAGTCGCCAAAGGGCCGGCCAACAAAGTATTCATTCCTTCCAATGCGATCGAAACGCTGGGAAGCCTCGGTGCGATCGGCGAAGTGTTCAAGTCCGGCAAAGACGGCAAGTAATATCGCGTCAAAAACAAAAAGAAGCCATTCCTTGGCAAAAGGATGCGTCGATCGACCATTCTACAAGGAGGGCTTCTTCTCTTTTTTCATGGGATAGCTCAAACGGGATCCGGCAGTTCGTTCAAGGCTCTCGCACGAAATTGTCCCGGCGTCAATCCCGTCCACTTTTTAAAGGCGCTATGAAACGCGCTCGGTTCCGAATAATGGAGCAAATAGGCAATTTCACTGACAGCATATTCGTTTTTGCTTAGATAAGCCCTTAGCGCATCGATGATTTCTTTCGGAATTCATGGATAGCGTAAAGAAATACTCGAGACTTTAGTCATGAGAGGAATTTATGTAGTCTCTACCTCACTGACAAGCTATATTCCTTTACTTCCTCCCTTCAAAATAATTACTATCACTTCAAATGAGAACAAATGTTTGGTATAATCGAATAAGAGAATGTTGCTTCCTTGTATTGACTTCACCCTTCTTTAAGGTGTGGTGACAGGTTTGAAATTTACTTTAACAGCGAAGGTGAAAATACTGCCTAATGAGCAACAAGCGGATTGGTTACGACAAACCCTGTTCGCTTACCGCGATGCGAGCAACCACATGTCTGTACTTGTGCATCAAGACAAAATCCTCTCCAAGACTTTACTCCACAACATGATGTATCGTGAATTGCGCAATGCTTTTTCGCTCCGGTCGCAAATGGCCCAGTCCGTTATGAGAACCGTCATTGCCAGATACAAGTCGTTACTCGGCAACAAACACCCTTGGACACGTGTCCTTTTCAAGAAACCCGAGTACGACCTGGTGTGGAATCGAGACTATTCGCTTTCCAAACAAATCATCTCCCTCAACACGCTGTATGGTCGGATCAAAGTACCTTACATAACGAAAGGTATGGAATCTTACTTTGACGGATCATGGTCATACGGTACTGCAAAGTTGGTCCATAAGAAGGGGAAGTTTTTCCTCCATATTCCAGTCTCTAAAGAAATCGACGAAGTCGAAACCGGAGCCATCCATCAAGTCGTTGGTATTGATCTTGGGATCAACTTTATCGCCACCAGTTATGATTCGCAGGGCAAGTGTGCGTTCTTCCAGGGTCGACCGATCAAAGACAAGCGGTCGAGGTACAAGCATATGCGTAAACAAGTGCAACAAGTCGGCACAGCCTCCGCCAGAAGGAAACTAAAGCGGATGGGAGGACGAGAAAACCGTTGGATGCACGATGTTAATCATTGTGTATCGAAGGCACTCGTCCGTAAGTATGGTGCAAACACCTTGATGGTGTTGGAGAATTTAACTGGCGTTCGTAGTAAAACGGAAAAGATTCAACTTAACGAACGTTATGAATCAGTATCTTGGTCCTTCTATCAACTAA
>NZ_JBNYYG010000114.1:0-3002 GCF_050565405.1 Paenibacillus macerans | reverse complement strand
AGCTGGCGCAGCAGCTGGACGGCGCGCGCGTACGGCGCCGGCGGCGGCGCGTCGAGCCACGCCAGCTCGTCCGGCGAGGCGGCGCCCCACGCCGCCAGCTCCAGCGCGAGCGGCGCAAGGTCCGCCTCCAGCATCTCCGGCGGCGTGCGCGCCTCGAGCAGGCGGTCCTCCGCCTCGCTCCAGAGGCGGTAGCAGACGCCGGGCGCCGTCCGCCCGGCGCGGCCCCGCCGCTGGTCGGCGGAGTCGCGGGCCGCCCGCACCGTGACGAGCCGGTTCATGCCGGTGCGCGGCGAAAACAGCGACGTGCGGCGCAGGCCGCTGTCGATCACGACCGTTACTCCGCCCACGGTCAAGCTCGACTCGGCGATCGACGTCGCCAGCACGACCTTGCGCTGCCCTGCGGGGGCGGCTTCGATCGCCCGGCGCTGCTCCGCCTGCGGCAACGCCCCGTACAGCGGCGCGAGCAGCACGCCTTCCGGCAGCGTACCCGCGAGCCGCGAGCCGGTTCGGCGGATTTCCCGCGCACCGGGCAGGAACACGAGCAGGCTGCCTTCATGCGCCGCCAAGGCGCGGCGGACCGCCCGCTCCACCGACTGTTCCGGCAGCTCCCTCGGTGCCCCCGGTACGTATACCGTTTCCACCGGAAACATCCGTCCACGGCTCTGCACGACCGGCGCCTCGTCCAGGAGGGCCGCGACCGGCCCCGCCTCCAGCGTCGCCGACATGACCAGTAGCCGCAGATCCTCGCGCAGCAGCTGGCGGCTTTGCCAGGCCAAGGCCAGGCCCAAATCGGCATGCAGGCTGCGCTCATGGAACTCGTCGAAAATCACGAGTCCGGTCCCCATCAGCGCCGGGTCCTGCTGCAGCAGCCGCGTCAAAATCCCCTCGGTCACCACCGTGATCCGGGTTTTCGCCGATACGCGGCTGTCTCCCCGCATGCGGTAACCGACCGTCTCACCGACCTGTTCGCCCAGCAGTTCGGCCATAAATACGGCCGCAGAACGCGCGGCGAGCCGGCGAGGCTCCAGCAGCAGGATACCCTGCCCCTCCATCCAAGGCTCGTCCAGCAGCGCCAGCGGCGTACGCGTCGTTTTGCCCGCCCCCGGCTCGGCCAGCAGCACGGCGGTACCGGCACCCTGCAGGGCTTCTTTTAACTTAGGAATAACTTCATCTATCGGCATCGGCAGCTTCGTCATGATTCTCTCCTTACGGGTTACACTATGAAAATCGGGCTTGGAATGCATATCATTTCCTCCTTGATTTTACCACACGGGCAAGCGAAATTCGCTCCCCCGACATACCGAACCAGTTCTCATCTCAGAACCAGAAGGAGTTTTATCCCATGAACCTGGACGGAAACGCCTTTATCAAGCTGTTCCTCATTTTTCTGCTGATCGCCGTCACCGCGCTGTTCGTGCTGGCCGAATCCTCTTTGCGCGACTTGCGCCCGGGCCGGGTGGACGCGATGCTCCGGGAAGGGCGCCGCGGCGCCCGCGCGCTCAAAAAGTTGACGGACCGCGCAGACCATGCGCTCTCCTCCTGCCAACTGGCCATTACCGCCATCTCTTTGACGCTGGGCTGGCTCGGCCAACCTGCCGTCCGCGGCCTGATGCGGCCTTTGTTCGACGATCTTCCTCTATCGGCGACGGCCCAAACGTTCCTGTCCTTCCTTATTGCGTTTATCGTCATCACCTATCTGCACGTCGTGCTGGGCGGGCTGGTCCCGCAGGTGCTGGCCGCCCAACGCGGCGAAGCTTTTGCCCTGGCCGCAGGCCGTCCGCTGCTGTGGTTCAGTTCCCTCCTGTACCCGGCCGTCTGGCTGCTCAACCGTTCCTCCCGCCGAATCGTATCGCTGATCGGGTTGAAACCCGCGGCGGGCTGGAGCGAGGCGCACAGCGAAGAGGAGCTGCAGGTCCTGCTTAGCGAAAGCCTGGAAAGCGGTCAGATCAACAAAAACGAATACGGCTTCGTCAGCCGGATTTTTGCCTTTGACGATCTGCTGGCCAAGGACATCATGGTGCCGAGAACGGATATGGTCTGCCTGCACGCCAACAAATCGCGGGAGGAGAACCTGCAGGTCATCAAACGGGAGCAGTACACAAGATTCCCCGTGATTCGCGAGAACAAAGACGACATCATCGGCGTCATCAATACGAAGTCGCTGTTTCTCTCCGGCGAGGATCAGGCGGACGTCCCGTTTGCCGCGCTCGTGCGGCATGTGATGACGGTTTCGGAAAACATCCCGCTTCCCGCCTTATTGACCAAGATGCAAAAGGAACGCTCCCATATCGCCGTGCTGATCGACGAATACGGCGGAACGAGCGGGATGGTCACGATCGAGGATATCCTGGAGGAGATCGTCGGGGACATCCGCGACGAATTCGATGCCGAAGAGGAGCAGGAAATTACGGAGATTGCGGCGAATCACCTCATTGTGGACGGAAAGGTATCTGTCTCGCTAATCAACGATCTGCTCCTCGCCGATCTTGAGGAAGAGGACGCGGATACGATCGGCGGTTGGATTTACGGGCATTATCTCGATATTGAGGAGGGGACCGTGCTGGAGTACGGGGATTTACGGTTTACGGTGCTGGAGCGCGCGGACAGCCGGATCCGGAAAATCGAAATCCAAAAGCTCGAGGCGCCCGAAACCGGTGACGGTATCGTGCCGGAGAACGACGGCGTGGTTGAAGAACCGGAAATTCGCCCATAACAAAGCTTCTATCGAAACCTTGCCTTCTCGAAGATGTCGTTAAATCCTTTATTAGCGGCAGGTTTTCTGGAGATACAAGGTAGCTGTCGCTTGATAGTCTTAAAAATAAGCTTTGGCGTTGCATTGAATCTGTCAGGGAGCCTGCGGAATCCGCATACCAAGCGATTTCAAGGAGTTCCTGCAAAAATGCAGGCTTTTTCTTAGAAACCTCTAGGCCCCCTAAATAAACTGGAGTCCTCCCCTACAAGGATTTACAATGGAAATAAGGGAGAGGATTAAGTTATGGGAA
>NZ_JBNYYG010000113.1:0-3101 GCF_050565405.1 Paenibacillus macerans | reverse complement strand
TTCCCATAACTTAATCCTCTCCCTTATTTCCATTGTAAATCCTTGTAGGAGAGGACTCCAGTTTATTTAGGGGGCCTAGAGGAAAATGCAGGTATTTTAGCGGGTATTCGGATAATTAGCACTTTTTATCTAAAATAACTACAGTTTTGCAGGAATTCCCGAGATTCAGCCTAATCCCGGGAAAATAACTGCACTTTTGCAGCAATTATCGGGGATCCTCCTCTGAGTAACCGATTTTGCGGTCAAACCCCACTTTTACTTAGTTCCGTACAGACGGTCGCCGGCATCGCCCAAACCTGGGATGATGTAGCCGTGGTCGTTCAGATGGTCGTCCAAAGCCGCCACGTAGATGTCCACGTCGGGATGCACGTCGTGCACCGCCTTGACGCCTTCCGGCGCGGCGATCAGATTCATCATCTTGATCTGGGTGCAGCCGCGTTTCTTCAAGGCCGTGATCGCGGCGATGGCGGATCCTCCCGTGGCCAACATTGGATCGATGACGATCAATTCGCGTTCCTGTACGTCGGTCGGCAGCTTAATGTAGTATTCCACCGGCTGCAGCGTTTCCGGGTCCCGGAACAACCCCACATGACCAACCTTCGCGGCCGGGAGCAGCTTCAATACCCCGTCCAGCATCCCCAAACCGGCGCGCAGAATCGGGATCAGTCCCAGCATCCGTCCGGAAATGACTTTCGACTCGGCCTCGGCGACCGGCGTTTGCACTTTGATCGATTCAAGCGGGATGTCCCGCGTGATTTCATAAGCCATCAAAGTCGCCACTTCGTCTACCAGCTCGCGAAAATCCTTCGTGTTCGTCCGCATATCACGGATAAAAGTCAGTTTGTGTTGAATCAAGGGGTGATCGCATATCACCAATTTTGCCATAGTTTGTCCCTCCGCTTTTATTGCTAAGTCTTTACTTGCCAACTCGTTCCCATTCTTCGTTCGATCCACAAATCTTGTCTATTATATCACTCCAAGTTCGCATTTTCACCCTTGCCGCAACATGTTGCAAAGACGTCATAAAGAAACCGCTTATATATGAAGCAAACCGCTTGAAAAGAACATCCGGCCTCATGCCGTGTCGCTTGACAGCCTCACGTATAACGCATATTATAGATACGCAAAGTCCGTAATTGATTGCGGGAGCATACGATTCACCCGGTTTAAGCTGCTCCCTCTCTGGCTGACCGCTGCGCAAGAAAGCGATCGGCTTCTAATACTTGATTGCGGATACTATAGATCAATGGAGGTGTTTTGCGAAATGGGAAATCAACTTCTCGATGCAGTGATCATTGGCGGAGGCCCGGCAGGCCTGAATGCGGCCCTCGTGCTGGGAAGGGCCAGAAAGAAGGTCGTGGTGATCGATGAAGGCCGGCCCCGCAACGCCGTGACCCGAGAAGCCCACGGGTTTCTGACGCGCGACGGCATAAAACCGGGCGAATTCCGGCGGATTGCCATGGAACAGATCGGCAACTATCCGTCCGTCTCTTTTGCGGCGGATACGGCCGTGTCGATTCATGGGAAGGACGGCGATTTCCATATCGCAACCGAGCAAGGGCAAACCTTTCGAAGCAGGAAGCTGCTGTTTGCCGTTGGCATGAAGGATCGGCCGCTGAACATTCCGGGACTCCCCGAGGTGTACGGGAAAAGCGCCTTCGTTTGTCCCTACTGCGATGGGTGGGAATTGCGCGACGAGCCCCTTGTCATCATCAACAAGGGAGCTGACGCTGTGCATTTCGCCCCGTTGATTTCCGGATGGACGAATCGTTTCACGTTTTGCACGAATGGCCCCGACGAACTGGCGGACGCGGAACGCGAAGAACTTCGGCGGCACGGGGTTCCCATCTATGACTCGCCGATCCGTTCCATCGATTCGGACGACGGGATGGTGCGGCAGGTGGTTCTTGAAGACGGTACGGCTATTCCGTGCCGGGGGATTTTTTTCAAACCGGAGCTGGTTACGGGGTCGGAGCTGCCGCAAGCCCTCGGCTGCCGCGTTAACGAGGCGGGCACGGTCATCGTCGACGAATTCGGGAAAACGGATGTTCCGGGCGTTTATAGCGCCGGAGACGCGGCATCGCGAATGTATCAAGCCATTGCCGCCGCCGCCATGGGCGCACTCGCCGCAGCGGCCATGAACAACGAGTTGAATCTGGAAGCTTGGAGGAGAAACGGATGAACCCGGAAATCGGCAAAACCAGGAACGCGGATCATGAACACCAAAGCGCAAACGCCAAGCTGGGCGCCGAAATCCTGTCCTTACTTCAACCGAAGCCGGGGGAGCGGATTCTTGACGTCGGCTGCGGAACCGCGGACCTGACGGCTCAAATCTCGGCCGCCGGAGCGGTCCCCACCGGGATCGACCTGTCGGAGGAGATGATCCTTCGGGCGAAACAGAAGCATCTCGAATTGAATATCCTGGCGGAAGACGTTTGCCGCTACCGAACCGACGCAAGCTTTGACGCCGTGTTTTCCCATGCGGCGATGCACTGGGTTAAAGATCCTCCCGCCGCCGCCCGCTCCGTCTGGCTCGCCCTTCGGGAAGGCGGCCGATTCGTGGCCGAATTCGCCGGGAAAGGCAATGTAGCCTCGCTGACCCGGGCCATTGAGCAGGTCCTCAAAACGCACGGTTACGCGGGGGCGGGAAGAAGTCCGTGGTACTTGCCCAGCATCGGCGAATACGCCGCCCTGCTGGAGCGGACCGGCTTCCGCGTCGTGTTCGCCCAGCACTTCGACGTCCCTTCTCCGCTAAAGGCGGGGGTACGGAACTGGTTGGACAGTTTCGCCGATTACTTTTTCCCGGACGTCCCTTCCGCGGAAAAAGCAGCGATCTACGATGCCATCGAGACTATGGTCAAACCCGCCCTGTACCGGGAAGGACAGTGGTTCGCCGACACCAGCCGACTGCGCATCATGGCGATCAAGCAAGCGCATTGGGATTAAGCAGGTCGCGTTTTGATCCACCTGAAGCATAAATAAGGACATAAATCTCCCTTATTTGCCACTAGCGTTTCATTAATGTTTGACAGTTAAGCCGGCAACCTTTGGCGTTAGGTTAACACTCGCTGTCCGGAAGCTTTGCACAATTATCCCGTTTG
>NZ_JBNYYG010000112.1:0-3421 GCF_050565405.1 Paenibacillus macerans | reverse complement strand
AAATTTCATACTTAATTGGGCCTCAGGAAGACGGAAGCCGAGAATCTGTATGAAAAATCGAATACAATTCGCAATTTTTGTCGTTCGTGACGAATTGTATTCGAAAAATCGAATACAATTTTAACGCCTGGCCGGTACCTTGTAGATTTAATGCAACGCTAGTGCCCTATTAGCCGGGCGCGAGCCTAAAAAGTCAAAATAAGGTCCTTTTTTGCCTCTATTTCCTTTATGCTGCTAGACGGCGAGTAGCGTTTAGCGGCTTTTTCGTGGATATTCATAGACCATACCTTCTTTATTGTCAAAAAAGCCCCCATCAAGCGATGAGGGCTTAGGGAGCGCCGGACGTTCCCTTTTCAAGAGACAAGGATCCAGGTACAATAACTAGAGTTCTGCTAGCAGGCTGTTCCGCATTTACGCAAAAAAAGGAGCTGAAGCGCTTTGCCTATCACCAGAGAGTTGCATACCGACCAGGATTTCCAGGAAGCGTTGGACCGGAAGCTTCGCATCCGCGTGTTCCAAGACGATCACCTGATCGATAACGGCAGCATCGTGATCCGCTTCACGGACGATACGATCATCACCCAAGCCGGGGTGAGCGAGCTGTCCTACCATCCTCGCCGGGAATGCCAGTTTTTCGAGTTGAGAAAATAGTCCGGGCGAACCCCCGACTTCCGGCATAAAGGCTGGAAGCTCTTTACTCCTCCCCCATCGCCGTGCCCTAACCGACCTTGCCTTCCTGCCCCGCCGTCAACACCGCGGGGACTTCAGGCTTCAGCGGGGAGGCCTCTTTGCCGTAACGGATAAAAATCCATACGCCGCACAAAATCAGCACGCCGGCGGATAGCTGCAGCGGGGTCAGACTTTCCTTGAGCAGCAGCCAGGCCAGCAGCGAAGCAAACACCGGCTCGCCGAGAACGGCCATCGAAACCACCGAAGCGCTGAGGTATTTCATCAGCCAGTTGAACAAATAATGCCCGAACAGGGTCGGCACGATCGCCAGCAGCAGAAAGATTCCCCATTCGCGCGGGGCGTAGCCGGTAAACGAAATGCCTGAAGCCACGTTATAGACGGCCATCGCCGTGCCCGCCACGGCAAACACGAGGAAATTGTAGACGAAGGCGCTGATCGTTTGCAACAGTTGCTTGCCGACCAGGATATGTATCGCGATTGCGACCGTACCGAGCAGGGAGAGCAAATCGCCGGTTACCGCTTTGCCGGACAGGGCGAAGTCCCCGGAGCCGATAGCGATGGAGCCGACGAGCGCCAGCGTGATGCCGAGGATCATCGCTTTGTTGATTTTGGCGCCGAACAGGAAAAAGGAACCGAACATGACGATGATCGGCTCCAGCGTCAGGATGACGGTGGAGCTGGCCACGGTCGTCAACCGCAACGACCCCATCCACAGCAGGAAATGCAGGCCCAGCATCAGCCCGGAGAATAACAAACGCCCCCACTGTTTGGCGCTGAGTTGCGCAATTTCCCTCCGATAGCCCCACAGAAGCGGTAGCATCAGCAGATTGGTTAAATACATCCGGTACATGGCGATCGCCGAAACTTCGGCATTGGACCAGCGGATGAAAATAGAGGAAAACGAAATGGCGACGATTCCGATCACGTAAAGAATTTCGTATTGAGCCATGGACTTGCCGTTGGTATGCATACTCGTCAGGTCTCCCAGCTTTCCGTCGATGGTATGGTTTGTAATTGTTTGAAACTCTTTGCAAACCATTTCATTATAGCGGAGTTGCGGCGGTTCCTCAATCGAAATCTGTACGGCCGGGTCGCCTTTGGAAATACGAAATAAATTGTCCCCGACCCGCCCCCTATGCTACATTGAGGATAACATGGCCGAACGGCTTGGAAGGCTTGATCCGGCCTGATCCCATCCCTGATTTGGAGGTTAATCATGAATCCGATCGTCTCAACCCAATGGCTGGTAGCCCGCATGTACGAGCCGGACCTCGTTATCGTGGACTGCCGCTTCGAGCTCGGCCAACCGGAGGCCGGGCGTACGGCCTTCGACGCCGCGCATATTCCCGGCGCCGTCTACCTTGATCTCGAACGTGACCTGTCGGCGCCGGTCACGGAGCATGGCGGGCGGCATCCCCTGCCCGCCCCGGACGCGCTGGCCGAACGCTTCGGCCGCGCCGGTATCGGGGGCGCCACCCGGGTGGTCGCCTACGACGACCAGGGAGGCCTGAACGCCTCCCGCCTGTGGTGGCTGCTGCGCTGGCTGGGCCATGACGAAGTCTACGTCATGGCCGAGGGGTTCGCCGCCTGGCAGGCCGGCGGCTACCCTGTCACCGCTGAGCGGCGGACGGTCGTCCCCGCCGCCTTCACCCCCGCCGTCCGGCCGGACATGCTGGCCGGCGTAGAGGACGTGCGCCGGGCGCTGGGCGATCCCGACACGTTGCTCGTGGACTCGCGCGCCGCGGATCGCTATGCCGGCCTCACAGAACCGCTGGACGCCAAAGCCGGGCATATCCCGGGGGCGATCAACCGGTTCTGGAAGCAGGTGCTGGACGCCAGCGGCGCCTGGAAAAGCGACGGCGAGCTGCGCGAGCAGCTGGCGCCGGTAACCGCCGCGCTGGACGAAGGCCGCGAGGCCATCGTCTACTGCGGCTCCGGCGTCAGCGCTTGCCCGAACGTGCTCGCCCTCTACCGGCTTGGCTACCCGCAGGTCAAGCTGTACGCGGGAAGCTGGAGCGACTGGATCTCGTATGAGAACAATCCAATCGCAACGGGCGAAGAGTAAGGCCGGCGAAGCAGAGCCGGAAGCGGAATTGAGGGCAGCAACGGGTGATGAACAACTGACCTGTTGCTGCCTTCTTTGGCGTTCTCGTTCAATAGCTTGCAGACAAGAACATAGAACAATTTCAAGATAACAAAGCCCTGCTAGGAAGAGGCAGGGTTTGAAGAATAATCAATAACGGTAACTCAGTATTCTAAAAAATAGTTAATCGTCTAGCCGATAGCCGGCATTAGTCCATGCCTAAAATAAACAACTCACGTATACTGAACCATCTTTATAGGGAGGTGCCGTTATTGAGTTGTCCGGATAGAAAAAAACGGAGTACTAAGAAAATTGCAATTGTGTGCCATCCAAAAAAGAAGAGAATGAACCGTCGTCTTCGGGTTAACAAAAAAATCGTGCGGGTGCCGTGTCCCCCGCCAAAAGGACAACAATTACTTCAAGGACTTGCGGGAGCCATTGCAGAAGCTGGACCTGAAGGACTTGCAGGAGCACTTGGACCCCAGGGACTAGCCGGAATTGCAGGAGCGATTGGCACGCTTGGACCTGAAGGACTTGCAGGAGCACTTGGACCCCAGGGACTAGCCGGAATTGCAGGAGCGATTGGCGCGCTTGGACCTGAAGGACTAGCAGGAGCACTTGGACCCCAGGGACTGGCCGGAATTGCAG
>NZ_JBNYYG010000111.1:0-3436 GCF_050565405.1 Paenibacillus macerans | reverse complement strand
TGTTCTTTTTTGGACATAAAAAATACTCCCCCTACAGTAACAGGTTTTATTATTTCACCTGTCTACCGTATGGGGAGCATATCAGGGTCACTCGAAGTTGATCCGGAAGCAGCCTCTTTGTTATTTTGGGGCAAGATTGGGAGTTGGCCGGTCACAAGTCCTCAGTGGGTCGGATCCATGTCTTTGTTATGATCGCGATTGTTGATGTCCCGGTGCCTGCGGTCATTAACCTTCTGCTGCATTTGCTGCGCCTCCTGGCCGTTTACCGGATTGCGCGCCAAATCCTCCGCGACGTTGGTCAAGTTCTTATCTATGCCCGATTTGCTTCGTGTCATCGAAATCGTCCTCGCTTTCTGATTATGGGTTCGTCATCGACCCTAATGCTTGCGCGCATTCGTGGATGTGGCGAACGTAATCCCCGGTCAATTCCTGGATTTGCACGCTGTTCTCGGCCACGGTTTGCCCGTCCCGCTCCACGTCGACCAGTTCAACGCGAACTTCGCGCGGGTCCATATAAGAGCATTGGAAATCAAATGAAAAAAACTGATGGCCCGCGGCATTGATATGGATCCGCAGCCCCTTCGGATCTCCCATGTCGGCCTGCACCTGTGCCGAGTCCCCGGGGTTCAGAAACTCCGGAAGCTGTTTTTGCCATGCGTCGACCAGCGTATTTTGATCAAGCGTCATTTCTTTTTCCATGGTAACACCTCCCCTTTCCCGTTAAGATGTGGAGAAGCGGGCTTTTTTATTCCGTGCATGCCAATCAGGCCGCCCTTCCCGATTTACCGGAAAAGAAGGCGGCCATAGGCGCGAATATTCAAGTTAGTGATGATACCGTGATTCAAGGGAGCGAAAGCCAGCCGGCGCAATGGACAAAAGAGCGGTGACCCAAACCTTACGGCAGCGGACTGCGTTAGGCTCCGGCCCCTGCGGGACTTTCCGTCTCCGCCTCTTCCTCCTCCTGGCCGGGGGTCCGATTGCGGAGGCCCAACGCACAGAAGATCCCGACCGCCGCAATCACGGCCATCACGATGAACAACGTATGCAGGCTATGCCCCAACACGTGCTTAAGCCCGGTCCACAGCTCCGGGGCGAGCAGATGGACTTTATCGGGGGACAGCAGCTGGTCGATATCCTTTTGGGAGATCGGCACGCCCGCAACGGTTCCGCCCTTGGTCTGCGAAGCGATATGCAAATTGATCCAGGTCCCGAACGCCGTGACGCCGATCGTTTGCCCCATCGATTTGACGAAGGAATTAAGCGCGGTGGAAGCGCCGCGCAAACGGTAACCGACCGAGGATTGGGCGATGATCGTAAATACCGTAAACGAAAATCCGAAGCCGATCCCGTACAGCGCGTTGAACAACAGCAGCAGCCACATCGGCGTCCCCTCCGCCATCAAGGCCATCCCGCCCGCGCCCAAACCGATAATCACCATGCCGATCAAAGAGGTATAGCGGGAACCGCGGGTAATCAGCCAGCGGCTTCCCAGCACGGAGCCGAGCATCCAGCCCAGCGACATCGGCGCAAGGACCAGGCCGGAGATGGTGGCGTTCTTGCCCAGCACCCCCTGAATCCACAGCGGCAGATACGAAGTCAGACCGATCAGCAGGGCGCTGGCCAGCAGGCTGGTCAGATTGGAGAAGGCGATGTCCCGGATCCGAAACAGCTTCAGCGGTACGAGCGGTTCCTCCGCATATTTTTCCGCCACGAAAAAAAGCGCCAACGCCAAGGCGGCCAACGCCAAGATGCCGATCATCCACGGCGAATCCCATGCGAGCTGCTGCCCCCCCGTCGCCAGACCGATCAGCAATGCGGCCACGCCTACGGTAAAGGTGATCGCCCCCGGGTAATCGATGCGGACCTTGCGTTTCTCGATCCGTTCATGCAAATAGCGGATGATGAAAAATAACGAAAGCAAGCCGAACGGCACGTTAAAGTAAAACACCCAACGCCAATTCAGCGAATCGACCACATACCCGCCAAACAGCGGACCGATCAGCGAAGAGATGCCCCAGACGGAGCTGATCCAGCCTTGGATTTTGGAGCGTTCCTCGATCGAAAAAATATCGCCGATGATCGTAAACGTGACCGGGATCAGGCCGCCGGCCCCGATGCCCTGCAGCGCGCGGAAAGCGATCAGCTGGCCCATGCCGTGGGCGGTCCCGGACAATACCGATCCGCTCAAAAACAGCAGGGAGCAGAGGACGAACACCAGCTTGCGGCCGTACAGGTCGCTGATTTTGCCGAAAATGGGCGTCGTTACGGCCATGGTTAGCAGGTAGGCGGTAAACACCCAGCCCAGCAGTTGGGCCCCGCCCAAATCGCCGACGATTCTCGGGCCGGCCGGACCGATTACCGTCCCTTCGATCGCCGCTAAAAAAGTGGAAAGCATAAGTCCGATCAATATGTAATTGCGTCGTAGCGGAGTTTGCATCAAGATGACTTCCTTTCTTATTACCATCCAACTTCCATCGAATGTCACTAATTCACAAGGTTCCATTATAGAGGAAGCTTACGGAAAAAGAAAGACGGACGGCAAGCCTGCCGGGAAGAGGATCTCCCGTAGCTTGCCGTCCGTTGCCCGGCTGGTGTTACGCTTCTTCCCGCAGCCGGCCCTCCGCGATGCTCCAGCGGCGTAGCGGATTCCCTGCGAACAACTCCGGTTCATGGGTGATCATGATCAGCGCGGCGCCTTCGTCAAGCGCCTCGCGGCATAACCCCGTCAGCATGCCGACGCCGTTGTAATCGATGCCTGCGGTAGGTTCGTCGAGGATATACAGCTTCTTCGGGCAGATCATGCCGGCGGCCGCGCTGAGCAGCCGTTTCTCGCCGCCGCTCAGCAAGTACGGAGACTCCCCGGTTTTGCCGTCGAGTCCGATCGCGGCCAGCATGCGCATCGCCCGCAAGCGCAGCGGCTCCGGCACCGGGTCGCGCGGGCGCAGCCGCAGTTGGGCCCGGGGGCTGTACAGCAGCTCGTCCAGCACGGTCGAGGCGACGAATTGCTGTTCCGGCTGCTGGAAGATGTAGCCGATCTCCCCCGCCAGGTCGTAGATAGACAGGCGGGAGGCATCCCTCCCCTGCCAGAAGACCTTTCCTTTGGGCGGCTCTAGCAGGCCCATCATCAGGCGGGACAACGTCGTTTTGCCGGATCCGTTGTCGCCGCAAAGCAGCCGCCATTCGCCGGGACGCAGTGTCAGGCGGACGTCCCGCAGCACCGGCTCGCCCTTGCGGGCGAAGGCGAAGCTGAGCCCGCGCGCCTCGAGCAGGGGCGCGCGATCGGCCGCCGCAGGCTGGGCGGCGGCCGTGGCCGGGGCGCCGCCGCGAGGCGCGCCGCCGTCAGGCAAGGCGTCGGCAACTCGCTGGTCCACGGGGCGTTGACCGAACTGCAGCGCGACGGCTGGATCGGAGTCATTACCGGGATCTTCGACGTGAC
>NZ_JBNYYG010000110.1:0-3883 GCF_050565405.1 Paenibacillus macerans | reverse complement strand
TGGTGGGGGAGGAGGCCTCCTCCCCCACCACCACATCCTCCTGATGGATGTTTCTACTGGTTTACACAAACTTCTTGACGCTACCTCCAGAGGCCTCAATGTGTATGAAATTTCAATTATATTCCTTTGAAATCGACGTAAACGGGGGGAAATCTATGCGATTTTTCGTATAGATTTCCCAAAGCTATCGGGAGGTTAACCATGAAACGGTACATATACCGGGCCGAAGCGGAAAAAGCTGCGGTGCCGGCGGAGATCTGGCGGGGGCCGGAGATTTCCCTTGCGCTGGCCGAAGCGATGGAACGGCTGGAGGTGGATCATCTCAGCTTGTTCGCCGACGGGAATCGGTTCTATCTGTATTATGAATGCTTGCGGGAGGCGGTTCCGCCGGAGCGGCTGCTGAAGGCTGCCGATGAGAGGCTGGCTGTTTGGCCGGGAGGGGAAAGGGAGCGGCGTTGGGCGCCGATGACGGATATTTTTCATTACCATCAACCCGTTGCCGGTATGTCCTGGCGGCATTCGGACCGCATGGCCGAACCTTACGGAAGGCTGGCCAGGCTGAAGCCGGAAGGAGCCGCGAGCTATATCTACCACCATTATCAATATCAAGAGGAAAAGCCGGGCGACGGGGACAAATACGGCATCATCGGCCTGCATGAGAGTTTGTTGTTTTTCTATTCGGAGCAGCCTGCGACCCTAGAGCCCGCAACCTACGAAGGGAAGCTCAACACGTCGCTCAAGCCGGTACGCTGGGCCGAAGCGATGGAACCGCATTTTATCCCGTGGACGGGAGTTCCGGCAGGACAGGAGCTCTGGCGAAAGCTGGAGCTTGTGCTGCACGCGGCGTTCCGCCGGACGGAGGAGGAGACACGATGCGTCATACGTTATGCCTGAACGGAGAATGGGATTTTATGCCGCTGTATGGCGAGCCGCGGCGCCGCACGCTGCCGGAATCCCTCGTATATGAGGCACAGAAGGTGAGGGTTCCCTCCAGTTGGAGGCGAACCTACGCGCAGGGGGCGGGAAAGCGTTTTGGCGAAATCCCGGAGCATGGCTTCGTTCCGATGGACCTGTACGGTTACCCGAAGGAATGGGACGACGCCGAGGCAGGCGTGCTGCACCGCCGCTTTCGGGTGCCGGAGAGGATGGATGGCCAGCGAATCGTGCTAAGACTGGACGGCATCATGCAAAAGGCCGTCATTTATCTGGACCGACGGGAAATCGCCGTATGGGAGGACGGCTACCTGCCGCTAAGGCTCGACATCACGTCTTTCGTCACGCCGGGACGGGAGCATGAGCTGCATCTCGTCTGCGGGAGCTTCGATCAAACGACGTTGCCCTCCGGTGCCAAAAAGGTGACCGGTCTGGTCGGCTCCTGGTTTGGCGGCGTTTGCCGGGGGATCTGGCAGGATGTTTATCTGGAGAGTTACCCGGCGCTGGCCGTAGAGGATGTCACCCTGCGTACTTCCGTCCGGAACGGCCGGCTTGAAGCAGAGGCCGTCATCGGCGGGGCGATAGGAGTGGCGGGCGTTTTGGATGGGCCGCTGCGCGTCAGGCTTCAGGTTCGCGAGCTGGGGGGGCTGGCTTCGAACGGAGGCGGGGGAGCTCCTCTAGGAACGCAGACGGGAATGGGACAGCAGGTACTTATGGCAGTCCGGCCGGCCGAACTGGTTTCCGCCGAGTCAGCCCAGTGGTTACGGCTGTGCGAGAACGAACCAGGCGGGGAAGTTTACCGCGCTTTGTTCGATTTGGAATGGGCCGACGCCAAGCGGTGGAGCCCCGATTCGCCGTTTTTGTACCGGGCCGAGTTTGAGCTGATGGACGGGGAACGGGTGATTGACCGGCGCGAGGAGACGTTTGGTTTTCGTGAGTTTTGGTGCGAAGGTCCGCAGTTTAAGCTGAACGGGATTCCGCTGAACCTGCGCGGCGACTCTTGGCATTTTCAAGGCGGAGCGCAGCAGACGGAGGCGTATATCCGCAATTGGTACCGCATGTGCCGTTCCGTAGGGGTGAACAGCATCCGGCTGCACGCGGAGCCTTATCCGGCAGACTATCTTCGCATCGCCGACGAGGAAGGGATGCTGATCGTCGACGAAACGGCCATCTACGGCTCGGGCAAATCGATGCTGGCGGACCATCCCGACTATTTGGAGGCTTGCCGGCAGCATGTGCGGCGGCTGGTGCAACGCGATAAAAACCATCCGTCCGTCATCCTCTGGAGCGTGCAGAACGAGATGCGCTGGGTGGACGGCAGGGATGGCTTCAAGGAGCATCTCCCCGCCTTAATGGCAGCCATCCGGGAGTTGGATCCGACGCGGGCAATTGTTGCCGAAGGGGATAACCGGCTGCTGCCCAAAGCGCATACGGAGGTGGAAAGCCGCCATTACAATATCGACGGAACGATCAGCCAATGGGCTCGCACCGTTCCGCTAACCTTCGGCGAACATGGCGGCTGGTGGTACATCTGTCCGCAGAACAGCAGCATGTATGTCGGGCTGCGGGCTTACCGCGGGACGGACGAAAGCGCCTTGGGTTTGGCGGAGAAGGAGCGGCTGTTCGTGGAGTATGCGCGCCGCCAGGGCGTATCCGGCCTGTCGACGTTTAATTTCGCCCACTATTTCATGCGGGCGATGCCGGATCGGGACGTGATCCTCCCGCCGCCGGTCAACTCGGAAATCCCCGGCGTGATGCCGAAGGTGATCCCGGCTTATTCGCTGACGATCCATAACGGCCTGCTGCCGGAGGAAGAGCCGCCGTATCGGCCTAATCCCGCCTTTGCCGTCTTGGCGGAGGCGTTTAAACCGGCGACGATCCTCGCCGCCGAATACGACCGCTGCTTCTATGACGACCAGCCGGTCGTCCGCAGCTTCGACGTGTATAATGACACGCTTTTGGCTCAGAGAGTCACGGTGAAATTGACCGTGAAGCAAGGGGAGACGCTCGTCCATGAACAAAGCTTCGACTTCACTCAGGACCCTGCGGAGCCCAAGTTGCTCCGGATGAGATGGCAGCCGCTGCCCGTCCATTCGGAAGGACGGGCGGAGCTTGCGGCAACGTTGATTCACGACGGTCAACCGGTGCATGAGCTGCGGTTGAATTACCGGATCCTATCTGCCAGCCTCCGGAGCCGTCCCGTTCCCATCAGCCGGCCGGTGGTTTATTGGGGGAAGGACGCGGATTATGAGACCATCCGCCGGCTGGTTCCCGGCTGTGAACGGGTGGAACGGGAGAAGTTGGCCCCTTATCAACTGCCGATGGACGGCTTACTCGTAATCGGAAGCTACGCTGAGGATGCGTACGGCGAGTTGGAGCGGCTGCTGCAAGCTTATGTCGCGCGTGGCGGCCGGTTGCTGCTGCTGGAACAGAACCAGCTGTCGCTCGGCAAGCTGACGCTGTCGCGGCGCCCTTTCCTGCGCGCCCATGCCGGGGACTACGGCCATCCGGCGCTCTCCGGGATCGGCGACGACGACCTGATGTTCTGGCAACCGGAGCTTGCCGAAGACGGCCCGTCGCCGATCATCCGCGCCGCTTTCGAGAAGCCGGTCTGCGGCGATTTCACGCTGCTGCTGGAGTGCAGCACGGGCGATTTCGGCGACGGCGGCGATCTGTGGTCGCCGCTGCTGGAATACCGGCACGGCCGCGGTGTGGCGGTAGCCAATCAACTGGAGTTGATGGCTCATGCGGAGCGCGTGCCGCAGGCTTGCTTGCTGCTGCGCAACCTGCTCGCGTATGCGGGCGGCTCGGCCGGGGAGCGGGACGGGGCGGTGGGGTTGCCGACTGCCGCGCTGGTGCGCCCTGACGGCTCGGCTGATCGCCAATTGGATAATACGAGCCCGCATTTGCGGATCAGTATTCAGTTTTTCATACATATCTTCAATAGCTT
>NZ_JBNYYG010000109.1:0-4287 GCF_050565405.1 Paenibacillus macerans | reverse complement strand
GTCGACTGTTTTTTTAACATAAGAACTTTTTAACGAGTAGCAACCCTTGAGTAGGTTAACTAGCTACCTTTTGGGACAGCCTCTTCTTTTTTGCCTTGTGCCATTTTTGCAATTCCTTACGGTCCGTTGTGGTACAGATGGGCCCAGCCGTTTCCGATGACCTGCGGCCGCCGGGGATTGCCGTCGCTTTGCTGATAAGGACGAAGCCCGTAACCCTGGTTGTAAGGCGGATGGCTGGAATGCGGAGAATAGGCTTGTGGCGCTTGGTTCGGGTATGGGGCGTTTTGGTTTTCTTGATGGCAGCCTTTCGGCGGACCGATGATCACGGTTTGGTTCAGAGGGGCAAACGCTTCTCTGACCTTCTCGGCATCCAGGCAGTAGGTATGCGCAAAAGCCTCGGGCGGCGTCAGCCGCAGCATATCGGAAGCGGGGATGATCTCCGGAATCGGCGCATCGAAAATCGCCAAAAAATGCGTCCCGTCCATGGTCGCGGTGTCATAATGCCACCAGCCCTGGGGCACGCTCGTCGCCTGGCCGGGACGGTTGGGATAATGCCGCAGCTCCTTGGTGAACGGATTGATGATGGAAACGACCACTTCCCCCGAAATGCAATACACGAGTTCCGAGGCGTTTTGATGAATATGCATCTCGATTACGTTGCCTTTGTCCAGGTAAGTGTCCAGCATCGACATATTTCCCAGCGTATTCAGCTGGTGGATGGACAGTTCGTTGATGAAGTTGCGCTGATCCTTTCGGACCGTCGTGTTCCGGTTGACGTCGAACGAAAATTGAGCGTTGGGTGAGGTGAAATCCATATAAGAAACCGCCATGGTTGATTCCCTGCCTTTCTTTTCACATAGGCGCTATTACTATCTATAGGATATCTATGATCCGGGGCGGTTTTATATGTGTGGTTCGGGGGATTGCAGGGCAGGGCCCGTATCGCTATCAGCGCCGTGTTTTCCTTGATCATGGCCGCCATTCGCTGGTTCATGAAATGAATGTACGACATTCCATAAATTGACATCAAATCCGTTCGTTTTTTCACAAAAACCGATTGCTTAACAAAAGGCCGGTACAGTATAATGATGCGGTAATTTGCGGACTTGCTTCCCATTTACGAAAAATACGGCAATCAGAAGGAATTGAGAACGACATATGAAGCAAACTGAGCAAGCGCAGCAGGAACACCGGCCGATCCGCAAAACGGTCAACTTTGTCGAAGCCTTGGCCATCGTTGTCGGCGTCATCATCGGGTCGGGGATCTTCCTAAAACCGGGGATCGTCCTGAGCAATGCCGGTTCGCCCTGGATGAGCATTTTGGCCTGGGTGGCCGGGGGCATCATCACATTGGCTTCGGCTTTGTCCGTAGCCGAGATCGCGGCCGCGATTCCGAGGTCCGGCGGTTTGTACACCTATCTTGGCGAATTGTACGGCAACGTGTTCGGCTTCCTGCTGGGCTGGGTGCAGACGGTGATCTCCTACCCGGCTTCGGTGGCGGCGCTGGCGATCGCGTTCGCCTCGTATTCCGGTTATTTTGTGCCGATGAACGGGCTTGAGCAGAAGCTGCTGGCCGTGGCGATTCTGGCCTTCATCCTGGCGATGAACGTCATAGCGACGAAATACGGCGGGATCATCCAAACGCTGGCCACGGTCGGCAAGCTGATCCCGGTGGTCGGCATTATCGGCTTTGGCCTGCTTACGGGCTCGGCGCCCGGGTTCAGCGGGATTCACGCGGCCGCGACGGGAGCGGGGTTTGGCGTGGCGGTGCTGGGGACGCTGTGGGCATATGACGGCTGGATCGGCGTTACCAATATGGCCGGCGAGATCAGGAATCCGGCCAAAACCTTGCCGAAGGTCATCTCCATCGGCGTAATTTTCGTGATTATCGTATATGTCACGTTTAATCTGGCCATCTTCAAGGTGCTGCCTTATGAGGCGATCGTCAGCTCCAAGGCGCCGGGCGCGGATGCGGCCGAAGCGCTGTTCGGCAGCGGCGGAGGGATGTTCATTACCGCGGGAATCATCGTATCGGTCCTTGGAGCGCTCAACGGATACTTAATGACGGCCGCGCGGGTTCCCCAGGCGATGGGGGAGAAAGGGGAGATTCCTTTCTCCGCGGTATTCCGCAAAATCCATCCGAAATTTCAAACGCCGGCTAACGCGCTCCTTTTTCAAGGGGTGCTGGCGGTCATCTATATTTTTTCCGGGACGTTCGATACGCTGACCGACCTGCTTATTTTCGTGTTGTGGATCTTCTTCACCATGGGCGTATTCGGCGTGTTCCTGCTGCGGAAGAAAATGCCGGCCGGCCCGGGCCGTTACCGGGTCCCGCTGTATCCTCTGACGCCGCTGATCGGCATTGTAGGAGGGGGCTATATTCTGATCAGCACGGTGCTGAGCAACCCGGTGCAGTCCCTGATCGGCATCGCCATTACGTTGATCGGGTTGCCGGTGTACTATTACATGCGTCGCAAATAAGGCCGTCCTCGGCCCTATGGACAATTTCCCGAACGGGCGTCGGCTTAACGGCTGGCGCCCGTAAAATATTGATAAAAGTGCACGTCCTGCCATTCCCCGAATTTGCGGCCCACTTCCTTGAAGCAGCCGATGTGTTCGAAGCCGAATTTCTCGTGCAGCTTCCGGCTGGCCTCGTTCCCGCCGACCACGCAGCTGATCACGGTATGGTAGCCGAGCATTTCGGCTCGCTTTAAGATATCCAGCGTCAAGGCCGTCCCGATACCCTGGCCGCGGAATTCGGCGGCGAGGTATACCGACAGCTCCGCCGAGCCGGCATAAGCCGGTTTTGCGCGAAACGGGCTCAGGCTGCAGTAACCGGCCACCTTGCCCTGGACTTCCGCGACGATTAGCGGGTAACGGCCGCCGTGGTTGCGGAACCAGACTTTCCGTTCCTGCAGCGACTGTTCCTCCAAATCAAACGTGGCCGTGGAGTTCACGACCGCCTCGTTATAAATCGCCAGCATTTCCGGCAAATCCTCCAGCATGGCTTCTCTTACTGCAATCACGATCATTCCTCCTAATAAATTAACGCCAATCGATACCGGTTGGAAGACTTTCCTTATTCTTGTCCCGAAGTCATCATATCACCCGGCGATACGGATGAACATGAATGAATTTCCTGGAAGATAATACATTTCATTTATGGAAGAAAAGCAACAGACGAAGGGAGAGTTGCGTATATGACGTACCCCGGATATCTTTATTTGGGTTGGGAGCAGCATTGTGCGGAGGTCCCGGTCGTGTTCCCTTCCCAGCATCAGGACCGGCATCCCGGGCGGGAATATCTTATGGAGCCCAGGCCGATATCGGAGAATCCGGCCTATGTCGGGAGCGGGAGGCTGACGAATAAAGTGGCGATCGTCACGGGCG
Organism: Paenibacillus macerans; assembly: GCF_050565405.1. GTDB lineage: Bacteria > Bacillota > Bacilli > Paenibacillales > Paenibacillaceae > Fontibacillus > Fontibacillus macerans_B. Next base: position 897 of record NZ_JBNYYG010000109.1, on the reverse strand, counting down.
GCGACAGCGGAATCGGGCGTGCGGTAGCGATCGCATTTGCCAAGGAGGGCGCCGACGTAGTGATTCCCTATCTCGAAGAGCACCGGGACGCGGCCGAAACGCAGCGGCTCGTTGGACGGTTCGGCCGCCAATGCTTGCCGATCGCCGCCGATTTGAGGGAGGAGGGCGCAAGCCGGTTCGTGGTGGAGACGACGCTCAAGACCTTTGGCCGCTTGAACGTGCTTGTCAACAACCACGGCGTGCAGTACCACCAAAACAGCATCATGGACATTACCCGGGAGCAACTGCTGAACACGTTCCGGACGAACATCCTCTCTTTTTTCGACATGACCCAAGCTTCATTGCCCCATATGCCCGCCGGCAGTTCCATCATCAATACGACGTCGGACACCGCTTTTTCCGGCATGGCCAACATGATCGACTACACCGCGACCAAAGGGGCTATCGTCTCCTTTACGCGATCTTTGTCCCTTTCCTTGGCGGATCGGGGAATCCGGGTGAATGCGGTTGCCCCGGGGCCGACCTGGACGCCGCTGATTCCATCGGCTTTTACGGCGGAAGAAGTCAGAACTTTCGGCACCGAGGTGCCGTTAAGGCGCCCCGGGCAGCCGTTTGAGTTGGCGCCGCTGTACGTGCTGCTTGCTTCCGACGACGCTTCTTATATCTCGGGGCAGATCTTGTTCGCCAACGGAGGCTCGATCGTGACTTGATGGGCTGAGACGAGTGGCGAAACGGGCGCGGATTTCCCGAGATTACAGCCTAGCGCCCCGCCCGGCAGCCCTCGAATTCGCTGCTCGGCGGTCTCCAAAAACCTGCAAAAGCCTCTAGGCCCCCTAAATAAACTGGAGTCCTCTCCTACAAGGATTTACAATGGAAATAAGGGAGAGGATTAAGTTA
>NZ_JBNYYG010000108.1:0-4871 GCF_050565405.1 Paenibacillus macerans | reverse complement strand
TTAGTTGATAGAAGGACCAAGATACTGATTCATAACGTTCGTTAAGTTGAATCTTTTCCGTTTTACTACGAACGCCAGTTAAATTTTCCACCACCATCAAGGTGTTTGCACCATACTTACGGACGAGTGTCTTCGATACACAATGATTAACATCATGCATCCAACGGTTTTCTCGTCCTCCCATCCGCTTTAGTTTCCTTCTGGCGGAGGCTGTGCCGATTTGTTGCAGTTGTTTACGTATGTGCTTGTACCTCGACCGTTTGTCTTTGATCGGTCGACCCTGGAAGAACGCACACTTGCCCTGCGAATCATAACTGGTGGCGATAAAGTTGATCCCAAGATCAATACCAACGACTTGATGGATGGCTCCGGTTTCGACTTCGTCGATTTCTTTAGAGACTGGAATATGGAGGGAAAACTTCCCCTTCTTATGGACCAACTTTGCCGTGCCGTAGGACCAAGATCCGTCAAAGTAAGGATCCATACCTTTCGTCATGTAGGGCACTTTGATCCGACCATACAGCGTGTTGATGGAGATGATTTGTTTGGAGAGCGAATAGTCCCGATTCCAAACCAGGTCGTACTCGGGTTTCTTGAAAAGGACGCGTGCCCAAGGGTGTTTGTTGCCGAGTAACGACTTGTATCTGGCGATGACGGTTCTCATAACGGACTGGGCCATTTGCGACCGGAGCAAAAAAGCATTGCGCAATTCTCGGTACATCATGTTGTGGAGTAAAGTCTTAGAAAGGATTTTGTCTTGATGTACAAGTACAGACAAGTGGTTGCTCGCATCGCGATAAGCACACAGGGTTTGTCGTAACCAATCCGCTTGTTGCTCATTAGGCAGGATTTTCACTTTCGCTGTTAAAGTAAATTTCAAACCTGTCACCACACCTCAAAGAAGGGTGAGGTCAATACAAGGAAGCAACATCTTTCTCATCTAATTATACCAAACATTCGTTCTCATTTGAAGCGATAGTAATGTCCTTGCAATTTTTGAAGGGAGGAAGTAAAGGAATATAGCTTGTCAGTGAGGTGGAGACTACGTAAATTCCTCTCATGACTAAAGTCTCGAGTACCCTTTACATTATCTATGAACATCGCGGACTATAAGAAATTCGACGTCCTTAACGGGAGAGGTTTGCGCAACTCGCTGTTTACCTCCGGCTGTACCCACCGCTGCAAAGGCTGCTTCAATGCGGCCACCTGGAGTTTCGATTACGGCTTCCCGTACACCCGGGAATTCGAAGACCAGGTCATCGCCGATTTTCAGGTGGAAGGCATCCGCGTGGCGGGCCTGTCGCTTCTGGGCGGGGAGCCGTTTCAGAACGTCGACGGACTGCTCGGTTTGGTGCGGCGGGTGCGGGCGGAATGCCCGGGTAAAGATATCTGGATCTGGTCGGGCTACACGTTCGAGGAGATCCTTGCCGACGCAACGCGCACAGAGCTGCTCGCCTATTGCGACGTCCTGATCGACGGCAAATTCGTATTGGAGCGGCGCAACCTTAAGCTGAAGTGGAGAGGGTCGGAAAACCAGCGGGTGCTTGATGTCCGGGAGAGCTTCCGGAAGCGGACGGCGGTCCGGCTGAAGCTGGATCGGGACGGCTTGTAAACGGGCAGCGGGACGGCTTAATCGACGAGGTAACCATTCGTCTGGCAGACTGGCTGAATATAGCGGAGGATCGTCAATAAAAAGCGCGAGCAGCATGGGATTCGTTCCCTGCTGCTCGCGCTTCTTGGTTTTGGTTTGCCTCTACGGCAAAAGGCGGCTAGCCTTGAGCCTTATACTCTCCTGCATTTCGCGCTCTCCGCCGGGTTTCACGCCCCCAACGTCAACGATCTTTCTCGCCGCCCGCGACGGGCTCCAGCTTGAGCAGCTTGGATTCGACACCTTGCAGCGTGACGCGCAGCTCGGTTTTCGCGCGAGATTCCTCGCCGGTCCACACGTCCGTTACCCGGAAGCCGGAACGGCCTTTGTTGTCCATCGTGGCCCGTTCGAAATCGATGGCCCGCTCCGCAGGAGCGTTCGAATAGTTGAACAGCGCGAGATAGTATGTGCTGCCGTCCTTCAGGATGAAGGCGTCCGCCGCGGCCGTGCCGGTATTGCCCTCCAGCGGGCGGAAGGCTTTGCCTTTCGTGGCCAGCGCGTTAACGGCCGGATTCGTCAGCAGCTTCTCCATGTACTCGCGGGCCGCCGTATCGGCAACGTCGTCCGAATTCAGGAACACGGTTCCCGAAATCGCCGCCGCATTGACGCGGGTCTGCGCGCCGAGGAGGGAGCCTCCTTTGGCCAGCGTCATGTAGTCGGGATCGGTATAACGGTAAATCGTGCCGTTTTGCCACCATCCGTAGGTCAGGTTATTGAGCTGGTATTCGGTACTCCCCGGCGAGCCGTCCACGTCGCAGGAAATTCGCCGGCTGTGCGCGTACTGGCTAGGGAACAAAGGGGCGATCGACGCGCTGATGAACATCGATCCGTCCAGCGCCTCATTGATGTAGGCCATGCCTTCGTTGTAGGCCTGAATGCCCGTGAACGCCTGCGGGTCGTAATGGCGGCCTTCAAATGAACCATGGCTCAGGAAGTCCAGCTTGATGTACTCGAACCCGTGCTCCTTGAAGCGGTTCATGTAGTAATCGATCCGCTGCTTCGCGCCCGGATGGGTCGGGTCGACCGCGTAAGCGCCGTCCACCTTCGGAAGCGGGTCGCCCTGAACGTCGCGCAGGACGATGTCGCCGTAAGTGTATTTTCCGTCCGTGCCTTCCACGGGTTGATTCAGGTTATCGCCCCAGTATACGAACGGACCGTAATAGATGCCGGCTTTTTGCCCGTTAGCGCGGATATGGTCGACCAGGCGGCCCAGTTGCTCGTCGTTCATGTTGTCCCAATAGGAATCCAGATTGATATAGAGGTTACCGTCACTTTCGAAGGAGGCCCCCTGCAAATGCGCTTCCAAGTAATCCGAGGTTTCCACGGCCTTCTCGTAAGTCAGGTTGCTGCCCACGGCGCCCCAGCTGTTCCAGCCTACCGGAACCCCTTCCGGTACGCCTGCTCCGAAGGACAGCGGCGGCGCTTCAACCGCGTTGGCCTGCCCGTACGTTTCCAGACCGTCGCGGTAATCGTCAAAGAAACCGATGAATACTTTCGGCGAAGCGATCCTCGTTCCGGTCACTTTGCCGTGCGGCTGCGTGTCGTGCGTCGAAGCCAAAGAGGAATAGCCGCCGTACACGTTCAGCTTGTTCAGGCGATCGTTGGAGCCGCTCCAGTAAATGCCCGTTTTCCACGTATCGTGGCTCACCGAGCCGACCACGAAACCGCGGCGGCTGTCGTTGTCGAACACGGCCGTCAGTTCAGAGCTTTCGTACAGGTTATTGTTCAGATCCGTGTTGATGGTCTTGGACAAGTAGCGCGACCACATGTCGTTATCGAACGGCGCCACGAGCACCCGATTATCTCCGTAGCGGCCGATATCCACCCCGCCCTTACGGTCCACGATCAACGGAGCGATATAGTTCGCGCTGATCGGCGCCGCTTGCTCCGCAATCGTTTGGGTTAGCAGGTAGTCTTTGTTCTCATAGATATCAAAAACCTGACTCAGCGTCGGCAGGCCTTCCTGCTTGTTGGCCACGGTGACCCGGATCCCTTTGCCGCCCCGGTCCTGGAACGGCTTCACCTGCTCCAACGCGAATTCATGGGTGGCATAGTCCTTGCTTGTCAGGTAGCGGTCCAACTGCAGCGAGCTGTAAGCCCCTTGGATTCGGGCCTGGCCGTTCCCGTTCCAGACATATCCGGACAGCCCGGTTTCCGTATTATAGAGCAGCTTGATTGTTCCGCTGGATACGCTAAGCCCTTTCGTATGGCGGGTTACGGTGATCTGCCCGTATTTAGCCGTTTGTACCGGCGCGCCAAGGTCCAAATCCTCGCCGTCTCCCGGATCGGTACCCGGATCCGAAGGAGACGTCATCGTTAAGTCGATCTTGTCCAAATCCGGGGCATAACCGCCATCGTCGTCAAAAGACAACGTATTTGCGCCCGCCTGCAAGCGGACCTCGAGATCAAACACGCCGACGGTATTCCAATCCGGGGTCGCCGGCGGCGTGAATCTCTCCCGCTCGCCGCCGTTGACGCTTAGCATGAAGGAGCGGGTATCGCCGGAAATGTAGGACAAGCTCAGTTTATAGATGCCGGCTTCGGCTACATTCACGCCATGAAACTGCATGGCCGAACCTTGATACAGGTTGCCTACCTTGGCCGAACCGGAGCAGGCTTCACAGGAGGCCGGCCCGGCTTTCCCGGAGAATCCGTTGACCGGCGCCTCCGCTTCATAGGAATAGACCGCGCCGGAGCCCGCAGCAGCTTCCGCTCCTTCGGCAGCCGCCCGGAGCGGAACGGCTCCGCCCGTTATGGCGCCGCATAACATCACGACCAACAAAACCATCAAAACTGGCTTTAACTTTAGTATGTTCGGTACTACAGCGTTCACGAATCATCCTTCCTTTCATCGGCATAGTCGATTACGAACCCCATCTTAAAACAGAAAGCGCTTCCTTTCTATGCCGCAATCTGCCGATTTATAGCGGAAAGTAAAGTTCTTTTCCAATTCCGCCTCCCGCCGCCGGCTAGACCCTTTACCGTGCAAGCCCCTGCGTTCGCGGTCCTTTCTAAGCTAGGGACGACGGAGCTTAGCTCCGATTGTTGTATTTCCTATATTTCCTACAACAATTTAGGCACAAAAAGGCTAAAAACCCCTAAATTGTTGTATTTCGCACAACAATTTAGGGGTTAATTGGCATTAGCGTTGCATTAACATCCGGGGCTCTGCTTCCCCAACCCAGGATGCCGAAAGGATCAGGCGAGAAATATATACGAAAAA
>NZ_JBNYYG010000107.1:0-5374 GCF_050565405.1 Paenibacillus macerans | reverse complement strand
AGAACCACCAACTGAAGAACCACCAACTGAAGAACCACCAACTGAAGAACCACCAACTGAAGAACCACCAACTGAAGAACCACCAACTGAAGAACCACCAGCTGAAGAACCACCAGCTGAAGAACAACCAATAACGGAGCCGACATTAGAACAGCCAATAGAAAAATATCTATTTGATGAAAAAATGGTAACGGACAACTCACTCAACGGTATTCAATTGCGTTTACATCAACAACCGAGATATATAAATTATCAAGGGGAATTTGATGTTTTACCGTTACTTATTGCAGTGGATCATTTAGGTAATCCGGTTGTTGGTCGTACAGTCAAAGTAATACTTAGTCGTGGTGAGGGTCAATTAGTTGGAAATACGATAGTATTAACAAATGATACTGGATATGCAATTTTTAGTGATTTAAAGTTGGCGAGTTCTGGAGGCGATATTGAGCTTACTTTCATTCTTGATGATGAAAAAGTACAGGAAAGTATTCAAGTTATTTACTTAAGGGAAGAGGAATCATCAGAAGAAGTGGTTGAATAAACTTTGAAGTGCACCCCTTAGAATGGACATTGGAATAAACCCTTGGGTTATCCGATGAAATCTAAGGGGTGCATTTTTCATGGTGAAAAAGGCAGTGTGTTAACTACGTGTAGTTATGTGAAGCTTAAAGTTGAAGAAGGTTTCACTTGCAGCAAAAACATGGAGAGCTTTTACAACGCCCATCAGCCACAAATAAAACTAAATCAGCTGTATCCGGCAGAGCTCCGAAAGAAGCAGAAAGACTAGGGTCTTATCAAGTTTCCATAAAGAGTGGCTTGCCCAGGGACCAGAGTGGCTTCATGATAATCCACATTAATTCAACCTATAAGCACTAAAGAACACTAAGCCCCCCTGTAAGTAAACATCATAGCACTTGACCCCTGTTCATGTTGAAGATTGATTCGAACTTATCTGCAGCCGATTGGTCAGCAGTACGGAGGGCATGGCCATATATGTTCATGGTTGTCGTAATGCTACCATGTCCGAGTCGTTCTGAAATGACTTTGGCATGAACGCCTTGGTTAATCAGAATCGTGGCTGAGGTATGACGGAGATCATGGAAACGAATATATCGAAGTTTGTTTTTTATAACGAAATTACGGAACCATTGGTAAGGTGCTTCATGATGGAAAGGCTGTCCGTCAGGGTGGGAAAACAGAAATAACCATTCCCCCCCACGCCAAGCGTCTCCTATATTTTTCCGTTCTTGAAGCCTATAGTTATGGTACTCCCTTAGCTCCTTAAGTACAGAGGAGGGAAGGGCAACTTTACGAACGGATTTTTTAGTTTTTGGTTGTTTTATGATTACTTCTCCCTTTAAGGCATGCACCATTGTTTGCCTGACGTCAATAACGCCAGTGCTCAGATCAACGTGGTTCCACTCGAGGCCTAGAATCTCACTACGCCGTAACCCGGTTGTTAGGGCTAGAGTAATTATCATTCTCCAATGGAAGGGCTCTTTTTGTAGGGCTTGAAGCATTTGGTTCACTTCAGCTTCATCATAGGGGAGGATTTCCTTCGAAATAACTTTGGGCTTTTTAACATCTGAAACAGGGTTACGGTTAATTACTCTCCACTCTACAGCACGTTTAAATATATTTTTTAATATACGATGGTCAATTTCGATTGTTCCAGAAGACAGTCCCCCACTTTTTTTATCACCTCTACAGTTTTCCGTTTGAAGTTTGTCTAGAAAGTCAACAATGTGAAGAGGCTTGATGTCCCTAATGGGTAAGTGCTGAAAAGCAGGGAGGATTCGATTCTTTAAATTTGATTTATAGGTGTAAAGCGTTTTGAATGCAAGATGTTTTACGGCATATTTCGTATACCACTCATCTACAAATGCTCCGAATGTCATTTTATCTGGTGCAATGTATTCCCCAGATTCAACCTCTAACCGGAATTTTGCATACTCGCTTTCTACTTCTCGTTTTGTCCGGCAATGCACGGTTTTGGTAAAACGTATATATTTACCTCTTGCATCTTTACCGGCGTTTACTGTCAAAAACCAAGAGTTATCACCACGTTTTTGGATGTTTGCCATTAAACCATCTCCGAAAGATATTTATTCTCTCATTATTATTTCCAATATTCTAGATATTTTACGCGCTTCGGTGTAATCAGGTATTAAAAGTTAGAAAACTCCAAAGTTGACAACGAAATTGGTAGATTACCGCCGGGCAACTTGGAGAATATTCTATCTTTGGCTACTAAATCTCAATTCTATTTCGTTCAAACATCCTCGAGGATTTTGGCTATATCAGCTAAAGGCGGGACATATCTCAAAGTAGTTCCCAAGTTTTTATGACGCAGTTGGTACTGAATATCGACGATGTTCATACCGCCTATTTGCATTAAATATCCTGCTGTTCTTCTAAGATCGTGCGGGCGAATTTGTCTATTCAGATTTGAATTATCGGAGAGTTCGGATAGCATTCTTCTAATCTGATAAACAGTCATGATTTTTCCTTTCTTATGGAATAAGTACTCATTTCCTTCGCTTGCATATTTCAGGTATTTTGGATGTTGTACATAACGTTCAAGTTCTGCAGTGAGGTCATTTGGGATGGCAACAGGTCTTTGTGAGGTTTTTTGTCCCTCGAAGACGTGTACAATCCTTGTTTCAAAGTTGACCCTCTTACGCCGAAGGAAACGCACTTCTGAGATTCGTAGCCCAGTGATCAGCATGAACCAGATAAATACAAATTCCTGCCGATAGAAGGGATCTCTAAGTATAGCAGCTCTAAGGAGGGCATAGCATTGTTCTTTGGACAATGCGGTGTTTTGAACGGGACTCTCGAATTTCGGTCTAGGATAACCGACCATCGGATTATGTTCAATCATATCCATGTCATGAAGAAACTCGAAGAAACGTCTTAGTCCGGTGATGGTGCTCGCTATCGATCTATTCGTCAATCCTTCTTCATGCATTAAGTAGAGGACAAAACGGTCAATAACATGTCGCTGAATAGGTAAATATCGATCTGTATATTCACGACTTGCATGAAAACGATCAAAATCAAGTTCTCCTTCGAAGCCTTCCTTTATCAGGAAGGCTTCGAACTTTTTCAGTGCGGCTAAATAATGATACTTTGTACTATTGGCTAGGTTAAAATGGTCACTCCAGAATTTAAAATAGCCAGAATGCAGCAAAATAGACATCTAATCACCTGCTTCTCAAAAGAGATCACTAGTTTTAAGTTGTGCCAGAGGGTGTTGATCAATAGCAGTAACCAGCATACTGTCAAACAACTTTAAGTAAACTTCTGTTGAACTAAGCCATGAATGACGCATCAGTTCCTTGATCGTGTAAAGATTTACACCGGATTCAAGGAGATAAAGGGCAAAGGAATGCCGTAATGAATGTACGGAGAACTGATATGGTTTTTTGTCGGATTCTGGAATAGACTTCGCTTCATCGATTAATGACGCAAGCATTTTTTGAATTGTGCTTTCATGTAATGGAGTTTTACCCTTATCATCAGAAAAAACATATCGCTCCTGATAATCTTGTTCATCTTTTATCCCGTGATAACGAAAGCTAACGTACTTATTTAGTATTTCAAGAGACGATTTTGTTATTTTGCTCGGTTGCTTATATCCCTTCTTACCCTTACCGCGTACAAGGATTTCTTGACGGGATGAGATTATATCTCCGGTCTGTAAATGCAACAATTCACTTAATCGGATACCAGATCCTAGAAAGGTCCAAAGGATGGTGAAATTTCGGTGAGCTTCCCGTCCAAGCCTAACAAGACAGAGGAGTTCATCCAATTGTTCTTTGGTAAACGCACGTGGTTCGCGGTTTTGGTCGATTTCCATTGAGAGAGTACGCTTAAGCTTTCCAATATCCTGATTAAAGAAATGCGAAGATGCTTCGCCTAAGAAACTTCTTAAAAACGCTGCTTTTTTGCTACGTGTATTCAGTTTTCGTACAGGCGCCAGATACTCAGCTAAAAAGGCGGCAGATATCACGTCTTTGAGACATGGTTTGGCATCATTTGAATTACCACAATAACGCAAGAACAAATCCATTTCGTATCGGTAGGATAATTGTGATGACTTTGCCAAGCTTTGAAATGTATCACTTTCGTAATAATGAAGTACTGCTTCATCAAGCAGAACTTTCTCGTTACGAATCACTGCTTCATTACTGCCAGAAGGTATTAGCCGGTTAAGCATACGCTGAAATGTATCTGGTCCAAATTGTTCAGCCAGCTGAACAAGTGATTCCTCTAGAGCGATTTCATTTGATACTGAATCATCATAAATAGGCATTCTAATCTCCCTATCCGTCGTATTTAAGTAAATTGATTTGGCTGATCATGTAATTGTCTTGTTTTGCTAAATGTATATATAAGCTGACGGTATCCAGCGCGCATACTCGAGCCAACTCTTTAATCGCTTGAGGTAGAATCCCTTTGTGAGCTAGTCGCGTAATAAAAACGTGACGAAAGATATGTACACCACCAGGAAACGACCAACCTGCTATCATGGTGTAGAGTTTGAAGTAATCATAAAGCTTTCCTGAAACGGAGGATGGTTTCTCTCCTAGCAGGTATGCTGTCATCGGCTGTCCCTGAAGTCCCTCCAAAAGCTGCAATAGCTTACCAGCTAGAGGAAGAACGTGAGTTTTCTTTCCTTTACTGTGGATCACGATAGTACGTGTTCCCAAATTAATATCTTCCCATTTTATATTTGCCACTTCAGATAACCTGAGACCGAGCTGATACATCAATCGATATCCTATTAGTTCAAGGGAAGGATTCCGTGCGTACAGGCTCACTACTTCAAAGAAGGATTCAATTTGCTGGTCTGTTGGAAGTTCACGAGGACTGTACCTTGGAGCCTTAATCGAACGGAAGCGCTGTAACGGCGGTTCATAACCAAATTTCTCTTGCAAAAAGAGGTAGAACGAACGGATGGAGTATATGCTGTGAGTAAACGAAATACGGCTGTTTCGTCCATCACTCACTAAGCGCAGTTTGTAAGATCGGTACATCAGCAAGTGCTCATTTAGGATTTGGAAAACCGAAATCTCATGAGGGGAAGTACCAGCAAACATTGGAATGTTTGAGCAAAGCCAAACAAATAGTTGATGAACGTGGGTGACGGTATTACGGACATGCTTACGTGAGAACCCCTTTTGTTCCATATATGTTTTGAAACTGATGAGCCGTGGATGTAAACTTGGCTTATCTTGTTTTGTTTTTATAATTAGTTTTTGTTTATCCAATAATCCGGCCTGAGCCGACTTCTTAATTAACAAGTGAAAAGGAGATAAGAGGGTTCTATCCGTATTCAAAAAAATAGCATGTTGAAGAGACGTTGGAT
>NZ_JBNYYG010000106.1:0-5467 GCF_050565405.1 Paenibacillus macerans | reverse complement strand
TTCGTTTCCGTCCCGTCCGCCGCTTTGTACGTCACGGCGATCGTTTTGCTTTCGCCGGCTTGAAGCGTCAAGCTTTCCGGATTCACGAGCAGCTCCGGTTGCACAACGTGATTGTACTCTACGATATGGGCCGTATCCCAAAAGCCGTTTCCGGCCAAATCATAGACGTAAACCTCGTATACGTTATCCCCGGGTATAACCGGTACATCGATCTTGAAGTGTCCCGACTCATCGATCACGCCTTCGCTTAACTCCCACTCTTCGTCTCCGTCGCCGTCATACATCGCTTCTACGCCGATGACATCGCCCATCGAAAGACCAAGGTCTTCGACCAAGTAATCGATGAGCATATCCTGCGTAACCTTGCCGGAAATCGTTCCGGTCGAGCCGCTCACGGTAATATCCGGGGAGTCAAGCTCGGATTCCGGAGCTGCCGTATCAATGAAAAATACGATTTCTTGACCTTCAACCGGAGTCGCATCGTCGACGGACGATCCGGCCCAAGGCACCATGAAGTACCCCTCATCCGGTAAAAGTTCTTCGCTCCGCCCCGTATATGCGGTTCCGTCCCATCCCCGGATAATATAACTTCCCGGACCGATTCCGTCCGTGATCTCAAAGATCGTGCCGATCCATTTCGAATCCAGGTCGTACGCGTCCAACGAAAAATACTCGGTATATTCATTAATGGTAAATGTGATGTCCGTGGTATCGAAAAGCTCGTCATCGTTCGGCGAAATCGGGTTGTTCGACAGATCCACGTTCGTGACGACGTCCACCTGCGGCGACTCGCCGACGTAAACCGATACCGGCAGGTTAATCACATGTCCGGTCGACGTTTCCGACAGGGTCACTTCGCCTTCGTAACGCTGGTTAGCCGCTTCCTCCGGCGCCTCCACCTTGACGGTGAAGCTCGTTTCCTCGTCGGCTCCGACCATTGCCTGGTCCGCAGACAAAGTCAAGTCCACCGGCGAATTGCCGTACCATGCCGAGCTGATTTCATAATTGGAGGCGACTCCCGCTATATCCTTGACGATCACGTTGCGTTCGGCGGAAGAACCGGTTCCGACATACCCGAACGACAGGCTGCCCGAATAGAACTTTTCAGGAGCACCTCCGTCGACCCATTCGGTCGTGTCTTCCGCCATCGCCACGGCTTTCGCTTCAAGCACCGGGTCGAGCGCGATGCGTCCGGCTCCCTGATCCATATGCGTATAGCGGTTACCGTTGCGGTCGTTCAGCTTCAACGCGTTGTTCATCAACAGCGACTTGATTTCATAAGGCGTAAGATCCGGATAATATTGCGTCAAAAGGGCCGCTGCACCCGCGACGTGCGGCGCGGCCATGCTCGTGCCGTTTTGCGGCGCGTACCAGCCCTCGTATTCCGGCACGCTGGAACGAATGCCCATGCCCGGTGCGGAAATGTCCGGCTTGATATCAAAGGCCGGTTTCGCCGGTCCACGCGAGCTGAATCCCGCCATAATGTCCTCTTCCACCGTGGAGCTGAATTCCGCCGACAGCTCTTGCTGCTGAAGTTCGGCCAGAATTTGTTCCCCATAAACGCCGGAAAGGGCGTAAACCGGAATCGTGATGTCCGCTTCTCCCAACGTCCCGCTTTCCAGCGCTTCCGGAGCGTTGTTAAACACGATTGCGGCCGCCGCACCCGATGCTTGGGCGTTCAGAGCTTTCTCGGAAAAGGCAATTTCGCCACGCTTAATGAAGGCGATTTTGCCGTTCAAATCTTTGCCTTCATAGTCCGTCGGTTTTCCTAACCCTACATTAACGAGCGGATAGGACTCGGTCAAATCTTCGATTCCGGCGGATTTGTCGAATGTCTCCATGAAGAACCTATCGCCATCCATGCCCTCTACCATCATGATCGGGGTCACCAATGGAGGCTTGGAAGCACCGACCGTAATCGCCAGTTCGGAGCTGCCCGGATCGCCTACGGTCGCTTCGCCCGGCCCCGAGTTGCCGCTGGACACGACGGCGATGACGCCGGCTTTCATCGCGTTGTTGACCGCGATCGAATCAGCGGATTGCTGGTTGTTGCCCTCCGAGCCCAGCGACAGGTTGATGACGTCCATGCCGTCCTCTACCGCCTGCTCGATGCCGGCAATGACATCCTCCGTCGATCCGCTGCCGTAGGGGCCAAGCACCTTGTAAGCATGGATTTCCGCTTCCGGCGCCACGCCTTTGACTCCTTCCAGCTCGCCTATGCCGACATCGCGGCCGGCCACGATTCCGGAAACATGGCTCCCGTGCGAAGTGTAATATGCTCTGCCGTCCTCATCGAACTCGGGCAGTGTCGGATCTTGGGCCAAGGCATCCAAATAATCCTGCTTTGTCGTTTCGTAAGGCTCGTTGTCGTCGTTGACGAAATCGTAACCCCAATTCCCGCCCGCGATGGCCCCGGCCAAATCGGGATGGTCCTTGGCCACGCCGGTATCGATCACGCCGACTTTGATCCCTTGCCCTTCGATTCCCTTCTCCCAGAACTCTCCGCTGCCGATAAACGATACGCCGTCCTCCACACCGGCCGAGGTTTCCTCTTCCGCGGTCGCATATACCGTTTCATTCGGATAAACCGCCTTGACGCCCGGAAGCTCCAGCAAGCTCTCCACCTGGTTTGCCGGGAGCGTCAGCGAAAAGCCGTTAAAAATGCTCGAATACTCGCGATTAAACTTCGCTTTCAGCTTGCCGATCGCTTGCAGCTTGAACGTTTGCTGCTGCAAATCGATCGCCTGTCGGTGCGAAGCTGCGGATTTGCCACCGCGCATTTGGCTTTGCTCCGCTTCGAACACCTTCACCGGCTTCTCCTGGAGCTCGACGATCACCGTCGTCGGTTCGCTGACATCGGAAAGCGGAACGAAGTTTTGCGGCTGAACCGCAGCCTGTTCGGCATCCTGGCGTTCCAGTACCAGGCCGCGTGCCGCCAACGAAGCTTTTGGGGAAGCTTCCCGCTTTTCTCTGCCATGCAGCTGGACATCCTCCATGCTCGCCTGCAACGCCTCTTGCGTAACAACGTCCGGGTTCAGCCGGGATGCGCCTTCCCTCCTTCCGTTGGCTTCCGCGGTGCCGCTTCCTTCTGCTCCCGCCATCGGAAGAAGCAGCGTGAACGCCAGCAAGAAGCTTAAAATCCCTGCGACAACTCTCTTGCTCAAACTCTCATCTCCCTCGCCCAAATCATAGTTTTCTAGGAGCGCATACAAGCTGATAACTTTATATCTATTGTGAATTTTTCAATATATTCCCACGGGTTCCATGAAAAGCTTCCTTTTCATTCTCGTTTCACCGTTGAGTAACCCTACTGGCAGGGAAAGCGGGCGGGATAACGGACTCCAATGACCTTATTTCGCAAATAATACCGTCTTGGGAAATTTAACGGACCCCAGAGACGCTATTTAGCCAAAACACCGCTGTTCCTCAAAAAGCAGCCAATAGCGCCTCCTGTGTCCGTTAGAAATTGGTAAGCCCTCAAATACGGATAATAAGGGCTCTGAGGTCCGTTGGGAGTATCGAAGGAACGATAGCGGCGAATCTGACTCCGTTGACGTGTTTGATATAGGGCAAGGGTTGCGGGGGTTGCGGGGGTTGCGTTTTATATTGTGTTTGGCGGATTTGGCGTGGGCCGGAGGTGCTTAACGTTGTTTCGTGCGAATGGTGCGAATGGCGTGCGCTGTCTGACGAGCAATGTTGTTGATTGGGGATTGAGAATTAACGATTAGCCGATCGGCCTGGTGCAGGGTTGATCGGACAGTAATGGATGCGCAAGCCTGTATGCGTGCTGGGGTTCGGGAGTTTGGGTTCATCGGCTCGGGGACTCGTCGGTATGCGCGCCCTTAATTGAAAAATGCCAGTCTCCTCTCGGAAACTAGCATTCAGCATTACGTGCATCATTCAACTAGAACAGATCGTCTTTCTTCGGAACCTTCACCGGCTGCGGCCGGCTGCCCCGAATGAAGTATTCGTAACGGCCGAACTGTTTTAGCGCTTGTTCGTCCCTCTGCCATACCCATTCCTCGATCTCCGATTGGCAGCGATGGGCCCGAAATGCGGCGAGCTTGGCCTTCAAGTGGGCCTGCACGTCTACCTCGGCAATGTCGTCCGGAGTATAGCCATACCTTTCCGGCTGCCGCATCGCGTCCCCGAAGGAGATAAAGTATAACGCGCCCCGCCCAACCCGCCGGAAAGCGGCCGTCGTTGCTTTCCCGATGGCGCAATGGTCCGGATGGCCGCCTAAAGTCTCATGAAAGGTCAGCACCACATCGGGTCCAATCTCTTGAATCAAACCCTCGATCCGGCCGGTGAGTAGCGCCTCATCGATAAATTCGACCGTCTTGTCGCGGATATCGAGAAACCTCAGTTCTTGCACGCCCAGACGGTCGCACGCCTCCCGGAGTTCGATTTCCCGCGCAGCCGCGATCGTCTCGCGGTTCAGGTACGGGGGATTGCCCATCCGCCGTCCCATTTCGCCGCGGGTCGCGCTGACCAGCGTAATCTCCACGCCTTCGCCGGCATATTTGGCCAGCGTCCCGCCGCAAACGAAGGATTCGTCGTCAGGGTGGGCAAATACGGCAAGCAGCTTGCGGGTCTCTTTTTTCGTCGTGTCACTCATTCCGGAAACGGCTCCTTTCCCAAATGCAGCGCAACGTCCATGCGGCCCCGGTCGTCAAACCCTTCCAGCAGCAGACGCCCCTGCTCGTCCAATTCGGCATGCGTGAGTCCCTCCATGCGCAACCAGCCATGCCCGTCAAACCGCAGCGCAATGCGATACGGCCCGTCCCCGGCAATAAAAGCCTCCGTCAGGCGAACCTTGAAATTTCGGACAAACATATACGAAGTGGCCTCGCTATGCAGGTACACTTCCGATCCGGCAAAGGCCTTCAGCAGAACCTCAGCCTGTTTCTTGTCAATGGGCTTCATCAATCGCTCGCAGTCCTTTTCGTCATTTTTTTAACGGCTATAGATTTCACAGTAACTATTATACGCTCAGGCTGAGGATACACAATATGCAATTTTTTCGCTGCATACTCTTGACATCCTTGATTAAATTTTATATAAATAAATTGTGCACAATGTAATTATGTAAAATACAAATAATGGAAAACCTTTAGGAGGAACCCTTATGACACAAGAACGCACTGGAGTTGCAACCCTCGGCGGCCAGCCGATCACGTTGATCGGACCGGAGCTTAAAGCAGGAGACAAAGCACCCGATTTCAGAATCAACAAGGATCTGCTGACGGAAGCCGGTTTGTCCGATTACCAAGGGAAAATCAAGCTGATTTCCGTCGTTCCGTCCCTCGACACCGACGTTTGCGACGCGCAAACCCGCCGGTTTAACCAAGAAGCTTCCAGGCTGGGCGACAAGGTAGCGGTGTTGACGATTTCCGTCGACCTGCCTTTTGCCCAAAGCCGCTTTTGTACCGTGGCCGGCATTGACCGCCTCGAGGTATTGACCGAT
>NZ_JBNYYG010000105.1:0-6054 GCF_050565405.1 Paenibacillus macerans | reverse complement strand
TCGTTAGTGACGAATTGTATTCGAAAAATCGAATACAATTTTAACGCCTGGCCGGTACCTTGTAGATTTAATGCAACGCTAGTGCCGTTTTAGGCTTTTTAGCGCCGAACGGAAGAAATTAGAGGGAGGATTTCCTTCTATTCAGGGGGAGGTCGCTGGTAACTTGGATTTAGATGGAGATTTTCCAGCTAAATCAGAAATAGCGGACGCTTCCGCCTCTCCCGCCACCACAACCACCACATCCGCTTTTGCCTCTCACCATCGACTTCCAGCGTAGCATCACGGCCCACAGGGAATCCTGATAAAGGATTGATCCGAGCTGAACGCAAAGGCTGCTTCCCTTTCTCCCCGGCTATTCACTTTAAAAATTTAAAATTGTGAATATTTAAAGAACATCCCTCCAGTCTCTTGCAATGTGAAAAATGTCACACTATAATAATGGATATAAGGTGAAACAATTCACAAATTTACCGAGTTATAAGTGATGCTTTTCACAAGAACTCAAACTAACGATGACAAAATTAAAACAAAGCAAAACTTTGGAGGAGGAAGAAATCATGAAGGTAGCAGTTATTGGATGTACTCACGCAGGCACGGCGGCGATCGTAAATACGGCAAAGCTTTATCCGGAGGCGCAAATCACCGTTTACGAACGGAACGACAACATCTCTTTCCTGTCGTGCGGCATCGCGCTGTATGTGGGGGGGATGGTCAAGGATCCGCAAGGCTTGTTCTATTCCTCGCCGCAGCAATTGGCCGAGCTTGGGGTAAACACGAAGATGCAGCATGAGGTCGTTTCGGTCGACGCGTCCGCGAAAAAGCTTCAGGCCCGCAATTTGCAAACGGGAGAGCTGTTCGAGGACACATTCGATAAGCTGATCGTCACCACCGGATCGTGGCCGATCGTACCTAAATTCGAAGGCATCGAGTTGGAGAATATTTTACTCTCGAAAAACTTCAACCACTCCAACACGATTATCGAGAAAGCGGAACAAGCGAACAACATCGTCGTGGTCGGCGCCGGCTACATCGGCGTGGAACTGGTCGAAGCGTTCCAGTTGAACGGCAAGCAGGTCACCCTGATCGACGCCGAGGAACGAATCTTGAGCAAATACCTTGATCCGGAGTATACCGGCAAGATCGAGCAATCGTTGCAGGAGCACGGCATCGAGCTGGCGCTGAGCCAGAAGGTAACGCGCTTCGAAGGCGAAAACGGCAAGGTCACGAAAGTCGTCACCGACAAAGGCACCTATAAAGCAGATCTCGTGATCATGTGCATCGGGTTCCGCCCGAATACGGAGCTGCTGAAAGGCCAGGTCGACATGTTGGAGGGTGGCGCGATCATTGTCGATGAATATATGCGCACCAGCAAGCCGGACGTGTACGCGGCGGGCGACAGCTGCGCGGTATTTTACAACCCGACGGGCCAACATGCTTATATCCCGCTTGCCACGAACGCCGTCCGCATGGGAACGCTGGTCGCCCGCAACCTGGTGGCGCCGACCGTCAGATATATGGGCACCCAGGGCACCTCGGGCATCAAGATCTATGAAGACAACATCGCCGCTACCGGCTTGACGGAAGTGGCCGCTCAGGACGCCGGAATGGAAGCCGAAGCGGTATTCATTACCGACAACTACCGTCCGGAATTCATGCCGACGCATGAGCCCGTGATGTTGAAGGTCGTATACGAGAAAAACACTCGACGCATTCTCGGCGCGCAAATCATGTCGAAGGTGGACCTGACCCAGTCGATCAACACGATGTCGGTCTGCATTCAAAACGGCATGAAAATGGAGGAGCTCGCTTTCGTCGATTTCTTCTTCCAGCCGCATTACAACAAGCCGTGGAACTTCCTGAACAGCGCAGGCCTAGGGGCGCTGCCGGAGGTGCCGAATCGCGAAGCCGTTCGCGTTTAAATCCGCCTGCATCATCCGTTAGTCCAGCGCTCTGCTCTCGAAGTCCCGCTGCCTTGGCAGCGGGACTTTTTGGCATGAAACCATCATCAATTTCATCTCGGCCGGTCCAAGGAAGGCGTTCGCTTCCTTAGGGGACCGGCTTTTTGTTTCGTTGCAACGCAGATATTGCGAGTTTGGGCCCTTTTGCCAGTCCTGCTTTTCAAGGAAAGGGAATAAGCGAATTAACGAATGACAAAAATATAAAATTGATACTTGATATCTGATATGTGTTTGTAGTATGATCAAATCATCAAAACGAGGGGATGATATAAATGAACAATGTTTCGGAAAACCAAGTCGTTCTCGTGACGGGCGCTTCCACCGGAATCGGCAATTTGACCGCCCTCGCGCTGGCCGCAGCCGGCCACACCGTATACGCCAGCATGCGCAACATCGGGGGCCGCAACGCCGGCCATGCCCATGAGTTGCTAGAGCATGGGCGCCGCAACGGCCTGGACCTGAGAGTCGTGGAGCTCGACGTGCAGTCGGAAGCTTCGGCCAAGGCCGCCGTCGCGACGATCCTGGGCGAGAAGGGCAAGCTCGACACCGTCGTGCATAACGCGGGGCACTTGTATGTCGGCTACGTTGAGGCTTTCACGCCAGAGGACATCGAGCGGCTGTTCGACGTTAATGCCATCGGCATCCAGCGGGTCAATCGCGCCGTACTCCCGCACATGCGCGAGCGCCGATCGGGAACCTTGGTTTACGTCGGCAGCACCACTTCGGTGGTGGTACCTCCCTTCATGGGCCCTTACGTGGCATCGAAGTTCGCCGCGGATGCCCTTGCCCAGGTGACCGCATACGAGGTAGGACAGTTCGGCATCGAGACCGCTATCGTCATGCCCGGTCCGTTTACCCAGGGCACCGATCACTTCCCTAACGCAAGCCGCGCCGGCGATGAAGAGCGGAACCGGGCTTACGCCGCGCTGGACCCGCTGGTGGAACGCAACGAGGAGGCTACATCTGGCTTGTTCCCGCCCGGCGTGGACGCGCATCCTAAAGCGGTGGCGGAAGAGATCGTCCGCATTCTTGCCTTGCCGGCAGGCACCCGCCCGTTCCGCAGCGTGGTCGATTTCACCGATGCGGGCGTCGAAGAGGTCAACGAAGCGGCGCGCCGGGCGCAGGAGAAATTCATCGACCGCCTGGGTTTTGGCGAGCTGCTGCACGTCAAAACCGCGCAGGAATGATGCGAAGGAAGAAAGTTGAAGATAGGCAGACTATTTATTTAGGAGGAGATTGAAATGACGGATCAATTAAACGGAAAAGTCGCTTTGGTAACGGGTGCATCGAGAGGCATGGGCCGGAACATCGCGGAGGAATTGGCGCGCCGCGGCGCGAAGGTGGTCGTGAATTACACGAGCAGCCCGGAGAAGGCGGAGGAGGTCGTTAAAGGCATTAAGGATCAGGGAGGATCAGCGGTCGCCGTTCAAGCGGACGTCAGCAAGCTCCCGGATCTGGAGAAGCTGTTTCAAAAGACGTTGGAAGCCTTCGGACGATTGGATATTTTGATCAATAACGCGGGGATTATGATTACGAAGCCGCTTCAGGACATTACCGAAGAGGATTTCGACCGGCAATACGCCATTAACGTAAAAGGCGCCTTTTTCGCCATTCAGCAGGCGGTGAAGCATATGAGCGAGGGAGGGCGCATCATCAACTTCTCGACGTCCGTGACCGGCCAAATGTTCCCGGCCTACAGCGCGTATACGGCAACCAAGGGAGCGGTGGAGCAATTGACGCGCCAATTAGCCAAGGAGCTGGGACCGAAGGGCATTACGATCAACGCGGTAGGTCCCGGTCCCGTAAATACGGAGCTATTCACGGCCGGAAAGACGCCGGAGCAAATCAAAAGCGTCGGCAGCATGAATGCCTTCGGACGATTGGCCGAGCCGGAAGACATTTCGAACGTGGTGTTGTTCCTGGTAAGTCCGGAATCCGGGTGGGTCACCGGGCAGACAATTCGCGTCAACGGTGGTTTTATCTGATCTTATAACTCACAATTGACAGAATCGTATCATTGTCATTTCGACACGATTTTGATATAGTGGGGAAAAAACGGGAAGGAGGACGGATGAAATGAGCTACGAACTGCCTTTAAGCAAAGAACAAATTTTGGATACCGCCGAGCAGGTGCTAAGGCGCTTCGGACCGGATAAAACGTCCGTGCTGGATGTTGCGCGCGCGCTGCAGGTCAGCCACGGGACGTTGTACCGGCATTTCTCCAGCAAGGCCTCGCTTCGCGAAGCGGTAACGGAACGTTGGTTGACGCGAAGCATCGTCGAACCTCTCGCGGAAATTGCGAACGGCACGGACGGGAGCTTCGTTGCCCGCTTGCGATTATGGATGGAAACATTGATTAACCTCAAGCGGACCTATGCCAACGACGATCCCGAGATGTTTGCGATGTACGCGGCCGTCACCGAGGCTGCCGCGGAAATCATCGATTCCCATTTAGAACACCTGAACGGGCAGATTGCGTCCATTCTGGAAGGAGGCATCCGTTCGGGCGAGTTCATAGCCGTGAATACCCCGGAAGCAGCCAGGGCGATTTTCCTGGCGTTCCTGCACTTTCACCATCCCGCACATTTCCGCCAATGGACGAATGAGCGGATCGACGCGGATTTCGATGCCGTTTGGAGACTGCTCTTAGGCGGAATCGCCGCGACCTCCGCAAGCTAATACGAAGCAAGCCCCAAGCCCCCTTCCGTTCTGCGCGGGAGGGGGCTTTTTAGCGAATGGGTTGCGGGGTACGGGAACTTATGCCCCTCTTGCTGCTTCATTATAAGTGTGAATAATTTCACCTTATGAAAACGTTATCGTGATCTATGTTACTTATCCCGGGCAAAGTTGCACGCTACAATAGACACGACTGAAAGACGACAAGACGACAAGACGACAAGTGAAGCTAATTAAAGTGTGAGTTCAAAAAGTCGGGTTTCCAGGACCGAGAAGGTTGGATGAAGCTAGGAAATGAGTAGCGGTGCGTAGACAGATCTACGTGAGCAACGGAAGTCCCGGCTGAATTCAAGATTCGACGTCGAGTCCCTCCCTGAACTGCTTGGTCATGGGAAGACGACTTTTTGAACAACCTCTTAAAAGGAGACAGGAACATGGCTTACTATAAACCTGCGCAAATTGCCGAAGTCACCGTCGAGAATGGCGTAAAAAAAGCGCATAATCCGCTGCTGACCGTACTCATTCTCGGTTTTCTGGGCGGGGCGTTCATCGCGCTCGGCTTTTTGCTCGATATTCGCGTGATCAGCAGCGCTCCGGCGGAATGGGGTAGCATCGCCACCTTCATCGGCGCCGCAGTATTCCCGATCGGGCTGATTCTGGTGCTCTTGGCCGGAGGCGAGCTGCTAACCGGCAACATGATGGCCGTGCCGCTGGCGCGGATGGCCAAACGAATTTCCACTGGAGAAATGTGCAAAAACCTCGTATTGATTACCTTAAGCAATTTCGTCGGCGCTTTGTTCGTCGCTTATTTTTTCGGGCATGTGGTCGGATTGACCTCCAGCGGTCCTTACCTCGATAAATTGGTCGATATGGCGGGCCATAAACTGGATGACGGCTTCCTGCAAGCGTTCGTGTCCGGCATCGGGTGCAACTGGCTGGTCGCTTTGGCCGTCTGGTTGTCCTACGGGGCCGATAACATGAGCGGCAAAATCCTCGGCATCTGGTTCCCGACGATGGCCTTCGTCGCTATCGGCTTCCAGCACGTGGTCGCCAATATGTTCCTCATCCCGGCGGCGATTTTTGAAGGATACTTCTCCTGGGGCGAATACCTGCAAAATTTCGTGCCGGTTTGGCTGGGTAATCTGACCGGCGGCGCGATTTTCGTGGCCGGCGCGTACTGGACCGCCTACCTGAAGGACAAAGGGCAAACCGCCGCAACGGCTGCCGATCATGCGGCTTCGTCCGCGCCGGCGGGCAAAACGGTATAATCCGGATTCACCGGTCGAACGGGCAAAACCGCTTCTCCATCGTGGGGGAGCGGTTTTTTGCGCTCCACGGGGTAGCGTCAAGAAGTTTGTGTAAACCAGTAGAAACATCCATCAGGAGGATGTGGTGGTGGGGGAGGAGGCCTCCTCCCCCA
>NZ_JBNYYG010000104.1:0-6677 GCF_050565405.1 Paenibacillus macerans | reverse complement strand
CTTCGCCCGGGCCGGGCTCCGCGCCGCCGGCGAC
Organism: Paenibacillus macerans; assembly: GCF_050565405.1. Lineage (GTDB taxonomy): Bacteria > Bacillota > Bacilli > Paenibacillales > Paenibacillaceae > Fontibacillus > Fontibacillus macerans_B. The sequence continues at coordinate 6,643 of NZ_JBNYYG010000104.1, read as the reverse complement.
CGGCGGCCGGAGCGTCCCTTCCGCCGCGCCGGCGCTGGGCGCGGGGAAATGGAACTGCTCCTGGATCACGGAGCGGTTCGGCCCTTTGCCGATCGATTGCCGCACCACTTGCGGAATCAGCACCTGCCCCGACAGAACGGCGCGCACGCTGTTCTCCGCGAAGCCGTTCAGCTCCGGTTCCTTGCTGAAGCGTACCTCCAGTTTGGCCGGGTGCACGTTGACGTCGACCAGCGACGGGTGCATGTCCAGCATCAGCACGAGCAGCGGATAGCGGTTGATCGGCAACAAGGTATGATAGGCCCGCAGGATCGCCTGATGCAAGCCCTGGTTGCGGATATAACGCCCGTTCACGATCGTCGACATGCCCCCGCGGTTGGAGCGGGCCAAGTCGGGCCGGCCGATGTAACCCGTGATTCTGTAATCCAGATCCTCCGCTTCGATCGGTACCATGCCTTTGGAGGCGTTCACGCCGTAAATGGACGCGATGACCTGCAGCAAATCGCCGCCACCCGGGCTTTGCAGCAGCGAGTTGCCGTTATGCCGCAGCGTAAAAGCGATCCCGGGATGCGCCAACGCCTGCCGGTACATCACATCCGAGATATGGCCCAGTTCCGTCTGGATCGTCTTCATGTATTTCAGCCTTGCCGGAGTGTTGAAGAATAATTCCCTCACCGCGATATCCGTCCCCTGCGGGGCGGCGGTGTCCTCGTTCACCTTCATCGTGCCGCCCTCGATCTCGATGACCCGGCCGAGTCCCGTATCGCTGCTGGACGAAACGAGCTTGACCTTGGCGACGGCGGCGATACTCGGCAGGGCTTCGCCGCGGAACCCCAGGCTGCGAATTTGGAACAAATCGCGGCCGGACGTGATTTTGCTGGTCGCATGGCGATAAAATGCCGTCTCACAGTCCTCCGGCTCGATCCCCGAGCCGTTGTCGACGACGCGGATCAACTGCAATCCGCCTTCTTCCACCGTGACCTCGATTTTGGTCGCCCCCGCGTCAACGGCGTTTTCCACCAATTCCTTGACCACCGACGCCGGCCGTTCCACCACTTCGCCCGCCGCGATCTGGTTGGCGATATGCTCGTCCAATATTGCGATTTTTGCCATTTTGCTTCCCCTCCCGCCTAATCGATCGTTCTCGAAACTGAGTTCCACCATTTCACGGCATACCTTATCCGTTCGTATTCTTCGTATTCTTCGTATTCATCATTTTCGATTTATTCATCCTACCCATCGAAATCATCATCTCGGTCAGATTCATCCTCAAGAACCGCTGAACCCCACCGTGCCCAAGGCAACCCGCTTTATCCAGCCGCCGGCCAATGAACCTGAATGATTTTTCATATTCAATTCGCTGTAATCCCCGGGAATCGTTGAATTCTATTCGGTTTTTCACACAGAATTTCGATTACGGTCTCTCTTAGGACCCATTGTGTATGATTTTTCGCATACAATTGGCCCGGGTCGCCAGAAATGGACGAATTCTATTCGCTTTTTCATACAGAATTAAGATTTCGACTCTCCAAAGCCCCATTGTGCATGATCTTTCATATACAATGCGCGCCCCGCATTCCGGCCCCTCAACACTCCTTACGGCAAACCGGCGTTCTTGAGTGTCCGAACTATCGTAGAAGTAAAAAGCCGTATTTCGGAAAACGGTGGCTTACTAGGTTACTAAGTTGCAAAAGCAGCCTGCGATACGAGTTACTTTGGTTTTGCCATAGCTGCAGGTGAACCGCCCAGCGGTTTCGCTCACATATCCTTCGCCTTCATTTTCAAATCATTGATGAGCTGCATCGCTTGCAAAGGCGTCATATTCATCAAATCGGCATTTTTGATCAGGTCGATCAACTGCCGGGTTCCCGGATCTTCCGGGGCTTGGACAGGCTTCGATTTCTTGCGCGGCTCGTCATCGCCAAAAATCGACAGCTGCACAACTTCCTCTCGAACTACCGTTTCGTCCTGGATCCCGGCATAGGCGGCTGCCGCCTCCCGTTCCGCCTCGGGCGCCGGCCCCCCAGATGCCGCCGCCGTTTCGGCACGCGCCGCTCCCTCGCCGATGGCCGCCGATCCGCCCGCGATGGCCGGTCCCTTTTGTTCGAGTCCTTTCAGCAGACCGTAGGCCCGCCCGATGATCTCCTCCGGCAAGCCGGCCAGCCGGGCGCAATAAATCCCGTAGCTCGTATCGGCCGCGCCGGGAATCAGTTTGCGCAGAAAATGCACCTTGTCCCCGCTCTCCTGCACCGCCATGCTGTAATTGCTAAGGCCGTGCAAGCTATGCTCCAGATGGGCGAGCTCGTGAAAATGCGTCGACACCAGCGCCTTGCAACCGATTCGGTCGTGCACGTATTCGATCACGGCTTGGGCGATCGCCATGCCTTCGCTGGTCGACGTGCCCCGGCCCAATTCATCGATAATAATCAAGCTCCGCGGCGTCGCCTTTTCGGTCATGATCTGGATGTCCGCCATCTCCACCATAAACGTGCTTTGGCCGCCGATCAGGTCGTCGGCCGCCCCGATCCGCGTGAAGATGCGATCTACGAGCGGGACCTCCGCCTTGGCCGCCGGCACGAAGCTGCCGATCTGGGCCAAGATGGAAATCAACGCCACCTGCCGCATATACGTGCTTTTCCCGGCCATGTTCGGCCCCGTGATTAGCAGGATGCTGGCGTCTTCCTTCCGCAACGCGGTGCCGTTCGCAATAAACGCGGCATCGTTCATGACGGATTCCACCACCGGATGGCGCCCTTGCTCCACGATCAGATCATAGCCGTCGTTCAACGCCGGCTTCACGAAACCATTTTCCGAGGCGACGGCTGCCAGCGACCGGAGCACGTCGATTTCGGCGATTTGCTCGGCCAGCTTCTGCAACCGGGGAATTTCCCCGGCGATACGCTCCCGCAGCTCGTTAAACAACGCGTATTCGAGATCGACCATTTTCTCCTCGGCCTCGAGAATCAGCGCTTCCTTCTCTTTGAGCTCGGGAGTGACGAACCGTTCGGCGTTCGCGAGCGTCTGTTTCCGCTCATATCGGCCTTCCGGCAGCGCCGACAGGTTCGCCCGAGTCACTTCGATGTAGTAACCGAACACCTTGTTGTAGCCGATCTTCAGCGATTTGATGCCGGTCGCCTGCCGCTCGGCCGCCTCCAACTCGGCGATCCAGCGCTTGCCGTTGACGCCGGCTTCGCGCAGCTCGTCCAGCCGCTCGTGGAAACCGGCTTTGATGATGCCGCCGTCGCGGACGGATACCGGCGGATCGTCGGCGATCGCCGCATCGATCATGCCGGCCATATCGGCGCATTCATCCATCGCCGTCCCGATTCGCCGCAGCGATGCCGAAGCCGAACCGGTGCAGAGTTCCTTGATCGCCGGCACCTGAAGCAGTGAGGTTTTCAGCGCAACCATGTCCCGCCCGTTGGCATTGCCGAACGCTACCCGGCCGACCAGACGTTCCAAGTCGTAAATATCCTGCAGCGAACCGCGCAGGTCCTCGCGCAAAATAAAAGCGCCGTGCAGATGGCCAACCGCCTCCAGCCGTTCCTCGATGCGGGTCTTTTGCAGCAGCGGTTTATCGATCCAGCGCCGCAGCAGCCGCGAGCCCATCGACGTCTCGGTACGGTCGAGCAGCCACAGCAGCGAGCCTTTCTTGGAGCGCTCCCGCACCGTCTCCACCAGCTCAAGATTGCGCCGGGTGAACGGATCCAAGATCATGAAATGCTCGGGCTCGTACGACGAAATTTTGGTCAGCTGACCCAGCGATCGCTTTTGCGTTTCGCTTAAATAGCCGACGAGCAGGGCGATATTGTCCCGACGTTCCGGCTCCAGCCGAATCCATTCCGCTTCGCCGAACTGTGCCCGGCTCGTATCTTCCTTGCCTTTGGTCCACGGCGTATACACCACCGGTTTACCGAGCGGAGCAGCTTGTCCGGCGATCCAGTCCAACAGCTCGCCGTCGCCGATAATTTCCGCCGGATCGTACAAGCCGATTTCGTCGCGCAGCCACTCTTTGTTGGACGGCGACGACGTAGCGTATAATTCGCCGGTCGACAAGTCGCAGGCGGCCAGCGCCATCAGCCCCTGCCGCTCCGTGACGCATACTATGTAATTGTTGACCCGCTCGCCGACCGTTTTTCCTTCCATGATCGTCCCCGGGGTAATGACCCGGACGATTTCACGCTTCACCACGCCTTTGGCCAGCGCCGGATCCTCCAGCTGCTCGCAAATCGCCACCTTGTAGCCTTTTTCGATCAAGCGGTGGATATAGTTGTCGGCCGAATGATAAGGGACGCCGCACATCGGGATTTTCTCCCCGATGCCGCCATCCCGGCCGGTCAGCGTAATTTCCAGTTCCTTCGCCGCGAGTATCGCGTCGTCAAAGAACATTTCATAAAAATCGCCCAGCCGGAAAAACAGGAACGCATCCTGCGCCTCCGCCTTGACCCGCAGATATTGTTCAATCATTGGCGTGTAGGTAGCCATGATTCCCCTCCAAATCAGCCTCTTATAGTGGTAGCTCAAAAAGTCAGCTTTCGATCACGATGCTATGCTTTGTAACGGATTCGACATCGAATCTTGAATTCAGCCGGGCCTTCCGTTGCTCTCGTAGGTCTGCCTACGCTCCGCTACTCAGTCCCTACCTTCATCCAACCTTCTCGGTGCTCCAAACCTGACTTCTTGAACTTTTATTGAACGGTAGCTCAAAAAGTCAGCTTTCGATCACGAAGCTGCTTTTTGAGCTCGCATTCTTCACTCTCTCATAGATTTCTATTATACCAGAAAGGGCCAAACGGTTACGAGGGGTTTTGCATTTTCCACGCGCGGCGGATGTCGGCGGTTTCATCCCAGGTGCGGCCGGACAAGGCGGCTGTCAAGAGCGGCGCGATATAGCTCTCGTAGCGAGGATATGCGGAAGCGGCCTGGATATCGGCGAACAGGCGCGGCAAAACGGCTTGCAGCGGCTTCTTCTTTCCGGCGTAAAATGCCGCAAAGATCTCTTCCCTCTCCAGCGGTCTGGCGGTCAACTCGCCTTCGTTCTCGGTGATTAGCCGGGCCAGGGCGACCACGCCCTTGGTTACCGTCGGAGAAACCAAAAAGCTCGGCAAGGTACGATACTCGAAGCCGCCGTACTCCTTCCGGCGGAAATCGCCGAGGAAGCCGTAGCGGGGACGGCGGTGCGCGCCCCGTCCATCCTCCAGCACCGAGAGCGGCAGCGCCAGGTAATTGTCTAGCGTACGCAGCAGTTCGGGCGTGAGCAACACGCCGCTGAAGTGCAAATGGCCGCCGAGGGGGAATCCGCGTTGCGGCATCGCTCCGGCCTGCCAGATCAGCTCCCGGTTCTCGATCGCATGACCGGCCTCGCGCAAGGCGCGCAGGAGATGAACGACCACCTCGCGGGGCTCTTTGCCCGGCTTGGGCCGCAATTCGGCCAATGGGAACAAGCGTTGCCCGCGGTAACGCAGCACGTCGCAGCCGGCAACTCCGTGAAAAGGCAAATACCGCGAGGCCGGGATTACCTTGCCGGTATCGCGATCGAACAGCAGAAATTCAGGATCCATCCCGATCAGCCGGTCCATCGGCGCCTCCAGCAGCCGTTCCTGCTCGGCCATAATCTCCCGCAGCGCCCGGGCATATCGTTCGGCCGCCGCGTCGCTCCCGATCTCGGGAGACAAGGAGAGCGAGTCCACGGTAAATTTGCCTTCCTCCCCGGCGGAAATGATCACTTCGCCCATGTCGAGGCCCAAGGCATACAAAGCCCGGACGGCCGTGCTCTCCAGCCGTTTCCACAAGGGTGAATCGGACGCGGGCCGATTGCCCGGCAGCGGCAGCGACTGACCCGCATGCCCCAGCAAACGGGTTTCCAGCGCCCGCAGATGGAGCACGCTCACCGCGTAGCGTCGCAAATAGGCCGCGCCTGCAGCCGGCTCGGCGGATCGTCCGGGAGGTTTGACCTTCAGTCCGGACGCCTCCAGCCGCTGCCTCCAGCCGCCGGCATCCCGCAGATGAGGCTTGGAGCCGTTGATCGCGATCTCCTTGACCCGTCCGCCCCAATAGGCTTCCTCCGGACCGTAATACACCCAGTCCGACGCGGGGGGCGGATTCTTGGACTCCCGACGCGGATGCGGCGTTCTCCCCGCCGGTTGCGGGCCCCGAAGCACCCGGTACGGGCCTCCAAGCCGTTCCAACGCCCTTTGCAATCGCGCTTTGGACGCGCCGGAGCCGAGGCGGATTTTGAGCACTAGATTTGTTTCCTTGACCACAACTTCCATCCCCCGTCTTTTGTCGATAAGAGGTTTTTCCAAACAAAACTTTCGCTTTAGGCAGTCTGGCCTCTAGTAGAACGATCCAAAAATAACGTGGTTCATCTGCAGGGGGATCCCCCGATAATAATAGCGGAACTATAGGGTCTTATTTATTGGATTTGGGCCTGTTCATCATCAATAGGGAAACTTTTGGGCGTTATTATCCAGTGAACGGTGTGAATAGCGGCCATTTCCCGGTGATTCGAAAAAATAGCGCCACAAATGTCCTCTATTTCACGCAAAATGAGGGACTTCTGGTAGCGTCAAGAAGTTTGTGTAAACCAGTAGAAACATCCATCAGGAGGATGTGGTGGTGGGGGAGGAGGCCTCCTCCCCCACCA
>NZ_JBNYYG010000103.1:0-9656 GCF_050565405.1 Paenibacillus macerans | reverse complement strand
CGGCTATCTGATCAAACGGGATAATCGTGCAAAGTGTCCGGACAGCGAGGGTTGACCTAAATCGCTGGTTACGATTCGGAATCCATGGATTTCATGAAAGCTTTAATGCAACGCTAATGGGGATTGAGTGTTGTAACGGACTGAGAGGACGCTATTGCCTGCAAATCTGCCCCCCTTGTTCATTTGGAGCGGAATAACGTCATTTGGATTCGTTATATTGGGAAATAGCCGAGGAATGGACGATTAGCGTCATTACGGTCCGCTAGAAAACGAATGAACCTCTCCGGCGGCTGGATGAATTTCTCACCCGAAGAACATGTTGCTATCGAGAGAACGCTTTCGCGGCGGGGGACCCGTTAATCGCCGCAAATTTATAATCAATAGTGCAAAAGAAAGAGAATATAGTGCAAAAACAGATATGACATTTTCCGTTAGAATATAAGGAAAGATTGATCCGGGCTTATCCGGCTAAGGAAAGGTTATCGGGATCATAAAATGTTTGAATTTGCTTTGGCGGCATAGCGTGCTAAAATGTGAGCACATAAGAACTTACACGCTGCAGCAACTGTAGACGGCAAGGGGTCTGAGATCGTTTTTTATTCGCTATTTTATTTATGTATGTGTTCAGAAAAATCAGGTTTTGAGCACCGAGAAGGTTGGATGAAGCTAGGGAATGAGTAGCGGAGCGTAGACGGATCTACGTGAGTGGGCGGAAGTCCCGGCAGAATTCAAGATTCGACGCCGGATCTGCCTCTGTGCAAGCTTCGTGATCGAAAGATGATTTTTTGAACTACCTCTAATAGAAAGGTTGCGTCATATGATGAAACATACCGTTATACCTCCCAAGCAGGGACTGTATGATCCTGCGTTCGAAAAAGATGCATGCGGCATGGGGTTCGTCGCCCATATCAAAGGGAAAGCCTCCCATGATATCGTCAGCCAGGCATTGACCATGCTGGCGAACATGGAGCACCGCGGAGGCCAGGGCAGCGAGCCGAATTCGGGGGACGGCGCAGGTATTTTACTGCAAATCCCGCACCGTTTTTTTGCCGCCGAGGCGCATAGCAACGGATTCACCTTGCCGGAAGCCGGCCAGTACGGCGTCGGGATGCTGTTTCTCTCCCATGACGAAGCGGTCCGCGCCAAGCAGGAAGCCGAGCTCGTTCGCATCGTCGAGGAGGAAGGCCAGCGCGTCATCGGCTTCCGGACCGTGCCGACCCGCGACGATATGCTTGGCAAATCGGCCAAGGAAGCGAAGCCGTTCGTCCGCCAGGTGTTCATCGGACGCTCCGCGGAGATGAAGGACGATCTCGACTTCGAACGCAAGCTGTACGTCATCCGGCGCCGGGCCGAAATGGCGATCCGCTACAGCGGTTCGGAGCAGGGGGATGCTTTTTACGTATCCAGCCTCTCCTGCCGTAAGGTCGTATACAAAGGGATGCTGACGACGGAGCAGGTCGGGCAGTTCTATGTGGATTTGCAGGACGAGACGCTGGAATCGGCGATCGCGATGGTCCATTCCCGCTTCAGCACCAACACGTTCCCGAGCTGGGAACGGGCGCACCCGTACCGCTTCATGATCCACAACGGGGAAATCAACACGCTGCGCGGCAACGTGAACTGGATGCATGCGCGGCAGTCGATGTTCAAGAGCGAAGCGTTCGGCAGCGACATGGGAAAAGTCAAGCCGGTCATCAATCCGGACGGCTCCGATACGGCGATGTTCGACAACACGTTCGAATTCTTGTATTTGAGCGGACGCTCCCTGCCCCACGTGGCCATGATGATGGTGCCTGAGCCTTGGGTGGGCCGGGAAGACATGGATCCGGACAAGAAAGCGTTCTACGAATACCACAGCACCATGATGGAGCCGTGGGACGGGCCTGCGGCCATGGGCTTTACGGACGGCATTCAGATCGGGGCGATTCTCGACCGGAACGGTCTGCGCCCATCGCGTTATTATGTCACGAAAAACGATCTGATCGTGCTATCCTCGGAGGTCGGCGTATTGGACATTCCGGCGGAGGACGTGCTGTATAAGGACCGGCTGCGTCCGGGACGGATGCTGCTCGTCGACACGCGGGAAGGACGGATCATTTCCGACGAGGAAGTGAAGTCGTCGATCGCCCGGGAGAACCCGTACCGCGAATGGCTGGATGAGCATCTCGTGGAGCTGGAGGACCTGCCGGAGGCCAAGGAACTGCCGCCGGAGAGCCATGAGGAAATTTCGCGCCGCCAAATGGCGTTTGGCTATACGTACGAAGATTTGCGCAAGGTGCTGGAGCCGATGGCCTTGACCGGCCAGGAAAATATAGCTTCGATGGGCTACGACGCGCCGCTGGCCGTCCTGTCGGAGCAGCCGCAGCGGCTGTACAACTACTTCAAGCAGATGTTCGCCCAGGTCACGAACCCGCCGATCGATGCGATCCGGGAAGAACTGGTCACTTCGACGGCCACGACGATCGGGCCGGAGCGCAACCTGCTGGATCCGGAGCCGGAAAGCTGCCGGCAAATCCGCTTGGACTCGCCGATCTTGTCCAACGAGGACTTTGCGAAGATCCGCCACGTGCATCGGCCGGGCTTCAAATCGATCACGATTCCGATCCTGTTCCCGGCCGCCGAAGGGGCGGAAGGACTGCGGAAGGCGTTGGATACGCTGTGCGAAGCTGCCGACCGGGTCATTGCCAAAGGGCATAACATCCTGATCTTGTCCGATCGCGGCATGGACGGGGAGAATGCGGCCATCCCGGCGTTGCTGGCGGTCTCCTGCCTGCATCACCACCTGATCCGCGAAGAAACGCGGACGAAGGTGAGCTTGCTGCTGGAGTCCGGCGAGCCGCGCGAGGTCCATCATTTCGCGCTGCTGCTCGGCTACGGGGTCAGTGCGGTCAATCCGTATCTCGCCTTCGAAACGCTGAAGGATATGATCGCGCAGCGCATGCTGCAGGGGATTTCCCATGAAAAGGCGGTATACAACTTCATTAAAGCCGCCACCAAAGGCGTTATCAAAACGCTGTCCAAAATGGGCATCTCGACGATCCAGTCGTATCGGGGAGCGCAGATTTTCGAAGCGGTCGGCCTGGAGCCGTCGTTCGTGGACCGGTACTTCACCTGGACGCCTTCCCGGATCGGGGGCATCGGGCTGAACGAAGTGGCCGCCGAAACGCTCGCCCATCATTTCCGGGCGTTCACCGACAAGGACGGCAACGATAAAGTGCTCGATTCCATCGGGGAATACCAATGGCGCAGCGGCGGGGAAGAGCATTTGTTCAACCCGCAGACCGTGCATTTGCTGCAGCAGTCGGTCCGTACGGGCGATTACAAGTTGTACAAGAAGTTCGCGGAGCTCGTGCAAGGCGAACATAAGAAACATTTAACCTTGCGTTCCTTGCTGGAGCTTAAGCCGGCGGGTCCGAAGGTGCCGCTGGAGGAAGTGGAATCGGCGGCGTCGATCATGCGCCGGTTCAAGACCGGGGCCATGTCCTTCGGCTCGATCAGCAAGGAAGCCCACGAGACGATCGCGATCGCGATGAACCGCATCGGCGGCAAGAGCAACACCGGCGAAGGCGGCGAGGATCCGGCGCGTTTCGTGCCGGACGCGAACGGCGATCTGCGCCGCAGCGCGATCAAGCAAGTCGCGTCGGGCCGGTTCGGCGTAACGTCGAACTACCTGGTGAACGCCGACGAAATCCAGATCAAGATGGCGCAAGGTGCGAAGCCGGGCGAAGGCGGACAGCTGCCGGGCCGCAAGGTGTACCCTTGGGTCGCGGAAGTGCGCGGCTCCACGCCGGGCGTAGGTTTGATCTCGCCGCCGCCGCACCATGACATCTATTCGATCGAGGATTTGGCGGAGTTGATTTACGATCTGAAAAACGCCAATCCCCGAGCCCGCATCAACGTGAAGCTGGTATCGGAAGCCGGCGTCGGGACGATCGCCGCCGGCGTGGCCAAAGGCCGTGCCGACGTCATCCTGATCAGCGGCTACGACGGGGGCACCGGGGCCTCGCCGCAAAGCTCGATCCGCCATGCGGGTCTTCCCTGGGAGCTGGGCCTGGCCGAAACGCATCAAACGCTGATGCTGAATAATCTGCGCGACCGCGTCGTGCTGGAAACCGACGGCAAAATGCTGAACGGCCGCGACCTCGCTGTCGCCGCCTTGCTGGGCGCCGAGGAATACGGCTTCTCCACGGCGCCGCTCGTGGCGGTCGGATGCATCATGATGCGCGTCTGCCAGCTTGATACCTGTCCGGTAGGCGTGGCGACGCAAAATCCGGAGCTGCGCAAGAACTTCACCGGCGATCCGCAGCATGTCGTCAACTTCATGACGTTCGTAGCGGAAGACCTTCGCGAGTGGATGTCCGAGCTTGGCTTCCGCAGCCTTGAGGAAATGATCGGACGCACCGACTGCCTGGAAACCGTCAAAGCGGTGGACCATTGGAAGAAGAAAGGCGTCGACCTCAATTCCCTGCTGCATATGCCGGAGCTTCCGGAGGGCAGCAGCCGCTACTGCACGAAGCAGCAGAACCACGGGCTGGAGGAAACGCTGGACGTAACGCAGCTGCTGGGCCTTGCAGCCCCGGCGCTGGAGCGCGGGGAAGCGGTTGGCGCGCGGTTGCCGATCTGCAACGTGAACCGGGCGACCGGCACGATCCTGGGCAGCGAAGTGACGCGCCGATACGGTGCCGCCGGTCTTCCTGAAGACACGATCACGTTCCATTTCGAAGGCTCCGCGGGCCAAAGCTTTGGCGCCTTCGTGCCGAAGGGCATGACGCTGAGCGTGGAAGGCGACGCCAACGATTACACCGGCAAAGGGCTGTCCGGCGGCAAAGTGATCGTGAAGCCTTCGCCGCGCGCGACGTTCGCCGCGGAGGAGAACATCATCGTCGGCAACACCTCGTTCTACGGCGCGACGGGCGGGGAAGCTTACATTCGCGGCATCGCCGGCGAACGGTTCGCGGTGCGCAACTCCGGCGCGAACGTCGTCGTGGAGGGCGTGGGCGACCACGGCTGCGAATATATGACCGGCGGACGCGTCGTCGTCCTCGGCGGAACGGGCCGTAACTTCGCGGCCGGGATGTCCGGCGGGATCGCCTATGTGCTCGACGAGCAAGGCGACTTCGCCAGCCGTTGCAACCTGGAGATGGTGCTGCTGGAAGCGGTGGAGGAGCCGGCGGAAGCCGATCAGCTCCGTACGTTGATCAGCCGCCACATCCTGTACACGGACAGCACGGTCGGACGCCGCGTGCTGGATCATTGGAACGAGTACCTGCCGAAGTTCGTCCGCGTCATTCCGAAAGACTACAAACGGATGTTGGAGCAGATCCGCAAAGTAGAAGACGAAGGCCTGAAAGGCGACGCCGCATTGCTGGCCGCTTTCGAAGCCAACACGCGCGAGCTCGCCCGCGCCGGCAAGAACTGAGCATAAAACGAAGAAGCCAAGGGGCCGTCCCGGTTGTCATCTTATTGGACAACGGGACGGCCTTTTTTTGCTTGAAGCCAGTTGGAAGCGCGGATGGTCACGCGTTTGAGGAGTCGGATCGTCCCATCACGCTTCCGATGATTCAGATGGACTTTCGTATCGTACCCCGGCATAAAAATAGCTAAGATGAATGATCAATTGGATGAGAAAAAGGAAAACAATCCTGTTGTGCGAACATATGTTTTTGTATAAAATAAATTGGAGTATATATTTGGAAACGGTTTGAGCAGGATGCTTCTTGCAGTGCAGGATGTCCGGAAGCCGGATTCATGGAAGGAGAATCCCACTTGGCTGAACAAACGTTAGGTTCGAAAGGAAGCTCCCCGCGAAGGACGAAATCCCTGGGGCATTACCGGGACATGCTGGGAAGGTATGTATTCCGGGAACGGAGACTGCTCGTTTGGCTGACCGTGCTGCTGCTGGCGTCGATCGCTTCAGCTGGCCAACCCGCAGGTCATCCGCTATTTCATCGATACGGCTCAAGGCAAAGGCAGCTTGAACGCTTTGTACACGGCCGCCGCGATCTTCATCGGCTTCTCGATGTCCAGCAGGTCATGTCGGTTTGCGCTGCCTATTACAGCGAGAACTTAGGCTGGAAGACGACGAACCGGCTGCGGTCGGATCTCGTGGAGCACTGCCTGTCGCTCGATATGTCGTTCCACAAATCGAACACCTCCGGTACGTTGATCGAACGGGTCGATGGCGACGTCAACGCGCTGGCCAACTTTTTTTCCAGCTTTCTGATCCATCTGGTGGGCAACATCCTGCTCAGTCTTTATCATTCAGCGGATCCGCAGCTTCACCGTTCCCATTTGGACGAAATGGCGGGCCCAGAACGCCGAGCTATACGGTTTTATCGGGGAACAGCTGGAAGGAACGGAAGATACCCGGGCCAACGGGGCCGCAGGTTACGTGATGAACCGGTTTTACGATCTGGCCCGTCGCATGCTGCCCGTTCGGATCCGGGCGTTTATGGGTTTCGGGATGATGTGGGGCACGACCATTCTGGTGTTTGCGCTCGGCAATGCCGCCGCTTTTATCGTCTGTGCCTGGTTATGGCGGCGCGGCGAGCTGACCATCGGCTCGATCTACCTGGTATTTTATTATACCGAGCTGCTGGCCAAACCGATCGAGAAGATCCGCACCCAATTGGAGGATTTGCAAAAAGCCGACGCCAACCTCATTCGCGTCCGGGACCTGCTGAGCACGAAGCCGCGGATTACCGACGGGCCGGGGGCCCCGCTGCCGCCCGGACCGCTGGCCGTCCGGTTCAATCGCCTGACGTTCGCTTATGAAGAAGAAGGCGAGCCGACGCTGCATGAACTCGATTTGCACCTGAAGCCTGGGCAAACGCTCGGATTGCTCGGTCGCACTGGCAGCGGGAAGTCCACGTTGGCCCGGCTGTTGCTGCGGTTCTATGATCCCCAAGAGGGGGCTATCGAGCTGTCGGGCATCGATATCCGCCGTTGCAAGCTGCATGAGCTGCGCAGCAGCGTGGCCATGGTCACGCAAAATATCGAAATTATGGAGGGAAGCGTCCGCGATAACCTTTCCCTGTTCGACGACCGGATCCGGGATGGCGACATCCTCAAGGTGCTGCAGGAGCTTGGGCTCGAGGAATGGTACGCCTCTTTGCCGGACGGACTCGACACGGTGTTGTCCTCCGGGGGAGGGAGCCTGTCGGCGGGTGAAGCCCAACTGCTCGCCTTTGCCCGGGTGTTTCTGAGCAATCCCGGCCTCGTTATTCTGGATGAAGCCTCTTCCAGGCTTGATCCGTTGACGGAAAACCGCATTGAGGCAGCCATCAACCGTCTTCTTGAATCGCGGTCCTGCATCATGATCGCCCATCGGCTGTCCACCGTGCAACGGGCCGATCAAATCATGATTCTGGAGCAGGGACGGATCATGGAGAACGGCCCCCGCGCGGAGCTGGCCGCGAATCCGCATTCCCGGTTTAGCCGGATGCTGGCCGTCGGCCTGGAGGAGGTGCTGGCATGAGCACGAGACATTTTTTCTGGAGACTGCTGTTATACCGTCCGGTATTTTATTTTGCCAATTTGTTTGCCTGGATGGTCATCCATATGGTCCCGCTGGTACCGGGATTGATTACGAAGGCGTTTTTCGATAGCCTGGAAGGCAACTATGAGCTCCCCTACGGCGTATGGGGCATAGCCGCGCTGCTCGTCGCTGTCGCATTGGCCCGCATCGTGCTGATTGCGGGCGGTTTTTGGACGGATGCCAGCTTTCGCTTCCGCATCAGCACGCTGCTGCGGCGGAACATGCTGGCGCATGTGCCGAAGGAACCCGGCGCCAAAGCGATTCCTTGCTCGCCGGGCGAAGCCATCAGCAACTTCCGCGATGACGTGGATCAGACGGAAGAGGCGATGAGCTGGTCGGTCGATACGTTGGGGCTGATTGGCTTCGTAGTCGTCTCAAGTTATATTTTGATTTCGATCGACGCCCAGCTGACGTTTTTCGTTTTCGTGCCGCTCATTCTGGTGGTGACGGCGGCGCAGGTCGCTACGGCCCGCATCCAGAAATACCGTGCGGCTAGCCGCGCCGCGACCGCCAAGGTAACCAGCTCGATCAGCGAGATGTTCTCGAACGTCCAGGCGATTCAGGTCGCCGGGGCCGAAGGGCGGATCGTGCGCCGGTTTGAACGGCTGAGCGACGAACGCCGCCAAACGATGGTCAAAGACAAGCTGATCACCGAAGCGTTGTCCTCGGTATTTACGAATTCCGTGAATCTCGGCACCAGCCTGATTCTCGTCCTGGCCGGTTACAAAATGCGCGACGGGTCATTTACCGTAGGCGACTTGTCCTTGTTTATCTATTATCTGACCTTCGTCACGCAGTTGATTTCCAACGTCGGCAACTTTATGACCTTTTACAAGCAGATGGCCATCAGCTTCGGCCGTTTGAAGGAGATGCTGCAGGGGGCGCCTGCCAAGCTGCTGACGATGCCGGCCTATATCGGGATCGGCAAGCTTCGGGAGGTGGCGGCGGTAACGGCAGCCGAGGAAGATGCCGGCGGCAAGGCTGCAGCGTGGGAGTCGGCCGCCCCCGCTCATGGTTCTGGAGAGGGCAGGGCCGAATTTCCCGGCGCGTTTCAAGCGGAGCCGCTGCAGGTGTTGGCGGCGGGCGGGCTCACCTACCATTACCCGGAAACCGGCCGGGGCATCGAGGCGATCGATCTGCGGCTGAAGCGCGGATCGTTTACGGTCGTCACCGGCATGATCGGCTCCGGGAAGACGACGCTGCTGCGGACGCTCCTCGGCCTCCTGCCGGGGGAGGCCGGCGAGGTGCGTTGGAACGGCCGTTTGGTCGACGCGCCGGCCGACTTCTTCGTTCCGCCGCAGAGCGCGTATACGGCGCAAATCCCGCGCCTCTACAGCGACAAGCTGCGGAACAATATTCTGCTCGGGCTGCCCGAACGGGAGGGTAGCCTGGCGCAGGCGCTGTACGTCGCCGTCATGGAAGACGACGTGGCGCAGTTGCAGCACGGCCTGGATACGATGGTCGGGCCGCGCGGGGTCAAGCTCTCCGGCGGCCAGGTCCAGCGGACCGCGGCCGCGCGGATGCTCGTGCGCGATGCGCAGCTATACGTGTTCGACGACCTGTCGGCGCGCTCGACGTCGAAACCGAACGTAAGCTGTGGGAGCGGCTGTTCCACGACCGGGGCGAGGCCACCTGTCTCGTCGTGTCGCACCGCAAGGCCGCGCTCTCGCACGCGGACCACATCATCGTGCTGAAAGACGGCACGATCGAGGCGGAAGGCACGGCGGAGCAACTGCTCGCCGTGAGCGACAGCTTCCGGCAGCTCTGGTACGGCGAGGAGGCCAAGGCCGAGGAAGCATGATAACGGCGCCGCCTTTTCCATGGATCCTGCGAAATCATCGGATCACGAAGCCCGGTGCGGCATCACCGATCCGATTCGCAGGATTCGGCGGCATTGTTCAACAACGTAGGTTATCGGACTCGGCAGAAATGGCGAAATGTATGCGAAATTTCAATTACATTCATGCTCGAATCGACCGAAGTGGCGAGTTGTATACGAATTTTCGTATACATTCTATCGAAATCGGCGGAAATGGGATGACGTAAAATTGTTTGTGTACCAAGTTTTGGAGTCTATCCAAAACACAAAAAAGTAGAGTATCCTCGGGGTTACGACGCC
>NZ_JBNYYG010000102.1:0-10015 GCF_050565405.1 Paenibacillus macerans | reverse complement strand
GCCGCAGCGCCGAGATGCCATCGGGAAGCAAGAACAACTCTAGCGCCCGGAACCACTTCACAAGGGGCAGGTGCGTTCGTTCAAACATCGTACCGGCCAAAGCCGACGTTTGATGCCCGCACCTTGCGCACTCGAACAAGGGGATGCGCCGGGAGGTGAGACGGCTGCATCGGGTGTGAGCGCAGCGCGGGCAGCCAAAGCCGTTAGGCCACTTCATCGCAATCAGCGCCTCCATGCAGGCCTGCTCGCTGTGATAACGGCTGTTGAAGGGTTGAAGTTCCGTTCCCGCATTGGCTTCCATGTCCGCTCGCCCCCCGAATTAATGATTTACGTACATACGTTCGCTTTATTTTATTATACCAAACGCATGTTCTTATATCAAGCCGAAAATCTCGCCTGCACCGCCTCATTTTTTCTTTTTCTCTTTTTCCTTTATCCCTTACCCTAGCCCCCAACCCCTCCCCCCCTGAACGAAAGGGATAATCGTGCAAAGACACAGGCAGGGTTAACAAGCTAGGGTTAACAAGGCAGGGACACCAAGACACGATTCCTAAAGACATCCGTCTCAGCCACTTCCCTCAGCTACCTCGATCTGGCAGCCCCCGAAGTTTTATAAATTCTATAATCTGCACGAAGCCCTTTGTGCTTCTGTAATTTATTTAACATCTACTCTAACCCGTCAGCTGATAAACTTTGCGTATAAAGTTTTATCGTAAAACTTTTTTAGGAACGGAAGAAAGGCGTGATACCTATGGAGGATCACCATGACGTGTGCGTCGGGATTTGCGAGACGACGCTGGACATTGCCCACAGCATGGGCAGGTTGTTTTTTAACGACGGCGACAATATTTTACCGAGCAAGTTTTTTATTCTGCTGGCCGTCTACCGGAACGGGAAAACGACGGTGTCTCAGATCGCCGAGCTGGTGGGCTTATCATCGAGCGCCAACACGATCGCGATCAACAAAATGGCCAAGGAGGGATTGCTGAATCGGGTCCGCGATGACATCGACAAGCGGATCTGCTGGATCGAGTTGACGGCAAAGGGCCGAGCGGTTCTGGAGGAGATGATCGAGAAACGCAATCGCATGTTTCTGGCGATTCTCGGCGATTTTCCGGAGGAGCAGCTGCAGGTGTTCCTGCAATCGCTGCAGACGATCCGCGATAAATTTTCCGCGGGGACCGCAGCTCAGGATGAAACGGCATTACTAACGGGGACGGGTGAACGGCATGCGGCTTCAAATCGGACTTGATATCGGCTCCACCACGGCCAAAATCGTCGCGATGCGGGAAGGCCGCATCGTGCATCGGGACTATGTCCGCCATTATTCGGATATCCGCACGGCGGTGCTGGCGTTGTGGCGGGACGTCATGGGCCTGTTCCCGGACGCGGAAGCGAGCCTTTGCATGAGCGGCTCCTCCGGCCTGAAGCTGTCGGAGCTGGCCGGAGTCCCGTTTCTGCAGGAGGTCGTCGCCTGCACGAAGGCAATCAAACAGCTCGCCCCGGAAACGGATACCGCGATCGAACTCGGCGGCGAGGACGCCAAAATCATCTACTTGCGCGGCGGCATCGAACAGCGCATGAACAACGCCTGCGCCGGGGGCACCGGTGCCTTCATCGACCAGATGGCCGCGCTGCTGGAGACGGATCCGGCCGGCCTGGATGAGTTGGCCGCCCGCCACGAAACGATCTATCCGATCGCCTCGCGCTGCGGGGTTTTCGCCAAAACGGACGTGCAGCCGCTGCTGAACGAAGGAGCGCGCCGCGAGGATATCGCCGCCTCCATCTTCCAGAGCATCGTGACGCAAACGATCAGCGGGCTGGCTTGCGGGCGGCCGATCCGCGGCAAGGTCGCTTTTCTCGGCGGCCCGCTGACCTTTTTGCCGCGTTTGCGGGAGCGCTTTATCGAGACGTTGAACCTGAAGGCGGAAGACGTCGTGTTTCCGGACGATGCCCAATATTTCGTGGCGATCGGTTCCGGCCTGCACGCTGCGAGCGGATCGGCGCTCCCTTTGGGCGTGTGGCTGAACCGACTGGAGAACGCGGAGTTTGCGTCCGACCCGACCCGGGACAGTCTGCTCCCGCCCCTGTTCGCGGACGAACGGGACTATGCCGCCTTCCGCGACCGGCATGCCGAAGCCACGGCGCCCCGCGCGGAGCTGGCCGGGTACCGCGGACCGTGCTTCCTCGGCATCGATGCCGGTTCGACGACGACCAAGCTGGTGTTGACAGGAGCGGACGATCAAATCCTGCATACGTATTACGGCGGCAATAAAGGTAACCCGCTGGCTTCCCTGGCCGACGCTTTGCAGGAGATGTACGCGCAGCTGCCCGAGGGTTGCTCCATCGCTCGCGCCTGCGTCACGGGCTACGGCGAAGGACTGATGAAAGCCGCCTTCCGGATCGACGGCGGCGAGGTCGAGACCGTCGCCCATTACAAAGCGGCTTCCCATTTCCTGCCGAACGTCGATTTCATTCTTGATATCGGCGGCCAGGACATGAAATGCATCAAGATCCGCGGCGGCGCGATCGATAGCTTGATGCTGAACGAAGCCTGCTCGGCGGGCTGCGGCTCTTTTCTCGAAAGCTTTGCCGGAGCGCTCGGGCTCGGCATCGCCGAGTTTGCGGACGCGGCGCTGCGGTCGGTCCATCCGGTCGATCTCGGCTCGCGCTGCACGGTATTCATGAATTCCAAAGTAAAACAGGTGCAGAAGGAAGGGGCCTCCCTGCCCGATTTGTCGGCCGGCCTGGCTTACTCCGTCGTCAAAAACGCGCTGCAAAAAGTGATCAAAATCCGCAACCCCGAGGAATTGGGCCGTCACATCGTCGTGCAGGGCGGTACGTTTTACAATGACGCCGTGTTGCGCGCCTTCGAGAACCTGACCGGCCGGCAGGTGATCCGCCCGGACATCGCCGGAATCATGGGCGCTTTCGGGTGCGCGCTGCTCGCCCGCGAGCAGTACGAAGGCATCGGCCAGAGCAGCCTGCTGCCGAGCGAGGAACTGCACTCGTTCACCTATGAGGTGTCGCATGCCCGCTGTTCGCTGTGCAGCAACAGCTGCGCCATGACGATCAGCCGTTTTCCCGACAAAAGCTTCCACGTCAGTGGCAACCGCTGCGAACGCGGCGCGACGCAGAAGAAATCGAAATCGGCTGCGCCGAATCTCGTGGAATACAAATACGAGCGGATGTTTGGCTATACCCCCCTGGCACCGGAGCAGGCGGTTCGGGGAACCGTGGGCTTGCCGCGGGTGTTGAATATGTTCGAAAACTATCCGTTTTGGCACACGTTTTTTACGCGGCTAGGGTACCGGGTCGTGCTGTCGCCCAAGTCGTCGAAGAAGCTGTACGAATCCGGAATGGAGACGATCCCTTCGGAATCGGTGTGCTATCCCGCCAAGCTGGCGCACGGCCATATCGAAAGCTTGATCCGCAGCCGGGTCGACTTCATTTTCTATCCTGCCGTCGTGTACGAGAAGAAAGAGGACGCCTCGGCCGACAATCATTTCAATTGCCCTGTCGTCGCCTCCTATCCCGAAGTGATCCGCACCAACATGGACCGGCTGAAGGAGCAAGGGATTCCGCTGTTCAGCCCTTTTCTGAACATCGATCATGTGCCGGCCCTGAAAAAAACGCTGCAAACCACGTTTGCGGACATCCCGGCGGAGGAGCTGGATGCGGCGGTCGAGGCGGCGCTGCGGGAAGCGGCCCATGCGCAGGGCGATATCCGCGCCCAAGGCGAAGCGACGCTGGCGCTGCTGGAGCGCACCGGGGCCAAGGGCGTCGTCCTATGCGGCCACCCGTATCATAGCGATCCCGAGATCAACCACGGCATCGCGGATTTGATCGCCGGGATGGGGCTGGCGGTGCTGACGGAAGACGCGGTGTGCCATCTCGGCACCGTCAAGCATCCTCTGCCCGTCGTCAACCAATGGACGTTCCACGGCCGGATGTACCGCGCCGCCTATTTCGTCAGCGGGCGGGACGACTTGGAGCTGGTGCAGTTGACCTCGTTCGGCTGCGGCATCGACGCGATTACCGCCGATACGATCCAGGAGATTCTGGAGCGCCACAACAAAACATTCACCTTGATCAAGGTAGATGAGATCAGCAATTTGGGGGCGGCGCGCATCCGGCTGCGCTCGCTGGTCGCGGCGATGAAGGAGCGGGAGGAGGCGCAGGTAACCGCGAAGGCTGCGGCGGCTCCAATGGCTCCGGCCTCTTTTACCAAAGAGATGAAAAGCGAATATACGATCTTGGCCCCGCAGCTGTCGCCGATCCATTTCGAGCTGTTCGAGACGGTGTTCCGCGAGGCCGGGTATCGCCTAAGGGTTCTGAAGAAAGCGAGCAAAGAAGATACGGACGAAGGCTTGAAATTCGTCAACAACGACGCCTGCTATCCGGCGATCATGACGATCGGGCAAATCATGGCGGCCCTGCGCAGCGGGGATTACGATCCGGACCGGACGGCGGTGATCCTGACCCAGACGGGCGGCGGCTGCCGGGCGACCAACTATATCGCCCTGCTGCGTAAAGCGCTGAAGGAAGCGGGAATGGCGCAAATCCCGGTCATTTCCTTGAATGCCTCGGGGATGGAGAATCAGCCGGGCTTCAAGCTGAATTTGAAGCTGATCAACCGGCTGATCGCGGCAGCTTGTTACGGCGATCTGCTGATGAGGCTGTTGTACCGTTTCCGCCCGTACGAGCGTAACGCCGGGGACACCGAATTACTGCTCCGTAAATGGATGGTGCTGTGCAAGCACTCGCTGCGGCAATTTTCGTTCTTCGCTTACAAGGAACACATCCGCAGCATGGTCGCGGAATTCGAAGCGCTGCCGCAAACTGGCGAAAGCAAGCCGCGCGTCGGTGTCGTAGGCGAAATCCTGATCAAGTTCCATCCCGACGCCAATAACCGGATCGTCGAAGTAATCGAAGCCGAAGGCGGCGAGGCCGTGGTGCCCGATTTTCTCGACTTCATGTTCTACTGCCTGTACAACCCGATTTATAAAGCGGACCATTTGGGCAAAAGCAAAATGCTTGGCCTTGTGAACCCGATAGTCATCCGCTATATCGAGTTGTACCGGAAACCGGTGAAGCAAGCGCTCGAAGCAAGCAGGTCCTTAACCGCGCCGGAAAGCATCTACGAGCTCGCCAAAAAAGCCGGGCGCCTGCTGTCGGTCGGCAACCAGATGGGCGAAGGCTGGTTCCTGACGGCGGAGATGATGGAGCTGCTGGATCACGGCGTAAACAATATCGTCTGCATCCAGCCGTTCGCCTGCCTGCCCAATCACATTACCGGGCGCGGTATGGTCAAAGGGCTGAAGGAGCTGTACCCGGACGCTAACATCACGGCGATCGATTACGACGCCGGCGCCAGCGAGGTGAACCAGATTAACCGCATCAAGCTGATGATGTCCATCGCCAACGGCGTGCTTTGTTGAAGCAAGGAACTCATCCATAACTATTTTTGCTACACAAAAAACCCCCTTTGCGCGATCGTTTCCTTCAGCGGAACGAAGCTTAAAGGGGTTTTAAAGTTTGTTCAAATAAGGGTACAATAAGGCATTACCCGGCTCAATCCTCCACCAGCCGGTGCCGGTACCACTTGGTCCCACGGAAGCGGCGCAGGAAAATCAAACCGCGGATGCCCCACTCAATGTCCATCGCCAGCCAGACGCCAACGACGCCAAACGACAGCACCACGCCCAAAATATAGCCTAACACGACGCGGAACAGCCACATCGACAGCATCGAAACGACGGAGGTGTATTTCGCGTCCCCGGCGGCCCGGAGTGCCGAAGGCGTGATGAAGCTGATCGACCGTTGGCCGGGATTTGGATGACCATCGCCAGCGAGGCGCTGATCGCGTTGGCGGCGATGGCGTAGGTGCCCAGGCTGACGATAAAAATCTGCGTCAGGATTTTGCCGCCGTTGAAAAACATCTGTTCCGCCGCAAACGGCATGCCGATCGAGAGGATTTTTTTCAGCATGGCCAAATTGACCTGCAGCATGTCCCGCAAACGAACCCGCAGCGACTCGTCCATCTTGACCAGATAGTAGACGGCGCAGGCGGCCGCCAGATATCTGGAAATATTGACGGAAATGTTCATCCCCATGATGCCCATGTCCGCCAAATGGATCAGCACGAAATTCAGCGCCACGTACGACAGGTTCATGATCAGCGACAGCATCAGCGAGGCCCGCGACTTCCCGATCCCCCGCAGCACCCCGCATACCGCCTCAACGATCGCGATCCCGCAAAAAGAAACGCTGCTGCCGATCAAATACGACTTGGCGTTTCGAAACACGTCCGCTTCGGCCGAGCCGAACAACAGATTTAAGGCCGGGGTATGAAAAACGATGATCAGCAGGCTGATGGCCAGCGCCAGCAGAAACACCGAGGACACGGAGCCGGCTGAAGACTTGGACACCATCGCGTCGTTGCGGCTGCCCTTATACTGCGCCACCACGACCGTTCCGCCGGTCGCCACCGCTACGAACACATTGATCAGAAAAATGTTCAGCGAATCGACCATATTGACGGCGCTGACCGCCGCTACGCCGGAGGAGCTGATCATGGCGGTATTGACCAGGTTCAAGCCGATGATGAACGCCTGGTCGATCAGGATCGGAAGGATCAAAGCGATGATTTGCCGATAATCGATCGATTGGCCGGAAAAATACTTGTCCAGAAAGCGATGCGTTTTTGCTCTCATTGTTGTACTTGCCACGTTATCACATCTTTTTTCATAAAGTTTCGAGGGAACCCGCCCAACATCCCCAAAAATAAAAGACCCTTCGTCGGGCAAAAAAGAGCATGGTGCGTCAAGCCAGCTTCCGCTCTCCCATGTTATTCTAATCACAAGGAGGTGTGCAGGATGCACGCATGGGAACAAATCCAACTCACGATCGACTATATCGAAGAACATCTTTCCGAGGAACTGCAGATCGACGCTTTGGCCAAAATAGCGGCGTTGTCGCCGTTTTATTACCAAAGGCTGTTTAGCCGGCTCATTAAAAAACCGGTCAGCGAATACATCAAGCAACGCCGGTTGGCCAAGGCCGCCGAAGCCCTGCCCCTAAATGACCGGCGGATTATGGACGTCGCCATGGATTACGGCTTTTCCTCCCATGAATTTTTTACCCGGGCCTTCAAAAGCGCGTTTGGCCTCACGCCGGAGGAATACCGGGCCAACCCGGTTGGGCTGAACCGCTTCGCGAAACCCCAACTCATCTTGAACTACACAATGGTCGACGAAAACGTTCCCTTGGTCACCGACGGCATCATGATCGAAATCGGGCGGCGGCGAATTCCGGCCCCCGTATTTTTTATCGGGCTGTCCGTCGAAGAGCCGATCGGGCAATTGCCCGGCAGCGGAACGACCGGAATCGATACACTAGGCTTGTTGTGGGATGATTTTCACGATAAAAAACCGGCCATTCGGGAATTGAAAGCGGACGGGGACGAGCTGGGAGTCGCTTATCACGGAACGAAACCGGATCATTACCGCTACTTTGCGGGAGCCGAGGCGGATGCCGCCGAGCCGGCGGAGGGATTCGCCGCCTGGACGTTGCCGGAGGGCGAATATATCGTATGCTCCTTCGCGGCGGAGGATTTTAACCATCTCGTGATGGACGCTTTGTACAAAGCCCAAAAGTACCTGTTCGATACCTGGCTGCCCAATCACGGTATCACCGTCAAACCTTTCTCCGCCGAACGTTATGCCAACCATGAACCGGATACGACCGGCATGGAAATTTGGGTATTGCCCGATACGGAAGCGGAAACGAAAAATTAGGGGAGAAAGGTGCGCGATCCGCGGCTTACGAATTCCGCTGCGCTTCGATTTTCTCCGCCAGCTCGTTCAAATACGTCCAGCGCTCCATCAACCGCTCCAACTCGGCTTCCGCCTCCTGCTGCTGCCGCATCAGCTCCTGCAGCCGGCCGGCGTCGCTGGCCGCGGACTCCATTTCCCCGGCAATATCCGTCAAACGCTGCTCCGCGGCTTCGATCGTAGCGTCGATCGTATCGAATTCCCGCTGTTCGTTATAGCTGAATTTCAGCTTTTCGCCGCGGAGGGGATCCCGGGTCAGATCGGCGGCGGAGCGTCCGGAGCCCTTCTGCTGCCCGGAAGACGATCCTGCCGATCCGCCCGTCGTCCCTTTCGCACCGCCGGACGCCGTTTTGCCCGGTGCCCCTGTGCCGCCGTTCGCCTGCAGCCGCTCCTCATAATCGCTGTAGTCGCCGACATGCACGGCCACCAGGCCGCCGCCTTCGAAGGCCATGATTTTGTCCACGGTGCGGTCGAGGAAATAACGGTCGTGGGACACAACGAATACGGCGCCGGGGAACTCGTCCAGGTACGCTTCCAGCACGGTCAGCGTTTGAATATCCAGATCGTTGGTCGGTTCGTCCAGCAGCAGCACATTGGGCGCACCCATCAGCACGCGCAAGAGATACAGCCGCCGCTTCTCGCCGCCCGACAGCTTGCCGACCTTGGTCCACTGCATATCCGGGGAAAACAGGAACCGCTCCAGCATTTGCGCTGCGGTAATGCGCGTACCGTCAGCAGTGCTTACCACTTCCGCTTCCTCTTTAATATATTCGATCACCCGCTGATTGCCGTCCATGTCCTGATGCTCCTGGGTAAAATACCCCAGTTTCACCGTCTGACCGATCACGATTTCGCCGGCATCGGGCTCTATGCGTCCGGCGATCATGTTCAGCAGCGTCGACTTGCCGCTGCCGTTGGGTCCTACGATGCCGACGCGGTCGCCGGGCACCGCCGTGTAGGTCAGCTCACCGATCAGCAGCTTATCGCCCGCCGATTTCCGCAGGCCTTCAATCTCGACGATCTTCCGGCCCAGCCGGGTCGAGGCGACCGAGATATCCAGGTTATCGCTTTTGTTATCCGGGTTTGCCGCTTGCAGCTGCTCGAAGCGTTCGATCCGCGCCTTCTGCTTCGTCGAACGGGCTTTGGCCCCGCGGCGGATCCAGGCGAGCTCGGTGCGCAGCAGGTTTTGACGCTTCTGCTCGGACGCTGCCTCGCGTTCCTCGCGTTCGCTCTTCAGCTCCAGGAAGCGGCTGTAATTGGCTTCGTAACGGAACAGCCTCCCGCGATCGAGCTCCAGCATGACGTTGCAGACGCGGTCGAGAAAATAACGGTCGTGCGTAATAAGCAACAGCGCCCCGCGCCGCTTCTGCAAGTACGTCTCCAGCCAGGCGACGGAATCGTTGTCGATATGGTTGGTGGGCTCGTCCATGATCAGCAGCTCGGACGGGATGATCAGTGCGGAAGCGAGCGCCACGCGTTTACGCTGTCCTCCGGACAAGCTGCCCATGTTTTGGGCATAATCGGAAATGCCCAGCTTGGAAAGCACGCTTTTGGCGTCGCTCACGAGGGTCCAGGTTTGCAGCCGGTCCATTTCCTGCGAAAGCCGGGTTAGCTCGGCCTGACGACCGGCATCTCCGGGATGCCGCTCCAGCGCTTCCTCCGCCTCCATATAGGCCGACACGACTTGCAGCTCGGAGCCGCCTCCCTGAAATACGCCGCGCAGCACGGAGATGTTCGGGTCATATTCGGGATTCTGCGCCAGAAAAGTTACCCGAACGTCCCGATTGATGGCAACCCGTCCCTCGTCCGGTTGCTCCAAGCCCGCGATCGCCTTCAGGAACGTCGATTTCCCCGTTCCGTTGACGCCGATGACGCCGATCTTGTCGTTTTCGTCCATGCCGAACGAAACGTCCTGAAACAGCACTTTTTCTCCATAGGTTTTCGTTAAGTGTTCCACGGTCAGTATATTCATTCGCTAATCCCTACTTTATAGTATCATCCCAATCCCCCAGGCCAGCAAGCCGGACGCCAGAGAACTGAGTAAATTGACCATATCGTTGTTCATCCAGCCCAGGCCCCGCAGCGGAACGGTGTCGCGGCCGCAATGCGCAGCGACCTCGACCTCTTTGCCGCAAACCGTGCATCGCTGCATCCCCTGGAGCGTCGCGCCCAGCAAGGAG
>NZ_JBNYYG010000101.1:0-10474 GCF_050565405.1 Paenibacillus macerans | reverse complement strand
AGCGCCGCGCAGCGCGGCGCTCCGCTTGGGCCGCAGCAGCTGCAGCAGCGACAGCGGCTGCAGCCGGACCGCCGCCGGCGCCAGCTCATCCGGCGCGAGAATCGCGCCGAGCTGGTGATGATCGCCGGCGTAGATGGCGCGCTGGAGGAATTTGCTCTCGCCCGCGAGATTCTGCACCTCCAGCTTGCAAAAGGCCGGGTTGATCCGCAGCGCCGCATGCAGATCTTCCTTGGTCGGCACGGGCACGCCGTTCACCTTGGTGATCGTCTCGCCCGCCTGGATGCCCAGCTCCTCCGCCGGACTGCCCGGCAGCACCGCGAGCACCTTCACGCCGCCCTGCGGGTTGACGAACAGCGGGCTGCGCTGCTGCTCCTCAAAGCGGCTGTACCAGATCAGAGCTTCGTGCAGCAGGAACGCGGCAAGCGCCGCCACCAGCATCAGAGGACTCCACCAAGCCGCACCAAGCGCCAACACCAGCACGATCAGGCCGTAGCCCAGCAGCCGGCCGGAGGAGATGCGGGCCTTGTCTTTCGGCAGCAGGCCCATCGTCATCTCCGAGAAGCCGATCACGATCGGCAGCCCGATCAGGCCAAAACCGCCCTGCCAGGCGTCCCCGCCGAAAAACGGCGTCCACGGCAGCACCCCGCCCGCCGTCTGCGCGGGAATCAGCAGGAACAACGGGACCGGCCAAAGGCTTTGCATCTGATAACCGCCGACCAGCCTTCCCCGTTTCCCCTCATAAAAGAGCGGTCCTGCAAACGATGCCCCTTGCCAGCGTACCAGCAGCCCTTCGGCAACGTGCAGCAGCCCGACTAGGCAGAGCAGCGCCGGAACCTCCAGCTCGCGGACGATGCGTACCCCTTCGCCGAGCCAGCCGGTCCCGGCAAACGCCGGAAACAGATTCAGGCCGAACTGGATCATGCCAAGCAGCCCCACGGCATATGCCAGACATAAATAACGGACGCGGAACAACATCATGATGAGCGTGACGGCCCAAAGGCAGAGGATACCCTCCATTGTCAGATTCATGCCGAGGAAAACGAACACGACGGAAACGGCGAGGCCGGCCAACAACCCGCCCAACAACGTACGCCAGGTCTGTTGGCCCCAGCCGTGCAAGCGGACGTGGAACAGCCTCCGTTCCAGCAGCACCTGCCTGCGGTAAATCAGCATGACGACGATGATGGCCATATAATAAAACGGCTGCAGAAGCAGTTGCGCTCCCGCTTGCGCCAAACTCCACAATCCTTCAAGAATGAGATCCAAGGGGTCCCCACGCTCCTTCTTCTAGCAAATTGAACCGGCCGCCCGTATACTTCAGCAACACTTTAACTCTAACCAACTATTCCATAGGTTCACCTTTATGAGCTGTCTCAAGAAAAAAAGAGGGCCGGATTTCA
This sequence comes from Paenibacillus macerans, assembly GCF_050565405.1. GTDB lineage: Bacteria > Bacillota > Bacilli > Paenibacillales > Paenibacillaceae > Fontibacillus > Fontibacillus macerans_B. The sequence continues at coordinate 9,074 of NZ_JBNYYG010000101.1, read as the reverse complement.
GCCCTCTTAGGGATTCGACGCTTATGACGCGATTTCCTTCCGTATTTCCTCCAATGCGCGATTTAACTGCGCATCGTTTTTCGGATCGCGGATTTGCTTGATGAGGCTGGTTTCCAGCGCCTCGGCGGTTTTCGCATCCAGTACGCCGTTCGCCGCGAGTTTCTGCTCCGCTTGGAATTTCTTCAGCGCGTTCTCCGTATTTTTATCGAAGTATCCGTCCTTTCGGCCGGGATCGAAGCCGAGGCCGTCCAGCATCGTTTGCGCGCTTTTGATATCCTCGCCGAGCATATCGTATTTGAACGTTTTTTCCTTGTTGATCGGCGCCACCGTAAAATAATCCGGCTGGGAAACGGCGACGTCCGGCTTAATGCCTTTTTTGTGGATCCATTCGCCGTTCGGCGTCAACCATTTGGCGATCGTGATTTTCAGCAGGCTGCCGTCGCCCATCTCCTGGCTGTAACTCGACTGCACCGTGCCTTTGCCGTAAGTCGCTTCGCCGACCAGCTTCGCCCCGGCGGATTCCTGCAGCGCTCCGGCCATAATTTCCGAGGCGCTCGCGCTGCCTTTATTGGTGACGACCACGACCGGATACGATTTGCCGGTACCTTCGGAAACCGTCTGCTGCCGGCGTTTGTGCTTATCCTCGACCTGGACGATCGCTTTGCCCTTCGGCACGAAAATCCCGGCCATGTCCTCGACGACGTCAAGCACGCCGCCCGGGTTGTTCCGGACGTCGATAACGAGGCCTTTCAGGCCCTTCTTCTCGAGCGCGTCCAGTTCTTGCTTGAAGCGCTGCGCCGTATTCATCGAGAACTCGGTCACCTCGATCACGCCAACGCCGCCGTCCTTCATTTCGGCATACACCGTTTCGAGGGCGATGTCGCCGCGGATGATGCTGAATTCCAGTGTATTGGCCGCTCCGGCCCGCTTCACCTTGACCTTCGCTTCGGTTCCTTTCGGACCGCGGATTTTCGCGACCGCTTCATTGAGGCCCAGGCCTTCCAGCGATTCCCCGTTCACCGACAGCAGGATGTCCTTCGGCTGAATTCCGGCTTTTTCCGCGGGCGATCCCTTGATCGGCGAAACGACGACTACATTGCCGTTCTCCAGGGACACTTCCGCCCCGATCCCGGTGAAAGAGCCCTCGATTTGCTCGGAGAACTGCTGCGCCGTATCGGGAGCCATATAAGAGGAGAACGGGTCTCCCAGCGCATTCATCATTCCGTCGATGGCGCCGTCCACCAGTTTGTTCTGGTCTACGTCCTCGACGTAATTTTTCTGGACGAGCTCTAGCGCCGTTTCGATTTTCTGGATGCCCTCTTTGGAGCCCGGACTGACGGTATCGGCAAAAATCCCGCTGCGCAGCGGCCCCGAACCGGCAAAACTCCATTCCCCCGTAAAGGTTAACGTCAGCAGACAACTGACCAGCATCGCTACGACCACGAGCATGGTCACGGTACGCCCCTTAAACATAAATGAATTCACCGCCTCTGTGTATTCGCCGGACTATGAACAAGCAACAGCCGGGCAAGTCCGAATTTGAACGTCCCATAGTATATGTCCACCCAGTGAGAAATATTTACAACTACAGTGTATCCGATATTCCAATGGAAAAACGGATAATCCCTCCCTGAACGGGCGATATCCGTTTTCTCGAACTTACACTATTTTATTATAAATATGGCATCGGGTCTACCGGGTTGCCGTTAATCCGAACCTCGAAGTGGCAATGCGGACCGGTCGAGTTGCCGGTGCTGCCGACTTCGGCGATTTTCTCGCCTTTTTTGACCTGCTGTCCTTTTTCCACCTTGATCCCGCCGTTGCGAATATGGCCGTACAACGTCCAGACGTTGTCGCCGTGGTCGATAATGACCGTGTTGCCGTAACCGCTCCACCACTCGGCGACGATGACGACGCCGCCTTCCGCCGCATGGATGTCCGTTCCTTGCGGTGCCGCAAAGTCAACCCCGGTATGCTTCTTCTTCACCCCGGTTATCGGGTGGATGCGCGTGCCGTACCCGGAGGAGATGCGGGCACCGTCGACCGGCAGTCCCATTGAACCGCCGTTGCCCTTAAATCCGCCGGAGCTCTTCTTGTACGTGTACACCTGAGCGGCTTTCAACTTGTTCTTCTCTTGCTCCAGCGCCGCTCGTTTGGTCGCCAGTTCGACCAGGAGCTTCTCCTGCTCTTCGCTGATATCGTCGGATTCCTCGATTTCGGCGTTGTACTTCGCGATCAGCTGCTGCTTCTCATCCTCTTTCGATTCCAGGTCTTGCTTGCGCGATTCGGCATCGGCGTACAACTGCTTCACTTTGGCGTAATCCTGCTCCAACTGCTGCTGCTGCTGCACGATCAATTCCTTGTCCCGTTTATGCTCCTCCAGCAGAACATGGTCCTGGTCGGCAATCGCCTGCAGGGAATCGGCCCGCTCCAGGAAATCGGTGAAGCTGGTCGAGGATAGCAGCACGTCCAGATAAGAAACGGCGCCATCGGTATACATCAACCGGATACGAGAGTCCAGCAAATGCGAGCGCTCCTCGATCCGGGCTTTGGTCTCGTCCAATTTGACGGCGGTATTCCGCAAATCCTCTTCGGTTTTATCGATATTCACCGAAATTTGCGTCAGTTCGTTGCTGACGACCTCAATTTGCCCAAGCAGTTGATTGAGGTAATTGGTGTTTTTGTTGACGTAATGCTGCGCCTCCTGCTTCTGGCCGGCGGCTTCTTCCTGCTGTTGTTTGGCCTGTTTGGCCTGCTCCTGAAGCTGCTTCAATTCTTTGTCGATCTGGCTGATGGTTTTCGATTTGGCAAAGCCTTCGGCAGGTTGGAAAATGAGAGCGGCTAATGCGACAACGGCAATCGTGGTTACCCATTTCTTCAACTTCGTTTCCCCATCCTTCTTTAAAGGTTGTCAGAAATTCGGCTTTTGATCGCGAAGTATTTCCGGGAGCGAAATCGGCTTCGAATTTTTGACTTCATAGTTAACTCCATAAATAATCAACCAATCAAACTTCCCTCTCGCCATTACACCTTCAAAAACTTGCGGATCGACATAGTGCTGCCCCAGATCCCGATCAAAAGACCCAGTCCCACGAGCAAACCGCCCAACTCCAGGCCGATATCGCTGATCGGAATTAGCTGAATGGCCAAGGTGACGTCCGCCCCTACGGACTCCACCAGCTCGTTGTAACTGAAGAACAAGACGCCAACCGTGATCAGGGAGCCGACCAGGCCGATCAGCGCGCCTTCCACGAAAAACGGCCAGCGGATAAACGCGTTCGTTGCCCCCACCAGCTTCATGATGCCGATTTCGCGGCGGCGGGCCAAAATCGTGACCCGGATCGTGTTGGAGATGAGGAACATCGCCATCAGCGCGAGGCCGGCCACGAAAGCGAATCCGATGTTGCGGATCGCCCGGGTGATTTTGAACAACTTTTCAACCGTGCCTTGTCCGTAATTTACCTTGTAAATCGGTTTTTCTTCGTATTTATCATTAAGCGCATTAATCTTGCCGGCTACATGAGGAACGGTCGTCGGCTCGATGACTTGAACCTCGAACGTATCGGGAATCGGGTTCGTCTTCTCGTCGTACCCTTCCAGGAGATCCTTGCCCTCTTCCCCAAGCTTCTCCCGGAAATCCTTCAAGCCTTCGGCTTTGGGAATGAGCTTGACCTGGCTGACTTCTTCCATTAATCCGATGTCATTGTAGATCTGGTCGCGCACTGCCTCGGTCACGTTGGAGTTCAGGTAAGCCTTGATCTGCACCTGGTTGTCCGCCTCGTCGGCAAACGAGTTGACGTTGAGCACGAGCAGCGAGAACACGCCTAAAATCAGCAGCGAGACGATGATCGAGGTCACGGAAGCCACCGACATCCAGCCGTTGCGGAACACGCTTTTGGCGCCTTCCCGAAAATGCCGCAAGAGGGTGCTAATAATCATAACCGTATTCCCCTCTCAGCTGGTCACGCACGATATTGCCGTGTTCGATGGCGATGACGCGCTTGCGCATCGTGTTGACGATCTCTTTGTTGTGGGTGGCCATGACGATGGTCGTGCCGCGGAAGTTAATTTCGTCCAGCAGTTGCATGATGCCCCAGGAGGTTTCGGGATCGAGGTTCCCGGTAGGCTCGTCCGCGATGATGACCGACGGATTGTTGACGATCGCCCGGGCGATCGCCACCCGCTGCTGCTCGCCGCCGGAGAGTTGGGACGGGTCGCGGCCCGCTTTATTTTTCAGCCCGACAAGGTCCAGTACTTCTATCACGCGTTTCTTGATGACTTTCTTCGGGGCTTCGATGACCTCCAAAGCAAACGCAACGTTCTCATAAGCCGACAGCTTGGGCAGCAGCCGAAAATCCTGGAAAATAACCCCGATATTTCGGCGCACATAAGGAATTTTGCGAGGCTTGAGCTTGCCGATGTTAAACCCGTTGACGGAAATTTGCCCTTTCGTAGGCACTTCTTCGCGGTATATAAGTTTCATGAATGTCGATTTCCCTGCACCGGAGGGACCAACCAAATAAACGAATTCATTGCGGTCGATTTTGACCGAAACGCCTTTAAGGGCGTGGGTTCCATTCGGGTATGTCTTCCAGACATCCTGCATTTCTATCACTTGATCACGTCCTAAACCTTGATTCCTGTTCTTGAGATGGCCCTATCTTACTTTCGACACGTTCTTGCCAAATCCTTTAAAACCTGAGTAATTTCATTTTAGTCTGATTTATATTGTAACAAAGATGTTACCTTTTGAGTACCCGAAAGTTTCCGGATTTCTGTCATATACATGGTTGTACAAAGGTTGTTTATATGAAGAGAGCCACCTCTCAAAGGAGCCGAGGCATGAAAAAGAAACATTTGGCAGCGGCCGCGATCGGTCTGGCGCTGCTTGGCCTGATCCTGTTCGGCTCGCTGTACGTATATGCATCGCAAGACAGGCTGCCTCCGGGCACGATGGTAGCCGGAATGGAGCTTGGCCGGCGGCAGCGCGACGAGGCGATCCGCCTGCTCGATCAGGAGCTGGCGGCCTTGCACGGCCGGAAGGTCGTGTTTGCGGTCGACGGGAGCGTCAAGACGTTGACCTGGGCGGAAGCCGGGATAACCTTCGACGCGGCGGCTTTTCGCGAGGAGCTGCGGCGGCTTGGCGAAGGTTCGCTGTGGCAGCGCGCGCAGGTACGACGCAATTTCGCCGACCGATGGGCGATCGACGTTTCTTTCGATCCGGCGAAACTGCAGGCGGTATTCACTCCCGAGTGGGAAAAATCGCAATTCGGCGATCCAATCAACGCAGTGCGGACGATTACGGAGGGCGACCGGATCCGCTACCTGCCGGAAACGCCGGTGCAGCGCATCGATTGGGAAAAGCTCGGCGTCGCGGTACCCAAGCTGCTGGCGGAGCAGCTCGCGCAGTTGGCGCCGGATCAGACGGAGGCCGGGGAGCGGGAGCCTTTTTCAAGCGGACTGCCGGGCCTGCGCATCGCCTTGCCATTGAAAACCGTGCAGCCGAAGGTCACGATCGGCACGCTGAAAAGCGAAGGAATTCGCCGCAAAATCGTCCAGTTCTCCACCAGCCTGGCGACCAGCGGGTCCGGACGGGTCCACAATGTCGATTCGGCGGCCCGGAGCATCGACGGGATCGTGCTGGCGCCGGGCGAGGTTTTCGATTACGGCGCAGCGGTCGAATACGCGGAGAAAACGTTCGGCTTCCGCGAAGCGCCGGTCATTTTCGACGGCCGGCTCGTGCCCGGCGTCGGCGGCGGCATCTGCCAGGTGTCCAGTACGCTGTACAATGCCGCGGTCCGCGCCGGCCTAACGATCGTCGAGCGGCGCAACCATTCGCTGCCGGTCAGCTATTTGCCCAAGGGGCAGGACGCCACGTTTGCCAAAGGATACATCAACTTTCGCTTCAAGAACACCTCCGGGCACCATATCCTGATCCGCGCCGAGGTGGAGAACCGGGTATTGACCGTGAAGCTGTTCGGCGACATGCCCGAGAATGTGAGCTATTCGCTCGAATCTCGCACCGCCAAGGTGCTTCCCGTGCCGAACAAATACGTCGCCAATTCCTCCCTGCCCGCCGGCAGCCAGCAGGTCGTCGTGCGCGGCAAGCAGGGGTACGTCGTCGAAACGTACCGGATCAAAAAAGTGGACGGCCGAACGGTCGAGCGCACCCGCATCTCCGAGGACACGTATCCCGCCAAGCCGACGGTCATCGCGGTCCGCAGTACCAAAGGCTCCTCCTCCGGCAGCGGGAGCGCGTCTTCGAAGAAGCCGCCCAAGCAAATCCTGGAGGACGGCGTCACCGGACCGGATTTCCGTTGAGGCGGGACGGGGTTGAGGTTGAGGAAGGGGGAGCATCCTTCTCTTTTATCTCACTCAAGCGAAATAACGGTAAAAAAGGGCGCTATTTCGCCATTTTCCCGCCCCAAAAGCAAAATAAGGGCATTTTATGGCGCTATTTAACGCCGTAAAACATAATCCGTGCCTTTTGGGGTTATTCCCAGAAAATAAGGGTATTTTTTACCGTTATTTCCCCGGAAATTGTCTGTCCGGGTCAAATAGGGCCAAAAAAGGGCCTTATTTTCTCACCCCTTACAAAATAAGCCGTTTGGCGTCGATCGTCAGCAAATAGGAGCGTACTCGTTCGCTGCCGCTCGCCGGCTCGATCCAGCGTTTCTCGGCCAACTGCCGAAACCATTTTCGGGCTGTTTTGTTCTCGATCCCCATATGGCGGCAGATTTCCCCCGGTGTGATGGGGCCGCCCGTTCGCAGAAACAAGCGGAGGACTTCCTTCTCATGGTAATCCAACTGCACGGCTTGTCCTTCCTCCCCTAGCCATCTTCCCATGAACTGCTGCAGCGTTTGCTGGCAATAACGAGGGCTGTCGTGTACATCGTCGTACGTAAACCGGAGCATCTTCCAGCCGTCCAAGACCAAGTCGTTTTGCCGCCGCCATTGGTCGGCAAACTGCGAGCGACTGATATTGCGTAAATGCGGTCCATATCCGTCGATCTCAATCGCCAGCACCAGCCCCGCACGGATATAAGCAAAGTCAAGATAGCGATAGCCGTCTTTAAAGTCGGTCACCTCATACTCCGGATGGAGATTCCGGAAATGCTGGAACGCCGGCCACCACACTTTTTCCGCAAATAGCTTCTCCGCATGGCCATGTCCTTCCCGCAGCCTCCTTTCCCTTTCCCCTTGCCGGTCGCCAAGGTGCCCCTTCATCCACTGCGTGTACGATTCCTGAAATCCCATTTCGCATTACCTCCTCTATGGAAAATAAAAAACGCCTTTCGTCTTCGATCATTTCATCGAAAACAAAAGGCGTGTGCTTCACGACTTGTCGAACCCCGATCCGCTTCATGCCCAGCCACGTTCAGCCGTCAAAGCCGGGGTCGCGATCTTTATAAAAACAAATGAGTATAGCAATATTCTACCACAATCGATTGGCTTTCCTCTACTTAATACGGCAATTCAGTTAATGCCATTAAAAACGAATTCGAGTTGCCGAGCCGCGCAAACTTGCAGTATACTTGATCAGCGTTTGATGTATCGCAATATGTCAGTTATCCATGTTTGCATAAAATAACCAACCACATCTCCAAACTATGGGATGAAAAAGCAACGAATACACGAAGGCACGATGACGAGACGGCTCAAATGTTCTCATGCCCCAATGCTCTAGGCATGAATTTGAAGGAGGACTCCCATTTCCATGAATAAAACCATCGCCTCACCCTTAAGCAAAACGCGCGGAGCTTCGGTATGGCTGCTGGTCACGGCCGTGCTGCTGACCGCCGCGGCTTTACGCTCGCCGATCACCGGGGTGGGTTCCATTATTGGCGAAATCGAGGCAACCACCGGCTTGTCCCATACGATGTCGGGCATGCTGACGACGCTGCCGCTGATTGCCTTCGCGCTGTTTGCGCTGGTTGCCCCCGGCTTGTCCGTCCGCTTCGGGATGGAACGCACGATGTTCGCCTCCATGATTCTCATGACCGTCGGCATCCTCGTGCGTTCGCTGCCGTCCGTCGCGGCGTTGTTTGCCGGGACCGCGCTGGTCGGCATCGCCATCGCCGTGTGCAACGTCCTGCTCCCCGGGTTAATCAAACGCGATTTCCCCAAGCAGGTCGGGTTGATGACCAGCTTATTTACCACTTCGCTGAACTTTTGGGCGGCCATCTCCTCCGGGATCAGCGTTCCCCTGTCCCAGGGACCTTTGGGGTGGCGCGGCGCGCTGGCCTGCTGGGCGATCCTTACGGCGATCACCGCATTCGCGTGGCTGCCGCTATTGCAGCGGCGCCGGTCCGGGAAATCGGGAGTCAATGAGGCCGGTTCTCCGCCCTCCGGCCAGCCGGCTTCTCGCAGCGGAGCGGGAGGGCGCAGCATTTGGCGCTCGCGGATCGCTTGGCAGGTGACGATTTTCATGGGCTTTCAATCGATCATGTTTTACGTCAGCATTTCTTGGTTGCCGGACATTTTGCATACGCGGGGAATGAGCCCGGAGCAGGCCGGCTGGATGCTTTCCTTAATGCAGCTGGTCAGCATGGCCGGATCCTTCCTGATGCCGCTGATCGCCGCGCGGACGGATAACCAAAAATGGCTGACCGCCGCCTCCGCCTCGCTGTTCCTGATCGGGTTCGGCGGCATCTGGCTGGGCCCGGCCGCGCTTGCGGCGTTGTTCATCATCTTGATCGGGATCGGATCCGGCACGACGTTTGGCCTGGTGATCGTCTTTTTCGCCCTGCGCTCGCGTACGGCCGAGCAGGCCAACCAACTGTCGGGCATGGCGCAATCGATCGGTTACGTATTGGCCGCTTCCGGCCCGACCCTCTTCGGCTATCTCCACGACCAAAGCGGAAACTGGGATACGCCGCTGGCGGTGATCACCGCCCTCTCGGTGCTGGCCGTCGTCTTCGGTTTTGCCGCCGGCCGCAAGGGATACGTCGATACGAAGTAATCGTCATGCAAAAAGCTGTCCCCCAAGTGATATGCTCCCCATACGGTAGACAGGTGAAATAATAAAACCTGTTACTGTAGGGGGAGTATTTTTTATGTCCAAAAAAGAACAT
>NZ_JBNYYG010000100.1:0-10496 GCF_050565405.1 Paenibacillus macerans | reverse complement strand
GGTACGTCACCGCCGGACGTTCCGGCGTCCGCTGCACCTGCCGCTCGAACAGCTGATGGATCGTAACGTCCTCCGGCACGTTCAGCTCCGTTTCGTTCCAATAGAGCAGCGTGCGCAGCTTCTCGGCCGGCGGCACCATCTCGACCGCCGACAAAACCAGGTCGGGCCGGGACGCAACCACCTTCAGCAGTTCCTGCATATATTCGCTCCAACGCAGGATCGTGCTCTCTTTGAACAAATCGCTGGCATACTCCAATTGAAGCCAAGTGCCTTCGGCTTGTTCAAAGGCGCCTAACGTCAGGTCAAACTTGGCGACGCCGATTGCCGCCTCATACGGGCTGATGGTTAGCCGATCGAGACGGAACGTTTCCTTATCCGGACGATCTACCGTCAGCATCACGTTAAACAGCGGGTTGCGGCTCAAATCGCGCGGCAGATCGAGCTGGGCGACCAGATCCTCGAACGGATAATCCTGGTGCGCCAGACCCTGCAGGGCAGTTTCCTTCACCTCCGCCACGAACTGGCGGAACGATTGGCTCGCAACCGGGCGGTTGCGCAGCGCCAGCGTGTTGACGAACATGCCGGTCATGTCCTTCACGTCCGGGTTCGTGCGTCCGGCGACGACGGAACCGACCACGATGTCGTCCTGGCCCGTCAATTTGCCGAGGAAAACGTTGAATGCCGCCAGCATCACCATATGGAACGTCGTGCCGGTCTCCGCGATGAAGCGGCGCAGTTGCTGCGCCGTCTCCGGGCTGAGGGCAAAACGTACTGCACCGCCGGCAAAGCTTTGCACGGCAGGCCGCGGATAATCCGTCGGCAAATGCAGCGTGGGAATCTCCCCGTGGAATTGATCCAGCCAGTACTTCTCCTGCACGGAAATCCGCTTGCGTTGGGCAGGCTCCTGCTGCCACAGCGCATAATCCTTGTAGCTAAGCCGGGGTGCCGGCAGCGTCTCGCCGCGATAGAGCCGGGCGATTTCCTTCACGAAAATTTCCCGCGAAATGCCGTCCGCGATAATATGATGCATATCGATCAACAGCAGGTGGCGCTGGCCGGATAGGCGAATCAACCCGGTGCGCAACAGGGGAGCGGCGCTTAGGTCGAACGGGCGGATAAACCCGCCGATATTCCGCTGCGCCTCCTCCTCGTCCATGTCCGTGACGTTCAGTTCGACCCGGACAACCTCATGGACGATTTGCACAGGCTCCCCGTCGATTTCCCGGAACGAGGTGCGCAGCGTCTCGTGCCGTTCCACCAGGGAGTTAAGCGCCCGTTCGAGACGCGGCGCGTCCAGTTCGCCTTCGAGCAACAGCACGGACGGCATATTGTAGCTGACGCCGGGGTTGAACTGGTGCAGCACGTACATCCGTTGTTGCGCGGAGGATACCGGATAATGCTCCCGCTTGGCCGCCGGTTCGATGCCGGTTCCCGCAAACAGTCGTCCGTCCTGTTCCGCCGCTTCTATATAAGCCGCCAGTTCGCGCACCGTCGGATGGTCAAAAACCGCCTTTAGCGGAACGTCCCTTTTCCACTTGGCATGGATGCGGCTGATCAGTTGCATCGCCTTCAGGGAATGGCCGCCCAGATCGAAATAGTTATCCAATACGCCAACGGATTCCACGCCCAGCGTCTCCCGCCACATCCGGCAAAGCTCGGCTTCGGCGTCGTTTTGCGGCGGCGCGTAGCCGCTGCCTTCCGGTCTTGCCGGCGTCGGCGCCGGCAGGGCCCTGCGGTTGATTTTGCCGTTGCCCGTCAGCGGGATCTCATCCAGTTGGATGAAATAGGTTGGAACCATGTACATCGGCAGACGTCCGGAGAGCCAGGTTCGGAGCTCCGAAGCGGCCAAGAGCTGACCCGCCGTAAAATAAACGCATAGCTCCGGCGGCCGTCCGCCTTCCGCCACCGTGGTCACGTACGTTTGGCCGACCTGCTCGTGCTTCCGCAGCACCGCTTCGATTTCGCCCAGTTCGACGCGGTACCCGCGGATCTTCACCTGGTCGTCGGCCCGACCCAAAAACTCGACTTGTCCGTCCGGAAGCAGCCGGGCAAGGTCCCCGCTTCGGTACATCATGGTTCCCGGCAAATACGGATTGGCTATGAACTTCTCGTCCGTTAAATCGGCCCGGTTCAAATAACCCTCCGCCAACCCGGGACCGGCCAGGTACAGCTCGCCGGCCACGCCGGCCGGAACCAACCGGCGGGATCGATCCAACACGTACGCCGCGGCGTTGTGGATCGGCCTTCCGATCGTCGGCCGCGACGCAAATTCCGCCAGCCGTTCCGTGTCGATGCGCCGGGCAATGATACCGATCGTCGACTCCGTAGGGCCATAATGATTCATCAACGCCGCTTGCGGGTATTTCCGGTGATACGACGCGAGGTCGGTCGGGTTGATTTTTTCTCCGCCCAACACGATCAAACGCAATGAATCCAGCTGTCGGAGATCCTCGAAGCTTGAAGCGTTCACGATCATATGGAACAAAGAAGGCGTCAGTTTGATATAAGTCGTGCCTTGCCGGCCCAAATAGGCGATAAGCCGCTCCGGATCGGTATAGGTTTCTTTGGAAGCGATATGCAGCTCCCCGCCGGCCAGCAGGATCGGGAATAAACTCGTATATCCCAGATCGAAGGCGTACGAGGACAGCAGGGACGTTTTGTCCGCAGGCGTCAACTCGGCTTCCTTCAGGAACCAACATGCATAATTGACCAGTCCCCGGTGCTTCAGTTTGACGCCCTTCGGATTTCCCGTCGTGCCGGACGTATAGATGAGGTAGGCCGCATGATCCGGGCCGATCTCCAAGTCCGGCGTACGGATTTGTTCGCTGAACCAGCTTTCGTCCTTCATGTCCAGCATTTCCGCATCAATGCCGCCGGACCATCGGCCGGCGTAGGCGGTTTCGGTGAGAATCACTCGCGCCCCGCTATCCTTCAGGCAGTAGCGAATCCGCTGCTCCGGAAAATCCGGATCGATCGGCAGGAACGCGCCGCCCGCCTTCATGACCGCCAGAATGGCCACGACCATATCGACGGAACGGTCCAGCAGCAGACCCACGATGTCGCCGGCTTTCACTCCGCGCCGGATGAGGGCCCAAGCCGCGCGGTTGGCTTTGTAGTTCAGTTCGCGATACGTCAGGCTGGCCGTCTCATCGGCCACGGCAACAGCCTCATTCGCCGCAAGCGCGCGTTGTTCGAATAACCGGTGGAACGGTTGCTTCGCAGGGTAATCCGTCCGGTTATCGCGCTGTTCCGCCAGCATATGTTCGCGTTCAGGCGCCGTCATCAGCTCGATCTCCTCAAGACGGATTTCCGGCCGTTCGACGGCGGCTTTGATGATTTGCAGCAGATGCCCGCTGTAACGCCGGATCGTCTCCGGCATAAACAAGTCGGTGGCGTAATCGAAGCTAAGACCGATCCCTCCTTGGCCCGCGGGCTTCTGCACGGCCTCCAGCGTCAGATCGAACTTGGCCGTCCGGTGCATGATCGAATACGAGGAAATGCGCAGACTGCCCAGCTTCAGGGCAGGCACCTCCATATTCAGCATATTCAATGACACGCTAAACAGCGGATTGCGGCTTAGATCCCGGTCAAGCGGCAGCTTCTCGACCAATTCCTCGAGCGGGTAATTTTGATGATCGAATGCCTGCAGACTCGTTTCCTTCACATCCCGCAAAAATTGCTCGAACGTTTTGCCGCCTTCCGGCGCATTCCGCAGCGGCAGCGTGTTGACGAACATGCCCGGCACGTCCTGAATTTCGGCAAACGTGCGCCCGGCGACCGGAGAGCCTACGACGATATCCTCCTGGGCGGCATATTTGGACAGCAGCACATTCAACGCCGCCAGCAAAAACATGTACAGCGTCGTATCCGTTTGGGCCGTCAGGCGATGGATCCGCTGCTCCAGCTCCTCGTCCACGCCGAACACAAACCGGTCGCCCGCATGGCTCTGCACGGCCGGTCTGGCATAATCGGTCGGCAAGTCCAGCACCGGCAGCTCCCCGTCGAACGTGTCCAGCCAATACCGCTCGAGGCGGTTCAGGTATTCGCGCTGCGCCGGAGCCTGCTGCCAGGCGGCAAAATCCTTGTAGTGAAGGTTGGGCGCTGGCAGGTCCGCCCCCGCATAGAGCTGCGCCAGATCGCGAATCAGGATGCCCGTCGAGCTGCCGTCCGAAACGATGTGATGCATGTCGATCATCAGCAGATAGCGTTGGTCCTCCAACCGCAGCAGCTCGGCCCGGACGAGCGGGGCCCGGCTTAAATCAAACGGCCGGATAAACTCGCGAATCCGGGTTTCGGCTTCCGCTTCCGCCGCTTGCGTGCAGGTCAGGCGGAACGCGACATGCTCATGGATTTGTTGCACGAGCTCGCCGCCTTCCATCGTGAAAGAGGTCCGCAGCGTTTCGTGCCGGTCGATCATCGCTTGCAAAGCGGCTTCCAGGCGCGTCTGGTCCAGCTCCCCTTCCAGCAGCAGCACGGCGGGAATATTATAGCTGGTGTCGCCCTCCCCCAGTTGGTTCAGGATGTACATCCGCCGCTGCGAAGAGGACACCGGATAGGACGAACCTGCCGGAGCGGAGACGATCGGGTCCAAAGCCCCTGTTGCGGATGGCCGTTTCGGCACAGTCATCGCCGTGTCGTGACCATCGCCTGCGGCAGCCAGGTCCGCTTCGGCTCCGGCATCCGTCCCCGCATCGGCTTGGCCTGCAGCCTGCTTCTCCGCGAAATACCCGGCCAAGCCACGAATCGTCGGCCGGTCGAACAGCACTTTGATCGGAATATCCCGCCCCATTTGCTGCTTGATTTTGGCGGTCAGCATCATCGCCTTCAGCGAGTGGCCGCCCAGCGCAAAAAAGTCGTCCGTGGCGCCGACCTTCGACAGGCCCAGCACTTCCTGCCAGATCGCCGCAAGCTGGCGTTCCGGTTCGTTTTCCGGCTCCGCATAGAACACTGCCGCTTCTTCGCCGAGCCGGCCGGGCTCGGGCAGCGCTCGCCGGTCCACCTTGCCGTTGACCGTCAGCGGCATTTGTTCCAACTGCATGAAAGCCGAAGGGAGCATGTAATCGGGCAGCAGCTTTGCGAGTACCGCCCGCAGCTCGCCTGCGGCAAATTCCCGCTCGGCGGTAAAGTAAGCGTATAGATGGTTTTCGCCCGCCTGGTCCTGGCACACTATCACCACCGCCTCGCTCACGCCTTCTACCTGCAGCAGCCGCGATTCGATCTCCCCAAGCTCGATACGGAAGCCCCGCACCTTGACCTGATGGTCGATCCGGCCCAGGAATTCGATGATTCCGTCCGGCAGCCAGCGGGCCAAATCCCCGGTCCGGTACATCTTCTCGCCTGGAGCAAAAGGATTCGGCACGAATTTCTCCTTCGTCAGCTCCGGACGGTTCAAATAACCGCGGGCCACGCCGTCCCCGCCTACGCACAGCTCTCCCGGCACGCCGATCGGCAGCAGCTGCCCCTCGGAATCCACGATATACGCCGTCGAATTGCCGATCGGTTTACCGATCGGAATCCGCTCCGCATACGTCTCCGCGATCGGCAGCACGGTGGAGAAGGTCGTATTTTCCGTCGGGCCGTACCCGTTCCACAGCGACAATCCCGGGCAGGCCGCCCGGACCTGATTGACGAACCCCGGAACAAGCGCATCCCCGCCGATGATCAAATGGCGGACGCCGGCGAACATCGCGGCGTTTTGCCCGGCCAGCTGATTGAACAGCGGGGACGTCAGCCACAGCGTGCCGATTTGCCGCTCCCGCAGGAAGCCGGCGAAGCCCGCCGCATCCAGCAGGATTTCCTTGGGCACCGGATACAGCGTTCCTCCGTTCAGCAGCGCTCCGAACAGCTCGAAAGTACTGGCATCGAAGCTAATCGCTCCCGTTTGGGCCATCCGGTCCTGAGCGCCGAAGGGAATGAATCCGGCATTTTGGACCAGGCGCACCACGTTGCGGTGCTCGACCATCACGCCTTTCGGCTGGCCCGTGGAGCCGGAAGTATAGATGATGTAGGCCAAATCGCCGGCCTGATTTACCGGCGGCAGATTCGCCGCATCGGCAGCATTAGTACCAGCGTTGGCATCATCGTTCGCATCCGCAATCGCGTTTACCTCCGTTTCTCCATTTTTCGCCCCCGGCTCGCCCATCGCGCCGATCCCCCCGGCCGGATCTTCCAGCTCCACCGGGATCAGTTCCACACCTGCCGGGTTATGGGACGCCTTGGA
The DNA here is from genome assembly GCF_050565405.1 of Paenibacillus macerans. Taxonomy (GTDB): domain Bacteria; phylum Bacillota; class Bacilli; order Paenibacillales; family Paenibacillaceae; genus Fontibacillus; species Fontibacillus macerans_B. The sequence goes on along the minus strand of NZ_JBNYYG010000100.1, from coordinate 4,276 downwards.
TGCGCCGCTTACCCGCAGCTGGACGAGCATCATCTTCATGCCGCTGTCTTCGATCAGGTAGCGAATCCGCTCCTCCGGATATTCCGGATCGACCGGCACGTAAGCGCCGCCCGCTTTCAAAATAGCCAGGACCCCGGCGACCGCCTCGATCGACCGTTCCGCCATGATCCCGGCGGCCTCGTTCGGCTTAAGGCCGCGTTCGCGCAGCGTCCGCGCCAGCCTGCCCGCGGCCGCATTCAGCTCGCGGTAAGTCATTTGCCGTTCGCCAAACACGATGGCGGGCTGCTCCGGAGAAAGCCGAACTTGCTCTTCGAACAGCTCGGTAATCGTCCGTTCGCGGGGGTAATCCCGCTTCGTATCGTTCACCGCGTTCAGCCATTCGGCTTGTTCACGCTCGGTCAGCAGGCGGGCCTTGCCGACCTCGATCTCCGGATCGCGGGCGACCTCTTCGGCGATGCGGGTCAAATGGCCGGCGATGGCGCCGATCCAAGCCTCGTCGTAAAGAGAGGCGTTATACATCATCTTCAGCGACCAATCCTCGCCGGGGTACACGATCAGATTGAAATCGTAATTCGTCTGCTCGAAAGCGTTGGCGACCTCGATCGAAAAGCCCAGCCGCTGCTCCATGCCGCCGTTTTGCAGCTCGCGGTCGAGCGGATAATTCTCGAAAGCCAGCAGGTGGCCGACGAGATGGTTTTTCAGCACCGAGCGTTTCTGGATATCGTACAGCGGCACGTAATCGAAGGGTTCGGCTTCAATCGCATCCCGCTGTACGGCTTTGGCCAAATCGGCAAAGGTACTCTTCAGATCGGCTTTGACCCGCACCGGAATCGTATTGATGAATAGCCCGGCCATGTCTTCGATGCCGTGAATCGCCGGGGGACGCCCGGATACGACCGTGCCGAACACGACGTCGTTGCTGTTGTTGTATTTGCCGAGCAAAGCGGCCCACATCGCTTGCAGTAAATTGGGCGGCGTCACATGATAACGGTTGGCGATTTCCTTGAGCGAACCAACCAGCGATTTATCCCAGACGAACTCGTATATTTCGTTGCGGTAAGCGTCTTGGCGCCCGGCAGCCGGTTTCCCGTGGGGGACGGCGGTCGGCTTCTCGAAATCCGCCAGCCGTTTGTCCCAATAGGCCAACGCTTCGTCCTTATCCTGCTTCTCCAGCCACTTCACGTAGTCCGCGTACGGCTTATCCTGCGCGCCCGTAAGCGGCCGGTTCATTCGGATAGCCTCGTAGTACTGGAACAGTCTTTTCATCAGCACGCCCATGCTCCAGCCGTCCATCAAAATATGATGGTTGCTCCAGATCAGATGAAACCGATCCGCCGCCAGCTGGAACAGGGACACGCGAAACAGCTGGTCCTTGGCCAGATCGAAGCCTTGGGCCTGAAGCTCGCGTTTATGCCGGGCGATCGCTCGCCCCTGCTCTTCCGGGCCGACATCCGCCAGATCGGCGAAGTAAACCTCCGCCTTCCGCTCCGCCAGCACGACCTGGCGCGGCCGCTGCAGCTGCTGATACACGAAGACCGTGCGCAATATATCGTAATGACGAACCAGCTGATCCATGCTTTGCTGCAAAATCCCCCGGTCGAACGAACCCGAAATGCGCAGCTCCAACTGGGTAAAATAAGATGAAGAGTCCGGATCCAGCATGGCGTGGTACAACATGCCTTCCTGCATCGGCGTTAACGGGTACACCTTTTGTATCTTTTGTTTATCCATAAGTCCACCTCATCCAAGTTTTCCTACTTTAAGATGTAGTTCAAAAAGTCATCTTTTGATCACGAAGCTTATACAAGGAAGTAAATTCGACGTCGAATCTTGAATTCACCCGGGCCTTCCGTTGCTCACGTAGCTTCCAGCTACGCTCCGCTACTCAGTCCCTAGCTTCATCCAACCTTCTTGGTGCTCAAAACCCGTCTTTTTGAACCTTCATTGAAACGGTAGTTCAAAAAGTTATCTTTGAAGATATAAGAAAGAATAGACATCCAAGGATCAGCTTCCTTATATCGCAAGAAAAACTACCGCTAATCGTGGTCTGGCTTCCTAGAAGGTACTTCGATAGACGTTTTTCTTATCACGAAGCTTATACAAGGAAGTAAATTCGACGTCGAATCTTGAATTCAGCCGGGCCTTCCGTTGCTCACGTAGCCTCCAGCTACGCTCCGCTACTCAGTCCCTAGCTTCATCCAACCTTCTTGGTGCTCAAAACCCGTCTTTTTGAACCCGCACTTTAAAAAAGCTGAAGCAATTGATCAAGCTCATCCAGCGTAAGTTCGTCGTCGCCCAAATCGCTTGGCGTCAGCATGCTGCCGCTTTGGCCCAGGCAGAACTCGATAAGCCGCTGCAGATGGGCCTTGAAGCGGCCGCTCAACGCGGCGACCGTACCCGCTTCGTATTCCTCCGAGTGATAGGAAATGCTCATGCGCAGCACACCGCCTTCGATGAACCCGACGACGTCAAGCGGAGTCGGCTTCTCGGAATTCGGGCTGAGCGGGTTGCCCATCGGCCAGGACGAGCGCGCAAACCGGCCCGATTCGGCCATGTCCGCAAACTGTCCCAAATAGTTGAAGCTGATATCCGGACGCAGGGAGAATGCCAACCCTTCCCGATGCGCTTCCTCCGTTAAATATCGCAGCATACCGTAGCCGATGCCCTTGTTCGGAATGTGGCGCAAATCTTCCTTCATCCGTTTGATCTGGTAAGCCAAATCGTCGGAGCGCTCCAGATCGAGCACCACCGGATATTGGCTCGTAAACCAGCCGACCGTGCGGGACACGTTCACGTCCGCGAACAGCTCCTCGCGTCCGTGCCCTTCGAGAAGGACCGCAATCCGCTCCTGGCCGCTCCACTCCTTAAGCGCAAGGCCTAGCGCCGTCAGCAGCAGGTCGTTCATTTCCGTGCGGTAAGCCTCGTGGGCCAGCGTCGTCAGTTGCTCGGTTTCCTGGGCGGTAAGCGCAAAATCGACCGTACGCGCGTGCAGCATCCGTTGATCCGCAGCCTCGTTATCCTTGGACAGCGGAGCTGTGGGAACGCTCTCCAGCTCGCGCCAATACGCCGCTTCCTTCAGGAACGCCCTGGAGTTGGCGTATTCGGCGAGCCGGGCAGCCCATGCCTGGAAAGAATGCGTTTTTTCCGGCAAAAGAATCGCTTCGCCCCGGGAAGCCTGGGCATAGACGGTCGCGAAATCCTCCAGCAAAATCCGCCAGGACACGCCGTCCACCACCAAATGGTGAATGACCAGCAGCAGATGATCGCCTTGCTCCGTTTGGAAAATCGCCGCCTTGACGAGCGTCCCGCGTACCGGATCCAGACTGCCCTGAATACGTTCGGCCCCACGGCGCACGGCTTCCTCCGGACCTTCGTTCCCGGCGGCTACCGGAATCACTTCCACATCCGGACGAACGTCTTCGGGCGCCCGGTTATGCTGAATGACCTTTGCCGGCTCGCCAGGACGCCCCGGCTCAAGGGCAAATTCCATCCGCAGCGCATCATGGTGTTCAAGCAGCTTGCCGAGCGTCATCCGCACGAGCCGCGGATCGAAGCCGGACGGCGCGTGCAGCATCACCGACTGGTTCCAGTGATGGGCATCGGCGAATCCCCGCTCGAAAAACCACTTCTGGATCGGCGTCATCCGCACCTCGCCCAGGACCGACCCCTGATCGGCCGCTAACGTTTCGGCGCGCCGCAAGTAAGGCAAGACCTGTTCGATCGTCGGATGCTGGAACAGCTCCTTCATCTCCAGCTTCCATCCATGCTTCTGGAGGCGGCTGCCCATCTGGATCGCCTTGATCGAATCGCCGCCAAGCGCGAAGAAGTTGTCCCGGGTACCGACGCGCGGCACGCCCAGCACATCCTGCCACACATCGGCCAGCAGCGCTTCGAGCTCGTTCGCCGGCTCCACGTAATCGCCCGTGGCCGCCGTCAGCTCCGGCTGCGGCAGCGCCCGCCGGTCCACCTTGCCGTTCGGCGTCAGCGGCAATTCGCTGAGCTGCACCCAATACTGCGGCACCATGTATTCCGGCAGCTTTTGCGCCAGCGCGGCCTGCAGCGTTGGCGTCAGCTCGGACAGCCGGTCGTCGGTTTGCCGATCCCCGCGTTCTAACCGCTCGCTGCCTTCCGGTTCGGATTCCATACCCTGACCGGTGCCCCATGTCGGGTCCGAAACCTGGCTATAGCCAGTCCGCCCATGGGCGGCGGTCAGCCCTTCCGGCACGACGTAGGCGCACAACGCGGTATTGCCGTGCGCATCCGGGACGCCGGCGAC
>NZ_JBNYYG010000099.1:0-11157 GCF_050565405.1 Paenibacillus macerans | reverse complement strand
GTAGGTCTGCCTACGCTCCGCTACTCTGTCCCTAGCTTCATCCAACCTTCTCGGTGCTCCAAACCTGACTTTTTGAACCTTCATCGAATCGGTCGTTCACAAAGTCATCTTTCGATCACGATGCAGAATTCATGGAGCTTAATCGGCGTCGAATCTTGAATTCGGCCGGGCCCAAAAGTATGCTTTCGAAGTATGTTTCCTACGGAAACATATGTGTTGCTCACGTAGCCTCCAGCAAGCTAACGGACACCAGAAACGCTATTGGCCCGCTTTAGGGCAGTTTCCGATTCTAACGGACCGAGGAGACCTTATTTCGGTCAAAAGCGGCTAAATGGTCACCATGAGAGCCCAATAAGGTCTCTGGAGTCCGTTACCGCGGGAAATAGCCGGGAAATGGGCTAATAAGGTCTTTACGGTCCGTTACCTTCAGCGTGGTTACGTTCAGCCCCGCTACTGACGTCCCTAGCTTCATCCGACCTCAAGCGTTTTGAAAAAACGCGCTTCGTAGGCATAAGCTTCGGTGCTCCAAACCTGACTTTTTGAACACACATATAATAAATACCAAAGGAGGGCTTCCCATGACCGGAAGACAACCCGAAGAAATGCAAGACGTTACGCTGCTGGGCAACCAGGGCGTCAAATATCCGTTTAACTATGCGCCCGAGGTGCTCGAAAGCTTCGACAACAAGCACCCGTACCGCGATTATTTCGTGAAATTCAACTGTCCGGAGTTCACCAGCCTTTGCCCGATCACGGGCCAGCCCGATTTTGCCACCATCTATATCAGTTATATGCCCGATATCAAAATGGTAGAGAGCAAATCGCTCAAGCTGTACCTGTTCAGCTTCCGCAATCACGGCGACTTCCACGAGGATTGCGTCAACATCATCATGAACGACCTCATCAAACTCATGGATCCGAAATACATCGAGGTTTGGGGCAAATTCACTCCCCGGGGCGGCATTTCCATCGACCCGTACTGCAATTACGGACGCCCGGGCACCAAATACGAAGCCATGGCCGAACACCGCCTGCTCAATCACGATATGTATCCGGAGAAAATCGATAATCGTTGAAACTTAGAGATAGGAGAGGAGAAATCTCATGAAGCCGAAAGTGTTTATCTCGAGACCGATTCCGCCGGAGGTCGAGGCCTACCTGGGCGAGCATTGCGATTGCCGCAAATGGGATGGCTCCGAACCGATTACCCGGGCCCAACTGCTGGGGAGCTTGTCCGACGCGGAAGGCCTATTGACCGCGGACCGCAGCATCAATCAGGAGCTGCTGGACCACGCGCCTAAATTGAAGGTCGTCAGCAATATCAGCGTCGGCTACAACAATTTCGATCTGGCCGCGATGAAAGCCCGCGGCGTGATCGGCACCAATACGTCGTCCGTCTTGAACGACACGGTAGCCGACCTCATCTTCGCGCTGATACTGGACGTCGCTCGCCGGGTGTCCGAGCTAGACAAATATGTCAAGGCCGGGCTGTGGAAACGCGGCGACGGCGAAAATCTGTTTGGCCTCGACGTGCATCATAAGAAGCTGGGCATCATCGGCATGGGGGAAATCGGCGAAGCCGTCGCCCGCCGGGGCAAGTTCGGATTCGGGATGGATGTGCTGTACCATAACCGCAGCCGCAAACCGGAGGCGGAAACCGGCTTTGGCGCCGCCTATCGCTCGCTGGATGAGCTGCTGCAAGAAGCCGATTACATCGTGCTGATCACGCCGCTCACCCCGGAAACGCGCAAGCTGATCGGCGCGCGCGAATTCGATTTGATGAAGCCGACGACCGTATTCGTCAACGCCTCGCGGGGAGCGACCGTAGACGAACACGCCTTGATTGCCGCCCTGCAGAACAAGCAAATCTACGGGGCCGGCCTCGACGTTTTCGAGCAGGAACCGGTCGATCCAAGTAACCCGCTGCTGCAACTGGCGAACGTCGTCGTCCTGCCGCACATCGGCTCGGCGACGCAGCAAACCCGCCGGCAGATGGCGATGCGGGCCGCGGAAAACCTGGTCGCCGCCTTGCACGGCCAAACGCCTCCCAACCTGGTGAAGGAGCTGCGTCCCTGAGCTAAGAATCGGACGGAAGCGGTTCTAGCGCTCCCGAAACAAACAAAATCCTCCCCGGACGATATGTTCTCGCGCAAGCGAGCGACGTTCAAGGGAGGATTTTTCCTCATGGATATGAATGATTCGGTTCGATTACTCTTCGGTGAGCAGATCCGCACGGTTTCGATCGCCGAGCAACCCGGCTTCGGCATCCGCCTGCAGCCGGCGCAGCCAGTCCAGCTCGGTCCGGGCATGCTCGTAACGGCCGGCCATCAAATGCAGCACGCTCCGCGGCACGATCCCCTGATGCTCCTGGTACACTTGATAGTACAGATTTACCCGATGCTCGGCTTCCCGGATGCGCTCCTGCAGGACCGCCGCAATTTTGCCCTGATCTCCGCGTCCCGCAAAGACCAGCGCGGCATGCAGCGGATGGTAATCGGGGTTGTCCTCCTGGAAGCGGTCCAAGAGCAGCTTGTGGAAATAATCCCGGCCTTTGCCGGTAATGCGGTAGACGGTTTTGTCCGGCCGGCTGCTGCTTTGGATCGTCTCCACCGCTTCGATATGCGACTGCTTGGCCAATTGATCGACCGCATAATACAGCGAGCCGATGTTGAATTTGCCGTGCTGGTCGAGAAAGCGGTCCCGAATGCGGATCAGCATCTCGTAAGGATGCAGCTCCTCCTCCAGCAGCAAGCCCAAGACGCACAGCCGGATCGCATGTGCTTTCATCGATCCCTCATCCCCGCTGTTCCGTAGGCTTGGCCGCCGCCCGGATAATCCGGTCCTTCGGCATCGCAATCACGACCAGCACCGCCGCAACCGTCGGAACCAAAGCCCACATGAACGTATGGGCGATGGAGGAAGCCATGGCGTCGGTGATTCTCTCCAGGATTTCCGGCGGAATCATCGCCCGTTTCTCCGGACTGAGCGCCTCGCGGGTATCGCCGAAGGCCGCTCCCCCCTGCCCCATGCCGGCAAAGGCTTCCGCCATGCGGCTCGACATGAGGTTCCGCTGCACGATGCCGAAAATCGTAATGCCGAGCGTCATCCCGAGCGAACGCAGGAAGGAGTTGGTCGAAGTCGCCGCTCCGCGCTGGCGCATGTCAAAGTGATGAACGGAAGCCATGCTGAGCACCGAAAAGGAGAAGCCGACGCCAAAGCCGGTCAGGATGCTATACAAGGTCAGCATCAGACGCGACGTGTCGTTGGCTAACGTGCCGAGCGCAAAAATGCCGCAGACGAAGCAGACGACCGAAAGGGCCATGACCGCGCGGTAGGACATGCGCGAAGCCAGCATTCCCCCCATCATGCTGCCGACGACGGAGCCGATCATCATCGGCATCAAAATAATGCCGGAATTGGTCGCCGAGCCGCCGTACACGCCCTGCACGAAGATCGGAATATACACCGTCGCCACGATAAATACGCTGCCGTAGAACAAAGCCAGCAAACAGCTTGTCGCATACAGCCGGTTTTTGAACATGCCGAACGAAATAATCGGCTCCTGCGCTTTCGTTTCCGTCAGCAGGAAGGCGATGAACAACACCGCGAAGCCCGCAAACAGCCCGAGGATCACCCCGGAGCCCCAGGCATATTTCTCGCCGCCCAGCTCCAGCGCGAACATCAGGCAGACGACCGCGCCGACCAGCGTAAACGCGCCGCCCCAGTCGATCCGCTGCTTCGCGTGCTCAAGCGACTCCTTGTAGTAAGGAATGATCAGAAGCAGCGATGCGATCCCGATCGGGATGTTGATGTAAAACACCCAATGCCAGCTTAGCGCATCGGTGATAAAAGCCCCCAGCAGCGGCCCGAAAATGCTGGAGGTGCCGAAGACGGCGCCCAGCAAACCGGTCATTTTGCCGCGCCGCTCCACCGGGAAAATATCGTAAATGATCGTAAAGGCAATCGGCATCAACGCGCCGCCGCCAATCCCTTGAATCGCCCGGTAAACGCTGAGCTGGACAATGCTGCCCGCGAAGCCGCACAACACGGATCCCAGCAGGAACATGACGATCCCGAACAGGAAAAACCGTTTGCGGCCGTACATATCCGACAGTTTGCCGAAAATCGGCGTCCCGGCCATGACGGTTACCATATAAGCGGACGTGACCCAAACGAACTGATCCATGCCGCCCAAATCGGCGACGATCGTGCCCATAGCCGTCGTCACGATCGTATTGTCCATCGCCGACATCAGAATCGCCAGCATCAAGCCGACAAGGATGAGCCGGGTATGATCTTTTTTCTCTGCAGCCAACATCTTCTCTCCTTTGCCTATATCATATTCAAATTTGAATAACCTCTTCCCATTTTATTTAAAATTCACGAAAAGTAAACCTTTTCCCGCAAAAAAACCCGCGAGGCTTGCTCAGCTTACGGGGGCAAGGCGATTTGTGCCGTTTTGTCCCCTTCTGCCGCTGCAACTGAACTACCGTTCTCTTTCGCTTTCCCCTATAATGAAAACTAGAAATCTTTGCGTGAAAGGAAGTTTTTTCTAATGAATGGGAAATGGACCGAACTTGAACGAAACATGCGGGAATCGGGCGTCAGCACGCTCCTGATTACCGATCCGAAGCATGTGTACTATCTCACCGGATTTCTGAGCAATCCGCATGAACGGTTTCTTGGAGCCGTGCTTCAGGCGGGCAGCGAGCCGTTTCTATTGGTGCCGGAACTGGATGAGGAAGCCGCTCGCGCCGCTACGAATATCGCGGAAATCCTCACTCACGGCGACACGGATGATCCGTATCTGCTGCTCAAAGAGCGCCTAGGCGGTTCACTCGGAACGATCGGTTTCGAAAAGGAACGGGTCTCCGTCGCCAATTTCGAGAAGATGCAGGACGTGCTCGCCTTTTCGAGATACCTGGACGTCGGCCCTTGGCTGCGGGAGCTTCGGGTTCGCAAAAGCGCCGACGAGGTCGCCAAAATCAAGCATGCCGTCAACCTGATCGAGCAGGTGCTGACCGAATCGCTGCGCCAGGTCAAGGAAGGCGTCACCGAAAATGAACTCGTGGCGGAAGTCGAATACCGGATCCGCAAGCTGGGCGCGGACGGCCCTTCCTTCGACTCCATGGTGCTGTCCGGAGAGAAAACGGCATTGCCGCACGGGGTCCCCGGCACGAGAGCGATCCGCCGAGGCGATCTGCTGATGTTCGATATCGGCGTTTACGCGGATGGATATGCTTCGGATATCACCCGCACCTTCGGGGTGGGCGAGTTATCCGCCGAGCTGATTCGCATTTACGAAACCGTGCTGGCTGCCAACGAAGCGGCGATCGCCGCGATTAAGCCCGGGGTGACCTTCGGCTCTATCGACCGGGCCGCGCGGAGCGTGATCGAGGACGCCGGATACGGCAAGTATTTTATCCATCGGCTGGGTCACGGACTTGGCATCGACGTCCACGAGTTTCCGTCCGTCCACGGGGAGAACGAAGTTCTGCTGACGGAAGGCAACGTATTTACCGTCGAACCTGGCATTTACGTGCCGGGCGTCGGCGGGGTGCGCATCGAAGACGATGTGCTGGTGACCCGCTCCGGCGTGGAAGTATTGACGACCTATCCGAAACAGTTGACTTATATCTAACATGCAATGTAATGAAAAGAGCCTGACATGTCTCCTTTGGAGGCATTTGGGCTCATTTTTTTTGCGCATTATGTCCGCTTTTTTTGATAATTTCCGCTGAAAAGGGATAAGAAAACCAAAAAAAGTATAGTTACCTCATTTTCAAAGGGCATATTTTCCTATAAAATAATGCTTATGAACCATTGGTTAAAAAAAGAGAACCCATCGGTTCAGGCAGAATGCATATACATAGTTCCACTATTCTAAGGGAGATTGGGGAGGATTTCCGTGTTTAAGATTATCAATCGCTCCATCAGCCGCAAGTTAATGAGTACTTTTGCGGTGGTCATCGTGGTCTCATCTCTACTGTTTAGCGTCAGCTTTTATTACATCTCCATGGGAATCATTAACCAAAACGTGTTGCCGCAGTTTGATAAAGTGCTGCTGACCAGTACGCAGGATATCTTCAAACGACTGGACACGACCCAATCCTTGCAATTGTTGAGCGGGAAGGAAAACTCGCGGTTTACGGTCGAAACGTATTTGACGAAAAGCGCTAAAGACTTTTCGCTAAACACCGCATATCTGATTCATCTTCAGGAAGACGGCGCTACGGTACTCGCCGCCAATGAAAATTCGGGGATGAAGCCCGGCGATAAGCTGGAAACGCAAGCAGCGATGAGCGAAGCCTCCAAGGGCGGAGTACATATCAGCGATCTGTATTCGGATCAGTTCGGATCCCATAAGACGGCGTTCATCGCCATTCCGGGCAGCAAAGCGATGCTGGCGGTCGGTCTCGATGCCACCTTCATCGACGAGAAACGCGCGGAAATTCTCCAGGTTTCCATCGGAATCACGGCGCTCGTCATCGTGCTAGGCATGGCAATCGCTTATTTTATCAGTTCGCGGATGGCGAAGTCCCTTAAGAAACTGGTGGGCGTGACCGAGAAAATGGCTGGCGGGGACTTCCGTCACGAGATTGAAGTGAAGGGCCACGACGAAGTCGCGCAGCTGGCCGGCAGCTTCCGCACAATGACCAACCAGCTTAAAGTCATGTTCGCCACCGTGATGGAAACCTCGCACGCGGTCGTTAACGGCTCGGATCATCTGTCGAAGTCCGTGAAGACGTTTGAGGACTTAATCGGCCGCTCCAATGCGGCCACCCATGAAATTGAAGCCGGCAGCATGACGATCGCCTCGGCGGCGGCGGAGAACGCCCGGGCGATGGAGGAAATTTCCCAAGGCGTTCAGCACATCGCCTCCTCTTCCGCGGAAGTGACCGAGCGGATCGGACAAGCCGCCGAGGAAGCCGGAGCCGGGAACGGCCTGGCGCAAACGGCCATCGAGCAAATGCAGCACGTGGAAGACGCCGCTGCCCGCACGCTGGAGCATATCCGCGTATTAAACGAACGCTCGGAATCGATCGCGGGCGTGGTCGGCACGATTACCGAGATCACCAAGCAAATCAATATCTTGGCCCTCAACGCCGCGATCGAAGCGGCCCGGGCCGGCGAGCACGGCAAAGGCTTTGCCGTCGTTGCCGAGGAGGTCCGCAAGCTGGCCGAGCAATCCCGCCTGGCGATGGAGGAAATCGGCGAGAACCTGCTGAGCATCCGCGAAGAATCGGAAAACTCCGTGAGCGCCATGCAGCGCGCCAGCCAGGAAATCGTGTCCGGGGTGGGCCGCGTGCAAAAGGCCGGTCAAGCATTCGAGCAGTTGACGGAACTGATTCAGAATATCAACCTGACGATCCAATCCGTCTCGGCCTCGACGCAGGAAGTGTCCGCCGGCACGGAGGAAGTGACCGCTTCCGTCGAGGAATCGGCCAACATTACGGCCAAATCGCTCGAGAGCATGGAGCAAATCGCCAACTATTCGCAGCAGCAGCTCACCGAAATGGAGAGCCACTCCAGCACGGTCAACTCCCTGCACGAACAAGCCCTGTCGCTGCGCGAGTCCGTGGAGAAGTTCAAGATTTAATCGAAAACGCGCAAAAAACGTACCCTTTCCGCCGTCTCTATAGGGGCAGCGACCAAGGGTACGTTTTTTTCATGCTTACGGATCAGGATGAGTTCGTTTGCTCTAGCTATTTGAGAACGGGGATATCGGACAGCCCTCCCGCGGAAACGACCTCGTCCAGCTTCCTCTCCGGCTTGTTCCAGTAGGCTTCGTTACCCGGCAGATCGTCGAACCAGGCGGCGTCGTCCGGACAAGGCAGGATCATGAATTTGCCGTATTCATCATCCCGGGATTGATGGTATTTCAAGTAGGCCTGACCGTTTTCGATCGCCAAAATTTCGATTTTTCCCGACGTATGGCTCATCGATAAGCGAACGCGTTTGCCCAGCCCGGAAGTGCGGGCCTTGGCTTCCTCCACTAATCGGTACGCGCGTTTCAGCGGAAGGACGAAATCGGCGTTTCCGGCGACCGGCCGGTTAATGAAGAAATAGTAAGGGGTGACGCCGGCCCAGGACAGCCGGTCCAGCAATTCGCCAAGCACGGCCGCGTCGTCGTTGATGCCCTTCAAGATCGGCGTCTGATTCACCACGATCGCCCCGGCATCATGCAACGCCTGGAAGCCGAGTTTCACCTCCGGCGTGATTTCGCGCGGGTGATTGATATGTGCCATGACGTAGATTCTTTGGTCGACGGTGGAAAATTCCTTGATCAGTTCCAGCAATTCCGGATCTTCGTAGATCCGCATCGGGTTAAAGACGGGGATTTTGGAGCCGAGCCGTATGATCTTGACATGCTTGATGGCCCGCAGTCGCTCGAGAATCGAGCGCAGTTTTTTCGTGGCCAAAATAAGACTGTCGCCGCCGGTCAGCAGAACGTTGTTGATCTCCGGGTGCTGCGCGATGTACTCGATGCCGGGGGTAACGTCCGACATCGCTTCCTTGACGTCGTTGCGGAACAGCCGCTTGCGGAAGCAATACCGGCAATAGGAGCCGCAAACCTCGGAAACGATAAGCAATGCGGTTGTCCGATATTTATGCTGGCAGCCGGGAACGGCATAGTTGGTCGCCTCGTCGGAGGCGTCCCAGCGGCCGTATTCCTTCAGCTCTCCCGTGTTCGGGATCACCAGCTTGCGAATCGGGTCCTCGGGGTCATTCCAGTCAATCAGTTTCAAATAATAATCGTTTACCCGAAAGACGAATTTGTCCGTAATCGGCTTAAGCTGCTCGCGCTCCCGTTCGGACAATTCGCTCACCTTGGCGATATCGGTGATATACTTCGGATTTGCCATACACCATCTCCTCCTTTGTCATGGTCGATGCGTAAAGAGGAAGCGGGAAAACATAGCAGTGAATGAACGAGTAATCCGCCGAATGCTCGGGGCATAGCTCTTAAAGAAAACAAAAAGACCCCGAGAAAACAGGGTCATTGGTTGATGACTGAACGTATTAAAAATGACCCATCCACTGCAAACGAGGTTAGCTGACGGGCTCGGGAAAGATGGTTCCCTACGTTTTGAACTTGCAACGATTCGCCCCAAAGATTGGTTCCCCCGCTTTTCGACTTTACCCATCGAAAATTAAGCGTACTTTAATGCTACCTTATTTCTGTCCGCTTTGTCAAAGCTTTCCTTGCCATTTATGAGGATCAATTCCGGCGATGCCGTAGACCAGATCCATGCGCAAATGGCTACGGACGTGCGCGGCCAGCCGGTCGAACGCCGCTTCCTTCCTGGAAGCGGACGCAAAGGTTGCGCCGAGGGGCGCCAGCGCTTTGCTTAGCCGGATCCCGTCCAGCCAGGCCCGCCGCCACGCATCGTTATGGAACAGATCGTGCAGATAGGTGCCAAACACCCGGCCGTCGGGGCTTGCCGCGCCCTCGCGGTAGGTTGCCGTTCCATCCGTGTCTGGGCCTTCCGGCAAGGAGGACCGGATCGAAAACAGCGGCAAAGGCTTCTCAAGGTCAGGCGGTTGGCCCGGCCGGCCTGCGCATGACGCCCCCCTGCCTTCCGGCGCATCAGCTTCGCTTGCTGCTTCGGCGTCCTGGTAATCGGTAACCCCGGCGTGGATCTCGTAACCTTCGATAGGCAAGGTTCGGCCTGCAGGGTACAGCGGCACGGGCTGGTCCGGGAGCAAAACGCCGCTGACGCGAACGGTTTTCTTGCCCGGAAGAAACGTCGTCGACAGCGGTAGCCAGCCTAGTCCCTCAGCCGAACGGGGAACATTAGCCTCTACCGCCTCTGGATCGTGCAGCCGTTTGCCCAGCATTTGATATCCTCCGCAGATGCCGACCAGCCGGGTATGCGGCCGCTCGTCCATATGCCGGCGAATCTCCGCCTCAAGCCCTTGTTCCCGCAGGAAGGACAGATCCCCGATGGTATCCTTCGTGCCCGGCAGAATGACGACGTCCGGCTGCCCCAGCTCCGAGGGTTTGTCCACGTAGCGGAGCGACACGTCCCGCTCGGCAACCAACGGCGCAAAGTCCGTAAAATTGGAAATGCGCGGGTAGCGGATAACGGCGATATCAAGCTCTTTGCGGCGGGTTTCATCCGGCGTGGAGGCATACGTCTCCAACACGACGGAATCCTCCGCTTCGATGTCCATGTCCGGCAGGAAAGGGAGCACGCCCAGCACGGGAATGCCGGTCCGCTGCTCCAGCCAATCAAGCCCCGGCTGCAGCAGGGACAGGTCGCCGCGGAATTTGTTGATGATGAAGCCTTTGACCCGGGCACGTTCGTGCGGCTCCAGCAGTTCCAGCGTTCCGACCAGAAAAGCGAACACTCCGCCGCGGTCGATATCGCCTACCAGGATGACCGGAGCCTCCGCCCAACCGGCCAGGTTCATGTTGACGATGTCGCGCTGCTTCAGATTGATTTCCGCCGGGCTCCCGGCCCCTTCCATAACGACGATATCGTATTGCTCGCGCAATCGCCCCAGCGCCTCCATGACCAGCGGCTTCGCCTGCGGGAGGAACTCCTCCCGGTAGTTCGCCGCGCTAAGATGCCGGAACGGACGCCCGTGAACGACGATCTGCGAATGCATGTCGCCCGTCGGCTTGATCAGCACCGGATTCATGTCCGTCGTCGCCGCGATGCCGCAAGCCTCCGCCTGGATCCCCTGCGCCCGGCCGATTTCCCGCCCGTCCGGCGTGACGTAAGAGTTCAAGGCCATATTCTGCGACTTGAACGGAGCGGGCCGCAGCCCGTCCTGCGCAAAAATGCGGCATAACGCCGTCACGATCACGCTTTTGCCTACGTCCGACGCCGTCCCCTGGATCATGAGCACCGCCCCTGGGGAAGCGGCTGCATACTTGTCATCCTTGTTCTCCATCTTGTTTCCAGCTCCTTTCCGAACCAGCTTGTTAAATCGGCCTATTTCGGCGGTTACGGCTGAATCTAGAAGCCGTACCATAGCTTACCCGAAACGAAAAACTGCAAAAGTGCAGGAATTTCGGGCGATTTTAAAGACTAAGGCTAATAAGGTGCAAAAGTGCACTAGCGTTGCATTAAATCTACAAGGTACCGGCCAGGCGTTAAAATTGTATTCGATTTTTCGAATACAATTCGTCACTAACGACAAAAA
>NZ_JBNYYG010000098.1:0-11781 GCF_050565405.1 Paenibacillus macerans | reverse complement strand
CTTTTCCCATAACTTAATCCTCTCCCTTATTTCCATTGTAAATCCTTGTAGGAGAGGACTCCAGTTTATTTAGGGGGCCTAGAGGCTTTTGCAGTTTTTCGTTTCTGCTGTGCTTGGGACGACTTCAAGATCGCGATCATCTGACTAGTCTTTCTGTACAAAGGATGCCTTGTTGGGCTTGATGCAATGCCAGCGGCTGGGAGGACGATATATGTGCTAAAGTTGCGATAATCGGCTTGCTGGAGCTTAAACGTCGTTGCAGTCCGTTGCGGAAACGGCGTAGTCTCGGGCCCTAATTAGGATGGGTATTAAGTCGCGAAATTCGCAATCTGGCGAATTTTGGGTTAGAAACGCCCTTGGGTCTGCCGATAAAGAAAATAATGGAGTTTACTATCGACAACGCCGGTGCGGAGGAGATCATGGGGAATTCAGCGTACCTCAAAAAATATGTAGAAAATCACCCGAACAACAAAATGGCCTGGTATTTGCTGGGCAAGGAATACGAAGCGAGCGGACAAGAGGGGAAGGCCCATTATTGCTACATTCAGGCGGGCAACGTTTACGAAGCTTTCGAATCGAGCAAGATCCCGGTACCGGAGGAGGTATTGTCCGGCTACAAGGCGGGGCTGGTGAAGGAGACGCATCGGCGGGAAAAACGCGGCAGCTTCCTGCGCAAATTCGGCCTTGCGCTGTTGATCGCTTTGGTGATGTGGATCCCGTCCGCCCATGCGCCGGGGGATCGGGAGGCGGCGCCTGCGTCCGCGCAGACCATAGGCGCGCCGGAGAGTGTGGAGGAGCCGGGCGCAGCAGGCGATGAGCGTCCCGTCCCGCCGGAAACGCCGCCGGTCGCGAAGGGGCCGGTGTTTACGGCGATCGGGTACGCCGCCGGGGAGACCGGTGCGCCGGCGGAGGCACTGGCCGGTTTGCTGGCGCTGCAGCAGCAAACCGGCGGCGCTCCGCTCGAGGCCGGCGTGCTGGGCATGGAGCGGGTCGGCAACTGGCTGGTCTGGTCCGACGACATGCCGGTGGTCTTCGGCCTGGAGCAGCTTCGGGATGCCGGCCGGACGACGCTCCAGGCTTATGATCCGGCGGCCTGCGATTGTACGCCGCCGGATCCGTCCGAGCTGAAGGCGGCCGCGAAGCAGTGGATTCCGCGCCAGGAATCGCTTGGCGTGCTGGCATCGGCGATGCTTCATTACAAGCAGGCCAAAGGCGCTTGGCCATCGAGGTTGCAGGAGCTGGCCGGCCCGTTTCCCGACAACTGGATCGCGGGAACCGATCCGGTGATGGAGGGCGCTTTTGGTCCGCTGCTGAAGCAGCTTCAAAGCGCCGGTTCAGCTGCGGCGGAGCAGGCCGGAGGCGTTATCCCCGCCTTGGCGGAGGGCATGGCTCCGGGAGGAAGGCCGTATTTTACCGAACCGTTTGAAATTCTCGTGGATACGAAGGCGCATGTGCTTGCGGTGGTAAGCGGAAAGAAGCTGGTTCGCAGCTACGCGGTCGGCTTGGGCGGAGACCGTACGCCGGAAGGGAATTTTGTCATTTCGGAGAAGGTGATAAACCCGAACGGAAAGGATAACGGGGAATTTGGCAGCCGCGGCATGCAGCTGTCGGATACGAATTACGCGATTCACGGGACGAACGAGCCGGACAGCATCGGCAAGGACGACTCCCAGGGCTGCATCCGGATGGGCAAAAAAGACGTAGAGGAGCTGTTCGATCTGGTTCCGAAAGGAACGAAGGTGACGATCGGAAAGGGGATTTTACCGACGCTGGAGAGCGTCCCGAAGGAGCGTTTTGCCCTGGGGCACAGACAGGATCAGACCAATCCCCACCGGACATACCATTGGCTTCGTTAGGTTACGTAACAATCAAGAGGACGGCAGTCGCAACGATAAGCACGGCGATGATGGATATCGACCAGATCAGTGCTTTCTTGTTGACTTCCTCCTTTTTTTGTTGGAGCGTAGGCGGTTTTCGTTTGGTTGACATGGTATATTCCCCTCTCTAACCTAGCTATAAATCCAATTGGCAAAGCGTTCAAGTCTATTGTAACTGCTTTCATTTCAAATTTCCATCTCCTCGTTCGCCATTTCACTTGACGGGAGTTTGAACTTTTCTTTTCAATCAGAAACAGCTAAACTGGTAATAGCAAAATAATGCAAAGGCATGATCGGAGTGAACGAAGAACGTGTTGTATCGCTTATTGGGAAAACCGGTGTTTTTCCGGATGGATCCGGAAAAGGCTCATCATCTTGTGATTGACGGACTACATACAGCGGCCCGCATCCCCGGCGCGATCCCGTTCATGCGCGGGATGTACGGCGTTCCGGAAATGCCGGAGCTGGCGACGGAGTTATTTGGAATTCACTTTCCTTCTCCGGTGGGGCTGGCCGCCGGTCTTGATAAAAATGCCGATGCGGTAGCGGGTTTCTCCGCGATCGGATTTGGATTCATGGAGGTTGGCACGGTAACGCCGCTGGGCCAGCCCGGCAATGACCAGCCAAGGTTATTTCGGCTTCCGCCCGAGGAAGCGCTGATCAACCGGATGGGGTTCAACAACCGGGGGACCGAAGCGATGGCGGAGCGGCTCCGGGCGCTAGCGCAGCGTCCGATTCCGGTCGCCGTCAACATCGGCAAGAACAAAACGACGCCCAACGAAGAGGCGTCCCGCGATTACGAGAAATGCATTTCGGCCTTATATCCGCATGCGGACTTCTTCGTCGTGAACATCAGTTCACCAAATACGCCGGATTTGCGTAAATTGCAGCATGGCAGCGAGCTTGCTTCGTTGCTTGCGGCCGTGACGGCCGAGATGCGCGCGCAAGCGAAGCGATACGGCAAGGAGAAGGCGGTCCTGGTCAAAATTGCGCCCGACGTCAGCGACGGAGAGCTGGAATATATGGTCGATACGATTCAGCAAAGCGGCGTCTCCGGATTGATCGCGACGAACACGACCCTATCCCGGGACGGGATTACGCATAAAAATGCCAAGGAAACCGGGGGGCTTAGCGGGAAGCCGCTGGGAACGAGATCGACGGAGATCATTTCCCGGGTTTACCGCCAGACGGACGGAAAGCTGCCGATCATCGGATCGGGCGGCATTTTCTCCGCGGCGGACGCTTATGGCAAAATCCGCGCAGGCGCCAGCCTGGTGGAAATATATACTGCGCTGATTTACGAAGGTCCGGAGATCAACCGCAAGCTGCACCGTGGGCTTAGGGAGCTGCTGCGGCGGGACGGATTTGCGCATATCTCCGCGGCGGTCGGTGCGGACCACCGTTAAGCCGCCGTTCAAGAGATTGTTCAAAAAGTCATCTTTTGATCACGAAGCAGGTCAAGAAGTGGAGGCATAAGGATGGACAATAGAGATTGGGGAACATTTCTGCTTCCGTACGAACAAGCCGTTGAGGAACTGAAGGTCAAATTCAAGACGATGCGGTCCGAATTGAAAAAGCGCGAGGAATACGCGCCGATCGAATTCGTAACCGGACGGGTCAAAAAAATATCCAGCATCCTGGATAAAGCGAAGCGCCTGAACGTGTCCATGGACGATCTGGAGACCGGGATCGAGGATATTGCCGGCATCCGCATCATGTGCCAGTTCGTGGAGGATATCCGCCGGGTGGCGGAATACATCCGGATGCGCAAGGACCTCAAGGTGCTGTACGAGAAAGATTACATTACCAATTATAAGGAAAGCGGGTACCGCAGCTTCCATATGATCGTGGAATATCCGGTGCAAACCGCGCTCGGTCAAAAAATCGTATTGGCCGAAATCCAGATTCGCACCCTGGCGATGAACTTCTGGGCGACGATCGAGCATTCGTTGAACTATAAGTACCGGGAAAGCCTGCCGGAGGAGATGCGCAAACGGCTGAAAAAAGCCGCGGAGGCCGCATTCGTGCTCGACAACGAAATGTCCAGCATCCGCCAAGAGATCCTGATTGCCCAGAAGAGCTTCGAGGACGATTCCAATATCGTGTCTTCGCTGCTGTCGGCGATCCATCAGCTGTATTTTTATCATCTGGTGTCCGAGGCGATCGATGCGCAGCGCCGGTTCGACATCCTGTGGGAAGCCAAGGACTTCGAAAGCATGAGGGATTTGCTGGTCGGGGTAAAAGGGCTGATCAAGCAATACAAGAAGGTGGAGGAGCCCGGCGATGAGCTTTGAGCCGCTGTATGTGGCGTATTTGGTTTATTTCAACCGGGACCGCGATTATTTCGAGTGCCACGAGGTGCTTGAGGAGTTATGGCTGGAGCGGGATCGCGACCCTTTTTATAAAGGGCTCCTGCAAGTCGCCGTCGGCTTGTTCCATGCACGGAGAGGCAACCTTTCGGGTGGAAGGAAAATGCTGTTGTCCGGCCTGGAGCGGCTCGCCGCGTATCCCGAACATACGCTGGGGATCGACCTGGGCCAACTGCGCCGGGAAACCGCCGATTATGCGGAAGCGCTTGGAGATGCGTCGGAACGTCCTTTCAAGTACTATGATTTGACGATCCGCGTAGTGGATTCGGAGTTGCAGCGTGCGTTGGAGCAGGCTTCGCCGGACATCGTCCCGAATATTCCCCAGCGGCGTCAGCCGCAGCGAGGCGACAAGCACGAGGAACGGCAACGGAAGCTGGAGCAAAGGAAAGCGGGACAGTGAATCCGAACGTTTGGCCCGTCTCCCCGATTAAGGGGGAGGCGGGCTTTTTGTTTTTTGAAGGATGCCGAACGCGAAACGCATAACACCAATATGTGGAAACGTTCCTTATTGGCCTGCACTGCCGCATAACCGAGGGATTATATACGAAAAATCGAATAGAATTCGCCGTTTCTGTCAATAAGCGTACGGCAGCGGAAGGCAGACGAGGGCTGATTCGGCGCGGGGGGCCGACGCTTTTCTTTTCGCGAAGAGGGGACGGCTATGGTACAATAGCATTGCTTTGGTAACCGAGAAGCTGCAACTGACAGAACTAAGGAATGGATGGTACAGGCATGGCGGTACAGATACCGATGGCTTTTTTGGAGCGCATGCGGGAGCTGCTGGGGAGCGAGTTCGACGCGTTCCTCTCCTCCTATGACAATCCCCGCTATGCGGGAATCCGCATCAACACGTTGAAAATCGCTCCGGATGCGTTCCGGAAGCTGGCCCCTTTTGAGCTTCGGCCGATTCCGTGGTGCGAGACGGGGTATTATGTGGATGAACAGATCAAGCCGGGCAAATACCCCTATTATCATGCCGGGCTGTACTACATACAAGAGCCGAGCGCGATGGCGCCGGTGGAGCTGCTGGACGTGAAGCCCGGGGAACGGGTGCTGGACTTGTGCGCCGCACCCGGCGGGAAATCGACGCAAATCGCGGGGAAGCTGCAAGGCCGTGGGATGTTGGTTACGAACGATATCAACGCGGAGCGGACGAAAGCGCTGGCCAAAAATATCGAGCTGTACGGCGTGCGGAACGCCGTTGTGCTTAATGAATCGCCGGAGCGGATCGCGCGGGCTTTTTCGCATTATTTCGATAAGATCCTGATCGATGCCCCTTGCTCGGGCGAAGGCATGTTCCGGAAGGACGAGGATATGGCCCGGCTGTGGGAACCGCATTGGGTCGATAAATACGCCGAGATGCAGCGGGATATTTTGAAAACGGCCGCGGATTTGCTGGCGCCGGGCGGGAGGATCGTATATTCCACCTGTACGTTCGCGCCGGAGGAGAACGAGGCGAGGATCGCGGAATTTGTGCGGGACAATCCGCAGTTTCGGGTCGTGCCGCTGGCGCGGGACGCCGGGATTGCCCCGGGGCGGCCGGACTGGCTTGAATGGTTGGAGAAGGGGGAGGAAGAACCGGTGTTTCCGTCCGAGTTCGCCGCGCAAACGGCCGGATGCGGACGGCTTTGGCCGCATTTGATCGAAGGCGAAGGCCATTTTCTGGCCGTGCTGGAGCTTCAGGGAGAAGGCAGCTCGAAGGAAGCGGCTGACGAGTATGATATAATCTCCTCAGAACGAGGCAGCGAAGCGCGGGGCAAACGCGGATCACGGGTGAACCAGCGCCCAAGGCAGGCGGCAGGCGGCGAACGAAAAGGTTTGGATGAGCGGGAGCTGCTGGGGAGCTGGCAAGCTTTCGCCCGGGAGCAGCTAAGCGCGGAGTTGCCCGGAGAGCCGTTGCTGTTCGGCGGGAACATCTATTTGTCGCCGTTGCCCAAAGAGCGGCTGGACGGCCTGAAGGTCGTCCGTCCGGGCTGGTACGTCGGTACGGTAAAAAACGGCCGGCTGATCCCCGGCCAGCCATTGGCCACGGCGCTAACCCCGGCGGAAGCGATCCGGGTGTTGGACTTGTCCGCGCAGGACGGCGAGGCTGTCCGATATTTGAAGGGCGAAACGCTGGAGGTTGGCGCGGAGCGGCTGCAGTGCCATGAAGGAGCCGGCCCCAAAGGGTATGTGCTGATCACGGTGGACGGCTACTCGCTGGGTTGGGGCAAATGGCAGGACGGCCTGCTCAAAAACGAATATCCCGCGGGTTGGAGGTGGACGTAACATGAGTTTTTCAGGCAAAAAAACGCAGCGGCTCGATAAAATTTTGGGCCATCTCGGTTACGGGACGCGAACGGAAATCAAAAAGACCGTCAAGCAGGGCAGGGTGACGATCAATGGCGCGGTCGTCAAGGATAGCGGCGTGCAATGCGATCCTGCCGCCGACGTGATCGAGCTGGATGGGGAGCGGATTTTTTACCGCGAATTCGTGTATCTTATGCTGCACAAACCGCCCGGCGTCATCTCGGCCACCGAGGACCTCCGGGAGAAAACGGTGCTGGATCTGCTTCCGGTGGATTTTCAGGTATTCTCCCCGTTTCCCGTCGGCCGGCTGGACAAGGACACGGAAGGGCTGCTGCTGCTGACGAATGACGGCCAGCTGGCCCATGACCTGTTGTCCCCGCGCAAGCACGTGCCCAAAACATACGAGGCCGTCGTGCTCGGCCATGTCGGCGACGCCGAAGCCGAGCGGTTTCGGCAGGGCGTTGAGCTCGACGACGGGTATGTCACCCTCCCCGCCGAGCTGAATGTCCTGGAGCATCATGCCGATACGGACGGAACCCGTACCTCGCGCATTCAACTGACGATTTCGGAGGGAAAATTCCATCAGGTGAAGCGGATGTTCGAAGCCGTCGGTTCGCAGGTCACCTACCTGAAGCGCCTCTCCATGGGCCCGCTCGTCCTCGACGAGACGTTGCCGTTAGGCGCATTCCGCGAGCTGACCGAAACCGAGCTGGAGTCGCTGCGGACGTATAAAAATTCGGCGAGAAAGTAAATAGGGGTCTGCGCCGTAGATAAGCGAATCCCGTAGGGAGAGCGCGGGCTGGCAGGCATGAGGCAAAGAAGCAGAAGGCCTTGCACCGAAGTAGAGCGGATTCCCGCAGGGAGAGCGGCTAGCAGCGCGCAGTAACTATATAGAGAGCCAACAAGCAGCAGTTCGAGCCCTGTAGGCGCTCCCAGCGTAAAGCGTGCCCGCAGGGCGACAAGCGGCTGCCCCCTCGCAAGGCTTGCCCGGGAGCGCCGACAGCAGCGGTGATGAGCAGCACGGTTTTCCAGGGAACCCGGGTGCTCCAAAAGTGAGACGTACCCGAAGGGGGAAAAGCGTTCCGTGCGCCCAAATGAAGCGAATCCCCGAAGGGGAGAGCGTGCAGGAGCGCCTTTGTCCCTCCCACGTTCGCCCAATTTGCGGGTATCCAAAGGGCGGCAGGCCCTTGGGGCCCTCCCTTACGGTAAGGGAGGGTTTGGGAGGGTTGAGTAAAGAAAGGAGACAGGAGATGAAATACAAACTGATTGCATTGGATGTAGACGGAACACTGCTTAACGACGACCACGAGCTGTCGCCGGGAACGGTCGAAACGATCCGGGCCATTGCGGAGCAAGGCACGGAATTCGTGCTGTGCACCGGCCGGGCCCCGGTCAACTCGATCCCTTTTATGCGCCAGATCGGTCTGGAAGGTTATGTCATTACCCATAACGGCGCGGCAACGGTGGACGTGCGAACCGAGGAAATCGTGCATGAATTCGCGATGAATCCGCACGGTCTGGAGCCGTACATGGAGTATTGCCGCAGGCACAACGTCCATTTCGACGTCAACACGACGTTTGCGCTTTACGTGGAAGGCGCGGCGGGGCTGAGCCAGGAAGCGCTGGACATGTACCATAAATTCATGATGGAGCCGGAGGAGCTGCCGGGCTGGGCCGATTTCAGCGAACCGATCGTGAAATTCACCGTCGCCGGAGATATCGAACAGCTCGATCACGTGTACGCGGACTGGAGCAAATGGACGCAGGAATTCAACATGCTGCGCAGCGGCGACTTTTTTATCGACCTCATGCATAAGGATGCTTCCAAAGGCGCGGCGTTGCAAAAGCTGGCCGAAAAGCGCGAAATCCCGGCCGAAAACGTGATGGCGATCGGCAATTATTTTAATGATTTGACGATGCTTACCTATGCCGGGTTGGGCGTCGCCATGGACAACTCCCCGCTGGAGGTCAAAGCGGCGGCCGATGCCGTTACGGCCTCCAACAATGAGGAAGGCGTCAAGCTGGCTTTGGAGAAATATTGCCTGGAAGGGTCGCTGCGGTAATGAACCAACTTGGGCAAGCGCAAAAATACCGGATACTCTCGAGAGTTCCGGTATTTTTGTTTTGTAACGGGCGAATAAGCCGTGATCCGGCAGACAAAAGAGAGAAAGTCGGTTATATTGTTATCAGTTAAATGTTGGAGATAGGGAGCGTTCTATTTTTATATGAGCAAAAATAAAATCGTCCCGATCGCCTTCCTCTTGGTCGGATTATTGGCAATACGAAATGGTTCAAACAGTTAAACGCCTTGTTTGAAGACAAAAAACAAAATGCCTTGTGGACATACAGCGAACAGGAGTGAACCGGCGTGCAGCCGAATCGCTCCTGTTGTTGCTAGATATGCTCGGCTTCGGCGCAATTCCGGCGTCTCTCCGGGCGGAACAGCAGCCAGGCGAGGCTCAGGCCAAGTCCCAATACGGCAAGCAGCAGCCCCGCGGCGAGGCCCAATGTCCTGGGAGCTACGGCTTCCAGCAGGAAACCGGCGGCGAACATCGTCGCGCCCATGATCGTATTCTGCAGGGTGGCGAGGCCGCCGAAGAACCGCCCCTGCCAGCCGGCGGGGATCAACCGCATCAGGATCGTTTCATTGCAGGCGTTGCCGACGCTGGTAATGACGGCGGATACGGCCAGCAGTAAAACCAGCAGGAGAAACGAAGGCGTTTGACTGATCATGATCTGGAAAACGCCCTCAAGCACCAGCGCAATCATGGCTGCCGTCCGCATATGCCGAGCCATTTTACCGGTCAATGAGGAGCCGGCCAGCATCCCCGCCCCGAGGGCTCCGTAGAGCAACCCGATGCCGATATCCCCCATATGGAACACCTCGGCGGCGTATACGCTGATCAGGATGTTAAATACCCCGTCGCCGATCGGCCAAACGGCAAACACGATCAGCATGAGCCGCAAAAAGAAAGAGCCGGCCAACAACCGGCGGAAATCGTCCGTCCGGCTTGTGCGCGGGTTAGAGGGCGAATCGGCGGAACGAGCGCGCTCGGTCTGTGCTTGGGAAGGCAGGGGATCATCGGTAAGCGCAATGGGGTTAGCGGCAGTATCCAGGCGAAACAGCAGTAATCCGGAGACCAGGAAGGACAAGGCATTGAGCATAAAAGCAACCTCGCCGCCAACCGCCGCCGCGATGATCCCGCCCGTCACGGAGCCGCCGATCAGCACGAAGCCGACCATGGCTTGCTCGAGGCTGTTGACCGCGAGAAGACGGTCTTTATGAACCAGCCGGGGGATAAGCGACATGCGGGCCGGGGCGTAAATCCCTTCGCCGGCGGACAAGGCAAACGAGCTGACATAGATGATCCAGACATCGCCGGGTTCATGAACGAGCAGCGGGGTTAACGCAAAAAGGCAACGGACCACGTCCGTGAACACCATGATCGTTTTTTTGGAAAAGCGGTCGGCCAGCAATCCCCCGAGCGGTCCGAACACAAGGTACGGGAACAGGCGGACGGCGAAGGTAATGCCGACGGCCAGTCCGGATCCGGTTAGCGACAACAGCAAGCCGAGGACGGCCACCTGGCTGAACCGGTCGCCGATGCCGTTAACCAGGCCGGCCGCAAACAGCCGGCAGTACGGTTTTTCCTGCCTCAACATCCTTATAAGAGTCATAGCCATGACCCCCCCTTTTCGCAAGTTAAGTTAATGTGATATTCATCTAATTTAATAATCATCTAATTAGTTGGCCGAAAAAATGGACAATGAGGCGGAAGGAAACATTCCTATTGTCCGATCGCAAAATGCTCAAAACGGATCAGGACGGGCTCTTACCCCAGATTTCCGGGGGATTCAGCTCGTAGATGCCGTTTTCGCGGTACATGAAATGGTTCATGATAAACTCGCGGCGAATCGTCGCAAAGTCTTCGTGGTAATTCAGAATGTACTCGTTAAGCTCCTTCTCCGGATATTTCCGGTGCGGTTTCAGCCCTTTGACCAGGCGTTCGAGCACGATCAGCTTTTTCTTCCGCTGGGCGGGCAGATGCTTTAAGGTGCCGTCTTTGTTGAAGAAACTGTCCAGCACCGCCGCCTTGCGCGCGGCTTCTTCGTTTTTGTCATCGGCTGCCGGGAGGGCCCTGCCGATTTTCAGGATCGCTTGGGCTTGGAGGGTCAGGCTTTTTTCGTTCAGATAGAAGTAGATCGTGTTCTTGTCGCGCCGTTCGTAGATCAAGTCGGCTTCGCGCAGCTTGGTCATATGATGGGTAATCGTCGGGGGCGTTACCCCAAGCTTCCCGGCCAACGCCTGGCCGTGGAGCGGACCGTTCTGAAGCAGCGCGATAATGCGGATGCGGGTTACGTCCCCCACCGCTTTATGGAAATTCACCAACCGGTCCAACTGCATCGTCATCCCTCGCTAATTCGATAATTGTTTAATTAGATGACCGTATTATTCCACAAAGGCACGCTTGTTGTCAATAGCCGCTGATCGGGGAGGCGTTCGGGCAAAAAAATGAGCGGAAGAATCCCGCAGGATTCATTCCGCTTTAGTTAGTCATACCATTTATACCAGCAGGGCACGGGAAACGATAACGAGCAAGATGAACAGCACCAGAATGGCTCCCGTCGAAGTGAAGCCTCCTCCATAGATTTCTCCCATTGTTACTCTCCTCCCTTACATAAGGATAGGTTTCCCGTATTTCACGAGATACCGTATTGTATGTCAGGGCGGGCGATGGGGTCTGGACTTCCGTCTATTTCGCCAAAAACGGGCGGAATCCCTAATGCGTGAGACGCAGCCCTTTGGGGAGATGGTTTTTGAGCTGGCCGCCGCTGGCTTTGCCAAAGCCCAGCGGGAAGCTCTCGTCGCCGCAGGCGATGGTCACGAGATGCCAGCCGCGCAAGGAGGCCGGCACCTCGAGCGTTTCGCCGCGCAGAAAGGCGGCCGCGGCAGGCGAATCCTCGCCCAGCGTCCATAGGCGCGGGGCGGCTTCGGCCGCGCCGAGCGCCATCGCCAGCGCGTGGGCGGGATGGAACCGGCCTTTGCGGACGTCGCCGAGGTGCAGCCCGGCGCGCGGGACCTTCAGGCCGGTCAGGTGGTCCGGCGACAGCGCCAGGCTGCCGCTGGCCGGCAGCAGGTACAGCGCCTCGCCGAAGAGGAGCGGCGTGCCGCCGCCGGGAAGCGCGAAGGCGGGCAGCTCGTCCGCGGCCCAGGCGCGGAAGGCGTCCCAGGCCGCGGCGGTCTC
>NZ_JBNYYG010000097.1:0-12543 GCF_050565405.1 Paenibacillus macerans | reverse complement strand
TGTCATGGATCTGCTCTCCGGTCTGCTTCATTTCTCCTAGCCCCCGACCTTTACTCCCTTAACGAAAGGGATAATCGTGCAAAGCGGCATGCAGAGACAACAAGACTCGAACCCTATTGACCGTCACGCCTAGGCCTGTCTTTATGCACATTGTGTAACTTGTTGGGTTTAATGCAACACCTATGCCTTTTTACCCTCTTTCCTCCGCACGTCTCCGCTTACACCCTGAAAAAAAAGCCTTCCACGTTAACCACGCGGAAGGCTTCCTGAATTAAGGCTCGTCCTTGTACACCTTAAACTTGCCGACCAGCTCCTGCAGTTGCTCGGCCATCCGGCTAAGATCGGCCGAGGAGGAGGAAATTTCCTCTACCGATGCCAACTGCTCCTCCGCCGCAGCCGAAATCGTCTGCGTATTCCCGGCGGCTTCCTCGGAGAGCTGGCGGATCCGTACAATCGCTTGCTCGACCACGCCGGCTTCTTCCGCTACCCCTTGCATCGTTTCGGCTGCGGATTGGATGACTTCCGCCGCTTCCACCACCGATTGACTGATCCGCTCGAATGATTGGCCGGATAGGTCGACCGCCTCGATCCCATCCGCCACTTTTCCTTTGACAGCCTCCATCGTTTCGACAGCTTGCTTCATTTCCACCTGGATTTCGGCGATCAGTTCCTTGATCTGCTCCGCCGAATGCCCGGAGCCTTCCGCCAGCTTGCGCACTTCGCCGGCCACCACGGCAAACCCCCGTCCCTGCTCGCCGGCCCGGGCCGCTTCGATCGAAGCGTTCAGCGCCAGCATGTTCGTCTGCTGGGCAATCCTCGCCATCAACACGGCGATGCTGCCGATCTCCTCCGCCCGCCGGTTTAGCAAGCCGATCACCTCGGCCAGTTCTCCCACGCTGACGTCGATGCCGCGGATTTTCTGCTCGGCGGATTCGACGAGCTGCGTGCCTTGCATCGCCGAATCCGCCGTTCCCGACATCGTGCGGGTGATCAGCTGCATGTTCCCGGCTAGGTAATCCGCCTGCCGCGCCATCGTATCGACGCTGCCCGCACCGCTTTCCACGCTGTGCAGCTGCTGCTCGCTGCCGGCAGCTACGTCCTGGATCGCGATCGTGACGTGCTCGATCGCCTTCGTCGTTTGCTCCGAGCCGGCGGACAGCTCTTCGGCCGATGCCGAGACGTTGTCGGTCATCTCCCGGACCCCTTCGATCATGTGCCGCAAATTGTCCACCATCGTCTGGAAGTTGGCCGCAAGATCGCCGATTTCGTCGCGTTTGAAGCCGTCCAGTTTCTCCGTAAGATCCCCGCCGCCTAATACCGCCGTCGCCCGATTCAATCTGCTGAGCGGCGCGATGACGGAATTCACAATGAAATAAATGATCGCCGACGCCCCCAGCACGGAGGCGATCACGACGATTAGGGTCGTGTTCCGAATGGCCGACGTTTCTCTCGCGACCTCGTTTTGGCTCATCGTCCCCCCGATCCGCCAACCGGTCAGTTCGTTGCGATGATAGGCCATTTTATACCGGTCTTCACCCTGGGTATAGTCGAAGGTTCCCCCGTCCGTTTCGAACATCTTCGTCACGTAACTGTCCTTCGCCTCCTCGCCGATCCCGCCTTCCGGATGCACCAGCCGGTTCTTGCTGCTGTCCAGGATCAGGATGTAGCCTTCTTCCCCTACCTTCATGTTGGTCATGTTCGAGATCCCCGAGAGATCCAGATCCACGGCCACGACGCCCTGTCCGTCCTTCAGCACCTTGGAGATCGACACGACCGGATTTCCGTCGACCGACAGATATACCGGCGAGACGACCGCATTCTGCGTCTTCATGGCGAGCATGTACCAATCCCGGGTTCTCGGATCGAAGCCGTCCGGCAGCTCCTCGTCGGCGCCTAACAATATTCCCCCGTTGTTCGTCGCCACGTACAAATTCAGCACGTCCTTATGTAAAGCAAGGTACTCGTTTAATCTCTCTTTGACCGCAGTACCTCCTGCGCCCAGCTCCCCGTTGATGTCCGCCGCCGTCAGTTGGTCCCCGAAGTAATCCAGAACGGAAACTATATTCGAGATGTTTTGGGTAATGATCGCATCGGCGGTATTGACGCTCTGTTCCGCGCTATGCATCAACTCGTCTTCGATCCGGCTGCTTGCGGTCGAATAGGTGATTCCGGAAATCAACAAGCTTGGCAACAGCAATACGATTAAATAAGATACGATCAGCTTTTTGCGTATGGTCAGCCATACTTTTTTCCTTTGCTCCATATTTCTCTCCCCTTTATCCTATGTAGGCTGAACTTATGATTGTGCGGACCGCGGCAGCCTATGAAAATGTTCTTGCGATCTTCCTCTTATGGCACAAGGGGTTTTATAACGCCCGGTACACTTGGTTTCGTCCCGCTTCCTTCGCGTGATACAACGCTTGATCCGCCTTCACGATCAGGTCTTCCTCATGGACGTTCGGATACGTGGCGCTGCCGGCCGAAATCGTCATCCGCAGCTGCATGCCGTCCGGCAAGATAAAGTTGTGGTTCTCCACGTTGCTGCGCAGCCGTTCGGCGATGACGGCGATTTGTTCTCCATCGCAATGGTCGACCAGGATCACGAACTCCTCCCCGCCCTTGCGCGCGATATGATCGCCGGGCCGGAACGTGTCCCTCAGCACGTCGGCGAATTGCAGCAGAACGGCATCCCCCGCCGGATGGCCGTACGTGTCGTTGACCTGCTTGAAATGGTCGATATCGACGATCAGCAGCGTGAACGGGATGTCGTCGCGGGTGGCCGCGGCAATCTTTTGCTCCATCATCACTTCGAAGGCCCGAGTATTATACAAGCTCGTCAAAAAGTCACGGTTGGCCGCCTCCCGCATCATGCGCATCGAGTCGTCCGTCCTCCGCAAATGCCGCAGCATAGCAAACGTAAACAATCCGGCCACCATGAACAGGAGCATGTATAACCCGATATGGTTCCAGGGATGGCTGCGGACCAGGATGAGCAGCAGGATGCCGGTGTTCATAGCGGACAGCGCCAAAGCGAGCGTCCAGCGCTTGAACCCGAGTCTCCGGGTACGTAAGATCAGCAACCCGATCAGAAGCGTCACGGGAGCATTCAACGACGCAATGACCGAATGCATTCCGAAGCCGTGAAGGAATATCATCCGGTAGATGGCGATGATCACGGTCGTGACTCCGCCTGCCAGCCCCCCGCCCATATAAACGGAAATAAGGATCGGCAACTGCCGGAAATCGGCCACGGCATGCGCCGTAATCGGAAAGGTGTAATACATCATCACCACGCCGAACAAACCCAGTACGGCCCCTAGTATCATTCGGGCATAGGACGTCCGCTCCCGGTTCGCCAATATTTTGCTGCTCATCATATGACCGAAGAAAATAAATGTCGTCAGCAGCGTGAAGTTGTTGAACAGGCTTTGCAGCATCTGGGTATCCCTCTCCGGTGAAAGTGTTGCAGGAATGTAGTGATGCTAGCATATCATAATCCGGGATAGAAAATAAGAGATTTCTGCTATTTTTCGATCATTTTCGACATTTTGTGACATCTTTTGTCGAGCCTTTGTCGAACCAATTTCTCCTTCTCCCTGTGCATGTTATAATGGCGAAAGATACGTGAAAGGATGAACGGCGATGAACGACGAGGCTGCAGTCCATGGACAGGAGCCTATACAGGTATGCCTGTTGGCGGGAAAAATCATGCTGCAAAGCGGAGCGGAAACCTACCGCGTGGAGGATACAATGACCCGGATGGCCGATGCTTTGGGGCTTCCCGGGTCCCATAGCTACGTGACGCCGACGGGGATCGTCTTTCAATCCGGGGAGGCCGAGTCGGCCAAGCTGATCCGGATCATCGAACGGACGATCGACCTGGAGAAGGTGTCGGCCGTCAACGACATCTCCCGCAAATTGGGCAGCGGGGCCTTCACCACGGCGGAAGCCCACGCGAAGCTGCTGGAAGTCGAAGCGGGTAGGCATACGTACTCGACGGCTTTGCAGATTGCCGCTGCCGCGCTTTCCAGCGGATGCTTTACTTTGATGTTTCAGGGACAAATGGCCGACTTTCTTCCGGGCATGTTATGCGGAGGCTTGGGATTCACGGCGTTTTTGCTGTTCCATCGGCTAGTTAAGGTCAAATTTTTCGCCGAGTTCACCGCATCGCTCTTGATCGGCCTGTTCGCCGCCTGCCTTGTCTGGCTGAACGTCGGCCGGGAGCTGGATAAGATCATCATCGGCTCCGTGATGCCGCTGGTCCCCGGTTTGCTGATTACCAACGCGGTCAGGGACTTGATGGCCGGGCACCTCGTTTCGGGGCTATCCCGCGGCGCGGAGGCATTTCTGACCGCATTTGCCATCGGAGCCGGCATTGCCGTCGTGTTCACCTTGTTCTGAACGCATGGCTGCCGGTCCATCCAGGATAGGCGAACCCGTACCGAACGAACCGACAATCCGGAAGGAGACGAGTTTTTCTATGTTTTTTACCGTCCATCTGCTAACCAGCTTCATCGCCTCCGGGGCCTTCGGCATCTTGTTTAACGCCCCCAAACGCACGCTGCTGCAATGCGGCGTCTCCGGCATGATCGGCTGGATGGCCTACATCCTGCTCGATCTCCGCATGGATGCGGTATTCTCTACCGTGTCCGCTACGTTTCTCGTCGGCGTGATCAGTCAGCTGTTTGCCCGCTATTATAAGAAGCCCGTCATTATTTTCAGCGTGGCCGGCATCATTCCGCTTGTTCCCGGGGGTCTCGCGTATGACGCCATGCGCCGATTCGTGGAGAAGGAGTACAATTTGGCGGTGCAGCTCGCCGCCCAAGCTTTTCTGATCTCGGGTTCGATCGCCATCGGGCTCGTGTTGTCCGAGGTACTGGGACAGCTCCTGATAAGGCGGAACCCCCGCCGTTTGACCGCCAGCCGGCAAAAGAAATAGGCCCTCTGCAGGGCCAGTCCGCTCGTTCATGGATGTGCTTCATCCATCACTGCTTGCTCTCTTCGACCTTTGCAAACTGCCCTTTGCTATCGCATTTCGGGCATTTTTGCGGTTTGCAGCGTCCTTCTTTCGTTTCTCCGCAAGCTTCGCATGTCCATACCGCCACCACAGCTCACTTCCGCTCATTACCCCGATTGTAGCAAGGATCTTCGCCGAAGGATGAGAGACTTGTCACATGTGAAGGGCCATTATTCCAACGCCGATTTCATCCAAAACGCGTTCATGTAGATATTGCGAAAACCGCATTTCAGCATATTCGCATGGCTGACGGTAGCGAACTCGACGTCGGTGTATAGCCTGGATAGGCCTAACGACCTTGCCGCCTCAAGCCGATGCCGAATCAACGCCGTTTGAGCGCCGCGTCCCCGGTAGTCCGGGAAGGTGAAATCGTTGGCCAGGTAACCCTCTTCGCCGCGAATAAACATGGACCCCATGCCGGCCGTCCAAAAGCGCCAAAGGCATCGTTCGCAGCCAACTCGATTTGCAGATAAGCGAGCTGCAGCCGCGGGACGAAACCTTGGGCCGCCAAGGCTCCGGCTACCTCGCTGCTTTGACGGTCCGGCGACATGTCGAAGCAGGGAACGATCCCCTCCGCTCCGTAGCTCGTGAGAATATCCTGAAGCCGGTCCAGCTCGGCCGGCCCGAAACCGATCACACGATTATAGTAGCTGGATTGCGGGGATTGCACATCCATAAGCAAGGTCGCTCCGCCCGTACGGGAGACGGTTAATCGGGGTTCCGGCAGCGTAAGCAAACGCTCGTTGTTGAACAGCGTCAGCTCCGTTTCGAGGGCGATGATCCTTTTTACCGCTTCGAGGATCGGTTTTTTATCCGCAGGGGGATTCTTCATATGTGTACATCCTTTCCTGGCCAAGCCTTCAATTCAAGCAGATCCGTGATTTGACTCAGCAATTGTAACACACAATATTAAATCGCATCATCCCTGCCGCGGCGAGCGTGATATAATAACAAGCGACTGCCTGTTGGAGGCGTCCATTTTTGTTGAAAGAAGTGAACACCACGAGATGATCGCCGATATTATTTTGGAAGTGGTCCTGCCTATCTTCGTCCTGATCGGACTTGGCGCCTTAATGCAGAGGGCCTTTAAGCTTGATCTATATACTTTGGCCAAAATCAACTTTTATTACGTTACCCCGGCAGTCGTCTTTCTGAGCATGTATGAATCGGAAATGTCGGCGGAGTTGCTTGGGAGCGTAACCGGTTTTTATATTTTGTACGTTCTGCTGCTCTACGGGGTGAGCTGGCTTGCAGGCCGCCGCCTGAAGTTCGGTCCGGGCATGCGGGCCGCCTTCACCAACAGCCTCATTCTCGACAATTCCGGCAATTACGGGCTTCCGATCAATCAGCTGGCCTTTAAAGGCGATCCGCTCGCCGCCTCCGTACAAGCGCTGGTGATGACGTTTCAGAGCTTGGTCACGTTCACCTATGGCGTCATGTCCGTCCAAAGGGCCAAATCGGGCGGAACTCTTAAAGCCGCCTTGGTCGGCTTTCTCAAAATGCCCGTCCCATACGCGCTCGTGCTCGGGATGGCACTGCATGTGCTGGACTTGCCGCTGCCCTATTTCGTGTCCAAGCCGCTTGGTTATATCGCCGATTCCATGGTTGCGATCGCGCTGTTGACCTTGGGTGCCCAAATCGTCAAATATCCGCTCCGGCTTGACCGGCTTGACGTCTATGCCAGCGTGGCGCTGCGCTTGCTGATCGGCCCGGCCATCGGCTTTGCGCTCATCCTGCTGCTTGACCTGAAGGGGATCCCCGCCCAAGCGCTGTTGATTGCCTCCGGCATGCCGACCGGCGTCAACAGCACGATCCTGGCGGAGGAGTACGACAACGAGCCGGACTTTGCCTCGCAAACCGTTCTCATCTCCACGCTCCTGAACATCATTACGATCACGGCCCTGATCTCCTTGTCGCATTACGTAGGATAAAAGGAGGGGCCGAAACACTAAAAAGCGCGAGTGGATAAGGCCGTCCGGCCTTCGACTCGCGCTTGCTCTTTCCTTGATGACCGTCCCCGAGGTTGATCGTTATTTGCTGTTCCGTTCATGCTCGGTTTGATGCAGCTCGCGGATAAACCGCTGCAGCAGATGGTTGTCCTGATGCCCCAACCCATATTGGTTTTCCTTCGCAATCATTTGGCCGATCCGCTTCTTCAGCAGCTCGCTCCGGCGTTCCAGCGCTTCCCCCTGGCTCAACATCGTCCACTCCTCTTTGTATGGATTTCTCCTCTTAAGTATAAGAGTTCGCACCCCGATCGCGAAAACCGGAGAACGCCCAATCCAACCCGAGATGGCAGGAATATATGGCAGCAGAAGCAGCCGTCGCCTGTCGTACATACATATCCTCCAGAATGCTTCCCGATTCTAGCGTCCATGGTGTCCGTTAGGTTCCAGGCTTCATTCCCCTTTTTGCAGGGCCGCTTCATGTTCTTTGGCGAATTGTTCCGGCGTTACCGCTTCGCCGAACAAGGCTTGAATCATGTTCAAGTGCGTTTGCGCGGCGTTCGGCTTCATTTGAACGTCGGCGAACAGCGTCAGGTTGCTGGCATTGTTCAGTTCGTTCAGCAAGTCGATATACATCTGCGGCAAAATGGAGGAAGAGGTATCCACTTTGGTTGCCGGGATAACCCCTGCCGTGCTTACCGATTCCGCGCCCCATTTGTCGATGAAATATTCCACGAATTTCTTCGCTTCATCTTTGATTTTGGAATTTTCAGCCACGAACAAGCCGACGCCCGGCCCGCCCACCCAGCTGTTAATATTGCCTTTGCCGCCGTCAACCGTCGGGAATTTGAAGAAGCCCACCTTGTCTTTGAATTCCCGCGGTACGTCGGGGTTGCTCGTGAAGTTCGGAATTTCCCAAGTCCCCGCCAGGAACATGGCCGCTTTTTCGTTCATGAATTCGGCTTTGCCTTCGTCGTTGGACAAGCCGTTGAAGCCTTTGTTAA
Source organism: Paenibacillus macerans (assembly GCF_050565405.1). Lineage (GTDB taxonomy): Bacteria > Bacillota > Bacilli > Paenibacillales > Paenibacillaceae > Fontibacillus > Fontibacillus macerans_B. Next base: position 4,576 of record NZ_JBNYYG010000097.1, on the reverse strand, counting down.
ACGCGTTCATATCGACCAGCTTTTGAATTTCCGCCGCCGCTTGGATCAGCGCCGGATCTTCGAACGTGCCGGTGCGGTCGATCGCCTTCTTCAGCGTTTCCGGTCCGCCGAGGCGGTCGGCCAGGTACATGTACCACATCGAGCCCGTCCAACGGTCTTTGTTGCCGAGGGCAATCGGAGCAGTGTCGTTGTCCGCGAGCGTTTTCACGACATTCAAAAATTGATCGTAGGTTTGCGGAACTTCCAAATGGTATTTCTCGAAAATCGCTTTGTTGTAGTAAATCGGCGAAATGTTCAGCTCGATCGGCAAACCGTACGTTTTACCGCCCAACGCATAAGCGTCGGTCGTGCCCGGTACGAATTGGTCTTTCAGGCTTCCGCCCAGCAAATCGTCCAGCGATGCGAACAGGTCGCCTTTAACGTAGGGATCCATAAAACCGGCGGCCCACGTTACGCCTACGTCGGGAAGCTCGTTCGAAGCGGACAGGATTTTCAATTTGTTCTTGTACTGCTCGTTTTCCAGCACTTCCTGCTGGATCGTTACGTTCGGATGCTCGGTTTGATATTGGGCAATGATCTCGTTAACCAATTTATTTTGTTGTGCAGAGCTGCCTTGCGGCCAGATATGCATAAATTTGACCGTGACTTTATCGCCGGCCGTAGGTATAGCATTGTTGCCGCCGATGTCGACCGTCTTGTTCCCGCCGCCGCAGCCCGCGATTACCAGCAAAGTTGAAAGCGCAATCAAAAGGATTGATACCGTCTTTTTGTTGGACATGTGATGAATACCCCCATTTGAATTAACGGTCTCTTGTAACCGCTTTTAAGCCAAGTTTATCCTATGATTCCGCCTCCATCAGCTCACAATCATTAGACAAAGTTCCACTATTTTTAGGTAATAACTTTATAAATCGTCCTCCGTTACTTTCGCGTTGCTGCGATATTTGCTGGGGCTCATGCCTTCATAGCTTTTAAACACCTTGATGAAATATTTGTCGCTCTGGTAACCGACGCGTTCGGCGATCTCCCCGATGGACAGCGTGGTGCGCAGCAGCAGCTCTTTGGCGCGAAGCACCCGGAGCCGGCTGATGTACTCGCTGAACGTCAGTTCCGTTTGTTCCTTGAACAGCACGCTGAAATAGCTGGGGTTCAAATGCAGCATGTCGGCCACCTGGCGCATCGTAATCGGTTCGTGCAAATGCTCGTCCAAAAAGTGAAGGGCCTCGCGAACCTGCGGATTGTAACGGGTGTCCGTTTCCTTCGTTTCCAGCAGCCGCGGATCGACCAGCTTCTCCATCGTTTCGATCCGGTGCCGGTCGTCCTCGACCAAAAGGGCCTGCTCCACCGCCTGCACCAGCTTATGCTTGTCCACCGGCTTCAGCAAATAGTTGACGACGCCCAGTTGCATCGCTTTTTGGGCATATTCGAACTCCGCGTACCCGGAAATGATGATGGCTACCGGCTTGAACTGCTTATGCCGCTGCTGCATCTCGATCAGCTCCAATCCGCTGATGCCGGGCATCCGAATATCCGTAATCAGCAGGTGCGCGACATGGTTTTCCAGCCAAGCGAGCGCGGCCTGCCCGCTCTCCGCCGTCTCGATCCGGTAGCGTCCGGCGGACCAGGCCTCCAGCGTTTTGGTAAACCCTTGTCTCGTTCTCGGTTCGTCTTCCACCACGAGAATCGTTTTCGTTTGAATCATATCGCTCCCCCATATTCGCTAGGTATCTCAAAGCTGACCGCGGTTCCTTCGCCGGGTCTGCTCATCACCTCAAGCCCGTGTTTTTCCCCTTGCACCTCGTCAAAATACAACCGCAGACGCCGCTGCACGTTCACGATGCCGACACCCGTCCCCTTGGAGGATACGGCAGGTCCGCCTTCCATCGCCTGTTTCAACCCGCGCAGTGTCTCCTCGTCCATCCCCGGGCCGTTGTCCCGGACGGTTATTTTCACGTATCCTTCCCGGTCCGACGCCTGAACGCTCACCGTTACTTTGCCCTGACCGACCTGGTTTTCAACCCCATGCAAAATCGCATTTTCCACCAGCGGCTGGATCAGAAGCTTCGGAATTTTCACAGGGCGGAAATCGCCGGCGTCGATCGACCAGGTCAGCCTGTCCGCCAGGCGGATATCCATCAGCTGCAGGTAACGCTCCACATGCTCGAGTTCGTCTTCGACCGTCACCCATTCATCCTGGTTGGAACTGCTGATGATATATCTGAACAAGCCGGACATCCCGACCACCAGGTTGGCCAGTTCCTCTTCCCCTTTATCTTCCAGCGACCAGTAAAAGGCCTCCAGCGTATTGAACAGGAAATGCGGATTGATTTGCGCCTGAAGCGCTTTCAACTCGGTCCTGCTTTGCAGGATTTCTTTTTCGTATACAACGCGGATCAGTTCGTTCATATTGTCGACCATCTGATTGTACGAATTGTTGAGTTCGTTGATTTCCATCGTCTTGGAGAACATCGGATTGGGCTGCAAGACCCCGAACCGCGCTCCGCGCATAGCCTTGATCAACTTGAACATCGGCCGGGTGATCATCGTGGACAGCAGCAGCGACATAATCAGGAACAACAGCACCCCGATCGCTCCCGAAGCCAAAACGGCCGTGCGCAAGGCGGAAATCCCGCTGGTGACGTAGCTGATCGGCGTAAAGAAAACCAGCGTCCAGCCCGTACGCTCCGAGCTTTGCTTGACCTCAATGAACTCCTGCCCGCCGATCGTGATGTTTTTCCCTTCGTTGCTAAGCAGCTCATTCAGGTCCAGAGCCCCTTCGGGAAGGCTGAAATTCGTCGCCACCGGCCGCTGATTGGCGTCGACCAGCAAAATGAATTCGCCGCCTTCTCCGTTGATCTGTTGCTGGATTTGAAAATAGCTTCGGTCGATCCGCACCATCAGGTAACCCCCGGATGAAAACCAGCGGTCGATCAGGCTGACCCGCCGCAAAGCCAACACGGAAGACGGGTCGCGAGGATCGACGCCAATCCAGATGAGCGACCCTTTGCCCCAGTTCGCCGCGTTAATCCATTCCGAATCAATCGTATCGATCAATTGGGTTTCGTTCAGCGGAAATAAGCGCCGAAAGTCGTTCGTATATAATTCCAGCGATTTGATGCCGGTCACGTACGACTGGTAATCCCCCAAAATCGGCAGCAGCGACTGGCGCGCGCTGAACGGCGTCTCCCGCCCTTGGACCTCGCCGAGCAAAAGCTGCTGCACGTATTCATTGGTCGCCACCTGCGTCGTTAACGTATTGATTTGGGCGATCAGCGCATCCAGCCGCCCGTTGGCCTGCAAGGCGGTTTGGCCGATATGCTTCTCGGCGTTGGTTTCCAGCATCGAGGATACCCGGGAATACGTCAACACGCTGGCGATCGCCAGGACGAACACCATGACCAACATAAAGCTGACAAAAATCTGATTTCGCAAGGTGAACCATCGTTTCGGTTTTTTCACGTCCAGTCAATATCACCTTTCCGTACAAAGTATACAACCTGTTCCCAACATATAACGAAACGGCCGCATGAAACTATGGAATTATCCGAAACGTCACGTATAATGGGGAATGCGACAGTCCACGTTGTTCGCAATACATATGCATTTTAACAGACACGGAGGGAGAAGAAAATCATCGACATGCAGCCAATCACGAAGAGCCAAGCGGTATTTTTCGACGTTGACGATACACTTTACGACCATTTGCAACCTTTTCGCGAGGCGCTGGAGGAGGTGCTGAACACCGGGCCGGACTTTCCTTACGAGCCGGCGTATCACCGGATGCGCTACTACAGCGACTTCCTGTCCGCCGAAGCCGGAGGTACGCCGACGCATGGACGCGAGCTTGAAGAGATGCGGACGCAGCGCTTCGTGCGCTCGCTGGCCGAGTTTGGCCTTGCGCTGGCGCCGGAGCAGGCCGCGGCCGTTCAGGACGTTTACCTGGACCGCCAGTTTCAAATCCGGCCGTTCGCCGGAGCGCTGGAGCTGATCGGCAAACTCCAGTCGCGAGGCGTGAACGTAGGTTTGATCACGAACGGGCCGCCGGAGCACCAGTGGCGGAAAATCCGCGCGCTGGGAATGGACGAGCTGATTCCGGCAGAGCTGGTGTTTATTTCCGGTGCGGTGGGATTCACCAAACCCGACCGGAGGTTGTTTGACCATGTCGCCGGCAAGATCGGGTTATCGGCCGAGCGGTGCTGTTATATCGGCGATTCCTGGCGCAATGACGTGGTCGGCGCCGCCGACGCCGGCTGGCGCGTTCTGTGGTTCAACCACCGGCAGGTTCGGCCCGAATCGGCCCCGCGGCCTCATGAGCCGGCAGAAAGTTACGCAGGCCTCCGCAGACTGCTGTTGGGGGAGTGAAGACGAGGCCTGGCTTCCCTTTCAGGACGAAATAAGGGAAAAATATGGCCTTATTTTTCACCCCAAACCGGGAAATCGGCAGGATAAAGGAATAAAAGGGTCTTATTTTCCACAGGCCGGGTAGAAACAGCACTAGCGTTGCATTAAAGCATTCATGAAATCCATGGAATTCCTAATCATCCATGTTTGACAGTTAAGCCGGCAACCTTTTGGC
>NZ_JBNYYG010000096.1:0-13755 GCF_050565405.1 Paenibacillus macerans | reverse complement strand
AGCTGGGTCAGCCCTCCCGCGATCGCCGAGCCGAGAATACAGGAAGTCAGCACGCGCAACGGGTCGGAAGCGGCAAACGGAATGGTTTTGGCCGTCGTTACGGCAATCCGGATCCCGGTGTAGGAGCCTGGCCCGATCCCGACGGCGATCCCGGTCAAATCCCGCTTGGCCAGCCCTGCGGCCGCCAAACATTCCCCGATCGCCGTCACCAAATAGGCCGAATGATTCCGTTCGGCATGAATGTTCCGTTCCGCCAGCAGCCGGCCGTCTTCCATCACCGCGACCGCCAAGGCGGAAGTCGAGGTATCCAACGCCAGGATCCGCCGCAGCGGCAAATGCGTTTCGTTTTTGCTCATGTTCAGGATACTCCATTCTCTTTCAGGGCCGACACCCAGGCTTCATACGGCTCGCCCCGGCCCTTGATATGCATGCGCCGCGCCGTCGGCGACACGGTCTCCACGTAAATATGCAGCAAATCCCCCGGGAGCAGCTCATCGATCAAGCTGGCCCACTCCACCAAGGACACGCCGCTGCCGTAAAAATACTCGTCCAATCCTAATTCATCGGCCTCTTCGAGCGATAGCCGATACACATCCATATGATAAAAAGGCAACCGGCCCTCATACTCCTTGATTAAGGTAAAGGTCGGGCTGTTGACCGTGTCCTTGACGCCGAGATGCTTCGCGAACAACTGGGAGAATGCCGTTTTCCCGGCTCCCAAATCCCCGTCCAACGCGATGACCGTGCCCGGCTGAGCCAGCGCAGCCAAAGAGGCCGCCAGCTTCTCCGTTCCGTCCAAGCCTTCCGCCTCATATACCAATTGCGCGGAGGCGCCGTCCATTTCCAAGTTCACCCGTGCTTACCCACCTTTTTAGCTTGTTCTCGGGTTCCCGCACTCGACCGATTGGGTTTCCCGCGCGTTTCGGAACATTTATCGTCACCTAACGCACCTAACGGACCGTAGCGGCCTTATTCGCCCATATCCGGGTATTTCCCGTTCTAACGGACCTCCGAGACGCTATTCGGCCTAAACGGAAGGAAAAATGTCGATTTCGCGGTAAATAAGGTCTCTGCGGTCCGTTACAAATTTAATGCCCTCGATTTCGGCAAAACAACGCCTCTGGAGTCCGTTGCGGAGCGCAGTGGGTTCCCTTGGTCCCCGGCATGCTCGCCATGCGGCCCCCGGCACTCCCTTGCTCGCTTCCCTTTTTCCCCACCAAAACGTATGTCCTCATTATATCGGTACGCCGCACCACCCGCAACCGCCGAACGAACAGGCGGCTTAAGTGCGGCAACCCCGGGAACCAGCCTCTCCCCTCCGGCTCTTGATGCGGGCCCCCACCCTTTTTCCATAAATAGAAAAAAACTTTTATACCCATACTAACCGTACTTGCAACCACTACGAGTGATCCGTTAATCAAGAAAGGGGCAATTTCATGCATACCGTCTGGAAAGGAGCGATCAGCTTCGGGTTGGTCCATGTGCCGGTCAAAATGTTCTCGGCCACCGAAGACAAGGACATCTCCATGAAATACATTCATAAAACCTGCGGAAGCCCGATTTCTTACGTGCGTCGTTGCCCGTCCTGCGACGTGGACGTGAATTGGGAGGATATTTCCCGCGGCTACGAATACGAAAAAGGCAAGTTCGTCCTGTTCGAGAAGGAAGAATTGGAGAGCCTGTCGGCGCACGCCGAACGAACGATCAACATCATCGATTTCGTGGATTTGCAGGAGATCGATCCTATTTATTTTCAGAAGACGTATTACCTGTCCCCGGATCAGGCCGGCGGAAACGCCTATCAGCTCTTGCTGGAGGCGATGCGCCAATCGGGAAAAATCGGTATTGCCAAAATCGCCATCCGCTCCAAGAGCAGCCTGGCCGCGATCCGCGTGATGGAGGGTTGCTTGGCGATCGAAACGATTTTTTACCCGGACGAAATCCGCCCGGTCTCCCAGGTGCCGAACCTGCCGGAGAATATCAACGTCAACGATAAAGAGCTGACGATGGCCAAAATGCTGATCGAGCAGTTGTCCACCCCGTTCGAGCCGGAAAAATACACCGACGACTACCGCGAAGGATTGCTGCACCTGATCGAGCAAAAAGTAGCCGGCGAGGAGATCAGCCTGGCCCCGGCCAAGCCGGAGACGAACGTGATCGACCTGATGGCCGCGCTGCAGGCCAGCATCGAAGCGGTCAAGCCGGTCGCCACCGACCCGGGAACCGCCGCCGCGCCGGCCAAACGGACGCGCAAGCCGGCCGCCAAGAAAGCGAAGGAAGAGCCGGCCGGGGCCGCCGAAGCCGGGACAGTGCCTACCGTAGCCGTCAAGCCGAAGCCCAAGCGCCGGACCTCCGCCAAACCGGAGGCTAAGTAAGAAAAACGGCCATCGACGTGTATTCAAAGAAGACTGACCGCGTTTAGCGGTAGTTTTTGCGATCCTTGCAAGCCTGTCTTTCGTAACGGACCGTAATGACCTTATTCGCTCATTTCCCGGGTATTTCCCATTGTAACGGACACCAAAGACCTTACTGGTCTCCAAAGCTGGGGATTCCGAGCCCTTGAAGGCGAATAAGGTCTCCTCGGTCCGTTACAATGTGGACAGCCCCATTGGAGGCGAAATAAGGAGGGCTTTGGTGTCCGTTAGGCTTTATCGTTCTGGTGCTTCGGCACAGGGAACCAAGCAAAAACGGCGCAAGGAGCCCAGCGAAGCGGCACACAGAATCAAGCAAAGCGGCGCAAGGAACCAAGCGAAGCCGGAGCCTGTCCGGAGCTTGTCTTGTCGCGCAATAGCAAAAGCAGCCTCCGGACACAAGCCGCATTCGACCCTTTACAAGCTTTGCCGGACATCGCAGGCCTCGGGCGGCACGTTCGCCCATCCCTGAATGATCGGATGCCGCATCGTCCCGCCGGGCGTCCACTCCAGAAACTGAATTTTCACCGTCAGGGCCGGCTGAATCCAGACGGCCCCTTTGATGCGCTCGGGGACGTTGAAAAACGTCCGGTTCGGCACGATCAGCGGTCTCACGTTCTCCGTCAGGTCGCGCCAATCCTGCACCTTCCATTTGCCGCTGCCGGCATGCCCGATGTAGGTGAACCGTCCCTCCTGATCGTACAATCCGAGCAGAATCGCGTTCACTGTGCCGTCGCGGTACGTGACCCCGCCGATGGCCGCATACAGGTCGCGGGCCAGCTTCATTTTTTGCCAGCGCGCGTCCTTGCCGCCGATGGCATACGAGCTATCCAGCCTTTTGCTCACGATGCCTTCCCAGCCCCGCTCCTTCATCAGGCCGAACAGCAGCTCCCCATCCGCCACATTGGGAACCAACTGCACCCGCTCGGATGGGATGACGACCTCTTGCAGCCGCCTTTGGCGTTCCGCCAGCGTTGCTCCGTTCACCCAATCCCCGTTCAGGTACAATATATCGAAGATCATATAAATGGCCGGAATCCGGCCGGCCGCAAAACGGATCTCCTGCTCCCGCCGGAGGCTGTCCCGACGCATGATTTCGTGGAAGGAAGGCTTGCCGCCCGCCAAGGCGATCATCTCCCCGTCAAGAATGACCGAGTCCGTCCGGCAGTAGGAACGCACATCGTGAAACTCCGGGTATTGCTTGGTGCGATCATTGCTTTTCCGGTTAATCAGGCGGGCCTCGCGGCCGTCGAAATACGTTAACATCCGCACGCCGTCCCATTTGACCTGGGCCATCCATTCCTCCCCTTGCGGGATCGTTTCGCTTTGAATCGGTTCAAAGGGAACCACCGGTTTCAAATTCATGCGTTGTCTCATGCCCCTCTCGCCTCCGGCTGCACTCATCCGGCAAATGCTTCGGCCTGCAGTCTCCTGCCGGCCTCCTTCCTGCGGCATGAAGTCCTCGGACGTTTTTCCCAAGTTTGCCCTGGGCCTTCCCGTTCCATTCCCGGCAAAGCGCTCATAGTTTAGGCCCGCCCAGGCAAGCCTAAGGAGAAGATGCTTTGCGGCGCATTCCCTTGCCCGGCATGAAAGGAGGCTTAACCACGCCATGCCCAAAACGATTAAAGGCACCATCTCCGTGGAAGGCGAAGAGGTGCCCGTATCCAATCCCGACAAGCTGCTTTGGCCGGAAGCCGGGATCACCAAAATGATGTACCTGGAAAAGCTGGCCGAGCTTTCTCCTTACCTGCTGAAATACTGCCGGAATCGACTGCTCACGACGATCCGTTATCCCGGCGGTATCCATGGGAAATTTTTTTACCAGAAAAATGCCCCCGCGCCGCTGCCTCCGTTCGTTCGCACCGAGGTTCACGAGAACATCCGCTACGTCGTGCTGGATCGCCTTCCCGTGCTGCTGTGGCTCGGCAATCTCGCCTGCATCGAGTTCCATCCTTCGCTGCATTACGTCGGGGAGAATCTCCCTTGCGAATGGATGATCGACCTCGATCCGACGCTGGAGAAGGAGCCAAGGATCATGGAGGCCGCCGCGATCGTCGGCGATGTATTGTCCTCGCTGGGCTTGTCCTCCGTGCCGAAAACGTCCGGCGCCACCGGCGTGCAAATCATCGTGCCGATCGAATACGGCGTCACCTTCGACGAACTGCGCTCGATCGGCCAATTCGTGGCCCGCTACGTCACCGAAAAGCATCCGAACCTGTTCACCATCGAACGGCTCAAAAAAGACCGCGGCGATAAAATCTACTTCGACTACCTGCAGCATTACGGCGGCAAAACGCTCGCGGCTCCCTACACCCCCAGAGCGCGAGAGGCGGCCAGCGTATCGACCCCGTTGACATGGGACGAGGTACGGCGCAATCCCGCGCCTGCCGACTTCCATCTGCTCAATATCGGGCAGCGCCTGAAGGAGCGGGGCGACTTGCTGGAAGCCGTTCCCCCGCAATCGGTCAAGCTGATCTTGCGGCATTTGAAAACGCCGGTTCGGGCATAATCGACGGTCCATTCCAAAAGTCTTTATAACAGCGGCGACAGTAGCCGCGCCAACAGCTCCAGCCCTTTTTGCCAGCGGCTGCGCCGGACGAATTCCGGCAGCAGGATCGGCAGCGAGTCGCTCACATCCTGCTCGAAATCCCGCAACAGACGCCGCAACGGTTCCGCATCGTACAGCAGCGCCGTCATCTCGAAATTGGAGAAGAAACTGCGCATGTCCATGTTGGCCGTGCCGACCGATGCCAGCAGATCGTCCACGATCATCACCTTGGCATGGATGAAGCCCTTCGTGTATTGATAAAATTCCACCCCGGCCCGCATCAGTTCTTCCACGTAGGATAACGAAGCCAGCTTCACGAGCCGGCTGTCCGAATGGTAAGGCATGATGATCTTCACGTCGACCCCGCTTAACGCCGCCGTCATGAGCGCCGTGTACACGCTCCGGTCGGGGATGAAATAAGGCGATACGATCCAGATCCTCCGCTTGGCGACCGCGATGGCGTTAAAGCACATTTCCTGAATCGTGCTTCTCGGCTGGTTAGGGCCGCTGGTCATGATCTGCACCTGCTCCTTCCCTTGACCGCCTTGCGCCGAGAACAGAGCGGCGTCGCCGATTCGCTGTCCGGACGCCAGATGCCAATCGTTCAAGAAGGCCAACTGCAAATCGTAAACCGCGTCTCCCTCCAGTTGCAAATGCGTATCGCGCCAATAGCCCATTTTGTCATATAAACCGAGATAGTCATCCCCCACGTTCAGCCCGCCCACGAACCCGACGGTCCCGTCCACGACGACGATTTTCCGGTGATTGCGGTAATTCACCCGGCGTTTCAAGGCAGCCAGGAACGGCGGCAGGAAAAAATACACCTCGACCCCCTCCTCCCGAAGCTTGCGGACGAAGGAACGCTGCAAACGGTAACTCCCCAGGCCGTCGCAGACCAAACGCACCTGAACGCCCGCGCGGGCTTTGCGGATCATCACCTCCTGGAAGGCCGTGCCGATCGCGTCTCCGCGAAAAATATAAAATTCGATATGAATATGATGGCGCGCTTGTTCCATCTCGGCGAGCATGGCGGCAAACGCGGTTTCTCCGGCAGAGAACACCTGCGTCCGATTGTTTCCGGTAATCGGGCCGGCCGCCCCGTGCGTCAGCAGCCCGAACAACCGCTCCTGGTGCCGAAATTCGGGATTATGCATGCCTTCGGGCGTTTCGACGATCGCCGATTGCCGCCGCAGCCTTTCCTTGACGTCCCGCAACAGTCTTGGCGTTCGGCTTCGCAGCATTTTTCGCTTCGTATAGTCGTGGGCCACGAAATAATAGATAGCTATACCGAACACCGGGCAAAGGAATAGAATGAACAGCCAGGCCACGGCCTTGCCGGGATTGCGGAATTCCAGGATCAAGATCAATGCGGTCTGAACGATAAAAGCTGACAAAATGACGATAAGCCAGATCATGTATTCCACCCTCCCCTGCCATCAGCATTGACCATCCGGCTCCTGATTTATTCATCGCTTCGCTGTAATCGTCGGCGCCGAGGGTCGACATTTATATTAGACAGGACCAGTTTTTTGACATGATTTAAGAGTCATAGGAATAGATAAGTTATAGAACCAACCAAGAGTAGGGGAGGGGATGCCATGAGGAGTGTAAGCCTACCGAATCCGAATCGGATGACGCTGCTTGTCCTTCGGGATGCCAACCAGCCCGTCAAACAGGTTCAAGTTTCCAAGCCGCTGGTCATCGCTGTGCCTTTGCTGGCGCTGCTATCCATTTCCGGTCTGATCGTCAGTCTGCAAATTCAATCGAATCAGACTGTTTCCCGTCTGGAGAGCCGGCTGCAACAGCAAGACCTTGCCTTCGAAGCGATCGTCACCGACAAGGACGAAGCGATCCAGCGCCTGCAAAACGAGGTGATCACGCTGTCCAGCCAATCCAAGGACATGATGGACCGCATGGAGCGGGTAGCGGAGCTGGAAGCCGAGCTGCAGAAGTTTATCGATAAATACGGCAACGGAGATCCGAAGGATCTGGGCAAGCTGTCCTCCTTGTCTTGGGACGAGTCGCTGGACGCGCTCGACGCAAGCGGCGTCGGCGGCGAATTCATCGCGGTGCACGATAATGAGATCGAAGCGCTGGCCCGGGAGACGAAGGACGATTTTCTGGCCATGAGCGAGATGCTGGATGAAATGGAGAAGAACGTCCCGGTTACGCTGAAAAAAGCCAAGCAAACCCAATATACGATCTCCGGCACGCCGTCGGAATGGCCTACGCTATCCACTCGCCTGACCTCCGATTTCGGGTACCGCACCGATCCGTTTACCGGCCGCGCGGCCTTCCATGCGGGAATCGATATCGCCGGCAAGGTGGGAGATCCCGTATATGCCGCCGGGGCGGGCAAGGTCGTCAGCGCCGATAAGGACGGGTCCCATGGCAAATATATCGTGATCGAGCACCCGGGCGGCCTGCAAAGCTGGTACATGCACTTAAGCGACATCGACGTATCCGTCGGCGATACGGTGACGAAGGGGCAAAGCATCGGCAACCTGGGCAGCACCGGCCGCAGCACGGGGCCCCATCTGCACTTCGAAATCGTTAAGGGCGGCAACGCCGTCGACCCAATGCCCTATTTAAAGTAGCGCACCTTAATTGAAACGGAGGACTGCATGACGATGTTTAAAGACGGAAAAAAAACAGCAAGCCTGACCGATACGCTCATCGGCCAAGGCAGCACCATCGAGGGTAAGCTGGAGTGCCAATCCAACCTGCGGGTGGAGGGCAAAGTCCACGGGGAAATCGAATGCCACGGCCAGGTCGTGATCGGCGAGACGGGCGAAGCCAATTCGAGCATCAAGGGAGCCGAGGTCATCGTCGCCGGCAAAGTCGTCGGGGACATCTCGACCGTCGGAAAACTGACGATCACCGGCAGCGGCCAGGTCGACGGCAACGTGGAGGTCGCCAAGCTGGTCATCGTCGAAGGCGGTTTGCTCAACGGTTCGAGCAAAATGGATCGCAAGGCCCCGGCCCCCGCTCCCTCCTCCCCGAAGGAAAAAGTCAAAAAAGCGGCGCAGACCCAAGCGGGGTAGTCTCAAGTGAACGCGCCGAAATAAACAAGCTTCCGCTGCGAAAGAGCATACGGAAGCTTTTGTTTGGATTTGTTGCTGCCGTCGGGCCCTGTTAGGCCGCCACGTCCCTCTTCTTGAACACGAGCCAGGCGACGGCCAGGAACAGGAGGACGTACGCGGCAAGCACGCCGGCCGAGAAGCCCAACGTCATGCCAGCCGGCCCGATCTGTCCCCCGCGGTATTGGTTCAGGTTCATATTGTTGAACAGCATATATTTAGCCCACGGGAACCGGATAGGGTTAAACAGCATCGTAAAGATGTTCCCCGCGAACAAAATGAAGATCGACAGCCCGATCGCGATGCCGCTGGAGCGAAACACGGTCGATACCATGAACGAGAACACCGTGATCACCAGCAGGTCGACATAGCTGTAAAGTAAGCTTTCGAGTATCGTTCCGAGCGGGCTTACCCCCGGCTGGAACATTTGCGACGAGGTATTGGGGAAAATGACGAAAGCGACGGCCAGCGCCGAAGCGAAAAACACCGCCGTCATCGCCAGCGTAAACAGCAGCACGGCCAACAGCTTGGAGAGCAGCACCTTCGTGCGCGTCCACGGGCGGATCAGCAACAGCTTGATCGTACCCCACGTAAACTCGCCGGCAACGATGTCGGCCGCCACGACCGCCGCATAAATGCTGACGAGATAATACAGGAAGGACAGCTGGTCCAAGGCGTCCCAGGCGCTCAAGCTGCGCGCGCCCCCATCCAGCGAGAACAACACGCCGAACAGGATGTTGAGCACGACCAGAAGCGCAAACATGATCCAGGTGCGGACCCGCCGGTAAATTTTCATATTTTCGTTTTGGACAAGCATCAGAAAGCTATTCAATTTTCTTCCCTCCCGTCAACTCCAGGAATTGATCCTCCAGCGAACGCGTCACCGCCTGAATCTCGTAAACGGCAATGCCCGCCATGACCAGCTTGGCATTGATTTCCGCCGCCGCGTCCCGGTCCGCGGAGACGACCAGCCGGCCTCCCTCGATTCGCCCGGCACCGATGAGCTCCGCGGCCCGTTGCGGCTCGCTGACTTCGAAGGCCGTTTCCCGCTCCCGGCCTTCTCCGCCTTCCGGATGCAGGGACTTGACGTCAACGAGCCGTCCCTGCTGGATCACCGCGACCGTGTCGCACATCAGCTCCATTTCCGACAGCAAATGGCTGGAGACGAACACGGTCGTGCCCTCCTCCCGCGTCAGCACCCGCAAATAGTCGCGGAGCTCGCGGATGCCCTGCGGATCGAGCCCGTTGGTCGGCTCGTCCAGCACCAGCAGCTTCGGCCGGTGCAAGATGGCCTGCGCAACCCCCAGCCGCTGGCGCATCCCCAGCGAGTAGGTTTTGACCTTGTCATGGATGCGATTCTGCATGCCGACCCGTTCGACCGCTTCCCAAATCCGCTGCTTCGTCACTCCCGGCGACATCCGGGCGTAATGCAGCAGATTTTGATACCCGGTCAGAAACTTGTACATTTCCGGGTTTTCCACGATCGCGCCGACATGCGATATCGCTTGCTCGAAATCGTGTTTGATGCTGGCCCCCTGAATCAAAATATCGCCTTCCGATATCGCCATCAAACCGACCATCATCCGGATCGTCGTCGTTTTCCCGGCCCCGTTCGGCCCCAGAAAACCGAACACCTGTCCCGGTGGGATATCCAGCGTCAATCGGTCGATCAGCGTCTTGGCGCCGATTCTTTTGCTGACATCCTGAATCCGGACGACAGGCTCCTGCGTCATCGCCATGAGTATCTCCCTCTCTCCTTGCTTCCAATTGTACCCTGCCCTGCAGGATAATTCCCCCTATTCTACCATAATGCAGGCCCCGGCTAAAGCTTTGGGCGGTGACGGAGAACTGACGGGGGCTGACGGACTTTGGCGATGTCCGCGGCTTGGCGCAGCTTGATGCGGCTAAGTACGGATTGACGCGGATTGGTGCATTTGGAGGCGACTGACACGACTGGGGCGACTGGAACATTTCGTTTTCGTATACTTTGATGGTGTCAACAAGCATCGAGTACTCTTTTTCCGTATAGATAATACGGCTGGTATTTATTGATTATCAAAACCGCCGTTTATGGAGCTTTGCGAATAGCCCCAAAATATTCAGAAGTGATTAAAAAATTAAAGAACCGATAATAAAATGCAGGGGAAAAGACGAATGAAAGCGTCCCGCTAAACAGGAATTTAATTATTCCAATTTACCGCATTATGTGGCTTTCGTATCAAGCATTTTTCAGTAATTCAAGTATCGTTGAGCTGACATTTCCCATAGTATCCGAGGATATTTTTTTACGATCATAGCTAAATCCAATCTGCATTGTATCGCCTAATGTGGCGACTCCAAGCACAACATAACTGCCGGGAGCTTTGGGCGCAAAGAATACCATATCGCGAATGTGGCATGAACCAATCCGGCAATCAAAATTCAACCGCCCAAGATTAGATACTGCCGTAGAAGAAGGATTATCAACCGAAAGCATGGCCGCCGCTTTCTTTGCCGCCATATCATCACATTTGCCATAAGCGGCAAAATACATAGCGTCAATAAGCAAAGGATTCAAGAGTGAATAAAGATTTAAGACTACCCACGGCGCTTTTGCCGATTTCAACTTTGATTTCAACTTGCTTCGCATCCGAACGGCATTTTGCCAAAAATCTTTTTTTGTTTCGTAGCGCACTTTGATGGTAACAGCCGAAGCAAAGTTGCCCAAGCAATCATCAGTGGACAATGAAAGTTGTTTCCTCATATTTATTGGAATCCCTACAACCGTTTTTTCATTGCTCATGTGTGGCCGCTTTTCTTGCATAGCCATAATAAATGCTGTAACAATCGCTTCATTTATGGTTACGCCATGCGCTTTACATGCTTTGTGTAAGTCATATATTTCACTTGCGTTTATCGTTGAATAAGATAATCCAATATCTGCTATTTGATGGTAGTTACAAAACATTTCTTGATATTCATGTTCTCCAAAACGGGGCTGCTCACCTTTATCCCACATTTTATTTATTGATCGGGTAAATGCTTTTACAAGGAAAGTTGGTCTTGCGCTATGCGGGAAATCATTTTGACTTGAAATGAGTATTTGTTCTTGATATGACAAATCAGTACCCACATAAGCAGCTACCACGTCCCGCAACAAACGGGCAATAGCGTCACCGTCGCCAATCAAATGATGAACAGTGGCAAGAATATCGAAGTCCGTTTCACTGTAAAACACGAAGAATCGAACGAGTGGCCCTTGTTCACAGTTAAAAGGCCGCTTGTTTTCGGTTTCGGCAACCTCCAACCATTGATTTTGCCGCTCACGTATAGCACAATGCAATTCAAGCCGTTGGACGGCGTTTTCACGATAATAAGCCACTCCGTCATTATCAATGATAACGGACGAATATAGCAATGGGTGAACATTTCTTAATGTCAGCAAGGCCTTTTCAAAACGTGGTTCATCAAAATGCCCATCAACGCTTATTTTCATCAAAACAGTAAGTGCCGGGTTTCGCAAAATATGACGTTCAGTATAGATGTGCAGTTTATTGCTTTTCATTATGATACCTCCTACTATTGATTCATTCCAAAAATAGCCAAGAGTGCATTGAAAGAACTGACAGCTTACTGACATAGGATATCGGCTCTACCAATCCAACTTGGAACAGAGTTCCTTTTTATTTGCCATCATCTTATGCCTCCCCCAACTTTGTATCCAATATTTTAGAAAGAAGTGCTTTGATATGGCTGAATTTTTCTTCCATAGAGTTCACTTCAATGTCGTGTATAACAGCGCTCATACCAAAAAGAATAAATTGACTTAGCAAATGAATATTGGGTACAGGTGCGTTCATGATATTCTTTTCTAAGCCATCAAGAATGATCTCTTCAAACAAAGGAACCATTTTAAGCAACGTTCTGGAAAGCAATACCGCCATAATTTCAGGATTTATTTTTTCGGTATACATCTGGCTATATTCGGAAATAGAATCTGGTAGGCGGGTAAATATTTGATTCAGCTTCTCTTCAAAACTCAAACTGGAAGAGTTGATAATTTCGGTGAATTTGGAAATGTATTTCTCATTGTAATTCTCTAAAGCCGCTTCGTATATCTCATTCTTGGATTTGAAATAGTGATAGAACATACCAATTTCTCCATCCGCTTCTTTCAAAATAGAGCGGACAGACGTTTTTTCATAGCCGTTTTCTAAAAATTGTTTCAAAGCAATTCCTATAAGTTCCTGCCGCCTTACATCTGGTGCTTTTACAGTACGAGACATAACGCCCTCCTTATCCACAAAACAATGTTCTGTAGTCAGAATAACTACAGAACATTGTTTTGTCAACAGACGAAAAGAGACCCTATAAAAAATCGAGATTGACACGAATATCTTACTAACATAGAAAGAGTATGACTTATTTCATGCACCACAACCGTACATCGCAACATTCCAAGTCACATACTATGGCCTATACAATGTATAGGGAGGGTGTGATATGCCAAGAGAGCGGAATATTAGACGGGGCCATAAAACTTGACGGGGCAGGGGGAGGATTAAAGCCCTCGCCTTTTGCGCTCTGCCGCTTCGGCTTTTCCAGTCCGTATCTGTATTTTTAGCGCGGGGCGAAGCCCAAAACGTGCCAAAAGCGAAAAACGCCAAACTACCGGAAAAAGGGCTTTTCCGGGCATGTCGCTAAACGGCAAGCAGGGCAAGTGTATTGATACTAACTTGCACATTTTTGAGATTTTCCCTTACGGGAAATTTCAAAAATTGCTTGTTGGGAGTGCCTTCCCCAAACCCTGCGACTTCGGGCCAATTTGGCCCGAAGTCGGCGCTTCGCACCTCATGTCGCGTCATGTCGCTATCGCTCCTTTTTTATTTTTCTGCGCGTCCGTCAGACCGAACAGATGGTCGATATTGGCCTTTACGGTTACAATCCCTTGCATGTCCTTTCTTGACGCCCGGTACTCTCCATATGGGCTTTTTTCTTTGCCGCAAGCTTACAATATAAATATCTTTAAATGATACACGTATGAAATCATTACTGCATTGTACGGTTACTGCGTTGTACGGATAGATGAGAATCAAACAGCCCCCACCTAGCGGTAAGGGCGAACTTGAATTATGCGCTGAGGACAATCTTATTTTACTGCCTTGCTGCAGTTGTATCTAGATGCCTCGCCAAATCAAATGCCAAGCTCAACGAAGGATCAGCCCAACTTGTTCAATTGGGCGGTATCCTGTGTAATATGATCGCTCATATTTTATTGCCCTTGTACCGGGCTATTTCCTATTATAAAAGGCTCCACTGGCGCGGATTGGTGCGCTTGACGCAGCAAAAAAACAAACACGCCTTGGTTTGTCAAGCAAAGCCCCGCTTCGCTTGCCGCTATTGGGCGGATTTTGGTTTGTCTCAGACGGGCTGCCGTCCCTGGGCGGGACCCGACCGCCGGATTGAGTATGTAAATTCGTATACAACTCGCCACTTCGGTCGATTCGAGCGTGAACGTAGTTGAAATTTCGCATACATTTCGCCATTTCCGCCGATTTCGATGGAATGTATACGAAAAATCGTATACAACTCGCCACTTCGGTCGATTCAAGCGTGAATGTAGCTGAAAATTCGCATACATTTCGCCATTTCCGGTAGCGTCAAGAAGTTTGTGTAAACCAGTAGAAACATCCATCAGGAGGATGTGGTGGTGGGGGAGGAGGCCTCCTCCCCCACC
>NZ_JBNYYG010000095.1:0-14163 GCF_050565405.1 Paenibacillus macerans | reverse complement strand
CAATTGGCCTCCTAAATCCGTTTTAATCGGTCTCGTGCTTAATATGAACATAATGCTCCACGGTCGGAAACGGATCGTAAAAATGCGAGCTGCAGGGCGGCGTCTTCACCGTGGCGCTGTTCGGGGCGTTCAGCGCCGGCAAATCCTCCTTCGCCAGCGCCTTGCTGGGCGAAGCGGTGCTGCCGGTATCGCCGCATCCGACCACCGCGGCGATCATCCGCGTCATGGCGCCGGGGAACGGACAGCGACACAACACGGCGGCGATCCAATTCAAAAGCGCCGAAGCCATGCGGGAGGACTTGTCCTTCTCCTTCCAGGCGCTTGGACTTGGCGTTTGGGAGGAAACGACCTGGCTGGCCGCCGTGCAGCGCCTGGAAGCCGGCGACGTTCTGGCGGCGGGCCGGGCCCATTTCAGCTTCCTGAAAGCAGCCGCCGCCGGTTGGGGGAACTCGGCCGCGCTGCTCGGGCGAGAACATATCGTCGATGCCGGCGAATTCCGCAGCTATGCCGCCGACGAAACGAAAGCCTGTTTCGTCGCCGAAATCGAGTTCTATTACAGTTGCCCATTGACGGAGCAAGGGATCGTTCTGGTAGATACGCCGGGAGCGGACTCGATCCACGCCCGGCATACGGGCGTCACGTTCCGATATATGAAGGACTCCGATGCGATCATTTTCGTGACCTACTATAACCATGCCTTTTCGCGGGCCGACAAACAGCTGCTGAGCCAGCTCGGCCGGATCAAGGGGAGCTTTGCCCTTGATAAAATGTTCTTCGTCGTAAACGCAGCTGATCTCGCCTCCTCGGAGGAAGAGTTGGCCGCCGTGGTGGAGCACGTACGGGACGGCCTGCGGACGGCGGGAATCCAGCAGCCGAATGTGTTTGCCGTTTCCAGCCAAAACGCACTCGCGGCCGGGCGGTCTGCACTTTCGGAGGCGGAAGAAGCGGGATTTGCCGCATTCCGCAAGCGGTTTTCGGCTTTCTGGGAGCATGACCTGGGCAATTTGGCGGTTTCCTCCGCGGCCGTGCTGCTCAAGCAAATGATCGAGCGGTTGTCCAAATGGATCGAAGCGGCCGGCGAGAGCGCCGAGAACGCGGAGCAACGATTAGCCTCCCTGCGCGATCGCCGCGGCGTCTTCGATCAGGCCGTGGCCGAATATCGTCAAGCGGATATCCGCCGGGAGTGGGATCAGGAGAACGCGGAACTGCTGTTCCATGTCGTGCAGCGGTTAAGGCTGCAGGCGCTGGAGCTGTTTGCGGAGTTTTTCCACCCTTCCTTGCTGCAGGAGAACGCCGGTTCTTTGAAACGCAGCTTTGCCATGGCGATGCGCGGCTGGCTGGATCAGGTGTCGGGGGAGCTGGAACGCGAACTGCTGGCGACCACGCTGCGGCTGGAGCGCAAAGCCGAAGCGCTGCTGCGCCGGGAAGCGGAAGCCTGGTGCCGCCGGCATGAAGCCGCCCTGGATATGCCGCTAAGCACCCCCGAAGGCGGCGAGTCCTGGAACACGCCGGATATTCCCGAAGGCCTGCTGGATGGCGGTTTCCTGTCGCCGGATGCGTATTGGTCCTATTTCAAGAACCCGAAGGCGTTTTTTGAAGGAGGCGGCCGGGGGCAGCTGCGGGCCAAGCTCGAGGAACCGCTCCTGCAGCGCCTGAAGGAAACGGTAGGTCATATGGAAGAAGAGTTCCGGAAACACTACGAGCTGGAAATCAGCCGGCGCAAGGAGAATACCGCGGCCTATTTCGGCGGAATATGGCAGGAATGGGAGGAGAGCATCCTGCGTTCCCGGCTATCCCGCGGAGAACTGGCGCAATGGATGAGCACCGCCGATCAAATCGGCAGGTATCACGAGGAAATAGAAGCATTTTATGATAAATAAGGTGCTTTTGATCATGTTAGCGGGCCAGTATTCCAAATTTAAGAGATAATTGGCCTTTCTCCGCTTTGCCGCAGGAAAACCATGATGATAAACTGCTAAAAGCTAATGTTTATGAAAGCGTATGCTTCCAAGCCATGACAAGTTTCCGAATTGCTTTCAATGCGCCTCAAGGAAGCATGCGCTTAGAAAACTTTTAGGAGGAGAGACATGGAGGTTCTCAGGCAACTGCGGGGGTTTTACCATGCGAGGCTGAACTATTTGGTTCTGTCGATTCTATGTCTGGCGGCCGCGACCGGGCTTGGGCTTGTGTATCCGATGCTGCTGCGCAAGCTGATCGACGACGTGATCAGGCCGGGAAATTACGGAGAGGTATTATGGATTGCGGCGACGGCGGTTTCCGTTGTGGCCGTCAAGGCTTTACTGCAGTTTTTGCACGGCTTTTTCGGCGGACGGCTGGGGAACTATCTGGCCTACCGGCTGCGGAATGCGTGCTACGAAAAACTGCAGTTTTTGTCGTTCCGCTATTACGATACGGCAAAAACCGGCGATTTGATGTCGCGCTTGACCGGGGATCTGGAGGCGATCCGCAACTTTGTCGGCTTCGGCTTTGCGCAGCTGTTAAATCTCGTCCTGATGGTGACGTTCGGCGGAATCGTGATGCTGTCCATCCATTGGCAGCTGACGCTGGTCACGATGTTGACCATTCCTTTTTTGGCCGGCGTGGCGCTGAAATTCGAATCGAAAATTCATCCGGCGTTCCAGGAAATGCGCCAGGCGCTCAGTTCCTTGACGACGGCGGTGCAGGAGAACGTGACCGGGGTGCGCACCGTCAAATCGTTCGCCCGCGAGCCGTATGAAGTGGAGAAGTTTTCGCACCGCAACGAACGGTATAAGGACAATCAAATCTTTGCGGCCACGCTGTGGAGCAAGTTTTTCCCGGTCATGGAGCTGCTCGCTTCCATTAGCGTGGCGGTGCTGCTGTCGGTCGGGGGGACGCTGGTCATTAAGGAGCAGCTGACGCTCGGCGATCTGGTCGCCTTTTTCAGTTTGATCTGGTTTATTATCGGCCCGATGTGGGGTCTGGGGTTCCATATTAACAACTATACGCAATCGAAGGCATCCGGGGAACGGGTGCTGGAAATTTTAAATCAGCCGATCGACGTCAAGGACGGGGATCACGCCGTGGAGCTCGAGGCCGAGCAGGTGCGCGGCGACGTGCAGTTTGACCATGTCACGTTCGCCTATGGCAACAAAATGCCCGCCGTCCTCGATATTGATTTCCATGCGGCGCCTGGTACGGTCATCGGCTTTCTCGGAGGCACCGGGTCCGGCAAATCGACGATCATTCAACTGCTGATGCGCGCCTATGACGTCAACGAGGGCCGGATACGCCTGGACGGCAAGAATATCCAGGACATCTGCGTCCGCAGTCTGCGCAGCCAAATCGCTACGGTGTTCCAGGAGACGTTCCTCTTCTCGTCGACCATTCGGAACAATATCGCCTACGGCATGACGAACGTGTCCATGGAGGAAATTATCCGGGCGGCCCAATTGGCCAAAGCGCACGATTTTATCATGGAGCTGCCGGACGGCTACGATACGGTCGTCGGGGAACGGGGCTTGGGGCTGTCCGGGGGCCAGAAGCAGCGGATCGCCATCGCCAGGGCGTTGCTCAAGAACCCGAAAATTCTTATTTTGGACGATGCAACCAGCGCCGTCGACATGGAAACCGAGCAGGAAATCCAGTCCGGCTTCCAGGAGGTTATGCGGGGGCGCACCACGTTTATTATCGCCCACCGGATCTCGTCGCTCCGGCATGCCGACGAAATCCTCGTCCTGAGCGAAGGACGGGTCGTCCAGCGGGGGAAACACCGGGAGCTGATCGAGATTCCCGGTCCTTACCAAGACGTGTACCGGATACAATACGCGGATCACCTGGCCAGATCGGTTCGCCGCGAAGGGGAGGCGTAAAGCATGAACACCGAAGCGTTGACCGGACAAAAGCCGCTGAAGGGCAAAGACGCGTCCCGCGCGGACATCGAGGAACGGTTCGTATACCAGGACGACGAAATCATCGATAAGGCGTTTGACTGGAAGCAATTCCGCCGTCTTTTTGCCTACATGAAGCCTTACGCCAGACAGATGCTGCCGCTGGTCGCTTTGATGACCATCCTGGGTACGGTGACCAAGCTGACGGTTCCGTATTTGACCAGTTTGGCAATCGACCGCGCCATTGCGCCGGAAGATGGCCGTACGAGTTTGACACTGCTGTACGGCTTAACCGCCGGCGTGCTGATTTTGTACATCGTGCAGTGGGTCTCCGGCGTCTACCGGATCAAATTCACGAACGTGATCGGGCAGAAGGTGATTTACGATCTGCGCGCCGATTTATTCAAGCATATCCAGAAGCTTTCCTTCAACTTCTTCGATAAACGTCCGGCCGGTTCCGTGCTGGTGCGGGTGACCAACGACGTCAATTCGCTGCAGGAGCTGTTCACGAACGGGGTCGTCAACCTGATAATCGACTGCGTTCAATTGGCCGGGATCGTCGTCATTTTGCTGCTGATCAACTGGAAGCTGGGGCTTGCCGTGATGATCACCGTGCCGATCATGTTCCTGATCTCCACGAAGCTAAGGCAGCGAATCCGGATCGCCTGGCAGGAAGTGCGGATGAAGAACTCCCGCATCAACTCCCATCTGAACGAGTCGATTCAAGGGATTCGCGTGACGCAAGCCTATACCCAAGAGGAAGCGAACATGCGTTTCTTCGATTCGATGAATATGAGCAGCAAAAAATCTTGGGACAAAGCGTCGGCGATGAACCAGGCGTTTGGTCCCTTGATCGAAATTACCGGGGGAGCGGGTACGTTTATCCTGTTCATGCTGGGCGTGTACTTGATCCAGTCGGGAGAGTTGACGATCGGCCTGCTGGTCGCCTTCAGCAACTACGTAGGCAACTTCTGGGATCCGATCAACCGCCTAGGGCAAATGTACAACCAACTGCTCGTGGCCATGGCCTCCTCCGAGCGGATCTTCGAGTTCATCGACGAAGAGCCGAGCATTGCCGACAAGCCGGGGGCGAAACCCCTGCCGTCGATTATGGGCGACATTCGGTTCGATAAGGTCGTGTTTGAATACGAGAAAGGCCGTCCGGCATTAAAAGGGATCGATCTTAACGTCCGCCGCGGCCAGTCGATCGCCCTCGTCGGACATACGGGTTCGGGGAAAAGCACGATCATCAACCTGCTCAGCCGCTTTTACGATGCGACTTCCGGGTCGGTATCGATCGACGGGCACGACATTCGCGACGTTACCGTGCAGAGCTTGCGCAGCCAAATCGGGATCGTGCTGCAGGATACGTTCATCTTCTCCGGGACGATCCGGGACAATATCCGCTTCGGCCGTCTGGACGCGACCGACGAGGAAGTGGAGCAGGCCGCCAGGACGGTGGACGCGCATGAATTCATCATGAAGCTGCCGGCGGGATACGATACCGAGGTCGAGGAACGCGGCAACGTGCTGTCGATGGGGCAGCGCCAACTGCTGTCCTTTGCCCGGGCGCTGCTGGCGAACCCGCGAATCCTCATCCTGGATGAGGCGACGGCCAGCATCGACACGGAAACGGAGCTGAAGATCCAGGAAGCGCTCAAAGTGCTGCTGCAGGGGAGAACTTCCTTTATCGTCGCGCACCGTTTGTCGACGATCCGCAACGCCGATCATATCGTCGTACTGGACCACGGCGAGATCAAAGAATCGGGAACCCACCGGGAGTTGATGGACCGCAAAGGCATCTATTACGGCTTGGTCGAAGCCCAGTTTCGCTATTTGTAACTTTTTATCGAAAAATATCCTTATTTTTAATTAGAACTATTGCAATATCGTTCATAAAAAACGAAAATAGAAGAAGATTGTTAACTCAGCGTTAAGGGGGATTTCTGTCGTCATGTGGGGGGCTCCTGCATCAACAAGCCCAAGAAGCATCCTGCTGCTCGGCAGCGGGGAACTGGGCAAAGAAGTTGTCATCGAAGCTCAGCGCCTGGGCATTCGCACGATTGCCGTCGACCGGTATGCCCATGCTCCGGCGATGGGCGCCGCTCATGAATCGCATGTGATCGACATGCTGGACGAGGACGCATTGAAGTCGCTGATTCTCCGTATTCAGCCGGATTTGATCGTTCCCGAAGTGGAGGCGATCGCCACCAAAGCGCTTGTCGAGCTTGAAGAAGAGGGATTTAAGGTCATTCCGACGGCGACGGCCGCCAGACTGACGATGGACCGCGAGGGGATTCGCCGGCTGGCGTCCGAGCAACTGGGTCTGCCTACCGCCGATTACCGCTTTGCGGATAGTCTGCAGGAGCTGGAAGCCGCCGTCGCCGAGATCGGCTTGCCTTGCGTCATTAAACCGCTCATGAGCTCCTCCGGCAAAGGACAAAGCGTCTGCCGCAGCAAGGAAGACGCAGCCGCCTGCTGGCAGATGGCGATGGACGGGGGACGCGCCAAAAATACGCGGGTCATCATCGAGGCGTTCGTGCCGTTTACGAGCGAAATTACGATGCTGACGGTGCGGTCGGTGTCCGGGACGGTATTTTGTCCTCCGGTGGGACATGTGCAACGGGACGGCGACTATGTGGAATCGTGGCAGCCGCATGTAATGAGCGAAGCCCAGCTTCGCGAGGCGGAAGACATCGCCCGTACCATTACGGACGCGCTTGGCGGGTATGGCCTCTTTGGCGTCGAGTTGTTCGTGACAAAGGACGGCATCGTATTCAGCGAAGTTTCCCCGAGACCTCACGACACCGGCATGGTCACGATGGTAACCCAGGATTTGTCGGAGTTTGCCCTGCACGTTCGCGCGATTTTGGGTCTTCCGATTCCCGCGGTAGAACTGTTGACGCCCGGGGCATCCGCTACGCTTAAAGGCGATGGCGGCCGGGAGGGGGAGGATTTCCGGATTGCGGGAATCGAGGAAGCATTAAGTCTGCCGAGAACCCAGGTACGGGTATTTGGCAAACCGCTTTGCAAACCGGGTCGACGGATGGCCGTCGCTCTGAGTGCGGCGGAAGATGTGGAAACGGCTCGCAGCCGCGCCAAAGAAGCGGCAAATCTATTAAAGGTGGTTTGGTCCAATTGAGTATTCAGGTGTTTGCTCCGGCTTTGGTCATTCGTAATGGGTGTTGCGACGATGTACATCACATGCTTCCTTTGATGCGCCAACTGCGTTATCCGACGACGGCCAGCGTGCTGAAGGAACGTCTTTCCATGCTGGAGGGCCAGCCGCTGCTCGGTAACTTGGTCGCGGAACTGGGCGGGGTCGTCGTTGGGACGGCCTTTTTGAAACAGCATCAGACGCATGATATGAGAAAACCGGTTACACGGATTACGGCCCTGATCGTAGATGAGAAACACCGCGGTACTGGCATCGGCAAACGATTGATTGAGGAAGCGGAACAATGGGCGCTTGAACGCGGCAGCTCGGAGCTGGTGTTGTCCACCGCCCGCGAGAACCATTTGTCCGTCAAATCGTTTTATGAGCATTGCGGCTTTGACTGTGCCGGTTACCGGATGAACAAACCGCTGGCTCAGGCTTAATCGAAACGCGCGGAAATCATTCTTAAATTATAGATGCCCCATCTTTCTTCCAAAGAAAGGTGGGGCTTTTTGTATGCGATGGCGTTTTTTTATTAAAAATTTTCGATTTCGAATTTCAAAGCTCGTAGGAAAATGTAGTTTTGTGTAGTTGGCACAGTAAGGTAGGTTCAAATGTCATGATTACTCACATGCATCTGACTAATAAAAGGGGAGGTTGCGTTGGAGGAAAAGAAAACTCTCAGAAAAGCTAGACCTATTTAAAGGTGAAACGTTTCCAAAGGAGGGCAAGGGGTTTTCTAGAGTTATATGTATGTCATAATCAATTACATAATAAGTATCAAATAATAACGAATACTGGAATATTATGAAAAATATGATTGACAGAAATCGTTATTCTCATGTAAATATGGAGTATTCATACAGAAAATCATGGTTTAGTGTAATGAAACATAACACAAACCTATCGCTAGACGGGGTAACCAGGGATGACCAACAATATGAGGGAGGATTTTTTATGAAAATTAAAAAAGCGTTAGTGGTTTTCGTCATCTCATGTCTCACGATCGGTATGCTCTCGGCATGCAATACGTCCGGCCAAGGGTCCAAGGAGAGTTCATCTTCCGGCGGGGACCTCACGGTCATCAAGATCGCTTCGCAATCGCCGTTGTCCGGGGGCTCGGCGATTCAGGGGGAATCGATCAAGCTCGGGGGACAAATGGCTTTGGAAGAACGCCAGGCCGAATTTAAAGAACTTGGCTTCGATCTGCAGTTCGTGCCTTACGACGATCAAGGGGATCAGAAAAAAGGCGTGGCTAACTCCGAATTGATCGGTGCCGATCAAGCGGTATTGGCGGTGCTGGGACATTTGAATTCCGGCGTATCGATCCCAAGTTCGGTCGTATATGAGAAATACAATATTCCGATGGTGTCGCCTGCCAGTACGGCTACCGATTTTACCGACCGCAAGCTGAAAGTCGCCAACCGGATCGTCGCCCGCGACGACTTCCAGGGGCCGGCCGGCGCCGAATATGCCGTGAAGACGGTCGGCGCCAAGAACATCTTCGTCATTCAAGACAAAACGGCATACGGTCAAGGTTTGGCCGATGCGTTCCGCAGCGCTGCGGAGGAGCTTGGAGCGACGATCTCCGGCTACGAAGGCATTACGGTCGGCGAGAAGGATTTCAACGGGGTACTGAATCAGGTGCTCAGCAAGAAGCCGGACTTCATTTTCTTCGGCGGGATGTACGCGGAAGCCGGTCTGATCGTCAAGCAAGCGCGCGAGAAGGGGATCGCGGTACCGATCATGGGCGGCGACGCGCTGGATTCCTCGGGGATGGTCGATATCGCCGGCGAGAAACTCACGGAAGTGGCCTACAGCTCGGTATCGACGGACGTCACGAAATCCAATCAAGAGTGGGCGGATAAGTATAAAGAGAAGTTCGGCAAATCCGTCGAGAACTATTCCGCTTACGCTTATGACTCGATGAACATTATTTTGAACGGCGTCAAAAAAGCGATCGAAGACAACGGAGGCAAGCTGCCGTCCCGGGAAAAGGTGCGCAATGCGGTTCGCGCAACGACCGATTTCGACGGGATCGCCACGAAAGTCAGCTTTGACGACAAAGGCGATAACGAGTTCGCTAAAGTATTCATTTATAAATTCGAAAACCAAACCTACCCTGGCACGATGGTATCGGAAATCGAACAGCCGAAATAAGCGTCTGACATTAAATGCGAGTTCAAAAAGACGGCTTTTCAGCACCGAGAAGGTTGGATGAAGCTAGGGGCTGAGTAGCGCAGCGTAGCTGGAGGCTATGTGAGCAACGGAAGGCCCGGCTGAATTCAAGATTCGATGTCGAGTCCACTTCGTGAACTGCTTCGTGATAAGAAAAACTTCTATCGACGTATATTCAAGGAAGACAGACCGCGATTAGCGGTAGTTTTTCTTGCGATATAAGGAAGCCGATACTTAGTAGTCAACTCTTTCTTATATCTTCAAAAGATGACATTAATCTAGAAGGGGTTAGGACCTATGGATACAATCCTGCAAACACTCCCCCAGGTTCTGGTGGACGGACTGACCTTGGGTGCCGTCTATGCGGTCGTTGCCATCGGCTACACGATGGTGTACGGAATCCTTGAATTCATTAATTTCGCGCACGGGGAAATCTTCATGACCGGCGCTTTCGTGGGAACGGCCGCCCTGCTTACGATGAGCTCGGCCGGTTGGACGGGCGGATTGCCCAGCGGCGTTACTTACTTCCTCATTCTGGCGACGGCGATGCTGTTCACCGGATTGATGGGGATCGGAATTGAGCGGGTGGCCTACAGGCCACTCCGCAAAGCTCCGAAGCTCATCTCGCTGATCTCGGCGATCGGGGTTTCCTTCCTTCTTCAGGACATCGTTCGGTTTATTGCGGACGTCAGAACGGGAAATTTCGTCGTCACCGGCATTTCGCTATACGGAGATAATATGAAGCTTGGCGTATCCTCCCTATGGAGCGGGTTTGACGATGCGTTCCTGAAGACCAACACGATCATCGTCGTTGCGGTAGCGGTCGTTTTAATGGTAGGACTTGATTTTTTCGTAAACAAAACCAAATGGGGAACAGCCATGCGGGCGGTGGCCCAGGACCGCGATACGGCTTCGCTGATGTCGATCAACGTGAACAAGGTGATCGCGCTGACATTTTTTATCGGTTCCGCGTTAGGCGGAGGGACCGGCGTTTTGTTTGCCCAACAGTACGGGACGATCGATCCATACATCGGATTCATTTTGGGCATGAAGGCATTTACCGCCGCAGTGCTGGGAGGGATCGGCAATATCCGGGGCGCTATGTTCGGCGGGCTGTTCATCGGCGTGTTGGAAATGTTCTCCTCGGCCAATTTATCGGTCATTACGGGCGGTACGTTGGGCGGAGAGTATAAGGACGTTGTGGCGTTTCTGATCCTGATCGCGGTGCTGATCTTCAAGCCGGAAGGTTTATTCGGCAAAGCCGTGAAAGAGAAAGTGTAGGTGACCCTCGTGAAGCTACTGAAAATACGGCTGGAACAAAGCAAAATCGCCCAGGCCTCCCTCTATGCGCTGTTTGTCATCGCGACGGCCGCCAGCGTCTATTTCTCGGATAAATCGGTCATCGCCTTTTTGCTGCTGCTCGGCACTTTGCTGCTGCTGTACTTTACGACGTTCCCCGCTGCCGTAAAGTGGTCGGTGGGTGCCGTCCTGCTGCTCGTCATTATCCCGTTTGCCACTTCGGGAGGGCCGGCGCATCAATCCTATATGGAAGTGGCGACGCAATGCGGCATCTATATCGCGATGGCGCTTGGCCTCAATATCGTCGTCGGTTTCGCCGGGCTGCTTGATCTCGGGTTCGTCGCTTTCTTTGCGGTAGGGGCGTACACGTACGCGATTTTCGCCACGCCTCAAGCCAACCAGTTTATTTCCGGCGAACTGTTTCCGTTGCCGGGAGGAGCGTTCTGGATTTTTATCCTGCTCGGCGGGTTTATGGCCGCGTTGTTCGGGTTGCTGCTCGGTCTGCCGGTGCTGCGAGTCAAAGGCGACTATTTGGCCATCGTTACGCTCGGCTTCGGTGAAATCATCCGGATCATCTTCAACAATTTGGATAGGCCGGTCAACATAACGAACGGAGCCATGGGATTATCCTCGATTCAGGCGCCCAGCCTGTTCGGATTCCGTTTCACGTTCCCGAACCAATATTATTTTATCGTCGTATTCATTTTGGCCGTCGTCATCTTCAGCGTCCGGCGGCTGGAGCATTCCAGGCTCGGACGCGCGTGGAAAGCGATCCGCGAAAATGAAATCGCCGCCCAATCCATGGGCATTCCGCTCATCCGCACCAAACTGTCGGCCTTCGCCATCGGGGCCTCGTTCTCCGGCATGATGGGCGTGGTGTTCGCCGCCAAGCAGACGTTTATCGATCCGACCAGCTTTACGCTGCTCGAATCGATCACGATTCTCGTCATGGTGCTGCTGGGCGGCATGGGCAGCGTGCCCGGCGTCATCCTTGGCGCGGCGCTCGTCACCATCCTGAATTTGCAGGTGTTGACGGAGGTTACCAACTGGTTGAACCAACTGACGTTGCAAGGAATTGTAAATATTCCCAGCTCGATCTCCCCGTCGAAAATGCAGCGGCTGATCTTTGGATTGATTCTGGTGCTCATCGCGATATTCCGGCCGCACGGTTTAATCACCGCCAAGAACAGAAAGGTGGATGCCGAACGGCTGAAGGCGCATCGTTCATCCGCGGCGCTTCCCGTCCGGCAGCCCGGCCAACAACAAAGCGGAGGTGCCCTAAAATGACGATCCTGAAGGTAAGCAATCTGGTCAAACGTTTCGGCGGACTGACGGCGGTCGGCGGCGTTGACTTTTCCTTTCCCCGCGGTCAAATCTCCGCGGTGATCGGCCCGAACGGGGCCGGGAAAACGACCTTTTTCAACATGATCACCGGTATTTATACGCCCGATGAAGGCATGATCGAACTGGACGGAAAGTCCATCGTGGGCGTCAAACCGCATCAGGTGACGAGCCGGGGCATTGCCCGTACGTTTCAAAACATTCGCCTGTTCGGGAGCATGACCGTGCTGGAGAACGTGATGGTCGGCATGCATATCCACCTGAAGTCCGGGATTCTGGGCACTTTGTTCACGCTGCCGAAATTCCGGCATGAAGAGGAGATGGTGCACCGGGAAGCCTACCGACTGCTGGAATTCGTCGGGCTGGAGGAGCTGCTTAACGAGCAGGCGACCAATCTGCCTTACGGCGCTCAGCGTCGGCTGGAGATCGCGCGGGCGCTGGCGGCGAAGCCGAAGGTGCTGTTGCTGGATGAACCGGCGGCGGGGATGAATCCGCGGGAGACGGTCGAACTGATCGGCCTGATCCGGAGGATCCAAGAGGAGACGGGGATGACGATCATTCTGATCGAACATGACATGAAGCTGGTCATGGAATTGTCCGAATCAATTCTTGTTCTTGATTATGGGACGAAAATCGCCGAAGGCGGACCGGATGAGATTAGATCCCATCCGAAAGTAATCGAAGCCTATTTGGGGAAAAGCGCGATTGAAGGCAAACCCGTCAGGCTGGAGGTGATTTCATGAGTTTGCTGGAGCTGCAGGACATTCATGCTTACTACGGGGCCATCGAAGCGCTCAAAGGCGTGTCGTTGAACGTGGATGAAGGGGAAATCGTCTCCTTGATCGGCTCGAACGGGGCGGGCAAGTCGACCACGTTGAAGGCGATCTGCGGGCAGGTGACGACGCGCGGCGCCGTTCTGTTCAACGGCAACGATTTGTCTGCCATGCCGCCGCACCGGGCGGCGCTGGAGGGAATTGCCCATGTGCCGGAAGGGCGGCGGATCTTTCCGCGCCTGTCGGTCAAGGAAAATTTGGAGATGGGCGCATTTTCCGTCAAGGACAAGAAAGTGATCAGGCAGCGGATGGAGCTGGTATTCGACCATTTCCCGCGGCTCAAGGAAAGGTTGGCGCAATCCGGCGGGACGATGAGCGGCGGGGAGCAGCAAATGCTCGCCATCGGCCGGGCCCTGATGATGCAGCCGAAAATATTGCTTCTCGACGAACCGTCGATGGGCCTGGCACCCATCATCGTGGAGCAGATTTTCGAGATCATCCAGCAGTTGAACCAAGAAGGCATGACCGTGCTGCTCGTCGAGCAAAACGCCTTTCAGGCACTGCAGATCGCCCATCGCGGGTATGTGATGCAAACGGGCGAAATCATGATGGAGGACGCCGCCGATTTGCTGCTTGCCAATGAGCAAGTCAAAGAGGCCTATTTGGCATAACCGATACGCCCGATCTTGTACGGGTTGCTTGCTTCTTTGTTTTTTGTCGACCAACCAAAGAGCTCAAATAAATTGGGCTCTTTTTTGGCTCAACCAAGAAAATCGGCTCTTGACGGCTAGTCCTGTGAGCTAGTTATGAACGAGTAGGTGTCATCCTATCCTTGCCTACCCCATTCGTCAGAATGAACAGAAACGGCGATTTTATTCGATTTTTCGCATACAATTCGGTCAATAACGATAAAATGCTGTATTCTATTCGATTATTCATACATATTAGAGGGTTACGTCGGTCTGAGGCGCAATTCTGTATGATATTTCATGTACATTGTGTCGAAATCGAGGGAAGTGGTGAATTTTATTCGTTTTTTCATATATAATTATCAAGAAGAACGGACGGGGTCTTTAAAGTGAGCCGGACGATGGGAACTCATTCCCTCCCCCTGTACCCGGCCCCTTCATCAAGCACCGATTTTTACGATGATCCCTTATTTTTACCGGAACATTTCCTTTAATACCCTATAAGCGCGTGCTTGTTCCTCAACGAATTGATCTTGCAATAATTGTACAATTTTCCAAATCGACATTTGATGGTTGAGCTGGTCGAACCCAGAATTTCGAATAAAGTATGAACGCTGGTTATGGATGCGGAGGGGCAAACTGTAGAACATTTGAGGTTTGGATATTCATATAAATAAGAACTCAAAAGTTCTTTATTGTATATTATTGAAAAATATAGACAAATGCATTAGATTATAAATAGAAAATGGCTCTTCGCTCTACTGTGTGGGTTTAAATGTTAGTTTCATAACCCTTTCCGCCTGTAAGAGAATTTCAGAGATTGAAACAGCCCTCAAGGAGATCTCTTGACCGCTGTT
>NZ_JBNYYG010000094.1:0-14205 GCF_050565405.1 Paenibacillus macerans | reverse complement strand
TTGTATAGGTATACCTATACAATAAGGCAGAAGTCAACCTGCCTATAGTAACGCCATGTTAAGGAAGGAGACTTTTTGTCGCATGCACTTCCGGGCAGTTACAAGCTCGTGACTTTAGTCATGAGTTGTTGACCGACCGAAGCTATGCGCAAGAAATGGTTGGAGAACATGAAAAGGCTGGGGGCATCGCTGGCTTAAACGATACGCAAAAAACCGTCCGATGCTTTCACACCGGACGGTTTTTTATATCAACGGCTCAGGAATGCCGGGCCGACAATTGCTCCTTCAAGCGTTCGAGCTCCTCGTTAACGGCGGCCGATGGGGCCGTGCCCGTGTCCGCGCTGCCGGAGGCGTCGCCGAAGCGGTGCCCCGCGCCGGAAACCTGCTGCTGCGCTTCCCACTCGAGGATTTTCTCTTCCATCCGTTCGAAGCCGCGCGCCGCTGCGCCGCTTTCGATGCCGCGGCTGAAGTTGGGCCGCTCGGCCTCAGCTTTGACTTGGGCTTTGCGGGCCCGAGCGGCCAGCTCGTTCCGTTTTTCTTTCAAACGGGCGAATTCCGCTTTGCCTTCCGACAGCCGCAATTCCAGCTCGGCCACGCGGTTACGGGCCTCCTGCGCTTCATTCGCGTACTGCTGGGCTTGTTCCTCATAGCGGATTTTTTCCGCGGCCGCATGCCGGGCCGTCGCTTCGTCGCCGTTTTCCAGCGCCGTCAGCGCGCGGATTTCGCTTTGTTTGCCGAGATGGGCGATGTCCGCGCTTTTTCTTTCCTGGACGACGGCGGTCATTTGCTGCTCCTTGATCATTTTCTCGGCGGCGGCAATGTCATCCTCTAGGTTGCGCAAGTATTGGCCGGTCATCAGCACCGGATCCTCCATTTTGTTCAATACCTCGTGAATCGAAGCTTTCGCCAAATTGGCAATACGGTCGAATATGCTGCTCATCTCAATCTCTCCTTTGGAATGAATGGTGTTTGACGTTCTTAGAATTGGGAAAAAGGATCATCGTAGCCGTAGCTGCCAATCGGTTCTTTCGGGACGATGATGCTGGCGATCAAATACAGGGCGACGACGGTGCCGAAGCTGAAGAATACCGCAACCACGGCGATCAGCCGCACGACCGTGGAATCGACCCCAAGCCAAGCGGCGAGGCCGCCGCACAGGCCGCTGATTTGTTTGTCCGTAACGGAACGATAAAGTTTTCTCATGGTAAACCACTCGCTTTCTTGTATGTTATCGACTTAACGATTCATCTCTGTTGTTCATGTCTACATTCTACCGGGATTCGCGGCCGTTCATAACGGGCGCGGGGACGGTTTGCGAACTGGACCTTGGTCGGGTCTTTACCTCGGCGGGAGGTCGGGGACGGCATACGGGCAGATGAGGAGCGGACGGAGGCCCCATATCGCGGAGTTTGAACCGTTTTGGGTTGTAAGCGCTTGTATTGCGGGATTTGGCCGATTTGGTTATAGTGTTTTGCATAAGGGAGGGGCGGCGACGATGTTTTTCTCATTGCGAAACCGGCTGATTGCGGTGTTTGTTTTTCTATTGGTCATTTCCTTTTGCGTCATGTTTCTGATCAGCTACAACAAGGCCGGCTCGATCCTCCGATCCGACAGCGAGACGGCGGCCCTGGAGAAAATGACGGCCTACACGGCAATGATTAATTCGACTATCGGGCAGATTTACGACTTTTCTTCGGTTATTTACAACAATGAAATTACGAATGAATGGAACGAGGTGCTGTCCGACCCGGAAGAGTCCTCGGGGCAAAAAATGCTGAAAAATATTCAGCTTAGCAAGTTTTTGACGCGCACGGTCAACAATTATTCGATTATTGCAACCGCTTCCATATATCGCAAGGACGGGTTGTACGTCGGCTTGGATAACCGGATCCTGCAAGACCCGTCTTTTTTGGATACGCCGTGGCATACTGCCTTTTACGAGTCCGAGCAGCATTGGGCCCCGGCGGGGATCGATCCGTTCGAGCCCGTGCGGCTGAAGCAGCACGAGGCGATCAGTTTTCTGATTCCGATCGGAACGTTCAGCGTTTCGCAAGCCAAGGCCGTGATGAAGGTGAATGTTCGGGCGGAATATTTCATGGACCCGCTGACTCAGGTCCATCTTGGTCCGCACGGCACGATCCTTTTGCTGAGCAGCGAAGGCGAACCGTTGCTGGACCAGTCGTTGTCCGATTTCGACGATCAGGTGTTGAACAAGCTGAAGCACGTTCAGACACAAGGCCCGGGCCAAGGCGTCATGTACGCCAAACAGCAGGGCGAAGAGATGATCTATGTGTACAAAAGGCTGGGGTTCAACGGCTGGATGCTGGTTGGCGCCGTTTCCGAAAACGAACTGTTGGCCAATTTAATCAATCTCAAATCGGGTATTTTGGTGGCTACCGCAACGCTACTCGTGTTGGCCGTGTTCGTAGCTGTCTGGATCTCCTACGGCGTCACCAAGCCCCTTGGCGGACTGGTGACGGCGATGCGGCTCGTGCAGCGGGGAGAATTTGCCCAGGCCGAACAGAGGATTCCCGAGAAGCTGAAGGTGAACCATGAGGTCGGTTTCGTCACGGCCGCGTTTCGGAACATGATCGTCCGGCTGCGCTCTCATTTGAAGAATGAATTCGAGTTGAAGCTGCGCCGGCAGCAGGCGGAATACCGGGCTCTGCTGATGCAGATCAATCCGCATTTCCTGTTTAATACGCTGGAGCTGTTAAGCAGTCTGGTGATCCAACGGCGGTCGGACGATGCGGTCGAGGTGATCGAATCGCTGGGCAAAATGCTGCGTTTCTCGCTGAATGCCAAAAGCGATCTGATCCCGCTTCGCGACGAAGTCACGTACACCGAGTATTTTGCGGCGATTTTGAACTACCGTTTTGCCGAGCAACTGGATTTGACCTTGGACAATGAAGTGCCGAACCGGCCGATATACGTCGTAAAGTTCATTTTGCAGCCGCTGGTCGAAAATGCGGTCAAATACAGCCGGGTGATGAACGACGTCGCCAAGGTGCGCATCCGCATTTGGGGGGAAGAGGATAGGCTGAATTTGCAAGTCGCCGATAACGGTATCGGCATGGCGCCGGAGCTTGTGCAGCAGTTGAATGAAGAATATCAGCATTCCCAGCTGGAGCAGGTGCTGAGCACCGGCGGAAGACAGATCGGGCTGCGCAATATTTTGGCGCGCTGCGCGTTGTATTACGGGGCGGGATTCTCGTTTGCGATCGAATCCGAACCGAATCAGGGAACGAGCATTACGCTGATTTTACCGATTGGGGAGGGGAACGTCGATGTATAAGGTGCTGTTGGTCGACGACGAGCGGGAAATCCGCCAGGGATTGCGGCTGAAGGTGGATTGGCAGGGCCTCGGGTTGCGCGTCGGGGGCGAGGCCTCCAACGGATCCGAAGCGCTGGAGTGGCTGAAGGACGAAAGCTGCGACATCATTATAACCGATATGCGGATGCCGATCATGGACGGGGTCGAGCTGCTGGAGCATTGCGCGAAGGAATATCCAAGGACCCGGTTGATCGTGCTCACCGGGTATGACGATTTCCAATACGCGCATGCCGCAATCAAGAATAAGGCTAGCGATCTGCTGCTGAAGCCGGTCTCGCGGAGCGAGCTGGCCGAGGCATTAAGCAAGGTCGTCGGAGAGCTGGAGAGGGAGCGCTCGACCCAAGAGGAACAGCAACTGGCCGAGTGGAAGCTCTCCCGTTACCTGGAGGAAATGAAGGAGCAGTTTATCAATAGCGTCATCAAAGGTTATCCGGCCGGCGCTAATCCATGGCAGGAACGCGTCCGGTTGTTTGGCCTGAACGAGCTGGCGGTTCAGCCGGTGCGCTTCGTCACCATCGGCTTGCCCCCTGCGAAGGTCGCCGACGATAGCGGCCTGCGCCTGCCGTTCGAATTGCTGTGCCGTGAGCTGGCCGGCGAAACGGGACACGGAATTCCGGTGTTCCGGGAAGCCAGGCACCCGGATCTGCTGTTTGCCATCGTCCGCGATGACCCGGGGGAGGTGCGGGATTTTACGGCTCAAGTCGCCGATATCATCCGGAGTTATTTAAAACGGGAGGTGCTTGTCTCGGCGGGAGAGACCGCGCAAGGGCTGGAGGCCTGGCGCGAAGGTTATCTTTCTTCCGTGCTGGCCTGGTATTTGCGGCAGCCTGCGCAGCAGCCCGAAGCCGAGGCTGTGCGAGGGCCGTCGGATCCGGCGCAGCTGCCTGCCAAGGATAAGCTGAAGCTGCTCCAGCGGCATCTGGACGAAGGCCGCAAGGAGGCATTCGAGAAGCTGGCGGAAGAAGAGCTGACGAAAGCCTTGGCGAACTCGCACCTGCAGTTCGTCAAAATGATTTTCCAGTGCTGCTTGTCCGTCGAATTGGCCGCCGATTCATTGGGATTGGCGCTTCGTGACAAAAACGAGATCTGGATCGATCCGGAAAGGGTATGGGAGCTCGGCACCGTTCCTAAGGCCAGCCGATTCCTGTTCGGGCTGGCCGATCCTCTGTTTGCCCTGAAGAAAGGCTGCGGCTCGAGGGAGGAGCCTTCGATCGTAGAAGCGATGAAGGAAATGATCGAGCTTCACTACATGAATGATTTGAATTTGTCGGAGATCGCGGAGCAGTATCACTACAATGTGTCTTATTTGTCAGACCTGTTCAAGACGAAGACGGGCCAATCGTTTCTCCAGTACTTAACCGATGTCCGCATGAACAAAGCGGTCCAGCTGCTGGAAGAGACGCCGCTCGCTTTAAACGACATCGCCGAGCTGACGGGTTTTTCCAATGCCAGTTATTTCAGCACCAAGTTCAAAAAGGTATTCGGCATGAGTCCGTCGGAATACCGCCAAGCGGAAAAAAACGAATAGTGCGCGTTCCACATCTAAAAAATGTAAAAGTCCAACGCCCAAAAAAAACGGATTCTTCTCCTTGAATGTATGCGCTACCATAATAGACGAAACAAGAAAAACTTAGGCAAGGGGGAAGAATTACATGAAAAAAGCCAAGACGATGATTTTGGCCAGTGTGCTTCTTTTGACAACCGTCTTGATGTCGGCTTGCGGGTCCGGCAGCAATGCAGGCAATGCGGGCACCGGCGATTCCAGCCAACCAGCGGGGAATAGCGGCAAAGCCGCGAGCGAGGAGAAGGTAGAACTTCGCGTCATGTGGTGGGGCGATCAGACCCGGGCCGACATTACGACGGCCATGCTCAAAAAGTTCGAGGAGAAGAACCCCAACATCAAAGTGGTTCCCGAGTTTTCGCCTTTCGACGGATATTTCGACAAGTTAAACACGCAGCTAGCCTCAGGAACGGCGCCTGACCTGTTTACGTTAGGTAGCAATATTTTGGAATATGCGACGCGGGACGTGTTGCTTGATCTGAATTCGTACGTAGGCAATGAGCTGGATACGAGCAAAATGTCCCCGCAGCTCATCAACATGAATACGTTCGACGACAAGCTTCAGGGGATCTCGATCGGGGCGAATTCGACGGCAATCCTGGCGAATACGGCACTGTTCGAAAAGGCCGGAGTAGCGCTGCCGACGAAAGAATGGACCTGGGACGATTTTATCAAAATCAACGAACAAATCTCTGCCGCGGGTGAAGGAATCTACGGGTCTTACGATTATTCCGGCGAGATGGACCAGTTTGGCGTATACCTGACTCAACGCGACAAGATGATCTACAATGAGCCCGAGCAGAAGCTTGGCTTCGCGGCCGCGGACGTATCCGAATGGTTTACCCTCTGGGAAGGCATGCGCAAAGCGGGCAGCATCGTAACGCCGGAGCTGCAGATTTCGGCTGATCCGGACGATACGAGCATGTCCCTCGTTGCGAAAGGCCAGGCGGCGATGCAGTTTATTCCGACCAACCAATTTGCCGACTTTCAGAAAATGTCGCAGGATAAGCTGACGTTAATCCCGGTGCCAATGGGACCTAACGGAAGCATGATCTCCGTCCAATCCAGCCAAAACGTCGTCGGCTATGCGAATACCAAGCATCCGAAAGAAGTGGCGATGCTGATGGATTTCTGGGTCAACGATCCGGATGCGGCCAAAATTCTCGGCAACAACCGCGGCGTGCCGGTATCCTCGGAAATGCGGGCGGTGCTGAAAGCGGAAGCATCGGAAACGGATAAAGTGGTTTACGATTACCTGGATATCGTTGCGGTTGATGACGTAGACCTGCTGTACAACGTTCCCGGATCCAACGAATTCAAACAGGAACTGCTCAAGGCCAGCCAAAACGTAGCTTTTGGACGAATGGACATCGCGAAGGCGGCGGAAGAATTCTATGCGCAAGGACTTAAAATCTTGCAAGCGAACTTGAGCGCAACAACAAATTAACAGGTCTGTCACAAGAAGAGGGGGATCCGTTCGGTTCCCCTTTTTCTGAACCTGAGGAATGATTGATTCGGAGGTGTGGGCTTATGGATTCGGTGACGGGCGTGACGACCCATGTGATCGTGAAGCGCAAGAAACGTCTTTCCTGGAAAAAGAACATGACCGGGTATCTGTTTTTGCTGCCCTGGTTGATCGGATTTTTTTGCATGGCCATTGGGCCGATATTGGCTTCGCTGTATTTGTCTTTTACCAACTACAACATGTTGACGGCACCCAAGTGGATCGGGCTGCAAAATTTCACGGAAATGTTTATAAGCGACCCTACATTTACGCATTCGCTGAAACTGACGTTTCAATACGTGTTTCTTTCCGTTCCTTTGCGGCTGGTGTTTGCCCTTGCGGTCGCCATTATTTTGAATAAGGGATTGCGCATGCTTGGTTTGTATCGGACCGTCTATTACATCCCGTCCCTGCTGGGCGGAAGCGTTGCGATCGCCGTCGTGTGGAAAAAAATATTTTCGGGTGACGGGTTGTTTAATCAGTTCCTGGGAATTTTTCATATTGATGCGCCGGACTGGGTGGCGAATCCGAACTACATTATTTATTCGATCGTCGCGCTATCGGTTTGGCAGTTCGGATCGTCTATGGTGATTTTCCTGGCGGGGCTCAAGCAAATTCCGGCAGAGATTTACGAGGCGGCGGCGGTGGACGGCGTCGGCCGCGCGCGGCAGTTCATGCGAATCACGCTGCCGCTGTTGTCGCCGGTCATTCTGTTTAACCTGGTCATGAACATGATCGGATCGTTTCAGGTATTTACCTCCGGGTATATCATCGGGGACGGGCACGGCGGGCCGATCGACTCGACGATGTTCTACTCGCTGTACCTGTACTTGAAAGGCTTCTCCTTCTTTAACATGGGCTATGCTTCGGCTATGGCTTGGATCATGCTGATGATTATCGGCGTGTTCACGGCGATCGTGTTCGCGTCATCCAAGTACTGGGTATACTATGCGGACGGTAAGGACGAAAGGGGCTGAGGGGCATGGTATTGAGGCTCACATTAAGCAAATTTTGGAGACATTCGGTCGTTATTCTCATCGGGATCATCATGATATATCCGGTACTGTGGATGATCAGCAGCTCCTTTAAGCCGAACGCGGAGATTTTCTCGGACATGGGGTTATGGCCCGATTCCTTTACGTTATCCAATTACGTGAGCGGCTGGCGGGGGATCCAAGGCTATTCGTTCGGGCATTTTCTAATCAATTCGTTTACGATCGCGGCGCTCGCGGTCATCGGCAATGTGGTATCCTGCTCGCTGGCGGCTTTCGCTTTTGCGCGCTTGAATTTTACCGGCCGGAAATTCTGGTTCAGCATGATGCTGATGACGTTGATGCTGCCGTTTCAGGTCACGCTGATCCCGCAATACATTCTGTTCCATACGTTCGGTTGGGTGAATACGTTCCTGCCGCTCGTTGTGCCTAAGTTCTTTGCGCTCGATGCCTTCTTCGTCCTGCTGATGGTGCAATTCATCCGCGGGCTGCCGACGGAGCTGGACGAAAGCGCGCGGATCGACGGCTGCGGACCCGGCCAAATTTATTTGCGGATCATTATGCCGCTTTGCGTTCCGGCCGTCATTACGACGTCGATCTTCACTTTCTACTGGACCTGGGACGACTTCTTCGGCCAAATGATCTACTTGAACAGTCCGAAGCTGTTTACGGTCATGATCGGCCTTCGTTCGCTGATCGACTCCACCAGTACGTCCAACTGGGGTTCGCTGATGGCGATGTCGACGGTATCGGTCGCGCCGGTCATCATTATTTTCCTGATCTTCCAACGTTATATCGTCGAAGGGATTTCCACGACGGGGCTTAAATAAGGGGGCCCGAGGCCGGCGGGTTGTACGAAAAATCGTACAAAAAGGATCGCGTGGAGGCCCGGCGTGGGGTATTGTACGAAAAATCGTACAAAAGGGCCTGAATGAGGCCGCACCGCCGAGGGGTTGTACGAAAAATCGTACAACAGGGCTCACGTGGAGGCCCAGCGCGGGAGGTGCGACTCGGGAGAATTGTACGACTTTTAGGAGGGAACTGTTATGACCTTAGCATTATCGGACATCCATATTCGCGATCCTTTCGTCTTGCCGGACGAGGCGGAAGGCAACTATTACATGTACGGCACGATCGGCGAAACTTGCTGGAAAGGGAAGCCCCGGGGGTTCGACGTATATGTGAGCACGGATCTGGCGTCGTGGGAAGGGCCTTACCCGGCGTTCCTGCCGGGGCCGGACTTCTGGTCGGACTTTAATTACTGGGCGCCGGAGGTGCACGCCTGGAAGGGGCGGTATTATATGTTCGCCACGTTCAAGGCGGACGGCAAATGCCGGGGCACGCAAACGCTGGTGGCGGACAGCCCGCTCGGGCCGTTCGAGCCGCTCGGCGACGGACCGTTGACGCCGCCCGATTGGGAGTGCCTCGACGGTACGCTTTACGTCGACCTGCAGGGCGACCCCTGGATGGTGTTCTGCCATGAGTGGGTACAGGTGCAGGACGGGGAAATATGCGCGGTGCGG
Source organism: Paenibacillus macerans (assembly GCF_050565405.1). Classification (GTDB taxonomy): domain Bacteria; phylum Bacillota; class Bacilli; order Paenibacillales; family Paenibacillaceae; genus Fontibacillus; species Fontibacillus macerans_B. The sequence goes on along the minus strand of NZ_JBNYYG010000094.1, from coordinate 5,291 downwards.
CTAAGCGAGAATCTGGATCGGGCGGTGTCCGAGCCGGTCGTGTTGTTCCGGGCCTCGGAGGCGCCGTGGGCCGAAGGGATTCGCAGCGGGGCCAACTATGTGACCGACGGCCCTTTTCTTTACCGCGCGGGTAACGGCGAGCTGTTGATGCTCTGGTCGAGCTTCAGCGAGGGGGGCTACACGATCGGCAGCGCCCGTTCGACCGGCGGCGACATCACCGGTCCCTGGGTGCAGGATGCGGAGCCATTGTATAAGCGGGACGGCGGACACGGGATGCTGTTCCGCACGTTCGAAGGCGGGCTGTGGCTGGCGATTCACACGCCGAACGACAACCCGAACGAACGTCCGATCTTCGTCCCGTTGACGGAACACGACGGCAAGCTTAGCGCTGGCCGTACGAAGGGGTGACGACGATGGACGGCAGTGGAACCCTGCAGCGTTTGCGCAAGTTGGATGCGTCGCGGATTGTCGCCGGCGACGGGTTGCGCAAGCCGTCGGACCAGGCGGCGTTGGAGGAATTCGCCGCTTCGGGCGTCAAGTTTGCCGCCGCCGAGGGCAGCGCTTTGGAGCGGACCTATTATGCGGGCGTGCGTAAGCTGCTCGACTGCATCGTGCCTTCAGTGAGCGGCGTGCCGGTACTGCATGAGGGCGGGGTTTACCTCGGCACCTGGCTGGAGAGCACCGGCACGATCAATGCGGAGTTGCTCAGCAGGTTCATTCCGTCGGTGGCGCAGTCGACCTTCGCGTTGTTTGCTGATTATCAGCGGGCCGACGGCCTGATGCCTTATAAAGTAACCGGCACCGGTCCGTCCTACCGGCAAATCCAGATGGTGACACCACTTTCGCGTTCGGTTTGGAATCACTACCGGTTGAACGGCAGCGCGGACGAGGCCTTCCTGGATAAGATGTACCGGGCGATGGAACGGCACGACGCCTGGCTGGCCGCGTTCCGCGATACGCGGGGTACGGGCTGCGTCGAAGCGTTTTGCGCATTCGACACCGGGCATGATTTGTCGCCGCGGTTCTGGCACGCGCCGGATACGCCGCATCTTGGCGACCCGCGGCATTGCTATCCGGATTCGCCGGTGCTGCCGTTCCTGGCTCCGGACCTGACGGCGAACGTCTATTGCCAGCGCCGCTATATGGCCGACATCGCCGCCCGGCTGGGGCAGTCCGGGGAGGAATGGGCCATGAAGGCGGTCGCGAGCCTGCAAAGCCTGATGGACCATTGCTATGATCCGGAGGACGGTTTCTTCTACGACGTGGACAAGAGCGGGCAATTCGTGCGCATCCAGTCCGACGTGCTGCTGCGCGTACTGGCCTGTGAAGTGGGGGACGGGGAACTGTTCGCCTCGTCGCTGCGCCGGTATTTGCTGAACACCCGCAAATTTTTTGCCAAATATCCGTTTACTTCGATCGCCATGGACGATCCGCGGTTCGATCCTTCTTCGGCCTATAATACCTGGGCAGGAACGACGAATTTCCTCAGCCTGATTCGGGCGCCGCATGCCTTCGAACATCACCGCCGGCATGTGGAGCTGACCTGGGTGCTGCAGCCGATCGTATCGGCCATGGCCCGCATGGAGCGGTTTGCGCAGTGCCTCAGCCCATGGACGGGCGCGGAAGGATTTACGGAGTCGTATTCTCCGGCGATCCTGTGCCTGCTCGACTTCGTGGAGCGGCTGTGCGGCATTATGCCGACGCCGGAGGAAGAGTTATGGTTTACCGGGCTGCTCCCGTATCCGCTGGATCACGGCGAAGTCCTGGCGGAAGAAACCGCGTACAGCCGTACGGTGGAAGGCGCCGAGTTCGAGCTCGTCAATACGCGGGAGGGCAGTACGGTCTACCGGAACGGGGAGTTGTACTGCCGGTTCCCACATGGTACCCGCCTCGTCACCGATCGCCGCGGGCAGCCGAAAGCGCTGATCGGCATGACCGTCCGCACGGTGGAAGGCTTGCTGGAGCACGGCGGGGGCGCCTATCCGGTCAGCCTGGCCGGGAACGCGGTTTGGCGGATAGGCGAGAGCGGATCCGGAAGCCGGCCGGCGTCGGGCCCCGGCGTCGTATCACCTGCCTATATGTAGACAGCCCCTTCACATTTCGCGAAAAAGCGCCATAAACTTTTAAAGTTGGCATAAAAAACAGGCCTCATGGTATAAAAATACAGTAGGCGTTATTTCGGGAAATTCAGCCTTGAGAATTTTGAAGGGGAGTGCAAGCCATGCGCATCGCAGTATTGCAGGGAAGTACGAGAAACGGCGGGAATACGGAGGAGCTCACGAAGCTGGTTCTAGAGGGGATTCCTCATACCCATATCCTGTTGCGGGACAAAGAGATCAGACCGATCCACGATCAACGGCACGAGGAAGGCGGCTTCGATTCCGTGGACGACGATTACGACGAGGTGATCCTGGAAGTGCTGGCGCACGACGTACTGGTCTTTGCCACGCCGGTATACTGGTACGGGGCGTCCGGTTTGATGAAAAATTTCCTGGACCGCTGGTCGCAAAGCCTTCGCGATACGCGCTACGATTTCAAGGAGCAGATGGCGCGCAAAACGGCTTACGCTATCGTGGTCGGCGGCGACAATCCGCGGATCAAGGCGCTCCCGTTGATTCAGCAGCTGCAGTATACGTTCGATTTCGTCGGCATGCCGTTTGCCGGTTACGTGATCGGCAAAGGCAGCAAGCCGGGAGATGTCCTGAACGACGCCCGCGCGATCCGCGAAGCCGAGGCGTTAAACGCGGAGCTGCGGAAGGCGGAGCCCGTCATGGTGAACCGCACCTGAGCCGTCGGGAGGGCACGGCGCGAAAATAGCGGTAAAAAAGGGCCTTATATCACCCAAACATGGAGATTGGACCGAAATAGAGGACTTTTTGGGCCTTATTTTATCAAAAGCGGCATCCGGGAGGCGGTTTTGGCGAAAACTCGGAAAAATAAGGCCATAAATATACCTTATTTCCCGACAAAAAGGTGAGAACGGTCAAATAAGGCCCTAAAAGGGCCTTATTTGCATTCGGCACCGGCTCAGGCTTTTTTATATAGGGATGACAATGCAGGATTATACTAAGGGGATGGATAATATTAATTTTAAATAAACTCCTTGGGAGGATGATCCTTTTGACCGATATCATTAATTTTGCGCATCGGGGAGCGGCCGGGTATTACCCCGAGAACACGATGCTTTCTTTTGCCAAGGCGCTCGAGCTGGGGGCTACCGGAATCGAGACGGACGTGCAGATGACGAAGGACGGGGAACTGGTACTGATCCATGACGAGACGCTGCAGCGTACGGCGGGAAGCCCGGAATGGGTGAAGGACTTCTCGTTGGCCGAGATCAAGCAGCGGGAAGCGGGTTCCTGGTTTCATGCGGATTACGCAGGCGAGCGCATCCCGACGCTGGAGGAGCTGCTGGAATTGGTCAGCGGCACGGATACGATCGTCAATATCGAACTGAAGACGGGCGTGGTAATGTATCCCGGGATCGAGCAAAAGGTCGTGGACGCCGTGCGGCGGTACGGCATATCGGAACGGATCGTCCTCTCCAGCTTTAACCATTATTCATTGGTGGAGTGCAAAAAGATTGCCCCGGACATCCGAACCGGCATTTTGTACATGGAAGGACTGTACGAGCCGTGGGATTATGCGAAGCGGATCGGGGCCGATGCGTTGCACGCGTACCAATACGCATTGACGCCGGAGCTGGTGGCCGAAGCCAAAGCGGCCGGGGTGGCTTACCATCCGTTTACCGTCAATGATCCGAAGGTGATGCAAGCGCTGATCCGAGCCGGAGTGGCCGGCATAATCACCGATTACCCGGACCGGCTGGCGGAGCTGCTGGCCAAACAAGGAGTGTGACCGAATGAGAAAAACATGGCTGCTGGGGCTTGGCTTTTTTAGCATCAGCTTGACCTGGGCGCTTTATAACGCATTCGTTCCGCTGTTTTTAGACGATTATTTGAAGAGCGCCGCCATGATCGGGTTCATGATGACGATCGATAATTATTTCGCCATTGTATTGCAGCCATGGATCGGCCACCGCAGCGATAAAACGAATACCCGGTTTGGACGAAGAATGCCTTATCTGCTGTTCGGCATGCCGCTGGGGGCCGTCTTCGCGACGTTGATTCCCTGGCATACCGGGTTCGTAACGCTGGTATTGTTTATGGTGTTAATGAATTTGTCGATGAGCTTGTTCCGGGCGCCGACGGTCGCGTTGATGCCGGACATCACGCCCGAAACGCAGCGGACGAAGGCGAACGGCGTGATCAATTTCATGGGCGGGATCGGTTCGGTGCTCGCTTTTGGCATCGGCTCGCAGCTGTACGGCATCGGCTCGTACGTGCCGTTTCTGTTTGCGGGGATCGTGATGGTGATTTGCTTGCTGGTGCTGAAGTCGGTCATCCGCGAACCGGCCGCGGCCGCCCTCGCCGCGGGCGGTGGGGGGACAGCGGCAACGGCTCAGCCGAAGCCGCAGATCCGCATCAAGGATCAGTTGGATAAGACGACGGTGCTGATTTTGGCGGCGATCTTCTTCTGGTTCGTGGCTTATCAGGGCGTCGAAGCGTTGTTCACGCTGTATGGAACGAAACAGATCGGGATGAGCGATAGCGAAGCGTCTTTTTCGCTGACGTTTTTCTCGCTGGCTTTTTTGGTGTTTGCGCTGCCCAGCGGTTGGCTGGGGGCCAAATTCGGGAAAAAGGCGGTTATCTCGGTTGGGGTGACCGGGCTGTTTGTCGTGTTCGGCACGCTCATTTTCGTCGAATCCATCCTGTGGCTGCGGGTGCTGCTGATCGTCGGGGGGATCTTCTGGGCCTGCATCAACATCAATTCCTACCCGTGGATCGTGGCAACCGGGCGGGAGGAAAGCATCGGGACGCGGACGGGCATCTACTACTTCGTCTCGTCTTTGGCCGCGATCACGTCGCCGCCGCTGCTCGGCTGGCTGATCGATCTGTTCGGCTACCCGGCGCTGTTCATCAGCGCGTCGGCCGGAATGCTGCTGGCGCTGGCCTGCCTGCTCGGGATCGCCCCGGACCGCAAAGCGGCCGGGCAAGAGCCGCAGGACGGACCGCCGCTGGCTGCCGGCTAAGCAGCCAGCAAACGAAAACCTCCGGAGCCTCGCTGCCATGGGATGGCGGGGCTCCGGAGGTTTTTTGGGCTCGCGCGCTCGCGCGGGGTCAGGCGGCTCTCCGCTTGGAGCGGAGGGCCACCCACAGCCTGGGCCGCGAGCCGGTCAATAAATGGGGGTTCAAGGACGAGAAGATGATGCGGGACCAGGCCAAACGCAT
>NZ_JBNYYG010000093.1:0-14841 GCF_050565405.1 Paenibacillus macerans | reverse complement strand
TCGATGTAAACCTGTGAGATAGTGAGCATGTCTTTGAGAAAGATAAACTTGTAGGTCAGGACTCCGGATTTAAGGGGCCTAGCCGTTTTTGCATCTATTTCGCCGTGATCTTCAAAGTTGGCCGAAATACCTGCACTTTTGCAGTTTTTCGGATTTGGAATTATCTCATCTTAATAAAGGTTTAAAAATTGGGTTTTCAGCACCGAGAAGGTTGGATGAAGCTAGGGACTGAGTAGCGGAGCGTAGCTGGAGGCTACGTGAGCAACTGAAATGTTTCCGGCAGGAAACATGCTTCGGAAGCATACGCTAGGCCCGGGTGAATTCAAGATTCGGCGTCGAGTATGCACCCCTGCCCCAGCAACGTGATGGTAAGCCGATTAGTAAACAACCTCTGAAAGGAAGGAAATGAGCATGGGTAAATTAAAGGTTATGACCGTCTTCGGCGTTAGGCCCGAAGCGATTAAAATGGCGCCGCTGATTCTCGAGCTGCAAAAGCACGCCGACAAGATCGAATCGATGGTATGCGTGACGGCGCAGCACCGCGAAATGCTCGATCAGGTGCTGGACGTTTTCAACATCGCGCCGGACTACGATCTGGACGTCATGAAACCGAACCAAAGCCTCAACGAAATTACGATACGCGTGCTTCAGGGACTTGAGGGAGTTCTCCAGCAAGCCAAGCCGGACATCGTGCTCGTGCACGGCGATACGCTGACGACCTTCCTGGCGAGTTATGCCTCTTTCCTGCAGCAGATCAAGGTGGGACATGTCGAAGCCGGACTGCGTACCTGGAACAAAATGTCGCCGTATCCGGAGGAAATGAACCGTCAATTGACCGGTGTTTTGGCCGACCTGCATTTTGCGCCAACGGAGTGGTCGGCTGGCAATTTACGGAAAGAGAATAAGCCGGAGTCAGCTATATATGTCACAGGCAACACGGTCACGGATGTGTTTCAATATACAGTACAGCCTAATTACAACAACTCTGTGCTGGAATGGGCCGCCGGAAAGCGGCTTATTCTTATGACGGCTCACCGCCGCGAATCGCAAGGCGAACCGCACATGAATATTTTCCGTGCCGTAAGAAGAATCGCCGATGAGTTCGAGGATGTGGCCATTGTATATCCGGTTCACCCTAGTCCCGCAGTGCGAGAGCCGGCGTATGAAACCTTGGGCAATCATCCTCGTATTAAACTTATCGATCCTTTGGACGTGGTGGATTTGCATAATTTCTATCCCCACACCCATCTGATACTTACGGACTCGGGCGGTTTGCAGGAAGAAGCGCCTTCTTTTGGCGTTCCTGTACTGGTGTTACGTGAAACGACGGAACGTCCGGAAGGGATCGAAGCGGGAACGCTTGAGTTGGTCGGCACGAACGAGGAGATGGTTTATGAACGGACAAAGGTGTTGCTCAGCGATCAGGAAACTTACGAATCTATGAGCCGGGCCGCTAATCCGTATGGCGATGGAAAAGCATCGCAAAGAATTGTCAATGCGATATATCACCATTTCGGAATTTTAAACGCACGTCCCGAGGATTTTCACAGAAAGTTCACAAAATAACGAAAATATGTTTTGATCGCGAGCTTAAAAAAGTATACAGTATTACTGTACGCTGTATGCGTTTCGTTCAGGATTGCAAGGGCAAATTTAGCATTTCATGACTTTAAATCACTAAAAAACCTCAATTGACAAGATCTCTTCACAATTAGTAAAATAAATTGGGATTATTAGGGTGATTGAAATGGGAGACCCGACAAAACCTGACAATAATAACGGCGTATGGAAGGCTGTCGCCTTGGTGACTGCTTTGGGAACGAACTTTGCTGTTTGCGCCGTGGGAGGTTATTTCCTGGGTTCCTGGATGGATAAGCTGTGGTTCAAGAATGGCCTTGGCATCGGACTTGGCGTTCTCATCGGCATTGCGGCAGGAATCTTGGGCATCATCGCTCTGATCAAGTCGGTTATGGGGGGAAATGATGGATGAGCTGTCGAAATTGAGCCGTGCTTTGACAGCCGGAACTCTAGGTTTCTTGGCCCTGTGTTTTCTGGGAGGCGCTTTGCTGCCGGATTACCAAAGCATTATGCTGGGCATCGCGCTTGGCGCCGCGGTAAGCTGGATCAATGCGGTTTACCTGGGCCGCAAAGTCCGGCATGTGTTGGATGCGGCCATAAACGGCGGATCAAAACGGCTGAACATGGGTTTTTTGACCCGGGCGGCGCTGGCGGTTCTGGCGGTATTCGCCGCCTTGAAATATCCGCAGTACCTCAATGTGTATGCGGTTGCCGGCAGTCTTGCGTTTGCGCAATTTTTACTTCTTTTTATAGGCATTCGTTTTTCTCGTAAGCCAGAGTAGAACATTCAACTTGGAATGGGGGTGAGAAAACATGCATGAAGCTCCGGTCATTGAATTGGGCGGCCTACATATAGACCTGTCCATCATTTTGATGCTGGTGGTGACCTGCACGATTGTGTTCGTCGTGGCCCGTCTGGCGACGCGGAATCTATCCGTAGAAAACCCCGGGAAACTGCAAAATTTCATGGAATGGGCGGCAGAATTCGTTCAGAACCTGATATCGAGCACGATGGATTTGAAGAAAGGGAAACCTTTTCTTTCCTTGGCGATGACGATGATTATGTTTATCTTTGTCGGCAATATGCTAGGGCTTCTGTTTGGGGTTGTGACCGAGTATCATGATCCGGCAAAAGCAACGGTCTTCGGTCAGGAAATCACCTCGGTTACAACGACGCTTGCGGAAGCGCACGAGAAACACCCTGGCGAGGAAGCTCATGCCGAGGTGGCCTGGTGGAAATCGCCGACGGCCGATCTTAGCGTGACGATGGGACTTGCGCTGTTGGTCTTCGTGTTATCCCACGGACTTGGGATGGTAAAGAACACGAAAAACTATTTTAAGCATTACATTCAGCCGTATCCGTTCTTCCTTCCGATTAACCTGATCGAGCAGCTGTCGAAGCTGCTGACGCACGGCGTTCGTCTATACGCGAACATCTTCGCGGGCGAGGTGCTGATCTCCACGATCATGACTTTGGCCAAAGCGAGCGTGGTCGGCGCGATTTTTTCCGTACCGCTGCTTATGGTTTGGGATGGATTCAGTATTTTTGTCGGCGCGATCCAGGCTTTTGTCTTCGTCATCTTGATGATGGTGTACATCTCGCAAAACCTCGAAACCCACGAGGAAGAGCATTGATCGGGTAGTTTGCAAGAAGCGGCTTTATAGAGTTTGAGCAGGTTTTAAGTTACGGATTGGAGTAAGCCTTCGTCCTGACTGAACTATAAAAAATGAGTTTATTTTAAGGAGGATATACAAAATGGGAGCAATGGCATTATTGGCAGCAGCTATCGTAGCAGGTTTGGGCGCGTTCGGCGCAGCGCTGGGTAACGGGATGGTTATCAGCAAAACGGTGGAAGGGATCGCGCGTCAACCGGAAGCGAAATCCACATTGCAAACGACGATGTTTATCGGCGTAGGTTTGATCGAGGTACTTCCGATCATCGGCGTAGTCCTGGCGTTCATGTTCTTCGGTCAGGCTTAATAGAATTCTTAGAAAGTAATGGCGGGGAAGGCCACAGCCGTCCGCGCCTTCTTTTTAGCCCGGACAGGGCAATGTACGCTATTTGCGGATAGGCTTCGGAAAGGAGTGACTTAAGTTTGGAAATCGTATGGGAAAACACCGTCATCGCACTGATTGCGATCGGGATTTTATACTTCTTGTTAAATAAATACGCTTTCGGTCCGCTGTTCTCCGTGATGGAGAAACGCCGTGAATTGGTGCAATCGCAGTTGAGCGAAGCAGCCCAAACCCGCGAGCAAGCGACCGCATTTGTGGAGGAGCAGAAAGCGGCTCTCCAGCAAGCGCGTAAAGAGGCCTATGAGATTATCGAGCAATCCAAGCAAACGAGCAGCAAGCAAGCCGCTCAATTGTTGGATCAGGCCAAGGACGAGGCGTCCCGCTTGAAGGACGAAGCGGTCCGCGACATTCAGAACGAGAAAAACCGCGCCGTGGAACAGCTTCGCAGCGAGGTGGGCGCCGTCTCCGTGAAGATCGCATCCAAGCTGATCGAGAAAGAAGTCAGCGAAGAAGGCGTTCAAGGCGAACTGGTCGACAAGTACCTTAAAGAGGTCGGTGGCCGCTCATGAGCCGCGAGACCGTAGCCGCAAAACGTTATGCCAAAGCGTTGTACGAAATTGCCGCGGGAGAAGGCCGGACGCTGGAAATCGAAGGCGAACTGAAAGCGCTGGCGGCTGCATTCCAGGCCGGGGACGAAATCGAGCATTTCATCTCTTCGCCGAAAATCTCGGAAGGCGCCAAATGGGAGGCCATTTCCCGCGCGATCGAAGGCAAACTGTCCAAACCAGTCGTGCAGCTGGCTAAACTTCTGGTGGAACGCGGCAGAATCGGCTTGTTGCCGGAGCTGCTCGAAGGTTACGTCAAAATTTCCAGCGATGCTCTCGGGGTTGCGAACGCGGTCGTCTCGACGACGTATCCGCTGAATGAAGCGGAAAAGCAGCAGGTCGCCGATGAATTCGGCGCGCTGGTAAGCAAGAAGATCCGCGTTGAGAATGTGATCGACAAGTCGCTGCTCGGCGGCATGAAAGTGAGAATCGGCGATACGTTGTACGATGGAAGCTTGGCCGGCAAGTTGGAACGGCTTGAAAAGTCTTTTCGAAGACAAGCACTGTAGATAGGGGTGAAACACTTGAGTATCAGACCTGAAGAGATCAGCACACTGATTAAAAGTCAGATCGAACAATATAAATCCGAAATCGAAGTGGCCGAAGTCGGCACCGTTATTCAAGTTGGTGACGGTATCGCCCGCGTCCACGGACTTGAGAACGCCATGGCAAACGAACTGCTTGAGTTCGAGAACGGCGTTTTTGGTCTTGCGCTCAACCTGGAAGAAAGCAACGTCGGCGTCGTTATCCTCGGGCCTTACAGCGAAATCCGCGAAGGCGACCAAGTAAAACGGACCGGACAAATCATGCAAGTTCCGGTAGGGGAAGCCATGTTGGGCCGCGTCGTCAATCCGCTCGGTCAGCCGATCGACGGTAAAGGACCGATCGCTACGACGGAATTCCGTCCGGTAGAAAACAACGCCCCAGGCGTTATCGACCGGAAATCGGTACATGAACCGATGCAAACCGGGATCAAAGCAATCGACTCGATGGTTCCGATCGGCCGCGGCCAACGGGAACTGATTATCGGCGACCGCCAAACCGGTAAAACAGCAATCGCCATCGATACGATCATCAACCAAAAAGGCAACGGCGTGAAATGTATTTACGTCGCCATCGGCCAAAAGCAATCCACCGTCGTTAGTGTCGTTGAAACGTTGCGTCGCCACGGCGCATTGGATTACACGATCGTGGTAACGGCATCCGCTTCGGAACCGTCGCCGCTCCTGTACATCGCGCCTTATGCCGGCGTAGCCATGGCCGAGTACTTCATGTACAAAGGCGAGCATGTACTGATTATTTATGATGACTTGTCGAAGCAAGCTGCGGCTTACCGCGAATTGTCCTTGCTGCTTCGTCGTCCGCCGGGCCGCGAAGCATTCCCAGGCGACGTATTCTATTTGCACTCCCGTTTGCTGGAACGTGCCGCAAAACTGAGCGACGAGCTTGGCGGCGGTTCGATCACGGCGCTTCCGTTCATTGAAACGCAAGCTTCCGACGTATCGGCCTACATTCCGACGAACGTGATTTCGATTACCGACGGCCAGATCTTCCTGGAATCCGACCTGTTCTATTCCGGTCAACGTCCGGCGATCAACGTAGGTATCTCCGTATCCCGGGTAGGGGGTTCGGCGCAAATCAAAGCGATGAAGAAGGTTGCGGGTACGCTCCGTCTGGATTTGGCCCAATACCGCGAACTTCAAGCGTTCTCCCAATTCGGTTCCGACCTCGACAAATCGACGCAAGCGCGTTTGACCCGTGGTTCGCGCATGATGGAAATCCTGAAGCAAGGCGTCAACCAGCCGCTGGCGGTTGAGCAGCAGGTCATCAGCTTGTATACCGCGGTTAAAGGATATCTGGACGATATTCCTTTGGCGGACGTACGCCGTTTCGAGTCCGAATTCCTGTCCTTCGTCAGCAGCCAGCATGACGACGTGCTGCAGTCGATCCGCGACACGAAAGACTTGACCGCCGACAACGAAACGAAGCTGAAGGAAGTCATCGAGCAATTCAAACGCGGTTTCGCGACTACGGCATAAATGGCTTTGAAGCATAAACCGGCTTTGGCTTCGCGCAAAACGCCGGTTTGTGGCTATGTAAAAAAGATAACTTTGGCGATGCCAAATTAAGCTCGGGTAAAATCGAATCTAGAAGCAAAAGGTTGAAATGATTCTGAAGAAGCGAAGCGTTCGCCTTTGTGAGCGGATTTCTCCTGCTGTTGAATCTATCAATTCAAGAAATCCGCGAACAACAGCGATCGTAAGAACATTTCAATATTGCAGCTCAGAGGATTCGGTTGAAGCGAACTTGGCCCCGCCAAAGTTTTAAGGTGGTGAAATCATGGCAAAAGGGATTCGCGAAATCAAGCGTCAGATCAAGAGTATCCAGAATACCCGGCAGATCACGAAAGCGATGGAGATGGTCGCTTCCTCCAAGCTAAGAAGAGCGCAGGAGAAAGCGCAAGCTTCCCGTCCTTACGCCGATAAGCTGAAAGAGGTCGTTTCCAGCATTGCCGCGGGCACTCAAGGCGTCAGCCATCCGATGCTGGTCTCTCGTCCGATCAAGAAGACGGCTTATATCGTCATCACTTCCGACGGCGGCCTGGTGGGCGGGTATAACGCCAACATCCTCCGTAAAGTGACCGATTTGATCAAGAGCCGCCATTCTTCGCCGGAGGAATACGGATTATTCGTAATGGGCCGCAGAGGCCGTGACTATTTATCGCGTCGGGGTTACCACATCGTTCAGGACGTAACGGAGTTGTCCGATACGCCGAAATTCGCCGACATTAAATCACTGGCTTACGCTGCGGTTCAAGGCTTTGAAGAAGAGCAGTACGACGAGGTTTACGTCTGCTTTAACCGTTTCGTCAATGCCATCACCCAGACGCCTACGGTAGAACGTCTGTTGCCCTTTGAACAGGTCGATACGCATGGGGTTACCGCGAGCTACGAATATGAGCCGTCCCCGGAAGGCGTGCTGGAAGTGTTATTACCGAAATATGCCGAAACCCTGATCTTTGGCGCCTTGCTTGAAGGGAAAGCGAGCGAGCTTGCGGCCAAGATGACGGCGATGGGCAGCGCAACGAAAAACGCAACCAAAATGATCGGTGAACTAACCTTGACTTACAACCGTGCTCGTCAAGCGGCGATTACCCAAGAAATCACGGAAATCGTTGCCGGGGCGAACGCGCAAAGCTGATAGTTCCGATAGCACTTTTAGGAGGGAAACAAAGATGAACAAAGGACGCGTTGTCAGCGTAATGGGTCCGGTTGTTGACATCGAATTTGGGCGTGGTCAACTCCCGGAAATCTTTAACGCAATAAAAATTGTGAAGCAGGCAGGCGAAGCCGACCTGGTTCTGGAAGCTTCCAATCATCTGGGCGACAACCTGGTTCGCTGTATCGCCATGTCCTCGACGGACGGGCTTGTGCGCGGCACCGAGGCCATCGACCTGGGGGCGCCAATCTCGGTTCCGGTCGGAGAAGTTACGCTTAGCCGGGTATTTAACGTGCTTGGCGAAACGATCGATAACAAAGGTCCGGCGGAAACGGAAGTCAAGCTTCCGATCCACCGCGAACCGCCTTCCTTCGAGCAATTGTCCACGCAGTCGGAAATGCTCGAAACCGGGATCAAGGTTATCGACTTGCTGGCTCCTTATGCCAAAGGCGGTAAAATCGGCCTGTTCGGCGGCGCCGGCGTAGGTAAAACCGTTACGATCCAGGAGTTGATCAACAACATTGCCCAGGAACATGGCGGGATTTCCGTATTTGCCGGCGTAGGGGAGCGTACCCGCGAAGGGAACGACCTTTACATGGAAATGATGGAATCCGGCGTTATCCAGAAGACGGCGATGGTATTCGGACAGATGAACGAACCGCCGGGCGCACGCTTGCGCGTAGCGTTGACCGGCTTGACTATGGCTGAATATTTCCGCGATGAAGAAGGCCGCGACGTGCTGCTCTTTATCGATAACATTTTCCGGTTTACGCAAGCGGGTTCCGAAGTATCGGCCTTGCTCGGCCGGATGCCTTCCGCGGTAGGTTACCAACCTACGCTGGCGACGGAAATGGGTCAATTGCAAGAACGGATCACTTCAACGAAGCAAGGTTCGGTTACCTCGATTCAGGCGATTTATGTGCCTGCGGATGACTATACCGACCCGGCTCCGGCTACGACGTTTGCTCACCTTGACGCAACGACCAACCTGGAACGTAAAATTTCCGAAAAAGGGATTTTCCCTGCGGTCGACCCGCTTGCATCAAGCTCGCGGATTTTGACGCCGGAAATCGTAGGCGAAGAGCATTACGAAGTAGCCCAAGGCGTGAAGCGAATTTTGGCCCGTTATAAGGAACTTCAAGATATTATCGCCATCCTGGGTATGGATGAATTGTCCGATGACGATAAAACGCTCGTGGCCCGCGCCCGGAAGATCGAACGCTTCCTGTCGCAGCCGTTCCACGTGGCCGAACCATTTACCGGCTTCAAAGGTAAATATGTACCGATCGCCGAAACGGTCCGCAGCTTTAAAGAAATCCTGGACGGCAAGCATGACGACCTTCCGGAAGCGGCGTTCCTGTTCGTAGGGACGATCGAAGAAGCTGTCGAAAAAGCCAAGACGCTATAATAGTGCGAGTTCAAAAAGTCGGGTATTGAGCACCGGGAAGGTTGGATAAAGCTAGGGACGAAAGTAGCGGAGCGTAGGCGAACCTGCGTGAGCAACGGAAGGCCCGGCTAAATTCAAGATTCGACGTAGAATTGGCTTCTTGACCTGCTTCGTGATCAAAAGACGACTTTTTGAACAACCTCTAATACCGCGCCGTGAATGCGGATGTTCAGAAATGAACGGTCCCACGAACAGGAGGGATAAACGTGAGCACCTTTTTATTGGAAATCGTTACGCCGGAGCATGTGGTGTTCTCGAAAGAGGTGGACAGCCTGACTGTCCGCGGCCTTGAAGGGGAACTCGGCATTTTGCCGGGACATATCCCGCTGGTAACGCCGCTCCAAGTGGCTCCGATCGTAGCCAAAACCGGCAAGGACACGACGACGATCGCGGTGCACGGCGGTTTTATCGAAGTGCAAAGCGATAAAGTGATCGTGCTGGCCGAAAGCGCGGAACTGCCGGAAGAGATCGACGTCGAGCGAGCCATTGCGGCTCGTGAGCGCGCTGAACGCCGTTTGGCGGCCCGCAACAATCAGGATCGGGTCGATCATCGCCGGGCTGAACTGGCGCTGCAAAGAGCCGTTACGCGGATCAACGTATCGAGCCGCAACAAGCAATAGCGCCTGCTTTCGAACGGGCACCTTTCCGAGGTGCCCGTTTTTTCATGCCATCGATAATAGAGCGTTTGCAGGAGAAGCCGACGACGTTAGCGAATTCATTTGAAACGCCCCGAAGTGATGTATCACTGATTTTTTAGTAATAGATGAAATTGGAAGCCTTTGCAAGGGAAAGAAAAGCTGGATTATTGTCACGATGGCAAGTATGATATATAGGGTCTATATTTTTACAAGTTCGGAACCGATATATAAGACAGGTTGTGAACGATGGATCATAGCTCTGATCGGGGATTAACCGATTAGGTACTTGCTGCATAAATATAAAACGTGATGGGGGATTTAACATGAGTCCGGTCGAACAGGTATCCGCTTCGGTCGGCGTGGGTGGTTTGACGGCCATCCTCGTTTCGCTGGCTTGCATCGCCATTTCTTGGTGGGCGCTGCAGAATCTGAAGCTCGATTTGTTCATCCGCCACCCGAAGGGGCCGCAGGGCAAGCTGCTGCAGCTGCTGCTGGCGGTGGTGCTGGGCCGATTCGTGGCCGCTTTTGTGTTGGAATATTGGGGTTACACCCAGATGCTAAAGTATATGTTTGGATGAAGGACGAATTGGTTATAAGGGGTTAGACTGTCAAAGGTCAGTAAAGAAATTGTCGAATAACATCATTTCAATGTGTCAACAATGGAGAATAAGGACTACGAACTCGAAAGCAAGTCCAAGGACGGAGCAAAAGGCGATTTCAACGCCAAAACGCGCTTTTTCGACAGGATTAGAGCCTTGTGTGCCTTAAATGACCGGTGATATGATGAAATTTAGGGAATGAACGGGATAACTATTTCCATATCGGGAAAAAAGTGAAAATGAACGCGCGGAGGGAACCATGATGAGCAAATTTATCGTCCGCGGTGGCAATGTTTTGGCCGGGAACGTAAAAGTCAGCGGTGCTAAAAATTCAGTGCTACCGATCATTGCAGCGTCTTTATTGGGTGAAGAAGGGGTCAGCATTATTCGCGATGCACCTCCTCTTGACGATGTAATGACCATTAATAAAGTTTTGGAATCACTTGGGGCGACAGTTACATATGACCGGGAAGTCATTACGGTTAATGCGCAACGGATCGCTTCTTGTGAGGCACCTTATGAATGGGTGCGTAAAATGCGGGCGTCTTTTCTTGTCATGGGTCCATTGTTAACACGGACGGGATTTACCCGAATCTCGCTGCCTGGCGGCTGCGCCATCGGAACCAGACCGATCGATCAGCATCTCAAAGGGTTTGAAGCGATGGGGGCGGAAATCAACCTGGGCCACGGGTTCATCGAAGCCAAATCGCAAGGCCGTCTCCGCGGCGCAAAAATATATCTGGACGTAGCCAGCGTTGGCGCGACGGAAAATATCATGATGGCAGCCACGCTGGCCGAAGGAACCACCACGATCGAAAATGCGGCCAAAGAGCCGGAGATCGTGGACCTGGCCAATTACTTGAACAGCATGGGCGCAGTCGTCCGCGGCGCAGGAACGGGCATGATCCGGATCGAAGGCGTCGAGAAGCTGCACGGCTGCGAGCATACCGTCATCCCTGACCGCATCGAAGCGGGAACCTTTATGATCGCGGCCGCGATCACGGGCGGAAACGTGTTTGTGGAAGGCGCGATTGCCGACCATCTGGGGCCGGTTATTGCCAAGCTGGAAGAAATGGGCGTCGCCGTGGACACCCAGGAGAACGGAGTTCGGGTTATCGCCGACAAGCCATTAAAGGCCGTTGACGTCAAAACGTTGCCGTACCCCGGTTACCCGACCGACATGCAGTCCCAGATGATGGCGTTGCTGTTAGCTTCCGAAGGCACCAGTGTCATTACGGAGACCGTGTTCGAGAACCGCTTCATGCATGTCGACCAGTTCCGGTTGATGAATGCCGATATCAAGGTTGAGGGACGCAGCGCGATCGTTAGCGGAGGGGCAAAGCTGAGCGGTGCGAAGGTATGCGCCACCGATCTGCGGGCCGGGGCCGCGTTGATTATTGCGGGCCTGGTAGCCGACGGTACGACCGAGGTCAGCGGTACGCATCATATCGACCGGGGATACGTGCATTTGGCCGAGAAGCTGTCCGGTCTCGGGGCAGACATTTGGCGCATCTCCGTTGAAGAAAATGCACCTGAAATCGAGAAAATTCCGGTAACCGTCAAAGAAGAAAAGCCGGTATTGAAAATCCAGCCTTCCTGGGCCTGATTCACAGTTTGTTCCCGAACCTACCGGAATGATGGTTATCTATTTATATGAGCGCAAGAACCATGCTTTCGCAGCATGGTTTTTTATTTGTGTGAACGGATAAACTAAAAACGCCGCAAAGGAGTGCGTCCTTCGCGGCGCTTGGATGAAAGGCCGAGTTCCTTTTAAAGTGAGAACGCCTTGACTATGATGCAAGAGGACTGATTTAGCCCCCGGTTGCAGCCGTTGCTTACGGATCTCTCTGGATCCGTGCCGGCCAGACTGCTAATCCGGGACTGCCGGCGACATCACCGGAAGGTTTCCAGAACGACTTTGCCTACCGTTTGCCCTGTTTCCAGCAAGGCGTGGGCTTTGCGCAGGTTAGCGGCGTTGATCGGTTCCAGCTTTTCGGCTGCGGTTGTACGAATGGCGCCTTGGTCGACGAGACCGGCAAGGGCGTTCAGCAGGTGGTGCTGCTCGATCATATCTTCGGTCTGGAACATCGAACGGGTAAACATCAGCTCCCAGACGAACGTCACGCTTTTATCCTTCAACAGGGTCAAGTTGAGCAACTCCTCCGTTTCCACGATCGAGCAGATTTTGCCCTGCGGCGCAATCGCGTCGGCCATGTTCTTCCAGTGTTTCTCCGTCGTGTTCAGGCAGAAGATATAGTCCACCTGGCTATAGCCGTTTGCTTTCAATTGAGGCACGAATGCTTCATAGTGGTTGATGACATGGTCGGCGCCCAGCTCTTCTACCCATTCGGCGGATTCGGGTCGCGAAGCCGTTCCGATGACGGTCAGTCCGGCGTGTTTGGCTAACTGGGTAGCGATGGAGCCAACACCGCCGGCCGCACCGATAATGAGCAGCGTTTTGCCGGCGTTATCGGCGGCGTTCAACGGGATGCCCAAACGGTGGAACAGTCCTTCCCAAGCGGTAATTCCGGTCAGCGGGAGCGCCGCCGCTTCGGCAAAACCCAGCGAAGCCGGTTTGCTGCCGACGATGCGTTCATCGACGAGGTGGAATTCGCTGTTGCCGCCGGGACGGATGATGCTGCCGGCATAATACACTTCGTCGCCCGGTTGGAACAGCGTAACTTCCGACCCGACCTGCTCCACGACGCCGGCAACGTCCCAACCGATGACGCGCGGCTTATTTTCTACGCGGCTTTTGGGGGAACGCACCTTCACGTCAACCGGATTGACGGAGATCGCTTGGACTTTCACCAGGATATCCTTGCCGGTCGGCTGCGGTTTCTCGATTTCCACATCAAGCAGACTCTCCGGGTCCTCCACCGGAAGATACTTATAAAACCCCACTGCTTTCATCATATCTTGCGCCATGATGACGGGCCTCCTTAATCGTTTTTATTATGGAATGTTACTTGTATTAGCCTTCCCTTCACACTTGTTAATCTAATTCATTTGTTTTAAAATTGTAAGTACGCACATTAATGTTATATAGTATCTATTTGTATACTATTGTGGAGGGATACGGAGATGCGGAATCGCAAAAGTGGTTACGGCGCTTGTCCGAACGACGAAGGCTGCCCGGTCGAATTCACGCTGGACGTCATCGGGGGCAAATGGAAAGGCGTATTATTGTATCATTTGATGAATGGGCCGATCCGTTTCAACGAATTCCGGCGGATTTGCCCGACCATTACCCAACGCATGCTGACGCTGCAGCTGCGCGAGCTGGAGGACGACGGCATCGTTCACCGCGAGGTGTACCATCAAGTGCCGCCGAAGGTGGAATACTCCCTGACGGAATTCGGGAAGACGTTGATTCCGATCATTCAGAAGATGAAAGAATGGGGCGAGATTTACAAAAAGTCGGCCCCCTTCCGGGAGAAAGGCGAAGCGCAATTATAAGATCATAAGGATGCCCCCCTGGCCTTTGACGCCAGGGTTCAAGGATGACCCGGAAAACCGGGTCGTCTTTTTTTTTGTTGTTTTAGCGGTCGAGGGGGGATCAGGAAGGATTCTTTGAAGCGACGATGCCGGGAGCTCATTTTGGCTGCGGAAAAGGAGTGGCCTCCAGAAATGGAAGTGATGCGAGAAGGCAAGTATCCATAGGAAGGCTAACGGACACAGGAGCAGTCGATGAATGGTTAGCATGGTTAATTAACTTAGGCGGCATAAAAGCGGTAAATCAACCTTGAGAACGTTGGGCAGAGCAGAAAGCCTTCTGGGGGAGCAGAACCCAATCGTGTTTGGTCGAGTTCGCGTAACCGCCGAATGCAGGGATTGAATGAAAAATCGTACAAAAACACTCATGTCATGGACGAGGGGGAGGGTTTGTACAAAAAATCATCTAAAAGCGCTCATGCAACGGCTCGGTGCAGGAGATTTGTACGAAAAATCGTACAATAACGCCCATATAACGGTACCATGCAGGGATTTTGGACGAAAATTCGTACAATGTCTGCTTTGTGGCCTCGAGTCCAAGTTGTCCACGACAAATCGATACTCTCAGAGGAGCCGCTAACCGTCGTTTTCCAAGGCTCATCTATTTTAAAAGAACCGAGTGAACGTTATTTCCTGCGAATATGCTCTTTTGGCAGCGGTAAGAGCGCAATAGAGTCAACGGCGTCCGTTAGGTTGTTAGCTTGGGACATAGCCGGGAAATCGGCATTTAGCGTCATTACGGTCCGTTACGGCACGGCGGGTTCGGTGGACGAATACGGTAGATGGTCACAGTAGATGGTTGCGGTACGGCGGATGTTCAAAGGGAAGCCAACCCGCGAGGTGCCGAAAATAGGATGGAAGAAGATGGGCGAACGGGTTCTAGCAAATCGTGAAAACTCATATCTATAAGTATAGCGGGCAAACGATATAGGAAGAGAAAAACTAGGTTACTAGCTGGCTGTGGAGCGAGACGAGGACAGCACGACGACAAGATGGAGGTAGGCAATCGGATGCAGGAAAAACCGAGCTCTTTGAAAATAAACCTTGGGTCCCGCACGGAGACTCATACGGGAACGGAGGGACGAAGCTACCGCGAGGCGCAAGCGCCGGCGGTAAAGCCGGCAATGTCCGCGGCGAAACCCGGGGCCAGCGCGGAGGAGAAACGTCGCCACGTCAGATCGGCGGGTGTGGCATGGGCGCCGCCCGGGAAGGCGGCCGTGCGCGGCGGCAGCGGGGCCGACCC
>NZ_JBNYYG010000092.1:0-15200 GCF_050565405.1 Paenibacillus macerans | reverse complement strand
CTAACGGACCGAGGAGACCTTATTTCGGTCAAAAGCGGCTAAATGGTCACCATGAGAGCCCAATAAGGTCTCTGGAGTCCGTTACAGCGGGAAATAGCCGGGAAATGGGCCAATAAGGTCTTTACGGTCCGTTACGTTCAGTGCGGCTACGTTGAGTGCGGTTACGTTGAGCGTGGTTACGATCGGCCCCGCTACTGAAGTCCCTAGCCTCATCCGGCCTCAAGCGTTGTGAAAAAACGCGCTTCGTAAGCATAGGCTTCGGTGCTCCAAACCTGACTTTTTAACACTATCTATCATGCTTGTTGTGTGCAGTTTGCGGTATTCAACATCGCTTCCAGCAAAGCGACGCTTCGCGGCGGGATCGTCAGCTTCAGCTCCGCAACGTCTGCCGAAATCGTCTCGGATGCCCGCGGGTCCGGGTCCAGCGAACAGTAATGACAATGCATTTTCGTTATCGTTTCCGCCACGGGAATGTCCCCTGGGCGCAACGTCACCTGCCAAGCTTCCTCGCCGACGTTGGCGAAAAACAGCCCGACGCTTTCGTCGCGGTATTTCCAGACCGCATGGACGATGCTATCCACGCTTAAGCTGCCCGCATCGTTATACTCCAAGGAACCGATCCCGTGGTTGTAATGGAACCAGTCCAGCGTCACCCGGCCGAAATCAAGGGGAAGCGGGGGAAGCATCTCGCCGTAGGCGAGGTATTTATTGCCGGCGCCGGTTCTTAGGGCCGCAAACAGGCTCAGGTAGCTCGCCCGCTCTTCCGAGAAGGCGTATCCCCTTGGCTCGAAAGTAGCGTAGTGCTCGCCGCTTTCGTTCTCCACGCCGTCCAGCGCCTCCATCGGGCTGTATTCGTAATTGAGTTCGTACAGCCCGCCCCACAAATACGTCCGTGCCACGGTAAAATAGAACAGGTTGCCGATCTCCTCGGTCAGCTTGCCCCAACCGTCCAGCCTCACGGGTCCGTATTCGTGGTATACATAGGCAAACAGCGGAACCAGCTCCGCGTCCCCCGACTTCAGCAGCTCCCGGAACGGGTAGCCTTCCAGCGGAGCGGCCGGCTGCCCGCCGGCGCGGGCCTGATAGAAGTCGAGCGCATCCAGGTACGCCTCGTTCATCATTTCCGTTCCCATCGGCACATAACGTCCCACCGCCTGCCCCATCGCTTCCTTTGTCTCGGCGTAGTTCCGCCGGTACGCGTCGGTGATCGCTTTACCGGCGCCAACCGGGTGGCCGTGACTTTCGTCGAGGCACACCTTCAGGATGTTGTTCGCCGAAATGTCGTAGTAGATCGCGTCCACGTCCACCTCCCGCTGCAGCGTTTCGTCCCTGCGCCGGTGGAGATCCCGGCTAAAGGAGGTTGCCGGGCAGAGGAACGGGAACCGGTAGGCGTCGATGCTTTTTTTGTCGTCCGGGAAACGCTGGGCGGCCGCTTTGGCCAGTTCCCCGTCCGCCCCGGCGAAGTTGAACAAATAGTCGAATTCGAACGGGGCGAATTTGTCGCCGTTCTCACGCATGCAGGCGATATTGTCCGGGTTGAACCGGGTCGGGAACCAGTCGTCGTAGCCGCCGGGCACGCCCCGCCCGAACGTTTGGGGCGCCTTGCTCCAGTCCGGACCAAGGATATGGAACAGCGGCGTCCCGATTCGCTCGCGGTACTTGCGCAGCCACGCGGTCCGGTCGTAACCGGCGTTGATGCCGAACGTGGCCGCCCCCGCCTCCTCGTACAGCCAGCGGAACAGCTCCGCGTCGCCGCGGTCCCGCCGCTCGGCCAGCGTGCCTTTGGCGCACCACGGTTGCTGAATTGCCCAGGCCTTGTAAAGAGCGGCGGCTTCGTGCCAGCCCCGCCCTTCAAGCAGCCGCACTTCCATCGGGTACGGCACCTCGATGCCTTTGCCGGGGCCGATGTCTTCGCAGGCGTGAATGAAGGACGCTTCCAGCCCCCCGTTTCGGTTTTTGTAGAAGTTCAGCCACTTGGCGTAACCGTCCGGGTCCAGAGCGGCGAAATACAGTCCGCCGCAATCCTTGCCGTAATAGGCGAAAAACTGCATCGCCGCGCCCGAAAAGCTTTCCGGGTAGGGCATGTAGCGCAGCCCCAATCCTTCGTGGCGAAAGTGCTTCTGCGGATTTCGCACCTGAAAGCCCGTGGCAAAGCTGTGGACGGCAAAATCGTCCTCGCCTCCCTCCGTGATCGCCCGCAGATCCGGAAGGATCGGATACTCCAGGCTCATGACGGCCGGTCCGCCCGGTGCGTTGGCCACCCCGCAGCGAAATTCCAGCAGGTCTGCCCCGTCACGCAGCCGGATCGTTCCGGTCACGACCGGTCCCGCCGCGGTTTGCCAGCGCAACAGACATTCGCGGAATCCTTCCCGCTCCCGCAGTTCGTAAGAAAATCCACTAAACTCGCCCGAAGCACCGGCTTCCGTCTCCAGCCAAAACGCGTCGCCCCCGCCGCCGTCCGGTTCGATGTATTCCCGTCCGCTTGGTTTATCGCGCAGGGAAACAACCGCGCCGTTGTCCTCGCGAAGCCCCACGTACAGCCGGGAATTTTCCAACTCGATCACTTAAAATCCTCCTTTCGTCGCCTTTACTTCAAGCCGGATATTTTGATGCCGCGGATAATGTACTTCTGGAAGATCAGGAAGAGCACGATCGTCGGCACGGCCGCGAGGCTCGATCCTGCCATCAAAAGCCCCATCTCCGTCCCCCGCTCGGAACGGAACGTGGCCAGATACTGCATGATTTGAAACAGGTTCACGTTCGTAATCGTCATCGTCGGCCAGACGAAGGAGTTCCAGTAGCCCAGGTACGAGCCGATGCCTACGATGACGAATACCGGGTATGACATCGGCAGGAAAATATGCGTAAAGATTTTGAATCGCCCCGCCCCGTCGATCAAAGCCGCTTCCTCCAACGCCAGCGGAATATTGAGATAGAACTGGCGGATGAAAAACATATGCCCGGCGGAGGCGACGCCCGGCAGCACGAGCACCGCCAACGTGTCGAGCATTTGCAGTTTGGTCACGACGATAAACGAGGTCACCAGGATCGCCATGCCCGGGATGAACATCGTCAAGATGACGTACACCCACAGCACCCGCTTGAAGCGGAACTCCAGACGGGCGAACACATACGCGGCAGAGGCGTTGATCGCCAGGCTTAACCCGGCAAACAACACCGCTCCGCCAAACGTGATGATCATCGATTTGAGAAACATGCTGTCCTGCAAAATGGAAATGTAGTTGCTGACCAGCCACCGCTCCGGCAAAAACCGGAACGGCGTGGACAACACCTCCGTCTTGGCCTTGAATCCGGCGATCGCCATCCACAGCAATGGAAACAATGCCACGCAGGCGACCAGAAGACCGGCGGCATGCAGGACGATTTTGCCGATCTGTGCTTTAACTCTCATCGTCTCTTAGTCCTCCATCCGGGTTGATTTTAACCGTCCACCGCTTTATCCGAATTCAGCACCTTGAAGATGATCGCGGAAATGCTGCCCAGCACGAGGAACAACAGCAGCGCCGAAGCGATGGAGTGGCCCACGAGCACGTCGTTCCGGAAGTGGTTGAAAATGTACAGGTTCGGGGTCAGCGTCTCGTCGACCGGGCCGCCGCCGGTCATGATGAGCGGCAGCTCAAACTGCTGGACGGCTCCGGTGAAGCCGGTAACGAGCAGATACAAGATGACGTTTTTCATCAGCGGCAGCGTGATCCGCAGCATTTTCGTCAACCCTCCGGCCCCTTCCAGCTCGGCCGCTTCGTAATAGCTCTCCGGGATGTCGAGCAATCCGGCCAGCATGATCAACGTCGTAATCCCGAAGCCGAGCCAAACGACCGGCACCGCGATGCTCGCGAGCGCTGTCCGGACGTCGGCGATCCAGGCCAGTTTCTCCAGCCCGAACAGCCCAAGCAGGTAATTGGCAAGGCCGGCGTCATAGTTGTATATAAAAGCGAATACGATCGAAGCGATGATGCCGGAAATGATCGTCGGGATGTAAATCGACGTTTTCACGAACCCGGACCAGCGTCTTCCCATGCCTTTGATCACGTGGGCGAACAGAAAGGCCAGCAGCAGCTGGGCCGGAACGACCATCAGCGAGAAGCGGAGGCCGATCAGAACCGACTTCGTAAACAACGGGTCGGTCAACACGTTGACGAAATTGCGCAATCCGACATAAACCGAATCCTGGTAAAAGCTCCAATCGTAGAAACTGACATTAATGGCGTACACGAACGGGATGATGACGAATACGGTAAGCAGCGCCAAAATCGGCAGCAGCATCGCGTACGCCACTTTATTTTCATAACGATGGTTGTTGCGAAGCATCCTTATTCACCGCCGTTTGCTCTCGGATTCGTCCCCGCCAGCTTCTGCTTCGCAATGAAATTGTTGATTTCTTTCTCCGCGTTAGCTAGCGACTTATCCACGTCCTCGCCTTTCATCGCCTTCTCGATCGCGGTGGCGAAGAACATGCTGATGTCCCATGGATAGACCGGTTCCGCTTCGGAATACGGCACGATCTTCTCGGCGATCAGCTTGCGCCATTCATCGTTTTTCGCGTCCGCATCCTGGTTCATCGCTTCGTCCACCGATTTGCGCGGCGAAAACTTGGAGAATTGGCTCGTTTTGAAGAAGTCGATCATGATGTTCGGGTCTCCGGCCAGCAGCCAGCTGATATATTCCGCGGCCGCCTCGGGATGTTTGGACTTGCCGTCCACGACCAGCGTCCAGCCGCCCAGCGTAGCCGTCGTTTTCGTTTGATCCCCGTCGATCGACGGCATGGGGGCGACGCCGATTTTGTCCAGCATGTTTTTGTATTCGTTCCGGAACAGGCCGATCGCCCACGAACCGCTGATTTCCATGGCCACCTTGCCTTGACCGAACGGCGCTGCGTCCGCATAACCGGCCAATTGCTGCTTCGGCATGATCCCTTCCTGGTACAGCGTTTTGTAGAAGTTCAGAAGCTCCCGATAACCGTCGTTCAAGACATCCGCTTTGGACCAATCGTCCGTGATCGGCAGATGCCCGGCCGCATTAAACTGCAGCCCCCAGCTCGACCATCCGAGATCCCCGGCGGTTTGGGCCGTCGATAAGCCGTACACGCCGTTTTTGGTCAGTTTCTTGCCGTAGTCGATCAGCTCATCCCACGTCACCGGCGGTTTGGCCGGATCCAGCCCGGCGGCTTCGAACAAATCCTTCCGGTAATACAGCACCGCCGAAGGCTCTACCAGCTTCGGATAGGCGTAATACTTGCCGTCCACCGTGACGAAACCTTTGACATTGTCGTAAAGATCGTCAAAAAGACTGGGGTCCATGTAATCGTTCAGCGGCAAAATCTGGCTTTGCTTCGCCGACGGGGCGATGTTGCTGTAGTTCATCGTCATCAAGTCGGGCGCCTTGCCGGCCGCCTGCGCCGCTTTCAGCTTCTGCGCCCAGGCATCCCCCGGCACGATCGTCAGCTTCACTTCGATATCGTCATGCGTCTTGTTGAATTCGTTCGTCCATTTCTTGAACCAGGCATCCGTTGTCTCCTCGAACTTGTTCGCCCAAAATTCGAGCTTGACTTTCTCCTTTGGAGCAGCGTTGTCGCCGGCCGCCGGTTCTTCGGCGGCATTCCCGCCCCCGTTTCCTGCATTTCCGCCCGCAGCGGTATTCCCGCCGTTCCCCGCGCCTCCGCAGCCGGATACAAGCAAGGCTACGACCAGCAGCAATCCCAATGTCCAAGACAATCCTTTTAAACGACGCTGTTTCATTGAGTAAACCTCCCTTTTTTTCGGAAAAGCTTCTATTTAAACGCCTCAAAGCGCTTAAACCATAGCGGACTCCCCTTCTTGGCTCAATTGCCGGAGCCGGATTCCTCCAGCGTGGCTTTGAACCAGAACACGTTATATGGATCCCAAAGCGACAAGGCAAAATAGATCGTCCGCCCGTCGTCCGCGAGATAACGTTCATTCATGAACGGGGCGTATAACCCCGGATATTCGGCGGCCGGGACCAGGTCCATCGCGTCTCCCCAAGGTCCCCAGGGAGTTAAGCCTTCCCGGAGGACGACGCCTTGGCCTTCTTTCAAATAAGTCATCAGCCAGCGCTCCAGACCGGAGTTCCAGATGACCGACAATTCCCCGGCACGATCGTCAACCACGAGCTCGGCCCGGTCCATATCCGGACTCCATCGCGCTTTCCCCTGCTCGTCGCGCCCCGCGAAATATTCGTAGCTGCCTAAGTTTTCGATGTTTTTCTCCTTCACCCGCATCAGTTTAACGCCTCCGAAACGTCCGGATGGGATCGTCCAGAAATAAATGTCCGCTTCCGCGCCGTCCCCGATTTTAAACGGGCTCACCTGGATAAATCCGCTGTCTCCCGGCCATGTGAGTCCCTCCACGGCCGTCCAGGTCCGGCCCCCGTCCACCGACTTGGCTGCGCCGGCATAGTTCGCGTCCCATTCTCCCGGATCGCCCCAATGATTGACGGACATATAGTAAAGGTACATCGCTCCGTCTACGGACAATCCATGCGTCGGGATCACGGTCATTTCGTCGTAGTCGAGCTTTTTGGACGGGATCAACTCCTTGGCAAGCCCTGTATCGTCCGTGATCATCCCGTCAAAAGCGATCCCGTCGGAAGGGTCGAGGTCCGTGCTGTAGGCCATGACGTTCGATCGCCAAAAGCTTCCTCCCCCTCCCGTCATCCCTTCCGGCCTTTCGCCGAACGTGTCCCCGAAGACGAAATACGTTTTATCCTCCACCGTAAACATCGATCCCAGATCGGTCCCGTAGACTGCGAACCTGTCGGTTTGATTCAACGACTCCTTTCCGGTAAGCTGAGCGATCCGCTGCAGGTTGGCGGTGCTCTTCAAAATAAACGCATCCTCCGCAGGAGCGGTCATCCGTTCGAGCCCGGAGGGCTCTTTGCCGCAGGAAGCGGTCAACAGCAGCAGCGCGGAAAGAAAGAACAACGGAATGCTGCGCAACAGGATTCATCCCCTTATCGGCGTCCCTCAGGGCGCTCATTGTATGGCTTTCATTTCATTCTGCAATCGATTTCATATTTTCGGCAAAAACAAGCTCCTTCGCCTGACCGAGACCGTCGGTTTCGTCTCAGGCGGGCAAGTTTCCCCTTCCGGCGCTTTCTCAACCATGTTAATATGAAAGCGATTACATATTTAAATTTTACAGGATCATCCGGCCGGGTTCTATGTTGGGATTTGTGATTTCTTATCCATTCTTGCTATTGTGGCCGAATCACGATCACTTCTTTAGTACCGGCTCTTTCTCGCTTCGGCAATTCTGTTTATTATTTATAGATAGTTAATGCTCTCGTTGATGGATGGCCTGCTTCCAATCTTGCTATACAGGAGGGACAGATGGACAATCAGCCAATGACGCTTCAACAGATGTTGCACAGCCTTTCACCCAATGTCCGGAGAGCGTGGAATCACCGGGTCGACGAGATGCGCCTGACGCCTCGCATCATTTTCGACTATGAGCTGCTGTACATGGAAAAGGGCGAACTCACCATTCGCGTGGAGAACGAAACGTTTGTCACGGAACCCGGGGACATTCTGTTGTTCAAACCGGGCTTGGAGCATGAATTCCTATGTTCGCGAGGGGAGTGCTGGATGCCGCATATTCATTTCGACGTGTTGTATTACGAGGATTTTGAACAGGTGCCGATCAATTTCAAAAATCGCGACGAGTGCACCGAGGAAGAATTGGCCTGGCTTCGCCCCGACGTCCTGGGCACCTCCTTCGGTTTTCCGAACGTGCTGCGCATCGGCAACCATGCCGAGGTGCACAAGACGCTGATGCAGATTATCCATGCCTACGAACGGCGCGACTCCGACTATCCCCTGTTGCAGAAATCGCTGGTGCTGCGCATCCTTTATTTGCTGTTGAAAGGGCGGAAGGCCAACGATAACGCGCATCTGGTTTTGCATCAGCGCGCGATGGAGCGAACGGTCACCTACATTATGGAGCATTACAACGAAACGGTACCGCTGGAGACGTTATCCAAAATTGCCTGCCTGAGCGTGTTCCATTTCTCCCGCATCTTCAAGCAAACGTACGATTTAACGCCCCATCAGTTCCAGATCCGCTACCGCATGGAGAAATCGAAGGAATTGATGATGTTTAACCGCATGTCCTTATCCACGATCGCCGAGAAGGTCGGCTACGGCAACGTTTACTCGTTCAGCAAAGCGTTCAAGCAGGCGGAAGGCATGTCGCCGCGCCGGTTTTTGAGCACTTATTCCAAGACGACTTAGGCGGGATCAACATCACGGCGGTTTGCCCGTATCTCTTTACCATCGCAGCGGCAGGTTATTTTTCCGGAAAGCGCGGGATACCTTCATATGAAAATAGATGAGGTCGTTCGCTCGGTCGGATGGCATGGCCACGGTTTCGGCTCGTCCATCCCGGTTCTGCCAGATGGACGATACAAAAAGAGGAATAAGGAGATAAATTCATGAATAGCAATAATTCATCTAAAGCACTTGGACAATTTTTGAAGTCACGAAGAGAACGACTTCAACCAGAAATGGTTGGTATTACGGATATATCACGAAGAAGAACGCCAGGACTGCGCAGAGAAGAAGTCGCTTATATGGCTAATGTAAGTGCTACCTATTATACTTGGCTGGAACAAGGACGTGATGTCAAGCCCTCTCAAGACATCTTAAAAAATATAGGTGTAGCTTTACAGTTAGACAAGGATGAAATGATTCATTTGATTGATTTATCAGAAATCGGAAGTTTACAATCTCAAGAAGATATTGATGAGGACGAAGAAGAAGACAGTACTTCTTTATACGCAGCTGTTGAACAGTTGAATTATCCATCATTTATAATAAACGATAAAACCGATGTACTGGCATGGAATAAAGCTGCCGAATTAATTGTTTCTGATTTTAGTGCATGGCCTATAGAAGAACGTTTCATGTTAAATATCATTTTTTCGGATGAAAAAATTAAAAAAGAAATGGTAAATCGTGATGAATTTATCTCCTATAGCGTAGCAGTATTTCGTGCGGTATGTGATCGTCACCCAGAACACCCGGAATATCTAGACCGGGCTAGATGGCTCTGTGAAAATTATTCAGAATTTAAGATATTATGGGAACAACATGATGTCCGGCAGAAAAAAATTACCTGCGGTATTTTTCAACACCCAGATGTTGGCCTACTGGAATTCCAAGCACATTCTTTATCAATTGATGGCAATCCCACTTTGCATTGGAGCATTTATACATCAGCGGGCATAGAAACTGAGGAAAAACTAATAACTATATTAGCTTAAGATAAATAATGAACAATTGAATATTACTATGCAATTATCAAAACCGCCGCCAGAAATGACGGCGATTTTTTATCTTATTTAATGGTTTGTTGCAATGTGCTTGCAGTCATATAGAGGTAGATTTAAAGCTAATACCAACTTTAGACTGGTAATTTTATTACTAGCATAAACGTACGGCGGCTAACTTTAATTTCTAAATATATGATTGGAACAAACCGAATAAAAGGAGGATTTTTTATGACAACATGGTTTATAACAGGGGCGAATGGTGGATTAGCATATTCCATGATTGAGATATTGCTCAAGAGAGGTGATCGCGTCGCAGCTACAGTACGTAAACCGGGTACTCTTGATGCCCTTAAGGAGAAATATGGTTCTAATTTATGGCAAGCAAGGCTTGATTTAACTGACCCAAGCTCAATAAAACAGGCAGTAAGCCAAGCCATAGAGGAACTTGGAACGATTGATGTATTAGCAAACACTGTCGGGTATGGAATGTTTGGAGCTGTGGAAGAAGCTAACGAAGAACAGATTGAACAATTATTCCAAACAAACGTATTTGGAGCATTACGTGTAGTTCGTGCCTTTATGCCGTATTTTAGGTCAAAAGGGAAAGGACATATTGTTCAGATTTCCAGCATGGTAGGTTTTCTGTCAAACCCCGGGCAAGGGTTGTACAGTGCATCTAAGTGGGCAGTTGAAGGAGTTTTTGAAACACTGGCAAAAGAAGCGGCACCATTTAATATAAAGCTTACACTTGTAGAACCCGGGGCTATCCGTACTGGATTCTTTTCTAACAACGGTGTTTTTGGACAAGAATTGGACGTATATGATGATCAACCTGCTAGAGCATTCAAAAAACTTTATCAGAACATCCAATCCCAAGAAAGTAAAGGCCCTGACGAGAGAGTCGGCAACGGCGACCCGAAAAAAATGGCGGAAGCTATTATTAAGTGCGTTGACGAAGGAAAAGGACCGTTACGTTTAGCTCTAGGGAGTGATGCTTATCAGGAAATAAAAGCAGCTTTAACAGCAAGGCTGACTGAACTGGAAAAACAAAAAGATGTTGCCTACTCTACCGATTTCAAAGATATACTTTAAAGATTTTAAATAAGAAAATCTCTATAATTAAATAGGTTGATTATTAAAAACAGATTTTGTTTTATCTCCCTAATTGAACCCTTTTTATTAAAATGAATGTGTGTACTATCGGCCGATAGATAACCTGATAAACTGCTAAACACCTTTAAATATGGGTGCTGGTAGGTAGTTAAGTGCGCGCTTTAAAGGCCTTCCAATGGGCAGTAATGTGATTGGAGGGCCTTTTATGTGCGGAAAAGTCTTGTATTTGCCGATAGAGGGATCGCCGTCTTACATCGACGGTTGGATATAGCAGAAATCCCAATTCTACATATTTTTAAAAAATTACATCAAAAAATGAGCGGATATTTCGCTCATTTTTTATTCGACACCTTTCGGGAACTTTCCTGTAAAGGTGTTTTTTTGTTCTCTTTATTGACCTCTATTTTGTCGGACAACCCCTATCACTTCGGGCAGATTTGGCCCGAAGTCCGCCCCCGTTCTCGTTCCCCTCCGGCTCCATTTCAATCAACGAACCATAAAAAATCGAAATGGAGGAACGCTCTATGGCTAAAATCAGAACGCTTTGCTGGAAGCGGAACGCTTTGCTGGAAGCGGAACGCTTAGAAAAGAATTATATTCGCCGCCGCTTCTATAACAACCCGATTTTATCCATTTTCCACAAATTCGGATTATTGACGAGCGGGGTTTTAAACACGATGTGCACGGTTTTAATCGAGGCGTTAATAACGATCTCTCCATCTCTTGGGTCCAATCTCACCTAAATTATATTCGGGGGGCGAAGTGCCGAACAGTGGACAGGATTTTGATTAAGTGATCTATTATGTTCAAAAAAACGCCGCGGTCTCGTACTCTCGTACGGGCTGCGGCGTTTATTCCCGCGCGGCGCATAAACGGCCATAAGACGGGGTTTATTCCGTTTTCGGTTTTTTCACGAACGGCGCGGCTTTGGCCAGCACTTCGTCTTCCGTCGGCGCGCTGACGTACCGGCCGTTGATATATACGAACGCTCTTTTGCCGCAGGGTCCGCAATAGGACTTGCAGCCGATTTTGATCTCGGCATCCGGCGCGAGCTTTTGCAGTTTCGGTACAAATGTCTTCATGCGGATATGATTGCATTGATCGCATACGCGAATATCGTTAGCCATGCTTGGTCCCTTCTTTTGTTAAGCTAAAGCCTAGTGATCGCCGTGATTGCCTTTGGAGGGATTCGTGATGACGAAACCTTCCTCGGGGAAATACAAATAATCGATTTTCACGCCGTCGAGCAGCGGATCGGTTCCCTCCACGAGGACATCGATGTCTTTGTCGGTCTTAAAGAGCTCGTCCTTGTCTCCGGGCTTGACCAAATCCAGGCCGTAATGGGCGTGGTCCCCATGGGAATGGGTGATGAATACCTTCAACACCAAACCTTGGTTCTCTTCCTTTTCCAGTTCTTTTTGTATCACCTTCGCCGCATTGCGGGTAATTTTGACGTTCATATGATCTCTCCTATCCTTAAGTGGCTTCCTAACATTCCTATTGTAAAGAAACGCCGTCCAACAAGCAAGACCGGACCGTTTGCATTCGTATGAAAAAACCGCCCTCCGTCCCGTCAAGCCCCCGGATATTTGCGCTCCGCCCGGGTAACGAACCAGTTCATCAGCAGTATCGTAACCGCCATGTCGTCGATCGGGATCCATGGCAGCACATCCGGCAGAACCCAATACAACAGCGCCGGCGCAACCAGCAGCAGCTTATCGGTAAACGGGACTTTCCCGGAGGTCAGCAGGGGCAGGGTACGGCGAATAATATGAGACCAATGCCGGAGCGACCCCCATGATTTCCATCTCATTCCCTAACCCACCTTTCCAGACGCGAATATCGGCTTTTCGTTAAGATACCCTATTTTAGCATTTTTCAACGAATTCCGGCGAGGATCCCGACAAGCAGTGAAAAATCCGGGAACCTTCCCGGATCTTCACGGTCTTGATCGAACGGCAGCAACTGAGGCAGCAAGCATACCGATAAAAATCTAAAAGCTCAGGAAATACACGAGCACGGCCAACACCGCCAAATGCGCCGGATAAAAAGCCCTCCATACCCAGCGGGGCAGCCGCCAGGCCTCCAGTTTCCGCCACAACCCCGGTCCGTAGGCGATGACCATCGTCGGAAGGATGCTGGCCAGTTGGATCACCCAACCGAAAGCAAACAGGTAAGCCACATTCAGGAGCAGGTGCATCGCCACCATTTTTCCCGTCCCCGCATATTTGAAAATAAGCGCGAGCAGCAGTCCGTAAGCCCCGTAATCAAACGGAAGCACCTCCATCAACACGCAGACGCCGGCGATGAACAGGACGGACGCAACGCCCGGTTTGAACTGATCGAGCAGACGAATGACCAAAGAGGACATAAATAGCGTAGCCACCACGTTCAGGCCGTTCGTATCGAAAGCCAGTTGATAAGGAATTTGGGACACGGCGGCGATCAGGAACAAACGGACGGCATAGTTCCGGTAATTCGAAGTGTGCGCATGGCCCTGGACGAGCGCATACGCGTAGATGGGAAACGCAATCCTTCCGATAATCCGCCACAGCATCTCACCGGGGAAAAACAGCAGCCCGATATGGTCGATGAGCATCGTGATCATGGCGATCAGTTGCATGGCCCACACTCCTTTCATTTCCTAAAGAGGTAAACTCAAAAATATGATTTTCATTTATTTAAATATTGAGTAGACTGAAATTACGCCGCTCAGGCGTGCCAACATAGATAGGGGAGTCGCTATGTTTTTATTTATCGTCAATCGAAAATCGGGCAACGGGGGAGGCGGCCGGATCTGGAAAAAAATCAGAAAAAAACTCCAGCGGCAAGGCATCCCTTACGAGTACGCTTACACCGACAGCGCGGAGCAAGCGCATTCATTTCTCTCGGCCCGTTTATCCGGCCAGGAATCCTGGAAGGCCGTGGGGGTCGTCGGCGGCGACGGCACGATTCACAGCCTGCTGCCGGCGCTGCGGCACTCCGGCGTACCGCTAGCGGTCTTCTCCGCCGGTTCGGGCAATGACACCGCCCGCGGGTTCGGCATCCCGCGCCGAACGGGGGCCGCGCTGGAGGTGATGCTGAACGGCCGCGCCAAGACGGCCGATCTGATCTCCATCGCCGGGCGCAGCACCTTGACCGCGCTGGCCGTCGGCTTTGATGCCGAGGTAGCCCATAACGTCAACCAAAGCCGCTACAAGCAGATATGCAATGCAATAGGCCTCGGGAGAATCGCGTATATTATCGGCATTTTCCATACTCTTCTGACGTTTCGCCCCGGCCCGTTAACCGTGGATTGCGACGGGGTGACCCGGCATTACGATTCTGCCTGGCTTACGGCGATCAATAACGTCGCCAGCTATGGCGGCGGGCTGAGCATTTGCCCGGAAGCCAAGCCGGGAGACGGGGTGCTCGACCTTTGCATCGTCCACGGCTGCACGAAGCTGAAGCTGCTGCTGTTGTTTCCGACCGTGTTGATCGGCGCCCATACCAAGCTGTCGTTCGTAACGATGCGAAGAGGCCGGAATATTACGGTGCATGGCGGTTTGCCCCGGCTGGCCTTGGGCGACGGGGAGCCTGTCGCTTCCACCCCGCTCAATGCGTCGGTCGATGCCGGCGCCCTCCGAATCATGTGTCCGTTGCCGTAACGGCAGGGAGCCCGTACTGCAGCGAAGCCGATTTTCAAAAAAACCTTTGGCCGGGACCCTCATCCCTCCAAAGGTTTTTTGGTTTAGTTACCCTGCCGGGCTGGACACTTGCCAAACGATCGGCGTCAACTCGATTTGCTCTCCGAGCCATTGCCGGGCGATCTTGCGGAACATATCCGCGTCGCCGCTGCAGAAGAACTGGTGCACGGGAAGCGCATTGCCGCGGGCCAGGCAGCCCTTTTGATGAAGCACGGTGCTGATTTCCCTGGCGGTTTCGTCCGCCGAACTGATCAATTTTACTCGGGGACCCATGACTTGCTGGATCGGCTGTTTTAAGAAAGGATAATGAGTGCAGCCTAAAATCAGGCAATCGATCGGATGCTCCTTCATCTCCCGGAGCGAATTCTGAACGACCAGCAGCGCCTCTTTCGTTTCGTAAAGTCCTTGCTCGACCAGAGGAACGAAGTCGGGACAAGCTTCGCTGACGATTTCGATTTGCGGATTAAGTTCGCGGAGCGCCGAGGTATAAGCGCCGCTGCGGATCGTGCCGATCGTGCCGATGACCCCCACTTTGCCGGTTTTGGTGGCGCTGATCGCCGCCCGCGCGCCGGGATGGATGACGCCGATAACGGGGATCTTCACTTTGGCCTTGATATATTCCAGCGCAGCCGCCGTTGCCGTATTGCAGGCAATCACAATCATTTTAGGATCGAACTGAATCAAATAATCGACGATTTGCTCGGTAAACAAGCGAACTTCTTCGGGTGATCTGGGACCGTAGGGAGCTCGGGCCGTATCTCCGAAGTAAACGATCTTCTCTCTGGGCAGCTGTCTCATCACCTCTTTGCAGACGGTGAGACCTCCCACTCCCGAGTCTAATATAGCGATGGCTTGTTGCACGAACATACCGCTTCCTTTGTGTTAGTATAAAATCTCTCTCGTTACTTTATGACTCCGCGTCAAAAAGCGTACCTAAATATTAACTCAAATTGCAGGGGAGGACAAGGAAACCCGGCGCTCTCTCCAAAATGAAAAAAGACCCTTGCGGGTAAACTGGTACCCATCCACTGGACACTTCAAAAAAAGTGTTTAGCGTATGGGTACCTTTTTGTATACTGGAAACAACAGTAGGGG
>NZ_JBNYYG010000091.1:0-15405 GCF_050565405.1 Paenibacillus macerans | reverse complement strand
AGCATCTGCAGGCGTATCTGAACGAGTACACCGTACGCCGCCGGCTGCGCCTGCCCGGAGCGGAAGAAACGATGCGGCAGACGTTGCTGCGCATGTGTGTGGGGATTCCGGCGATTACCTATCGCCAATTGATCGGACGCCAATCAAATCAACCCCTTGCGGCTGCGGCCTGATCGAGGCACTTGAACGGTGGGGATTAGCATAAAGCGGATCAACTTGATGGGGGTGGGTTAGCATGAGCGGTGCGGGCGTTGCTGTAGACGGAAGGGTTCAGGCTGCAGCGAAATCACGGTCTTTTCGCTTGCCCGCATCTTGTCCTCCATCTCTCGTCCGGTCTGCTTCACTTCTCCAAATCTGCTTACTTCTCCTAAGACCGTCTCATTATCTCGAACCTATCTGCTTTTCCACAACATATTCTCTCCCTGAGCTGTCTGTTCACTGCTACCTGATCAAACGGGATAATCATGCAAAGCGTCCGGACAGCGAGTGCTGATCTGCCGCCCAACCCATCGGCCTTCCCTGTCCTCAAGCTGTCAGTGCCCTTCCGTTTTTCTTGCCTGGTCAATTCGATCCATTATATGACCCACTGTGGTTTGGAATTTGCAGGGCCCGCCGGAGGGGATCAGGTTCCCTGGTCGGCGGCGGCGATCGCCGAGGAATACCGGCGCATCAGCGGGGCTCTGGTCGAGGCGGTTCAATCGCAGTGGACGGACGAATGGCTGCGCGATTCGACGGAGATGATGGGGGAACCGTGGCCTAACGGGGCTTCCCTAAGGTTTACTTTGATGCATCAGGCGCATCACCTTGAAGGCGAAGTCGAAGGATGAGTAACATGGCATGGGTCTGATCAGGCATAGCAAACGGCCGCTCCCGACGGATTGCATCCGGGGAGCGGCCGTTTTTGCCGGTTATCCTTTCGTTCCGCCTTGCAGCCCAAAGCCTTTGGACATAAACTGTTGCGAAAGGATATATAGAACAATCGAGGGGATGGCGTACAAGATCGAGAAGGCAGCCAGATTGCCGTATTCCACCATGCCGTATTGCCCGAAAAATTGATATAGCTTCAAGGAAGCCGGGAAATTCTCGGGGTTCTGGAGCAGAATGTAGGGAACGAAGAAGTTCCCCCAGCTACCCGAAAACGTAAAGATCGCCACGGTACATATCCCCGGAATCATCAGCGGAGCAATGACCTTGCGGATTCCCATGAATACGGAGGCTCCGTCGACCCAGGCCGCTTCTTCCAGATCGTGCGGCACGGAGTCCATGAAATTTTTGAGCATCCATATGCCGTACGGCATCGAAGACGCTACGTAGAACAAGATCACGCCAAAGATCTGATCATACAAATTCAGGCTGAGGAACAGTTGGTAAACCGGGACCATCACCGCGGTGATCGGCAGCGAGGTCATGAACAGGATCGTCAGCATAAACGGCTTCTTATATTTCATCTGATATCGGGATAAGGGATAAGAGGCGAGCAATGCCAGCAATACGACAAGGACCGCCTGCCCCAACGACATGATCAGCCCGATCAGGAAAGCGCGCTGGTTTTCCCGGCTGGTGATGACCTCGATGTAGTTGTCCGCCGTCACTCGATGCGGCAGCTTCAGCGTCTGCATCGCGTTGCTGTCGATCGATGCGACCATCACCCACAGCAGCGGCAGGACGAAGCATATCCCGATAAACGTCAGTATCGCATACGGCAGGATCCGATAAATGATTTTCCGTTGCTTAGCGTTCATATGAAGGTCTCCTTGTAGTTGGACTATTTCATCGAGCGGATATAGAACAAGCTGAGTACGATCCCGATGAGCAGGAGCAACAGGGAAATCGCGGTTCCATATCCAAGCTGATAGTTGACGAAGGCCTGGTTATACATAAAAATCGGCAGGGTCGTTGTCGACGTTCCAGGCCCACCGCCGGTCATGGCGTAGATGAGCCCGAAAACGCCCAAAGTCTGCAGGGTGACCAGCATCATGTTGGTTGTGAACGTCTCCTTAATATAAGGAATGATGATCCGGGTCAACACCTGCCATCGGCTGGCTCCGTCCACGACCGCGGCTTCCTCCACTTCGTTAGGCACATCGTCAAGCGCTGCCTGGAACACGAGCATGGAGAAGGCCGTTCCGTGCCAGATGTTGGCGAGAATGATCGTCAGCATCGGCACCGTGTACAACCAGGTCACTGCCGGGATGCCGAGGAAAGTAATGATCGAATTCAGCGTCCCTTCATCTCCGAAGAAGCTGTACAGGCACAAGGCGCAGACGATCTCCGGGGTAACCCAGCCGGCCAGGACGATCGTTCCGATGACGCGGCGGAACGACTTGTTCTTATGCTTCATTAACAAGGCGATAAAGAAACCGAGCACTTGCTGCCCGATGACCGCCGAACCGAACAGGAAGATCAGCGTATTCCAGATGCTGATGCGAACCGTCGGATCTTCAAACATGCGCGCATAGTTATCAAACCCGATAAATTTCAGTTCCCTGGCGGATTCCCCGGTTAACGCAAGGTTGGTGAAGGAATAGAAGAAGGTCAGAAAGACCGGATAGATAAAAAACACCAGCATTATCGCGATCGAAGGGAGTAAAAAATAGAGCCACGTGAACGTGTTTCGTTTTTTGGAATAAACCTCAGCCGTCATGCTGCTCATGGTTCGCTCTCCTTCCGGCAGGCAAGGCGTTTGCCGCTAGTTTGGGATCCTTCGTTATTTTTGCAGGATATGGTCTTCGCCGACGATCCGGGTTACATCCTGCGCGTACTTTTTGGCCGCGTCGGCGGGCGAGGTGCCCGTTGCGACGGATTCAACCATCGTTTGGATTTGCGTCGAAACTTCCGGATATTTATCCTGGGCCGGACGGAATTCGGCATTTTGCAAATATTCCGTGGCGATTTCGTTAAACGGCATTTTCGTATATCCCGGGTCCTTGGCGACGTCGGCACGGACGGTGATGTTCCCCGAGGCCGTGACGAGCTTCTGGCTATTATCTTTATTCAAGGCGTATTTGATGAACTCCCAGGCTTCGTCCTTGTGTTTGGCATTGCTTGGGATCGAGAGCGCCCAGCCTCCGGCGAGGGTGATCGACCCCGGTTCCTGGCCTTGGCTCGTAGGCATCGGGGCGAAGCCAAGCACGTCTTTGTACTCCGGCCAGGGAGCGGCGCCGTTCTCCAGGTAGTTGCCGGTGATCCAGGAGCCGTCGAGGGAGATCGCTAATTTGCCTTGAGGCAAATATTCGCGGGACGCGGTGTTGCCGGCTTGCCCGTTGAGCAATTTGGAGAGCGGCGGGCCGAGCTGCTCTTTATTAACGGTTTCAATAAAGCCGAGTGCGTCCAGGATGCCTTGGCTCTGGATGATCCATTTACCGCTGGCATCGTCGTACAGCCGTTCGCCTGTACCGTACAGCAGCATTTCGTAGGTCTGCATGGAGGTGGCTTCCCCGGTCGCTTTGCCCATGTTCATCCAGATCGGTACGATGTCGGGAGCTTTTTCCTT
Source organism: Paenibacillus macerans (assembly GCF_050565405.1). GTDB lineage: Bacteria > Bacillota > Bacilli > Paenibacillales > Paenibacillaceae > Fontibacillus > Fontibacillus macerans_B. The sequence continues at coordinate 11,912 of NZ_JBNYYG010000091.1, read as the reverse complement.
AACTGTTCTGGCCGCGTCCAGTACTTCATCCCAGTTCTTCGGCTGCCAGTCCTCGGGCAGGCCAACCTGCTTGAAAATCTCCTTGTTGTACCAAAGGCCGCGCGAATCCGTGTTGTACGGGACGCCATAGACCTTGCCGTCGCTGGCGGTCACGCCTTTTTTCATCGCTTCGATAAAGGAACCGTTCGTCCAGTCCTCCCATTCTTTCAACCGGTCATCAAGCGGTTCCAGGTAGCCTGCGCTGGCATCGGAGTTCAGGATGAAGGTATCCTCCGTCACGATGTCCGGGGCGGTATCCTTGGATTTCAGGGCCAAGGCAATTTTGGCGAAATAGTCGCCTTCGGAAGCTTGAATCGGCGTCGGCTTAATCTCCACATTTTGGTTCGGGTAATCGGCGGCAATCTCGGTGATCCATTTGTAGAGCGTCCCCTTTTCGCCGGCTCCATCATCCCGGTACGTAATCGTGATCGTTGTTTTACCGGATCCGTTCGCCCCTTCGTCCGACTTGGAGCATCCGAAAAGCAACGCCCCGCATAAAGCCACACCTAATACGACGGAAGTAATGACCCAGATTCCCTTCTTCATGAACGCCATGTTGTTCCCTCCCTGATTTTTAAAGTTCAGCCCGGTAGTGAAAGATGTTGCAATGTATCCGCTTTCATGCCTCCCAGTAAAACATACTTGCCTCACGAAAGAATTATTCTGGTTTTTGGCCTTCGTTGCTTAATGGTATGCGGCGGAAATAGGCGGGGTGATTTGTCGGCTTTGATTCGGGAAAAATGGTATTGACCGAATCGGTTTATGGAGGTATGATCTTATCGACCGAATCGGTTTATGGTTGTTTGGAGGTGAAATCATGGAGAAGTTTTTCAGCTTGCCTATCGACAAGCAACACGGCATTATCGATGCCGCGTTGAGTTGCTTCGGTACCAACGGCTACAAAAAAACGTCGATTAGCGACATCGCTGCGGAAGCCGGAATCTCGAAAGCGATGGTGTTCCACTATTTCGGCACGAAAAAAGCGCTGTATCTTTATTTGATCGAATACTGCAGCGATTTGGTGATCCATGCGATGGAGGCAGGGGACGCCAAGACGACGACCGATTTTTTCGAAAGGATCAAGCAAGCAACCGATCTCAAAATCGCCTTGATGGAGAAACATACGGCCGTTCTCTTTTTTTTAACCGGCGTGTACTTTGAAACGAATGAGGAAGTGGCCGAGGATATCGCGGCGTTGTTTGCCAAAAGCGAGGTTTTTCGCAACCAGTTCGTCTTCAGCGGCCTGGACCTGACCAAATTCAAGGACGGCGTCGATGCGCATCTGCTGTTGAAAATGCTGACGTGGATGGCGGAAGGCTATACGAATCAGCTATCCAATCATGCCGAGTTTGATATTCGCGTGATCGGCAACGAATTTTATCGCAGCTTCGATCTGCTGAGAACCCATTTATATAAACCGGAATATTTGTAGCCGGGCGGTTCATTACGAAGGGGAGGGCGTACCATGAGCGTTATTGAAGTGAAAAATCTTACCAAATATTACGGCAAGGCCAGAGGCATCACGGACGTGAATTTGCGGGTGGAGCAGGGGGAAATCTTCGGCTTTATCGGTCCCAACGGAGCGGGGAAATCGACGACGATCCGGACACTGCTTGGACTCATTTATCCTACGAGCGGCAGCGCAACCATTTTCGGCAAGAGCTGCACCGAGTATCCCGAAATCCGGAGGGAGCTGGGTTATCTGCCTTCGGAGGTATTTTATTATGACGGCATGCGCGTCATTGACCTGTTAAAGTATTCCGCCAGTTTTTACAAAAAGGACTGCACGAAACGGATCAAGGAACTGGCCGAGATCATGGACCTCGATCTGAAAAAGAAAATCGATGACCTTTCCTTCGGCAACAAGAAAAAAGTCGGTATCGTACAAGGGCTGCTTCATGAGCCCAAATTGATCATTCTCGATGAGCCTACAAGCGGCCTTGATCCGCTGATGCAGCAGAAATTTTTCGAACTCATCGCGGAGGAAAACCGGAAGGGCGCAACCGTGTTTTTTTCGTCTCATATCCTGAGCGAGGTGCAGAAAATGTGCAGCCGGGTAGCCTTCATTAAAGAAGGGCGGATCATCAAACAGGAGAAGATGAGCGACCTGCAGGAGAACAGCTATAAAAAGTTCAGCCTCGAAGCTAAATCCGGGATCGCCAAAGCTTTATTTGAGATGGACGGCGTCAGCAATTTCGTCGTTATGGATAATACGGCAAGCTTTATCTTTAAGGGCAACATCAACGCGGTGATGAAAAAAGTTGCCGAAGTCGAGCTGACCAATATTTCCATTGAAGAGCCCGATTTGGAGGAGATCTTCATGCATTACTATGTGAAGGAGGACTAAGCCGTCATGAATATGTATGTGCATGAACTCAAGTCCATGAGGAAATCCGCTCTTGTTTGGACTTGCGCGATGATCGCCTTAGCCGCCATTTATTTGTCCATCTATCCCAGCATGGCAAGCGACGCGGTGGATTTCAAAAAGCTGCTCGGCAGCTATCCGGAAGCCGTCAGGGAAATGCTTGGCATCGATTTGGATACGATCACCTCGATCCTGGGGTTATACTCCATGATCTTTTCTTTCATCGTGTTATGCGGGGCGATTCAAGCGATGAATCTCGGCGTATCCATTTTGACGAAGGAATCCAGGGAGCGAACGGCGGATTTCCTGCTGGTGAAACCCGTCTCCCGCGCATCAATCGTGACTGCCAAGCTGGTAGCGGCTTTTTCGATCATTGTCGCTACGGACGTCGTTTTCTATGCGGTAACGTCAATTATCGCCGGTGGCGTAAAAACCGAGGATTTTAGCCAAAAGCTGTTTTTTATGATCAACCTGTCCCTGTTTTTCATCCAGCTGATTTTTCTGGCTATCGGCATGGCGGCCTCCGTGTTTTTCGCCAAGCTTAAGAACGTGCTTCCCTTATCGCTGGGCGTCGTGTTCGGTTTGTACATGATCGGCGCTTTGGTCGCGAGCGGCAAAGAAGATCGGGCAGCGCGGTATATCTCTCCCTTTAAATATTTCGATAATACGTTCATTATGGCCCATGCCCGGTACGAGACGCCTTATCTGATTGCCGGTGCCTTGATCGTAGTGGCTGCGGTAGCGTTAAGTTACATTGTGTATTTGAAAAAAGATATCCATGCCGTAAGCTGAGCGGCTTCACGGATTCCATCGATTTGGAGGTTTTGCGATGAATATTTTTTGGAGGGAACTGAAGGCGTACCGGAAGGCCCTGATCATATGGAGCGTATGCATGTTTTTACTGGTCGTCAGCGGCATGAGCAAATATACGGCTTATTCTGCCGGAGGAGCCAGCGCCGACGTATTTAACGACATGCCGAAAACCATGAAAGCTTTGCTCGGCATGGGGTCGTTTGATGTCACGCAAATGAGCGGATTTTTTGCCATGCTGTTTTTGTATATCGAGCTTACGGCCGCGATTCACGCCGTCCTGTTGGGGAGCGGAATCATCGCGAAGGAGGAGCGCGATAAAACGGTCGAATTCCTGATGGCCAAACCGGTATCGCGGGGAACCGTCGTCACGTCCAAACTGTTGGCCGCTCTGACGAATGTCGTGACCCTGAATCTTGTCTCTCTGGTATCCTCAATCGCGATGGTCGCTGCCTACAACAAAGGGCCGGACATCACGGGAGAAATCGTGCAATTTCTGGGGAGCATGTTGTTGGTTCAGCTTATTTTCCTGTCGCTCGGGGCTGCGTTATCGTCCCTGCTGAAACGGCCTAAAGCCTCGGGCTCCATGGCGACGGGAATCATGCTGGCATCCTTTGTCATTGCCAAGATTACCGATATGACGGACCGCCTGAACTTTCTGAACTTGCTTTCTCCCTTTAAGTATTTCAGCTATTCGCGTATTGTCGAAGGGGAAGGCATACACGCGGGGATCGCCGCGCTTTCCATCGCTCTGGCGGCCGTTTTGGCCGTTTCCACTTACGTCCTGTACCGAAAGCGCGAATTGAGCGTTTGATTTGCCGCTCAACAGTCAACCCGAATACCCAAAGACGCGGCCGGAAACTAAGGCCGCGTCTTTGCTTTTGAGGCAGCATTGGCGGTAAAACGTCGTCCGGCTCATGTGGAAATCTACATCATCTTTGGGTCAGTATATCCGTGCTTGACAATCAAGCCGGCAACCGATTTTGGCGTAAGTCAATACTCGTTGTCCGGACGCTTTGCACAATTATCCCGTTTGATCATGTAGCAGGCGGTAACAGAGAAACAGACAATATCGGAAAGAAAATATTGGGGTTTGTGGAGAAACAGGTCGGTTCAAGATCATGAGATGGGTTTAGGACAAAAAAGCTATTTTCCCTAATTTCTTTATCCCTTACCCTAGCCCCCGGCTCTTTATCCCTTATCGAAAGGGATAATCGTGCAAAGCAGCAGGCAGAGACAACAACAAGTCATGAACCCTTTAATGTAACGCTAATGGAATTTGACGTGAAAGTCATCCAAGAGAATTCGTCACTGCCCCCAAGACAGTCGAATTTTATCCGAGCCGTCGTCAACGCTGCGCTGACGACGGCTCGGATCGCTCGGCTGTCTAGTTCTTTTACATGCGGTCCGGAGCCGGAACAGAGACGCTTTACGGACGATTCGATGCGTTGTTTTAACCATTGGCTGCGCGTTCGCGGTACCACTCTTGTCATTCTCATGGGTCCGTTTCGCTGCCCGCCCAGTACCGGTTTCCACCGTCCCGGTTCGCTAGGACTTGAACCGACAGCTACTCTCCCAATCCTCGAATTTGGGTTATTTTGTAATGTTATAATCTTTTACAACTTGTTTACAACTTGGAGATAGATTGTCCATGTTTCTGCATTAAGGTATGGGATGGAGAACGATAAAAACCTAAGGTCTTTCGGGGAGCCTAACGATGGAAAAAATCATGATCATCGAAGACGATCAGGCCATTTCTGACCTGATTAAACTGAATCTGGAGCTGGCCGGCTACGAGTGCGGACAAGCCTACTGCGGAGAAGAGGTTCACCGCGTGCTTTCCAGTTTTGCCCCGCATTTGATCTTGTTGGACATTTCCGGTGATTTTTCTGACGGCGCGGAACGGCCTGGCCGATAAAGTCAAAGGGCTCAAAATGGGGGCGGACGACTACATCGTCAAGCCTTTCGAAGCGATGGAGCTGTTGGCCAGAATCGAAGCGGTGCTTCGCCGTTACGGCTGGAAGGAGGATTCGATCACCTGCGAGGGTCTCAAGATCAACCAGGCGGAGCGGACCATCAAGCGGGACGGCACGGCGATCGAGCTGACAATGAAGGAATACGAGCTGCTGCTGCTCCTCATCAACCACAAAAATAAAGCCTTGTCCCGGGAAAAAATCGTCGAGCTCGTCTGGGGCTACGATTATTTCGGCGAGACGCGCACCGTCGACATCCATATCCAGAAACTCCGCAAAAAGCTCGGCTGGGAAGACCGGATCAAAACGATCTACAAATACGGCTACCGGCTGGAGGTCCAGCCATGAGGCTTTGGCAAAAGGTTTTTTGGGGGACCTTCCTTCTGTTCGAGCTGCTGTTCAACATCTCTTCCTTTTACCTGATCGAGCATTTCAACACGAATCTGGCGAGGGAGATCGACCAGGGCCTGTCCGAAGAGTTGGTCCTGCAGTCCCGGATCGAGACGGATTGGGGGTATCTTTATCAACTGGATGCGCTGGTCGACTCGGCGAAAAACGATGCTAACTTTTTTTTGCGGCATAACGCTCAGAAATATTTGAACGTCTTCGATTCCGAGCTCGTGTCGACGGAAATTAAGGATGATTACGGTCAAACGGTGTTTACCGATTTCAGCGAATCGTTGGCCGGCCCGAGGCGGGAGCTTGAGGTGCAGGACGGGGCAGAGCGCAAATATGTCATTCGGGATATCGGCCCCCGAAGCTATTTAATCGTCGCAAGCGGGCTCATCACGGCGCGGGGCTGTGGCTTTCCATTTGCGCGGAAATCGTCCGCTTGCATGCTGGCGAGATCGGGATCGAAAGCCGTCTGAACGAGGGGACGAAGGTCAGAGTCGCGCTGCCGATGATATACAACTAATTTACAACTTCCCGATACTTCTGAAATAACGTTTTTTTATGATGGTTTTGCAAGTCGGAATAAAGCTATCCTGCCTGCAAAAAACAAAACTCGGAGGTAAACGACATGAAACTGAAAACTCTCGGTTCAAGCAAAAAAATCGCCGGCACCATCCTGGCGTCGGCACTCGTCCTCGGAAGTCTCGGCACGATTTCCGCCTTTACGGCCAGCTTCGGGGACGCAGTCCCCAAAAACGCGGTGATGACCGCCCCTGGAATCGCCGACGTTTCCAATACGATCGGCACCGCGCAAGGAATGGTTGAATACAGCAAAAACGAGTATGCGAGAACCGACGGCAGCCAGAATGTGACGATGGAATATTGGTATAACCCGGAAACGAAGGATTACCGCATGGATTCCCGGGAATATTCGGCGGATCACAAGCTGCTGAGCTATCGAAGCACGTACCGCCTCGAGGGAGGAGCCGAACTGGTGTACATCCAGAGAGATGCAAATGGCAATCCGCTGCGCGGGAAGATCGTGAAAAAAACGGATGATCCGGAAGGTTTTGCAAGAATCAAATTTCCCGCCACAGAATTCGAAGCCCGCAAGGAATATTACCGGGACGGCAGTTGGACCTCCATCGGCACGGAGCAAACCGCCGACGGGAAAACCTTAAATAAGATCATGCAAAGCTATCAATCCTACATCGATGACGATACGCAGGTTAATGCACAACTGATCGCATTTCTTGATCCGGAAACGGGACTTCCCGTCAAAGATGAACTCTACGAGGATTCCACCGGAACGCCCAAGCTCTTCAGCAGCAGCGCCAGCGCGTTTGCGGAAATCGCGGATACCGGGTCGGTCTTTGGCACGGACGGACTGACGCTGACGCAGGTTCAGACGGTCGCCGCAGCCGCCGCAGCCTTCGAAAAATAAAACAAGCGGCGTCGGAAAAAGGCAAAAGCGCCGGGTCCTATCGTTTAGGGATAGGATTCCGGCGTTTTTCCGCAGCTGACACTTTCCTCGTCGGGTTATTCTTGCGGGCTGCTCTCAACGGGAAGGGAGGCGGTGTCTTCCTTGGCTCCGGTTCTTCTTTCGGTAAAAAAGTAAACCAGGGCCAGCAGCGGTACGATGATGCCGATCAGGGAGGTGAAGCTCCAGCCGGCGTAAGCATAAGACCACCCGCCCAAAGACGATCCAATGGCCCCGCCGATGAAAAAGATAGCCATAAATAACCCGTTGAGGCGTCCTCTGGCTTCATTGCCGAGGGAATACACCGCCCGCTGTCCAAGCACCAGATTTCCCGATACGGCCATGTCCAGCAGAATCGCGCCAAGAGCGAGCAGGGCGAGGGATGCCGTCGAATGACCGTGAACAAGATAGGTCAGGACAAAAGACAAGGCGGCGACGCTCATGGCCAATCCGGTCAACAACGGGGTCCAGCCTTTATCGGCGAGCCTTCCCGCGATCGGAGCGGCAATGGCGCCCCCCACGCCGGCCAACGCAAACCAGGCGATCCCTTGCTGCGTCATGCCGAATTCATCCGCCAAATATAGCGGAACCACGGTCCAAAAGAGGCTAAAGACGCCAAAAAGACAAGCTTGATAAGCGGCCCGGCGGCGAAGGATCGGCGTTTGCTTCAAAAGGGATCCCAAAGAAACGATCAATTTGCCGTAACTTAAGGCAGGCTCCGGCTTGCGTTCGGGAAGCACCCGGTACAATAGAATCGTTAAAAGAGCGATAGCCGCCGCGGACAAGGCAAATACGGCCTGCCACTTCCAAAGGCCGGCAATGAAGCTGGCCACGGGACGGGCAAACATGATCCCGAGCAAGAGTCCGCTCATCACGTTCCCCACCACCCGGCCTTGATTGGGTCCCGATGCCAAATAAGTCGCATAGGGAACCAGGATTTGGGCAACCACGGATCCCAGACCGATAAACAACGATGCAGCGAGGAACAGAGGGGCGCTTGCGGCGAAGGATGCCGTCGCCAAGGCACAGATGGCCACGATCAGGAATAGGGACACGAGCCGCCGATTCTCAACGATGTCGCTGAGCGGAACGATGAACAACAGACCAAGTACATACCCGATTTGCGTTAAAGTGACGATAAATCCCGATGCCTCGGAAGTTAGCCCCGTGGCGGCGCTGATCGGTCCGACCAGGGTTTGGGAATAATACAGATTGGCTACGATAAGTCCACAGGCGGCGGCTAACAAAAACAGGATCCAGCCTGAAACCGGCTTACTATGGGCAGTTTGTTTCGTTTCCATAAGAAAACCTCCTTATTCAATTTAAATACTGAACGTATCGTTTACTAATTGTCGACGATTAAATAATATACTGAACGTATCGTTTTGTAAATAACATTTTTGTTTCCGGTCTTTGATGAATATTTAGTATAATGAACGTACAGTTTTTTCTCGAAAAGGAGTAGGTGCAAATGAATGCCAAAAGAGGGCGTCCGCGCAACACGGAAACGCAAAACGCCATTCTTGCCGCTTCCTACGAATTGTTGCTGGAACAAGGCTTTGGATCGGTCACGGTGGAGAAAATCGCGGAGCGGGCCGGGGTCAGCAAAGCCACGATCTATAAATGGTGGCCCAACAAAGCCGCGGTTGTGATGGACGGGTTCCTGTCGGCATCTACGGCTAGAATACCGGTTCCCGATACGGGTTCGGTATTTCAGGATCTGGTCATCCATGTTACGAGATTGGTTCGGTTTATGATAAGCCGGGAGGGGAATGTCATCAAAGAGTTGGTCGGGGAAGGACAAGTTGATGTCGGACTGGCGGAAACTTACCGCTCGAGGTACTTTCGGCCTCGCCGGCTTGAGGCGAGCCAGATCATTGAACGGGGAATCCGGCGCGGCGAATTGAAGGACCGTCTCGATGTGGAATTATGCCTTGATCAAATCTACGGACCGATCTTTTACAGGCTCTTGCTCCTAAGCGACGAGTTGGATGAGAACTACGTTGAAAATTTGGTGAAGTGGGCTTTGGAGGGACTTGCGGCGAAATGAATCCCGGAACGTGTGAAGCATATACCGCTTGGATACGCCTTGTTCTTGGGAGCAAGAGCGTATCGGAGCGGTTTTTTTATTATTAACCGGAGAGGATGAGAAAGGATGGGCAGGTTTGACGAGCCGCGGAACAACGGATTTTTACGCTGGATCTTGTATCCTGCCAAAATTGAAAAGAAGGCGAAGTTTAATATTGTAGGACTATCGAAACGAGTGCCAATTCAATTCGAAGGTGAAAATAATACTATCTTAGAGTTAGCCCGGTCAATTACCGAACAACAAAGAAATGAAATGCATCAATTAGCCGATTTATATCCTCATCAAGTCTTGAATGTATCCTACGATTTTGATGAAGGTTTCTTGGAGGAAAAAGGGTACTTGACTCATATGATTGGTTTTGCAACTACAAAAGAAAATACATTCGATGATTTAGAGCGTCCGCGCGGGCGAACCCGACGGAGTCCTTTCCCGTGTCTCCATAACAAAAAATCCGCAAACCTTATTGGTTGCGGATTTTCTTTATGGAGCCTAGGGGGATCGAACCCCTGACCTCATCGCTGCCAGCGATGCGCTCTCCCAGCTGAGCTAAGGCCCCGTGAGCGACTATTTTATTTTATTAAAATGTAGACGTGCTGTCAACTGCATTTTCGGAAAAAGTGTCCGATCCCAAAAATCCCCCGGCAGACGAGCTGCCGGAGGCCGAAATACCACCTGCCCAAGGAACGCGAGCAGGCGGCGGGGATAAGCCTACGGGAATGCCCAACCCAAGCCCAGCCCCATGTCTACAATACGCGCCTCCGGCTAGCTCTTTCGAATGGCGGTAATTCTTGCGGCGGGGACGAGGACATGTTGGCCCATTTCATCGATGAGATCCAGCGAATCGTGTTGGATCGAGACCAGGGTGCCGCGCAGGGTCGTCTCCGCCGTCTCCAGGGTAATGCTTTGCCCAATGGACATCGACAAGCGCTGCCTGGTGCCGGCATCCGGGAAAGAGGCGGCTGCGACGGTATGCTCCAGCTCTTCCAACCGGTTGGCCAATAGCTCTTGCTTGGCTTGCAGCATGCGGATGCGTCTGCGCAACGGGCCGTTCAGCAAAAAACGCAGTAGGCTCATGACGGTTCACCTCCTTCTTCAGGGAGTCGTCTCTAGCAAAAGAGACAATATATCATATGTTGATAGTTTCATAGAGTTCGGGTTCATTCGCTTTTCTGCGGGTACCCATTATGTTATGCTGTGAACAGATACTGAACCGAAAGCATAAGGAGAGATGTCCGAATGATTAAACATATCGTCTTGTTCAAGCTGAAGGATGCGTCGCCGGAAAGCATCGAGCGTACGGTTTCCGTACTGCGCGGTTTGGAGGGCAAGGTGGAGCAGTTGCGCAGCCTGGAGGTCGGCACCGACGTGATCCGCTCCCCACGTTCTTATGATATCGCATTGATTGCTACCTTCGATTCGCTGGAGGATTTGGAAGGCTACCAGATTCATCCGGAGCATAAGAAAGTCATCGTGCACATGACGGAAGTACGCGAAAGCCAGGTTGCGGTAGACTTCGAATTCTGACGTTGGTTTTAGGGAGCAAGAATCGGCCTCAACGCCATATCATCGTCCCTCAATGAGGACAAGCCGCACCATTTCGAGGAGGTCATTGCCTTGTATTATGTGAACCGGGAACAAATCGAACGCCGGCTGGATCTGCTGCCGGAGTTATTGCAAGTGCTTCGCGAGACCGCCAAAGAGGAGCCCTCCTTGATGGAGCGGTATGCGGAGGAACGCGCGCTGCATTTGGCCGTGGAGATCGTAACCGACGTCGGCAGTTATTTGATCGACGGCTTTATTATGCGCGACGCCAGCAGCTACGAGGATATCATCGATATCCTTTATGACGAGAAGGTGATCGATTCCGGGCTGCACGCCGTGCTGACGGAATTGGTCCGCCTGCGCAAGCCGTTGGTCCAGGAGTATTTCGCATGGAACCGGAACGGCCTGAACGGGTTGAAGAAGCGATTGCCGGGCACCCTGGAGGCTTTTTCGGGGAACGTGCTGAAGTACCTGGAGCAGGAAGGCATTCCGTCCTGACGAGAGGATTTCTAAAATAAATCTCATCAGCGTGTGACCAGACAGACCGTTGCTGCTTATAATAGATTAACTATATAGGCATTCGCCCTGATCCGCTGGTTTACGGTACTCGCCAGAGGCCGCCGCCATCCTCTTTCGGGAGTAGGGTAATGCCAAGAAGGAGAGATGAGTCGTGAGCAAAGGGAACAAAGGTTGGTTGTGGGGTGCGGCCATCGGCACGATCGCCGGAGCGGTAACGGCGTTGCTGTTTGCGCCCAAAGCGGGGAAAGAGCTGCGCAAGGATATCGCCGACGGAGCCCGTCAGGTAGGCGAAAAGACGCAGGAGGTTGCCGGTAAGGTATCGGAGCAAGGCGCGGTCATCGTCGGCAAGGTGAAGGAGACCGCCGAAGGCCTGATCCATGAAATCCAAAGCCGCCGGGCTGCCAAAGATGACGTGACCGGCGAGGATATCGCCGAAGCACGGGTGTCCGGCATCGCCGAGGAAGGCGAAGAGGAAACGGACGGCGAGACGGTCGTCCTTGGCGTCGTGACGCAGGAACAAACGGCTGCCGACACGGAAGAAGCGGCTCCGGAAGCGGCGGCGACTGCGGAAACCGAAGAAGAAAGCAAATAAAGGACTTTCCATGGAAGGGGACCCGTAAACTGGCCCCTTAGTCAAGGACACTTTGGAAAAAAGAATTAAGCAGCATTTATGAGATGATTCCTGTATTGCACAGGAGTCAT
>NZ_JBNYYG010000090.1:0-15412 GCF_050565405.1 Paenibacillus macerans | reverse complement strand
TGCTCATTTAGAAAAACTGACGAGAATTTCTTCTCATTTTCATACTCACTCGTTGTTCAGTTTTCAAAGATCAAACTATCGTTTTCGTCGCTTTGTTTTGTTTCAGCAGCGACCTTTATAATATATCATGTTTGCCTCATTTAAGTCAAGAAGTTTTTTTCGAAGCATTTCTTCATACCGTCGATTCCATGCTCCGGAACTTCTGTGCCTTTTTAGGGGCGAGATATAATTTAACACAGATTTGCTGTGGGAGTCAACCAGTTTATTGCAAGAATAATCTGGTAATGAGACAACTCTTGATTAGACGCGATAACGGAGCTCCCGGCCCTCTCCGTTTCCATCCTTGTGCCCCTTGGGTATCTCCTGCGCCAGCGAACGGTACACCAATTTGCGCAGCACCAACGGAAGCTCGTCCTTCACATGATCCAATTCGGGAACCAGAACCAGCTCTTGAATGCTCCAGGCTTCTTTGCGGCTGCCCAATACCCTTAGCAGCAACGCGCAGCAGCCCGCCATTTTGCTGGTTAAAGTAAATTCGCAAGCCAATAATACCAATTGAATGCGCTGCTCCAACGTTTCCGAATTATCCGTAAGCTCATCAAACAACTTATAAACGACCGAATTCAAAGGGCGAACCTGCTCCCAAACGCTGCTTTCCGGCAAAATCCCCTGCTCGATCAGCTCGATGCGGGCATAATGCTTCAGGGCCTGCAGGACGCAATAATAGGCATCCAGCAAATCTTTTTCCGCGGTATAACGCTTGGCCTCGACGTAAACCTTAAGGAATCTCGCGAACTCCATAAGTTTCCGCCGCTCCTTCATCGGATCTCCGAATTCATTGATATAGGAACGAAAAGCCGCCAGCTTCCCGTCAACGTCCCAAATCAGTTCTCCACGCAAAAAATATTCGACCAATTCGCGATGATCCCCAGCTATGATCCAACTTTCGATATCCTTGCTGTTCACATGCAACAGCTGGTAATGAGTTTCGCCGCTCATGCAATGCTCGATTCGCAATCCAGCTTGCTCGGAACCATGGTGAACGACCAAAATCAGAAATTCGAAGTCATGCAGCAACGAGTCGTGAAAGCTGCCATTGGCATGGCGATATCCGATTGCCCCGATGGCTTGACGGCCAGCCTTCTCTTCGTCCATGATAGAAAAAATGGTTGGTTCCACGATATCCTCCCAGCTTGGCGTATTCCTGCCGATTCGTTATAATATAGTTCTACGCCTAGTAAGAGTTTCCTTCTTGTTTTTAAGCGCCCATGGAAAAAGTCGTTGGCGCTTGCCCTATGAATACATGAAGAATCGAGGTTTGCCCAATGTTCTTTAAATCGAGCAAAATCAATGAATTCCGCCTGTGGGGATTGCTGCTGACCATGTTCGGCATGGGACTTATGATTCTGGGCACCGCGGGGATCGTGTTCTGGGGACAATCGGGCAAAGTCGCGGCTGCGATCGGACTTGCCATCGGATTGATCGCGATGCTGGCCAGCTTGGCCGTTTATTTCTGGGCAGGCATGCTGTCGACCTCGGCCGTGCAGCTGGAATGTCCGGAATGCCATAAGCTGACCAAAATGCTTGGCAAGACGGACCGATGCATGTTCTGCAAAACGATCCTGACCCTGGATCCGGCGAAAGCGACCACGACGGCCGATCAATTGGAGCATCAGCAATCGGCCGGCATCTCAACAAAGAGCTAAGAAGTAAAGCAGGAATCATGAAAAGAAGCGGACCGCTATGGGGCGGCCCGCTTCTTCTGCATTCCAAACTATTTGCTTATTTGCTGCAGCGTTTCCCAAGCTTCCATGGAAGCAAAGCTCCGATTCCAGGACGCAATGCCTGCGAGTTGTAGCGTTTGGGCCAGCTCGACCCGGCGCTTCAAAGAATCCGTATCCTCCAGCCAAATGCGATGGAGGCCTTCTTGGTCGGTGTACTCCACGTAGTTTTGCCCCGTTTCTTCGGACAAGCGCGGCTTCAGCTTCTTCTCCGCGATGATTTCCCGGGCCTTCTCCATGCCGATCGCTTTCGAATTTACCTCCGTTTTGCCCTCTTTCTCGGTTTCGGTCCACACCCGGGTGTATAGCGGAATCCCCAGGATCAATTGGTTCGGAGCAACGCCGTCTTCCTCAAGGATCCGTGTCACCGAGGAGCGCACCCAAGGGAGCGAGGCCACGGATCCGGATACCGGACTGGCCGCCCAGTGTTCGTCATAAGCCATCAAGATCAAATAGTCCACGACTTCGCCCAGCGCTTTGCGATCGAGAAAAGCCGACCACATCTCGCTGTTCGATTTCGGAGTCACGTCAATCGACACGACAAGTCCTTGCTCCTCGGCCAAAGGCCGCAGCTCGCGCATGAACTGAGTGAGATTCTCCCCGTCCTTGGTGTATACATTCTCATAGTCGATATTGATCCCATCCAGATCGAATAGCTTGGCGTAATGAAGCATCTGCAAGATCGTATTTAATCGGTTCTCGAAACTCGCCAGCGCTTTCGAGGTCAGATCCGGCTCAAAGCTGTTGCTGAACAAGCCCCAGACCTGCATCCCCTGGCCGTGTGCCCATTTGACATAAGCGCTGTCCGCTTTGCTTTGCACGTTGCCCTCGCCGTCGACCAGGGAAAACCAGGTAGGACTCACGACGTTAACCCCCGGCAATTTCCCGATGGCCGATGGCTTCGGCGCTACTTGATAGACGGCTTCCCAAATCATATTGACCGTTTTGGACTCCCATTTCTTCTTGCCGGAGGACAACTCCTGCTTAAGCGCAGGCACGCTCCGTTTCTCGCCAACCACGACGTTCTTCTGTTGGACATACCCGGCATATCCGTTGTCCAGTTGGACATAATACCACTCGTCGGCGACCTGTAAAATCCGCAGCGCGGTATCCGGAGCCATGTCGACCAGAATCGGTTGATGAATGCTGGGTCCGGTGCGCAGCGGAACGGTGGCGTCTTTTTTCCGGGAAGCGTTTTGGACCGCGGCGGTTTGCACGCTCTCCCCCGCCTTGGCAAGCAGAATGGCACCGGATGCGGCATCCTCTTGAACCTCGGTTCCGTACAGTTCCGTCAGCAAATGCGCAGGCAAATAGAGGATGCCCTCTTTTTCCTCCGGCGCAAACCGCAGCTTCATCGGCTTATTGTTAATTTTGGCGATTTTCTCATCCGTCTTTAGGAATACCAGCTTTCGCGGCGTCGTCAGAATGACCGATTTAGTGGCCTCCTCATATCGGATCGTCGGATCGATGACCGACTGAATGACCGGAAGCGGAAGCTTCAGGCTGTCGCCTGCGCCCACGCCCTTCCCGTCCATCAGCTCCCCGCCCATAAAAATAGGCTTATCCACCTTGCCCAGCCATTCCGGACTGACATGTTCCCGGTTCGGCAACCATACCGTCGATGCCCAATATAAACCTGCTATAATAAGGATCAGTCCGAAAAACCATTTCGTTTTGCTTCGGGTGCGCCTTTTTCGTCGATAGGTGCTTCTTCTGCTTTTCAATGATATACCTCCGTAAATAGAATCTCCGTCTATTAATAATAAACTATCCGGAGCATGCAAAAGTTAGCTTTCAAAAAATAAAAACGTGAAGAACTCCCGAAGGAATCCCACACGTTGTCTTAAACCCGCAGGTCAATGCTTTAATGTTCTACCCGGCAATCGCTGCAGATCCCATGCAGTTCCAACCGATGTCCCCGAATTTCGAATCCGGTCATTTCTTCCGCCTTGCGTTCCACGTCATCCAAAGAAGGGTACATAAAATCCTTGATTTTCCCGCATCGCTCGCAGATCACGTGATAATGGTTGGACACATCGGCATCAAATCGGCTCGAATTGTCTCCGTATGTCAATTCCCGGACCATCCCGGCTTCAAGCAGCATTTTCAGGTTGTTGTATACCGTAGCCACGCTCATGTTCGGAAAGCGGGGTTCCAAGGACCGGTATATCTCGTCCGCGGTCGGATGGCTCATCGATTCCATGAGATACGTAAGAATGGCGTGACGCTGCGGCGTAATGCGGACACCGTTGTTTTTCAATTGGTCCAAAGCATGCTGTACGCGCGTTGTCAATATGTCCACCGCCCTTTAATAAGCTCATTCCTAAGAAATAGTAATACTAAATAATGCTCGTAAAATTATTGTACGTTTAGGTTAAAACTTTTGTCAACGCAGTATAAACGCACCCTGCCCCGGAAAAAGCCCCATTTTACAGGTGTTCAGCTTTTATTCACATATAAGTTGCTGTTCCCGTCGACCTTTAGTCGATGCTCGCCGTAGCCCCGCGTTCCATGAATTTCCTTGTTCTCCACCACGAAAGGCAGCTCCGTGAAAATATCGCCGTACCCGCTGGACCCATCCAGCGTGTAATCGCCGATCTCCGGCAGATCCAGGCGCAATTCCCCGACCGCGCTGTATACGTCCCAATCGCCCCCGACCATTCGCGAGGAAACGTGGACCTTTCCGTTCAACGACTCGGCCTTCAGCTCGGACGGCACGCCGTCCACGCGGATATTCCCGTTTTTCGTAGCGAGCTCGATGCCGGCCTGCGCATCCGTAAGGGAAATATCGCCAACCAGCGTAGATAACACGGCTTTGCCGGTTACCCCTCTACCTTTAACATTACCGCCTTGCGTATCGACATGCGCTTCCCCGAAGATCCGGTACAGCTCCACGTCGCCGTTCAAGGTTTTGGCCGAGACGTCTCCGATCACGTCCCACAGCCGCAAATCCCCGTTCCCCGTCTGCAGCTTCACTTGTTTCATCGCCTGAACCCCGGTTAAGGCAATCCCGCCGCTGGAGGTCGTAATATCCAGATCCAAAAAGCGGTTTTCCGGCACGATGACAGTTAGGTTCACACGGGGGTGGCGCCGTCCCGTCTCTCCGTACGCCTTATCTTTAACCGACAACGCCAACGTCTTGCCTTCGTTTGCCTCCACGGATGTAACCGACGCGATCCGCCGGGCCTCCTCCGTGCCAAGTTGATCGACCCATACAGTGTAACGGACGATCACGTTTTCGATTTCCGCCTTGCGGACCTCGATATTCCCGTTCATGCCGTCGATGACGATCCGTTCGGTGTTCAGATCGATCGGAATGTCTTGCTGAGGCTTCTCGACGCGATAGCCTTCCTCCGCGCTGTATTCCGCCCCTGCCGCCGTTAAATCGAGGCTCACCCGATTCCATAGATGCATGTAATGCTCCTGCTGGGTAACGACAAATACGGAAAAAGCCATGAACAGGGACAGCAGCAAGCCTCTGACGTCCACGCGCAGCCGTTTCCCGGGACGAGGCGTTTTTTTAAGATTCCATAACAATACCAAAATATGCTCGATGCCCCAAAAAACGAACACCAACGGCCACCATTTTAGCATGAGCAGCATGTCTTCCCTTCCCGAAACCTCATCAAGCAGCAACAGCGCCCCGACGACCAACAATAACGCCGCCGCCGTAAGCCGCCCCGTGCGGAAAAAGCGGCGTTTTCCTTCGCGAAGGATCAACGACAGCGCCCCGGCGGCCAACCCCCCCGCAACCAAATAGGCACCGTAGGATTGTATCAGCTCCTGTAGCCATACCGGCTTCTGCTGGAAAACAAACAGAAGGGACCCGCCGCCGATCAATAAAGCGCTGGCCTTCATCCCCTGCTTTAACCCCGAACCGGAGGAGGGATCCTGCTTATCCGGAGAGGCTGCTTCGGTGTCAAGCTCCCTTTTTAGCCGCGCATTCAGCAAGTCGGTTGATTGAAGCACATCGTATACGCTATAGAAATACGCAGCGGGGATCAGCAATCCGAGCAAAATCAGCAACGGAACGTTGATCGCCGTACGCACCGAAGAAAAGAAAATCAGGGCGGACGCATCGATCAATACGAAATAAACGATGGCGATACCACGCAAAAACAAGCGCAAGTACAAATGGCCCAAACCGGGGAACAACGCAGACAGCAAGCAGGCTATCACCTTCCGCTTGCGCCGCCTCGGCTTGAAGCCCTTGGTCCGCGCCCGCGCAGGCGACGGCTTCAGCGGTACCCTTTCCGGCGCCATCTCCCCACCCCTTTCTATGTTTGGCTTCTATTTCTGCGAGAGATCACCGTTATCTATTAATAATAACCGAATTTGACTTCGTCTGTAACGTGGAATGAACTGGACCCGGCCAGGAACATGCGGAAGAACAAAAAAACACGCTCCCGACAACGTCAGTCCAGAGCGTGCATCTGCTATTTTATCTTTCCAGCCGAAACAGCGTCAACTCTACGCCCGCGGCGGAGTTAACCGTTTTGACCGGTCGAAAGCGATATCGGCGGTATAAAGCGACCGCGGGAGCATTCAGCGAGCTGGCCGTTACGGTAAACGCACCGAAGTTCGGGTTAGAGGCAAGGACGTGCTGCAGCAGCGAAGACCCGATCCCCCGACGCAGCCAGGCAGGATGAACCATGAGACGGGTGATTTCCAAGGTCCCGGGGAGCTCTTGGCGGACGCCGATGGCTCCCCGCAGGTCGCCGTCCTCCGACACCTCTCCGTAAAATTCATCCCCGCTGCTGCGAATCGAATCGAACGTGTCAGGCAACGGCGGATATTCGGTCAAGCCTACCGCCTCGGCCTCCAGCCGGTACGCCGTATGCTGTAAGCTCCAAATCTGTTCGACGATCTCGGAATCCTCCAGTTGCAAACTCAAGATCACCGGCTTCTCCCCCCTTGGCCTCCGGTTAACCGGAAGCTGCGCCGTATATCGGCGATATTCCTGCCAAGTTAACCCTTAAGCACATCCACCAGGAGCTTGTTTACAAGTCCAGGGTTCGCTTTGCCTTTGCTTTGCTTCATCACTTGTCCGACCAGGAAACCGATGGCCTTCTCCTTGCCGGCTTTGTAATCCTCGACGGAAGCCGGGTTGTTCGCGACGACCTCCTTCACGATTGCCAGAATCGCGCCTTCGTCGCTGATTTGCACGAGCCCCTGTTCCTCGACGATTTGCTGCGGCAGCTTGCCGCTTTGCAGCATTTCCTTGAAGACGGTTTTGGCGATTTTGGAGCTGATCGTGCCTTTTTCCAGCAATCCGATCATTTCCCCAAGCCCTTGGCCGGTCAGCTTCACATCGGCCAGCTCCAGCGAGTTGCTGTTCAAATAGCCGAGCAGATCACCCATGATCCAGTTCGCTACCGCTTTGGCGTCCTTCGTGTAAGCCAGGCTGCTCTCGAACAAATCCGCAAGCGCCTTGGACGACGTAATAACGCCGGCATCGTATTCCGGCAGTCCGAATTCCGACGCATAGCGGGCCTTGCGGGCATCCGGCAGCTCCGGAATCGAAGCCCGGATCCGATCCTTCCACGCTTGATCGATATGCAGCGTCACCAGATCCGGATCCGGGAAGTAGCGGTAATCATGCGCTTCTTCCTTGCCGCGCATCGAGAACGTCTTGCCCTGGGTTTCGTCCCAGCGGCGCGTCTCCTGCACGACTTCTCCGCCGTCATCCAGGATTTCCGCCTGGCGGACCTGCTCATACTCCAATCCGCGCACCACGCCGCGGAACGAGTTCATGTTCTTCAGCTCGGCACGGATGCCGAACTCCTTCCGGCCCTGCGGCCGCAAGCTGATGTTGGCGTCGCAGCGCATCGAGCCTTCCTCCATTTTCACGTCGGAAACCTCGCAATACAGCATGATCGCCCGCAGCTTCTCCAGATAAGCCCGCGCTTCCTCCGGCGAGGAGATGTCCGGTTCGGACACGATCTCCACGAGCGGCGTACCGACGCGGTTGAAGTCGACGAGCGAAGCGAACCCGCCGTCGACATGCGTGAGCTTGCCGGCGTCCTCTTCCAGATGCAGACGGGTGATGCCGATCCGTTTCGTCAGCCCGTCCACCTCGATATCGATGTATCCGTTCAAACCGATCGGCTGATCGTATTGGGAAATCTGGTACGCTTTCGGCGAATCCGGGTAAAAGTAGTTCTTCCGGTCGAATTTGCTGACGTCGCCGATTTCGCAATTCAGCGCCATCGCCGCCTTCATGGCGTAGTCGACGGCCTGGCGGTTCAGCACGGGCAATACCCCGGGATGCCCCAGACAAACCGGACAGGTATGCGTATTGGGCGGGGCGCCGAATTCGGTGGAGCAGCCGCAGAAAATTTTCGTTTTCGTATGCAGCTCCACATGCACCTCCAGCCCGATCACCGTTTCATATTTGGATGTTGACATGGCCTATCCTCCTGCAAACTTTAGATTGATACTATAGTTCCGCCCTTACAAGGCGGGACGCTGCTTATGGTGATCCGTGTGCGCCTCAAAAGCATGGGCCACGCGTAAAATCGTGCTTTCGTCAAACGCCTTTCCGATGATCTGCAACCCGACCGGCAAACCGTCTGCAAAACCGCAAGGAACGCTCAAAGCCGGGACCCCCGCCAAGCTGACCGGAATCGTCAAAATATCGTTCAAATACATCGTCAGCGGATCATCGACCTGCGAACCCAGAGCGAACGCGGTAGTTGGCGCCGTCGGCCCGATAATGACGTCGTATTTGGCAAAGGTCTGGTCAAAATCCTGCTTGATCAACGTTCTTACCTTCTGCGCCTTCAAATAATAGGCATCGTAATAACCCGAGCTAAGCGCATAGGTGCCAAGCATGATCCGTCGTTTCACTTCCGGTCCGAACCCCTGGCTGCGCGAATCGTAGTACAGGTCGAGCAAGCTGCCGGCATGATCGGCGCGGACGCCGTAACGAACGCCGTCAAACCGCGACAGGTTGGACGACGCCTCCGAGGATGCCAGCAAATAATAAGCGGCTACCGCGTATTCGGTATGAGGCAGGGAAACCTCTTCCCACACCGCGCCCAAGCTTTCGAGCACGCGCAGCGCGTCCAGAACGGAAGCTTTGACCTGCGGATCGACGCCGTCCAAATACTCTTTCGGCACGGCGATTCGCAGTCCGGCAATGTCCCCGGTCAGGGCGCTCAAATAATCCGGCACCTCGACATTCGCCGAGGTGGAATCCTTCGGATCGTGGCCGGCGATGGCCTGCAAGACGTAGGCGGCGTCCTCGACGTTTTTGGTGATCGGCCCGATCTGGTCGAGCGAGGAGGCAAAGGCTACGAGGCCGTAACGGGACACCCGGCCGTACGTCGGCTTCAGCCCGACCACGCCGCAATAAGAGGCCGGCTGGCGAATCGATCCGCCCGTGTCGGAGCCCAGCGTGAAGAACGCCTCGCCCGCAGCGACCGCCGCCGCGGAGCCGCCGCTTGAGCCGCCCGGCACCCGGCTTAAATCCCACGGGTTGCGCACGGGATGAAAGCTGGAGTTCTCGTTGGAGCCGCCCATGGCGAACTCGTCCATGTTCAGCTTGCCGATCGTGACCGTTTCCGCTTCTTTCAGCTTGGCAACAGCCGTAGCGTTATAAATCGGATCGTAGTTTCTCAGGAACTGGCTGCCGCACGTCGTGAGCAAGCCTTCCGTCACCATGTTGTCCTTGATGCCGACCGGCAGTCCGAACAATAGTCCGCGCGGCTCGCCGCTAGCCAGCTTGTCGTCAAGACGGGAGGCTTCAGCCCGAGCCCCCTCTTCGTTCAGCGCCAAATAAGCGCCGATCTTCCCGTCGTATTCCCGAATTTTGGCGAAGGCTTCGCCGACCAAATCGGAGACGGACAGCTCCTTGTTGTGGAGCTGATTATGTATTTCCTGCAATCGCAAATCAAAAA
This sequence comes from Paenibacillus macerans, assembly GCF_050565405.1. GTDB lineage: Bacteria > Bacillota > Bacilli > Paenibacillales > Paenibacillaceae > Fontibacillus > Fontibacillus macerans_B. The sequence goes on along the minus strand of NZ_JBNYYG010000090.1, from coordinate 5,730 downwards.
GCGCCAAACCCGCTTCCTCCTTCATTTGTCACATTCCAAGTCGATACGTCGTAACCCGCAGCTCCGCCTCTATTCGAGTACGGCCGGAACTTTAAATTGCCCGTCTTCTTCATCCGGCGCGTTAAGGAACACTTTCTCCGGCGGCAGGCTTTCCTTCACTTCATCCTCGCGCATGACGTTGCTCAGGTGCAGCACATGCGTCGTCGGCGCGATGTCATCCGTATTCAGCTCGTTCAGTTTCTCCGCATATTGTAAAATCGCGTTCAATTGTTCCGTGAACATTTCCCGCTCATCGTCGGTCAAGTGCAAGCGGGCCAGCTTGGCCACATGTTCTACATCCTTCGTCTGGATACTCACTTTGATGCCCTCCTTTAATGATGCGTACAAACCCTATTCGTCCATTCTATCATGCCCGTACAATTGATTAAAATTATATTGTAGATTACTGCGCAATTCAATCCGTTAAAGCGAAACATGGAGACAGGGGATATACACCGTGCTATCATCGGGTAGGGGAGCTTCCAACACCACATGAGTGAGGTGGCCGCTTCCGGATTTGATTTCCGGAAAAAATTTTTAAACGAAATTTCGTACAAACCGGCCTTTTTTCGGTCCATGGCCGGCTAACTTGCACGACTTTTCGCATAAACTCCCTCATTTACTTGCGCTGCTGTCCTCTTTTGTACGATAAATCGTATAAAATCATTCAATTCGCATAAAACGGCCGGTACTTGTACGATTATTCGTACAACACATAGTCGCACGCATGATCGTATTTGCTGAAGAAACCAGCCCTTGAGCAAAAAACGGAAAATGGCGATACAGGGATCACTCCCACGCATCGCCATGCCGCAGCTAAATCAAGATGATAAGTTTACGTTACCACACCTACTCCATATTCACTCTACCTTTTTAAAATACTTAATTTCTATCAGTTTGGGACGCTCGATCATGCTGGATTTATATCTAACAAAATAATAAGAATCTTTATCTAGTTTATCTATCGCTTTATTAAAATAAATTTCCGTAATTCTTCCCCCCAAGTTATGAACGACGATGCTGTGATCCTTAACTTCCATAATTTCAACTAACTCCGCGGTTTTAGTAGTGCTTTGAAGATAGACTAATAAAGCCAAAAAAATCAAAATAAAAATATAACCTCTCCATTTTCGTAAAAACGCCATGATCCCCCTCCTTATGATGAATGGATGATAGTTCATGGAATGGTCGTGCATCCACGAATAAAAGCCACTCTTTCGAGTGGCTTTTATCTTATATCCATGCCCGCAGATTCACCTGTTTGATGAATTCGGCTTGGGACATAACTTCCTTTGTTGGTTCCTGTTGCTCGTTTGCCTCGCTGCCGTCGCCGTTCATAATTTGCCGGAACAGCTTCTCATTGTGCGTAGCCAGCGCGTAATCGATCAAGGCATCCTGCGTCGTACGCTCCACTTCCAGCTCGATCAGCCGTTCTTCCGATTCTATATCGCTCTGCGGAACGAAATAATTCCGCCCCGTCTTCGGAGACCGGATGACATAGTCAAAAGCATTATCCGGATTGCGGTCGTAAGCAATTACGTAGCCATATTCCCCAACAGGAAGATTCTGCTCAAAAGCATCTCCGACGATAACAATTTTCTCTCCTAAATGCAGCATCGTCTACCTCCCTGATATTTTTGGTTATTGATCCCTCAAAGCTTGCTTTGCTTTATATAATCCTACTAAAAGTGAAGGAGATTGGTCAAGGCATTTCACCGGATACGAAAAGTAAAACCGGGTGCGCTCCTTCAGGATTGCCGACAAGCACGCTCGGATTATATTCAGGTTATGCAAAACGGCCGCGCCGCGTCCATCCCTCTTAAATAAACGACAAATGTCGTACCCCTCCGCCGCCCGCTTTCCACGGACAAAAAAGAACGCAAACCGGGATCAATCCACAGCTTGCGTGCTTCGCAAAGGTTACAATGATTTAATAAGTACATCCTACCAAAGGCATGCACTTTTGTCCACTATTTTTGTGCTTTTTCGTGGATTTTGTTGTAATTCCGCTAAGAGACGTACGGGTTGTTGGCCCGCTCATAGCCGATGGCCGTTCTCGGACCATGTCCCGGATACACCTTCACTTCGTCCGCCAGCCGGTACAGCTTGCCCCGGATCGAGTTATAGAGATCCGCCTCGCGGCCACCCGGCAAATCCGTACGTCCCACGCCCAAGCGGAACAACACATCTCCCGAGAACAGGTCATTCCCGCACAGGAAGCTAACGCTGCCCGGCGAGTGCCCCGGCGTATGATAAACGGTGAACTCATGCCCGATCAAACGGAGCTTCTGACCCTCGGCCAGGTCGAATTCAGCCGGGTCGGTAGAAATGGGTGGTCCTACCTCCGGCCACATCAGCGAGCCGTTCAGCTTCGGAGTCGTCAGCCAATCGCTTTCGATCGGGTGAACATAAACCGGACATTTCTTCAGCTTACGTATATCGTCGACGCCGCCGATATGGTCGAAATGGGCATGGGTCAGCAATATCGCTTCAATGTCCAACCCTTCAATTTTACGCAACAGCGGCCCCGGATTCATGCCGGGGTCGATGATGACCGCCCGGCCCTCGTCTTCCCCTCGCAGCAGATAAGCGTTCGTTTGCAAGGGACCCAGGGAGAAAGTTTCGATTTTCAACATGTTGTTTATAGCCCGGAGATCAACGCGCGCAGTTCGGATACGACCGACTCGTTCACTCCGCCTCCTTCTTCGTATTTCTCGGCCATTTGCCGGCGAACGACGGCGATGTTCGCTTCGTAATCCGCCGCTTCGCGGTCCGGGTTGTCCTGCTTGAACCGGATCATCAGCTCCTGCACGTGCCGGGGCCGCGGCCCCCATTGGCCCAGGACCTCTCCGTCCGAATTCGCGAATATCACCACAGGCACCGATCTGCCGCCCATCGTCAGAAAATGGTCCATCACGTCCTGGTGCTGCTCCAATATAAGTACTTCCGTGTGGATGCCGCCAGCCTCGAGCGCACGGAACACGACCGGCACGCTGCGAACCACGTCGCCGCACCAATCCGCGGCCAGGATCAGAACCCGTAGATCATCGCGGGATCGCAGACCTTCAAAAAAAAGACGATCCGCCTCGGCATGCCAAGCAAAAGCGGCATAGCCCTCCCGAAAGGCTTCCTGATTCTTCTGCATACCGTCCATAAACTCCCGGGGAGCCATGCCTTGATCGAACTTATGCGCAAGATTTACGGTCATGGTTAACTATCTCCTTTTTTCCGGTTTCCAAAGGTTTTGACGATCAGATACACGATCAGCAGCGCCAACGCGCCGAGCAGGATCGGCATGATATAAGGCCCTGCTTTCTCATCGACATTCTGCCACTGTTCGCCCAGCAGCGTGCCCAGATAGACGAAAAGAATCGACCATGGAATGACCGCCAGCGTGGTGAGTGTCAGAAACTTGCCGACGGGCATTTTCGCGATGCCGGCCGGTATGGATATCGCATGCCGCGCCACCGGGATAAACCGTGCGGTAAAGATCACCCCTGGCCCGTATTTCAGAAACCAGGCTTCGGAAACGTCGATATGTTTTTTTTGAATCAAAATGTACTTGCCGTACTTTTCCAAAATCGGTCTGCCGCCGTATCGGCCGATCCAGTAAATGAACAACTGGGCGATGACGCCGCCGACCGTGCCGAAAAATACCGCTCCGACGAAATTGATATGTCCCTGATGAACGAGGTACCCCCCGTAAGCAAGCACGATTTCGCTAGGGATGACCTCAATCATTAAGCCGAGCATGATGCCGAAATAACCCAATTGCTGAACCCATTCCAATAATACGCCTACAACATTCGATATCCAATCCACAGCTTCTTCCTCTTTCCCGATAGCTTCCAGCTTTATTGAAATTGCAAATATATCCCTTTGATCAAAGTCTATTCTATCATAGCCGGGGACATGCATTCTACTTAAGTCCATGCACGGTGACTCCGGCCAAAGCGGACGCATATGTTGGGAGAAAAGGAGGCGATTCAGGCTATGGGAAACTTCCCTTCAAAACATCAGACGGCACTCCCCAACCCGCGCAAAATCCGCCGCAGTTGCAGCAAAGAGTTGTACCGCACGGTCAAGAGGTTAGGCGTTTACCTTCCGGAGGATCTGATCAAGCAAGGAGAAGCGTTGTATTACAAAAAGGTGATCGGCAACCTGATGTGGATCGGCGAAAATATCAGCAACCGCAAGGTGCTTGCGGACTGGTGGGACGAGGCGGTTAGCCCTGAGCTGGCCGAACTGTGGAAGGTCGACCGCGAAACGTTGTCTTCGGCCTTCCGTTCGGCGTTTGGGGGATAGATCGGGAAGAAACCCGTTTTCGGGGCCGGGGAACTGGGCTGAGTCGTCTCGACCCGATGGCAAAACAGGCGTGCCGGTTACGGCTTTTCCGCCGCGCCTGTCACGGGATGTGCCATCCGGTTTAACCCCTTCCCGAGCTCCAAGGCCTCGGCGGTGAGGCGAAAACGACGGTCGTTTCGCCGCACGGGAGTTTCGTTGACCGCATCGGCCAATTCCGCGTAACCGGCATACATGCCGGCACCGGCCAGCGCGACCAGTTGGGCTTCCTGCGGGCGACCTCCGGCCTGCAAGCTTTGCGAGAGCTGCAGCACATGACGCATCGCTGCCGCATGCTTGGCCCGGTCGAACCGATCCAGCTCCAGCGCCCGCCGGAAGGCAGGCACGGCCTCGGGGTTTCCCGCCCGGGCCAAGGCGCTGCCAAGAGCCAGCCATAATTCCGCGTCGGCCGGTTCATAATCGAGGCCGGAGAGCAGCAGCGGGACGGCTTGCCGAGACTCGGACCGGGTAGCGAGCGCGATGCGGGCGGAGGTACGGTCGGGGCTTATCTTCAGCGCGCGCTGAAGCAGCGTAGCCGCATCCTGCTTCCGGCCGGCGCCCCGCCGCGTCGAGGCGCCCTCGCAGGCGGCAGCGGAATTGGCCGCTGTAACGGCGTTTACGGCCGAGGACCCTGACGGATGAAGGGCCAACGCCCTTTGGTACATGCTCAGGCTCGCCGACTGACGGAACCCGACGGCGCTTAGGGCCAGCAGCAGGAAAGCGGACAAACCGCAAAATGCCGGACGCAGCGTTCTTGTGAAGGGCGACCGGCTCGCAGGCGAGCGGCCCCTCCGCGGGCGAGGATCTGCATTTGATTCGGCCGAAGCGTCTGCGCTCGCGGACCGAGCCTCTCCTCCGGCGATGGCGGCCATCCATAGGAGCAGCAGCCAAAACAGGCCGTAGCTCATATCAAAATCTACGGCAGCATGAAGCAGCAGGGCGAGGCAGGACGGAAGCATCGCACTGCGGCGCCGGAGCATGGGGATGGCCAAGACCCCCAGCCAGAGCAGTACCAGGGCGAGGCCGAAGAGGCCCAGATCCAGCGCCAGGTCCAAGTACCCGCTATGCACCTCGCTGCCGACGTAAGGATGGCTTTGGACGTGGCGGAACGCCTGGCGCCAGGTATCTCCGCCTTGGCCAAGCCATGGCGACCGCCGGAGCAGCCGCACGGCATCGCCGTACATCGCCGCGCGGGCGGACCACGTTTCCGGGCGGAACAGCCGCCCGAGGAAACCGGCGGCCGCCAGCTGCGCCGCGAGCAGCAGCGCCGCACCATGGCTACTACGTTCAGGCCAGCGACCGGGTCCAAGCGGTCGTCCACGCCGTCGGCCGGGCAAACTACAAAACCAC
>NZ_JBNYYG010000089.1:0-15818 GCF_050565405.1 Paenibacillus macerans | reverse complement strand
TGGCGTCGTAACCCCGAGGATACTCTACTTTTTTGTGTTTTGGATAGACTCCAAAACTTGGTACACAAACAATTTTACGTCATCGTTATCGGCGAATTGCACTCGAAAAAGTGAATAGAATTAGCCGTATCTGTTCATTCCGACGTATGAGATAGGCCCGGATAACCCGCTCGAGACAGCAAGGGGGATCCATCGTTCCCCACCGGCTCCCGTACGCGATTTTTCTACGGCTTATCGGCGAGAAACACGATTTCTTCCGATCCCGCGGCGGTCCTGGTTTCCGGTTCCGCCGCGGGCGTTTTCGGCAGATCCGCATCACCGTCCGGAGCGAACCGGTAAATGGCCGGTGCCGGACGACCGGGGTTGCCAAAAAACGCAAGAACCGCAAAAAACCGCCGTTCGGCCGGAAGGAAGTTCCCACGAACCTGAAGCGGCGGCTGTTGCATTAATGATGAAATTGGGAATTAAGCCTGGCTGGCAGCGATCGCCTGCTCCAGGTCGTAGAGGATATCGTCGATCGACTCGGTGCCGACGGACAGGCGTATCAGGCCCGGCGTTACGCCGGCGGCCAGTTGCTCCGCTTCGGTCAGCTGCTGGTGCGTCGTGCTGGCCGGATGGATGATCAGCGATTTGGAATCGCCGACGTTGGCCAAATGCGAGAACAGCTTCACGCTTTCGATCAGCTTGCGCCCGGCGGCCACCCCCCCGCGAATTTCGAAGGTCAAAATGGCGCCTTGGCCTTTCGGCAAATATTTTTGCGCCAGCTCATAGGATTCATGGCTTGGCAAGCCGGCGTAGCTAACCCATTCGACCTGTTCATGCGCTTCCAGGTACTGGGCCACCTTCAAGGCGTTCTGGCTGTGGCGCTCGACGCGCAAATGCAGCGTCTCCAGCCCTTGGAGCAGCAGCCACGCGTTAAACGGCGACAGCGAAGCGCCGAGGTCGCGCTGCAATTGGACGCGCGCTTTGATGATATAAGCCAGCGGACCGACGGCCTGCGTATAAACAACGCCATGGTAGCTCGGGTCCGGCTCGGTGAGGCCCGGGAACTTCCCGCTGGCGGACCAGTCGAACTTGCCGCTGTCGACGATGATGCCGCCGATCGAGGTCCCGTGGCCGCCGATGAATTTCGTGGCCGAATGCACGACGATGTCCGCGCCGAAGTCGATCGGACGCAGCAGATACGGGCTCGGGAACGTGTTGTCGACGATTAGCGGGATCCCGTACTCGTGGGCGATGGCCGCCACGGCTTCGATATCCAGCACGTCGCCTTTTGGGTTGCCGATCGTTTCGGCATACAATGCTTTGGTTTTGTCCGTGATCGCGGCCCGGAAGTTGTCCGGATTCGACGAATCCACGAACTTCACGTTGATGCCGAGCTTGGGCAACGTCGTCGAGAACAGATTGTAGGTCCCGCCGTACAGCGTCGTGGAAGAGACGATTTCATCCCCCGCGCCGGCGATATTCAGAATGGAGAAAGTGATCGCAGCCTGGCCGGAAGCCGTCGCCAATGCCCCAACGCCGTTCTCCAGTGCGGCCACCCGCTTCTCGAATACATCGTTGGTCGGATTCATGATCCGGGAATAAATGTTGCCGAATTCTTTCAGGCCAAACAGGTTGGCCGCATGCTCGGTGTCGCGAAAACCGTAGGACGTCGTTTGATACAACGGCACCGCCCGGGAGTATGTAGTGGGATCGATCTCCTGGCCGGCATGGATAGCCAACGTTTCCGGGGCAAATTGACGCTCTTCAGACATGGATATTTCCTCCTTTAATTAACGTAAGATAGATGAGAACAGGCTCATGTTTTTCATATTCTCTCACATCTCGCGTTATTTGAAAATAGGAAATCCGATAAAAATTGTATGAATTATATCAAATGCTTACTTACCGTCGTATTTTCGCATAAAATAGGCATCCTCCATGTCCGGATTTCGCTCGGTCAGGCTGAAAAACGGTGGATTCTCCGCCACCACCTTAACGTACATCCCCTTCGCCGTCTCCCGAAACTCGATCAGCCCCGCCCCCGGGAAGGCGGCGAACTGCTCGCGCGAAATCACGCCTTCCCAGAGCCGGTGCGGCAAATCGGACGTCCACGCCGTTTTGCCGCCGTAAAAGCGGACTTTCCCCCTGTCGAGCCATAGCACGCGATCCGCGGCCGCTTCCCATTCGCCGAGCTCATGCGCGGCCGCTATTACGGTCCGCCCCTCCGCATACCGGCTCAGGAACACGATCGCCAGCTTGCGCTCCTCGGCATCCATCCCGTTCAGCGGTTCATCCAGAAACAGAAAATTCGGGATGGCCAGCAGGGATTGGGCTAAGGCAAGGCGCCGCTGCACCCCGCCGGACAACCGTTTGATCTTCTTGTTCCGATGCGGCTCCATCCGAAAATCGCGAAGCAGTTCCTCCGTTCGCCGCGGATTAAACACTCCCTTGAGCTCGGATAAGTAATGGAGCAGCTTATAGGGGGTCATCTCTTCATAAAGCGCGATTTCCGCCGGAACATAGCCGATTTGGCTGCGTACCAGCGGCAGATCTTCCAGCGCGGATCGACGCCGGTACAGGATTTGGCCCCTGTGCGGTTTTTTCACCGTCGCCAGCAGCTCGAGCAAGGTCGTTTTCCCCGCACCGTTAGCGCCCACCAGCAAGGTTAGCCCGGGCCTCAACCGCAGGTCTTCGATTTCCAAGGAGAAGCCGCCGAGCGGCTCGCGCAGCTGTTCAACGATAATCATGGCCGCTCTTCGCCCCGTTCGCGTCGAATTGCATGCTTCGGCTGCGGAAATAGGAACGGAACAGCAGCAGCCCGCCCAGCAGCAGGAGTGCCGCATCGATCGCTAATCCCGTGCCCGAACCGAGGTTCCAGGCTCCCGCCCGGTCCTCGAGAATCAACCAAAGAAGATAGACGCCTGTCGCCGCCGTCAACGCCGTTTTGATTCCGTAGCGAAACAATGCGTACATGGCGGCCCCTCCAGTCAGCAGCGAGATCCCCAGCCATTGCATCAGAAACGGCACAAAGGGCATCGCCGCCTCGCCTTCCACCGTCACGCGGATGCCAACGGCCACGGTGCTGACCAACGCCCAGCCGACCACCAGCACCAAAACCATGATCATCCGGCTGTATACGACTAAAGCCGGCGGGTAAGGCGTGATGCTCTCAACGGCACGCATGCCGCGGTCCCAGGAGCGGTAGCTGTACAGCATGGAGGCGATCAGCATCAGCGGCGTGATCAGCGAGAACATGCCGGGCATATCGTCCCCCAGCAGCCGATTCGAAAAGGGGCGCTCCGGATTCACCAAGAAAAACAACATCAGAAACACCGCAGCCCCGGTCAGCATCAGCGAGCGGCGATTCATCCGAAATTGGCTCCACAGCAGGTTGCGAAGGGTCGGCGGTTCAACCTGCGCGTTGAAATCGAGCGCCGCCGCTGCGTTTTGGGCCTGCAGGGCATCAAATTCCGGCTGCAGCGCCGCGATCAAAGCCGCGGTCTCCGACGGGATCGGTCCCGGCTGCAGCGCCTGCCGCAGCGGCTCGCGCAGTTCTCGCTCCAATCGTTCCAATTCTTTGTCAATGGATGGTTCCATGGGTCGGCACCTCACTTTCCTGTTCACGTAATCTGCGATCGCCCGGGTCGAGCGGGGAATCTTCGGAGGAACGGGCCAGCGCCCGCTTCAGTTTGCGCAACCCTCCGTACAAATGCGATTTCACCGAGCTGAGCGGAAGCTCCAGCAGCTCGGCGATTTCATGCAGCTTCAAATCATGGAAAAAGCGCATGCGCACCACCTCCTGCTGGACCTCCGGCAGCCAGTTCAACGACTCGGCCAGCTGCTCCACGGTCTCCTGCTTTTCGATCAACTCTTCGGCCCGCGGAGACGGATCGGCATCCTCCGGCAGCTCGCCTTGGGCCGTGTATTCCGAGCGGTAGGAGGCGCTGCGCCAATAATCGCGGCATAAATTCAGCGCCACCTTATACAGCCAGGGACGGAGCTGCTCCATCCCGCCGTGCCTCTTCAAATGGCGGATCAGCCGGATAAACGTCTCCTGGACGATATCCTCCGCCTTGCTCCTATCCTTTAACTGGCTGGTGACGTAGCTCAGCAGCGGGCCGTGATACCTGGTGACCAGCAGCTCGAACGCCTCCTGGTCTCCCGCCGCCATTCGTTCGGCCAGCAACGGGTCCGAAATCATCGTCTATTCCCCCCTCTTCTTGTTTGTTTGATCCTCGATCATGCCGTCAAGGCGTCTATTCCTCTTCCACGGAAATCCAGCGTTCCCGGCGGCCGATCAACCAGACGGCATAGGCCAGCAGGAGCAGCGAACCGGCTAGCAGCGCCATTCGGTTCAGCGGGAAGGAGTGCCATTTTTGCAGATACGCCGTATATAACGTCCATCGTCCCAACAGCTCGCCGCTGCTGATCGTATCCAGTACCCAAACGCCAAATCCCAGGATCAGGCCGCCGTAGATTTTGCGGAATGCCACGATGCCGGCCACCGTCAAGGAGATTAGCAAAATAAAAGCCGGCAGAGTTTGCAGCAGCAGAGCGAGCATGCTCATCTCGCTTTTGGGAATCGCCTCCGCGCCGTTCCAAGGATAACGAACCGTCGCGAGGGTTCCGAACCGCCAGCGATACCCCCCCATCCAAACGATGTCCAGCCCCGCCGTCAGCAGGATGGCCAGCAGCCATTTCCGCCAAGCCAGCAGCCGCAGCGATACGGGGTAGGTAGCGATCACTTCCATGCCGCCGCCCCCGATCTCGCGCTGAAACAGCAGCACGGTGACCATGACCGCCACCGGGAACATGCCCATTTCCGAAAAATAATATACGTTTCGCGGTCGTGCGGGGTCGCTCAGCACGATGCTGATCACGTATAAAGCGAAAACCAGCAACGTCAACCAGGCTATCGGCTGCTTGTGCACCTTAAGATCCAGGCCGACGCCCCGGACCCAGCCGTCAGCTCGCGTCAGCATCGTCCATCACCTTCTTCCACTCGCGCTCCCAATCCGCGTAAAGGATGCGGCCTTCTTGGCCGCCTTCGTCGCCAACGCGAGGTATTTCCAGGCCAACGCCGTAAAAATGATTTAATACTTCCTTCACCTGCTGCGTTTTGCCTTCGTCCAAGGCTTTCCCTACCTGCTCCGCCAAACGCGGGCCCACCCGGTCCGGATCGGTTTCGGGGAGAGCGTCGTACAAGGGATAAGTCATGCTGCCTCCCGAACCCTGCATGAGGTCCTCATGCGAAAGTCCTTTGACTTCCCTGTAATAGATGTACCACATTAACGCCCGAATTTGCGGACGCACGTCCTCGGCCGTGGTCACGGCGTACGGGTCGCCCTCGTTCGTCCCGAGCAGCAGGGCGTCCATCAGCTGATTCGCGTAATATTCCATATCCGTCACTTCCCAAATCAGATAATACGTCTTGTTCTCCAGATCGCGAGAATGATTGTTGTTCAGCGAGAACATCAGCACTTGATCCAGCTTCGGCTGAAATGGATCTACCCAACCCGTGTAATAGTCGTAGACGGCTTTCCAGACATCGAGCAGCTTCTCCGCCCGCGATGTGTTATACGGCGTCGTGACGATGCGTACCGGAATCTCCGGTCGGCTGATCTCTTCGAAGTCGCCTCCGTATAAACGAACGAACGCCGCCGATTTTCCGGCAAACGATTGACCGTCTTGGGTTGGCTCCGTTTCCTCCAGATTGCCGTACAGCTTGGAGGCAAAACCGGATACATTTACGCGGAAATCCGCAGGCGGAACGCTCCAGCCGCTCAAATCGGCAGCCGCCTCCAGGCTCTGGCCGAAAAAAAATCCTTTGGCGTAGACCGAACGATGTCCCGCCAGCGGGTACCAGGCGATAAAGCCGGGAAGCAGAACGTTTTGCCCCTTCACGAAAGCAAGATAGGCGCCTTGGGTATAATTCCCGGCGGTGTAATCCATGACCCGCCCCGTATATTCCATTTCCACCGATACGGCTTTATCCGCGGTCAGAGGTTCGGCCAGCTTGGCAGTCAGCGCTTCGCCTTCCTGCGTAAACGGTACGGATGCGCCGGCTACCTTCAATTGACCCACGCGGAAGGCGCGATTCAGCGTAAACGGAAGCTCAAGGTCGCCGCTTAGCTGCCCCGCCGGAATTTGCAACTCAACCTTCGCCTTAAGCCGATCATCCGGCTCGCGGGCCAAATCGATCGTATAGTTCGAGATCGTGAACGCAGCGGCCTTTTCGGCGGATACCTCCTGCACCGTCTTGATGGCGGGGTCATGCAGCTTTGCCTGATAACCGGCGCCCCGCTCCCGCCAAATCAGCCCGTACGGGACAAAAGCGCCCGCCGCCAACGCCAGCGCGAGCCCCCCGGCAGCCCAGTTCAGGTTGCGGTGCCCGGTCGGGCGCAGCCGGTTCAGCGTGACGACGCCGGCCGTTAACAGCAGCAGCGTAAACGCCAGCACGAACCAGCGGGAAGCCGCCAATTCGTCGGCAATCAGGCGGATGCCCCAGGTGTCCGCGTCCATATCGCCCGTCACGAACAATCGGCTGAGATGGAACGTGCTCAGCCCATACCACTTGTTGCGGTCCAGCAGGAACATATCCATGAAAAACGTCCCGAACATCCAGGCGCAAAAAGCGATCAGGTACACGGCCCGATTCGCGATGCAAACCGCCAGCAGCATCGCTAAGGCAAAGGTTACGAGATAAGAAATCTCATAGGTGAGAAGGAAATACGCCGCATATTCCCGGGTCAGCGCCGGATCTACGCCGGTTTGCGAGGAAGACCAGGCAAATGCGGCCCCGGCCAGCAGCGAAAATACCGTAAAATACAATAGGCCGGCGGCATATTTGGCCGACATTCTGGCCGCGTAAGACACCGGCAGCGCGGCGCTCCATTCGTAGGCGGGACGGCGGACATCCCGGCGAACCGCCAGCACGCCCAGCAGCATCGTGAGCCCCAAGCTCATCGTGTGCAGCAGCGCTAAAGCGGTATAAGCTTCACGGAAGAAGTTGGTATCGCGGCCCGGCGGCCGGCCGAGGTTCCAGAACGCCAGCAGAGCGAACACCGCCTGCACGGCCGGCAGCCACCAGTTGCCGAACAATAAACGCAGCTCAAATTGAAACAAGCGTTGCCATTTTCTCATCGCCGCGCTGCCCCTTCCGCATGCCCCGTTCTCAGCAAGGCCAAATAACCGTCCTCCAGCGTCGGCGACGCGGGCGATGCATCGGCCCCGGCCGGCGGCGCCTCGCCGATGACCCGGCACAGCAGCCCGCCTTCGGTGGGCCGCGTGGACACGACGGACATCGGGTCAAGCTGGGCGAATTGGCTTTCCGAGAGACGGCCTTCCCAAACCTTGCCTCGCCCGAATTCCTGCAGATCGGCCAGTTCGCCGGACAGTTTAACCTTTCCTCTGTCCAGGACGGCGATCTGCCGGCAGTTGCTTTCGATGTCGCCCACGATGTGCGTGGACAGCAGCACGATCCTTCCGAGGCTGAATCGGGTCAGCAGGTTGCGGAAGCGGACGCGCTCCTCCGGATCCAGGCCGGCCGTCGGCTCGTCCACGATCAGCACCTGGGGCGAGCCGAGCAGCGCCTGGGCGATGCCAAGACGGCGTTTCATGCCGCCGGAGTAGGTCTGCACTCTTTTTCCCGCCTTATCCTGCAAATTCACCTGTTCGAGCAGCGAGCCGATTTCCGCCTTGCGCCGCTTCTTGTCCGTCATGCCCTTCATCACGCCGACGTAATCGAGGTATTCCGCGCCGGTCAGCTGCGGGTACACCTGGAATTGCTGCGGCAAATAACCGATGATGCGGCGGATCTCCTCCGCTTTGGCAAGCGGCACGCCAAAGAGGGTCGCCTGGCCGGAGGTCGGCGGGGTAAGCGTGGCCAGAATCCGCATCAACGAAGATTTCCCGGCACCGTTCGGCCCCAGCAGGCCCACCATGCCTTCGTTCAGGGTCAGCGTAACATCGTCGAGCGCCCAGCCGCCGCGCATATATTTTTTGGATAAATGGTCGATTTGTATCATACTCTTCCTCTTTCCCGATTTATTCTCATCAGAGCCTTCCGCGGGAGGCTTCTGTAGCTGTAACGGGAATGGCGGCAAAAAAGTTTAACCTGGGGGAACCGTTTTTTCCGCACGTCCGATTCTATGGTCACGGCATCCGCGTTCGTTGCCGAACTTGCGGCGGGCCGAAGAGGCGGGGGTAAAGGTCAACGACTGACGTAAAAGTACCCCCACCGCCACCCCCTCCTTGCAGAAAGCGGCGGCAACCATGCGGCCGGCAACCGACCGCAAAAGGGGACGATCACCACGCCGACCTGTAACGTGCCGGAGGGACGCTAAACGCCTATTTCCCGGCTATTTCCCGATCTTACGGACCAGAAAGCCGTTATTTGGCCTTTCACCGATGCACGCCGAAACGGTTAATAAAAAAGGCGCTACTCCACCACTGCTCTGGAATAGCACCTTGTTTCTCCCTATGCGCTTAAACGCTCTGACCGGTCTTGGACCGGCTTGCCTGTCCGGCATCTCCTCAATAAGCGTTTCGGCTGATCTGCCCTTGGGCGATCGCTACGCCGGCGCTCGTGCCGAGGCGCGTCGCACCCGCCTGGATCATCGCTTCGGCATCGGCCAGCGAGCGTACGCCGCCGGAAGCCTTTACGCCAACGTCCGGTCCGACCGTTTTGCGCATCAACGCCACCGCTTCCACGGTCGCGCCTCCCGTCGAAAAACCGGTCGATGTCTTGACGAAGTCGGCTCCGGCCGCCACGGACGCCTTGCAGGCCCGGACGATTTCGTCGTCGGTCAGCAGGCAGGTCTCAATGATCACCTTGACCAGCGCTTTGCCGGCCGCCGCCTGAACGACCCCGGCGATATCACGGGTCACCGCGTCGTCGTTCCCGTCCTTCAACGCGCCGATATTGATGACCATATCGACCTCGCCGGCGCCTTCGGAGATGGCATGGGCCGCTTCGAACGCCTTGACTTCAGGCGCTGAAGCTCCCAGCGGGAATCCGATTACGGTGCATACCTTAACCGGCGTACCCTTGAGTATTTTCGCGGCGGTCTCTACCCATACCGGGTTGACGCACACCGAGGCAAAACCGTGTTCCTTCGCTTCCTCCGCCAGCTTGACGATGGCGGCTTGTCCCGCGTCCGCCTTCAGCAGGGTATGGTCGATCATGGCGGATATCGATTGGGTTGACAATGTAATTCCTCCGTTCGTTTATTCGAAATGGCCTCTTCATTGCATCGGCGTTACCTGAAACCTTACGCGAAACCAACATGACGGGTCTCCACTTTACACCATAAAGGTAATCGCAGAACACCAGGCACTTTTGCAGGTTTTCGTTTTCATTACGCCAAAAACGGCCTTCTATTTCGGGTCTTTTAATATAAGCTGGAAATCTGCACGCCGCTCGGCAGCTTGAACGGGTGCTCCTGATTGATATGATCATAAAACATAATGCCGTTCAAATGGTCGATTTCATGCTGCATCACGATCGCGTCGAAGCCCTTGAAGCGAAGCTTCATTTCTTTGCCCTCTCCGTCGTAGGCTTTGACTTGAACCTTTTCGTAGCGCGGGACAAACCCCTGCACCAAGCGGTCCACGGACAGGCAGCCTTCGCTTTCCGGCAAATAGGTCATCGCCGCGGAGTGGCTGATGATTTTCGGATTGAACATGGCGATTTCCCGGTCCTGGCCCTGCTCATCGGTCAGCAAGGCGGCGAACATCCGCTTGTTTAGCCCGATCTGGTTCGCCGACAGGCCTACCCCGGCCCGCAGCTTGTGTTTCTTGGCGATCTCCGGGTCCTGGCTGTTTTTGAGAAACCGCAGCATCGCCGCCATCTCTTCGCGATCCTCTTCGGTCGGCGGAATGCTGACGGGCTCCGTCACTGCCCTGAGAATAGGTTCCCCTTCTCTTACAATGTCATCCATCGTAATGAAGTATTCGCTGTTGAATTTACTCATAAATGAACAGTTCATCCACCTTCGTTTGCAAAATATGCGCCAGCTTGAAAGCAAGCTCAAGCGTCGGGTCGTACCGGTCGTTCTCCACGCAATTGATCGTCTGGCGCGTCACGCCGCATTCCGTCGCCAGCTGGTTTTGGGTCAAACCCAGCCGCTTGCGGAGTTGCTTGATTTTATTGTTCAAGGGCATCACCAAAATGTCAAAAGTTTTGGACTTCTTCATGGTAACACGCGGCTGTTTGTCCTGTCAAAATCAAGATTTGAACTTGATGCCCCAGACGGAGTCTTTTTGGAAACCGGCCGCTTCCCGCAGTTGCGGCAGTCGTTCGTCGTCCGGATAATGCTGCTCCAAATAGCGGACGTACGCTTCTCTCAAACGAATTTCACGGTCCAGCTTGTTGTATTCGCTCGGGTGCTTTTCCAGCCGCGCCAGCGCGGCGTCCCACCGCTTCAGGTCGGCTTTGGTGGTACGGCCCTTGCGGGTCCGTTCGGCCAAGCCGGTCAACTCCTCATAGGTTTCCCGCAGCCTGGCCGAATATTTGAACTTCCGGTTAAACAGACCGAGCGCTACGATGAAGAGAAAAAAAACGATCCATACGCCCACATGCTCCACTCCCAGCACCTCCGTTAAGTTAGAGTATAAAAAGTCAGGGTTTCAGCACCGAAGCGTATGCTTCCAAGGTGCGTTTGTTCAAAACAATAAGCCTATGCTTTCGAAGCGCGTTTTCTTGAGGTCGGATGAAGTTGGAAATACCAGTGGCGCGACAGTTCGTAACGGACCGTAAAGACCTTATTTGCCTATTTCCCGGCTATTTCCCGCTGTAACGGACTCCTGAGACCTTATTGGGCTCTCATGGCAGCCAATTAGCCGCTTTTAACCGAAATAAGGTCTCCTCGGTCCGTTAAGAATCGGAAACTGCCCAAACGTGGCCAATAGCGTTTCTGGTGTCCGTTAGTTTGTAGAAGGCTACGTGAGCAACTCAAATGTTTCCGCAGGAAACATGCTTCGGAAGCATACGCTTTGGCCCGGCTGAATTCAAGATTCGACGTCGAGTCTACTTCTTGACCTGCTTCGCGATTAAAAGATGACTTTCTGAATTCCCTCTTTAAGCAAAAATAAAAGCTCCCGCAATCAGGAGCTGCGAAACCTTGCCAAAGCCGTTCGCTTCCCGCTATCCTGGTTCGCGTCCGAATTTGCGCCTGCCGTCTTATCGACTATTTATATTTATGCCAGTCCATTCCGCTCGTATTCAGCAGATGCTCGAAATCGTTGTCCAGACGCTTCTGCTCGGCCCGGCGCGCTTCCTCCTTGCGGATGCGGGCCTCCTCCTGACGCTGCTCCTCTTCCTTCTTCAGCTCGTTTGCCTGGGCCTTCAGTTTGGCGAGCGTGTCCTCGCCGAGCAAGTCCTTCAGCGTAGCCGGCTTGTCCGAAGCCGGCGCCGGCGTTCCGGAAGAAGGACGCCCCTTTTTCTTACCCATGTCGGTTCACCTCGATTTCTGAGTCGCCTCTCAAGTTCATGCCTAAGGTATCACAGTCGAAAAATCGTTGTCAATCCGGTTTGCCCGCGATGGGGAAAACCGGATCAACAACGATCGGATAAACCTGGCGTGGGGGCGATGCCGCTGGCCTTCTTCTACGCATTGACGCGACCCTGGACCGAGCGGGCTGGGCTTTAGTTATTAGTCCGGCCCCCCTGGCGGGATCGCGCTAACTGCTCCAGGCCTGCCAGAAACAGGTCCAGATTAAACCGCAGGCTGTCGCGAACCTCCAACGGAAGGGCGAATCCGCCCTGGCGGCTTAGCGAAGCGAAGCCATGGATCAGGCTGCGCAAACCGCGAACAGCGTGCAGCGCCTCCGCTTCGGTCAGCGGATAGCTGCCGAGGTAATGCAGCGTCAGATCCACGATACGTCCGCTAGCCTCCTGCAGCGCGCCGTCGTCCAGCCCAGGGGCGATTTGAACCGCATCGTACAGCCCGGGGGATTCACCGGCGAAGCTCAAATAAGCCTCGGCGAAGCGACGCACCGCCGGTTCGCCCGTCAATTCCCCGACGGCGTCGGCGATATGGCCGTGCAGCCGCTTCAGGGCGTATATCGCCAGTTCCGTGCGGATTTGTTCCAGGCCGCTGACGTGATTGTAGAGGGAAGGCGGGCGGATCCCCAGTCTTTTGGCGACCGACGTCATCGAGACCGCCTCCGCCCCTTCCTCATTGGCCACGTCCACCGCCGCCATCAGTACCGCCGTGCCGTCAAGGCCGATTCTTGGCGACATGGCCATCCTCCTTCCGGCCGGCCGCGACCGCAGCCGCCCCGCGTTCGCGGCCCGCGGCGCGCTCCGCCGCCGCAATCGCCTTCGCCATCGCCGCGCCCGGCCGCTCCAGCATCGGCCCATGCCCGACGGCAAGCAGCGCTGGCTTCAGATCCGCCAGCTTGAGGGCGGTAGCCAGAGCGGTCTCCTTATGCCAGGTGGCCAGCGCCGGGAACGGAAACAGCGGGCGTACGGTCCCGCTGACCGCGATGCCGGCGCGGGTCTGGAAGGCATCGCCCGCGATCAGCGCGCCGCTGCGCGTATCCAGCAGCGCGAACGAGCCCGGCGTGTGCCCCGGCGCGGCGACCGCCAGCAGCGAGCCGATCCGCTCCCCGTCCTTGAACAGGACGTCCGCGCGGGTCGCCAGCTTCTTCGGCACCCCGCCGCGGATCGCCGCCTGCGGCTCGCCCGGATCAAGCGAGACGTCCCCGTCCATCAGCCGGGCATCCCGGGCGGATACGTGTACCGGAACATCGGGGTACTTCGCCTTCAAGGCATCCAGCGCCCCGACATGATCGTCATGCACATGGGTCAGGACGATTCGCGTCAGCGGTTTGCCGGTGTTCTTAACCGCACGTTCAATCCCCTCTGCGCTATACGGCAAGGCCGCGTCGATCAGCGTGATTCCGTCCTCCTCTTCGACCAGATAACAGTTAACCGGAAACAATCGCGGTAAAAACGATAATTGGATCAAGCTTCCTCGTCGGGTCATTTTCATTCTGAATCCCTCTCTCTCCAAAACTAATTACTTTAGTTTTAATTTAAACTAATTACATTAGTTTTGCAAGAGGTTTTTCTCCTGATTTTTGAAGTCGTACAAGCGCAATTAAGCGAATATGCTGTACAAGCAGCTTAAATCGTCACTGTGGAGGTATTCGTATGAACAGCATTCTTAGCTACGTACTCCTTGGTTTATCCCTATCCGCGCCAATCGGGCCGGTCAATGCCGCCCAACTGGACAAAGGGATTCGCGGCGGCTTCCTGCACGCGTGGTTCGTCGGGATCGGGGCCGTGATCGCCGATATCTTGTACATGCTGCTCGTTTATTTCGGCGTGGTGCATTTCTTGAACACCCCGTTCATGAAAACATTCCTATGGATGTTTGGCTTCTTTATATTGACCTATATCGGCATCGACAGCCTGAAGCAAGCCGGCAAAATCCCCTTGGGCGAAATGAGGGGCAGCGAGCCGCTGAGCAAATCGTTCCTGTCCGGATTTTTCATGTCCGTCAGCAACCCGCTGTCCATTTTGTTCTGGCTGGGGATCTACGGTTCGGTGTTGGCCCAGGCCGCCTCGGCCGCCAGGGTTCAGGATCTGGTCGTCAACAGCTGCGCCATCATCGCCGGACTGCTGCTGTGGGATTTCACCATGGCCGGGTTCGCCAGCGTTTTTCGCAAGCTGCTGACCCATCGGATCCTCGTCTTCATCTCGGTGTTGTCCGGGCTGTCCCTGATCGGGTTCGGATTGTATTTCGGCTATGAAGCCGCCTTGCTGCTGTTCGCAAGGCTGTGATCAAGTCGTTCGCTTGGGCCGAAGCAACACCGGTTTGGCTTTCAGCTTGGTACCGCCCCGCCGCCCCGGTTGTTTCTTTCGCTTCCAGACGGCGAATTGCATGATCAAAGTGACGATCCCGATGACGCTGATAAACATCAGGCTGCCCCAGAAACCGGGACGGCTCGTTCCATGAAACAGCGTGCCGGTGACGGCCAGCGCGATCAGCACCATGCCCGTCCAGCGTTTGATTTGGCCGAAAACGCTAAGCTTCAACAGTTTGCCGGAGGTCACCAGTATAAAAAACCAGTTGTACAGAAGCAGCAACCCGGCCGACGTCGTAATGTATTCATAAATGCGTCCCGGCATCGCGAAGGACAATACGATGGATCCCGCCAGCCCCGCCGCCGTCAATCCGATGGCGAACAGCGGCCGTTTCTTCCAGCCCCTCCGGGCGAACAAAGGCGGAGCATCCTTGTCTTTGGCCAACGTCACCAGCATGGTCGTTACCGCATACAACGAGGCGACCATCGTGGAGAAGCCGGCCACGATCAGCACGCCGTTAAACACATGCGGTATGAACGGCAGCGGATATTGGCCGAGCGCCGTAATGAACGGGCTGCGTTTCGGATCGACCGCGTTCCAGGCCACCATCGTCACGGCAAGCCCGATCGAGAGCAAATACACCACCGATAACAGCAGAAGCATGATCGTGCCGGCCTTCGGCGCCTCCTTCGGATCGCGCAGGCGGATGGCCATCATCCCCATCACTTCGATCCCCCCGAAGGCATAGAACGCAAAGATCAGACCGGACCACAGTCCCCGATATCCGGCGGGAAAGAACGTCTCCATCGTATGCGGGAAAACCGGCGGCTTCCCGCCTCCCCCCGGAATCCAGCCCATGAGCGCCACTCCGGCCACGATCAGGAACATCAGAATCGCGGCGATCTTGATCACCGACAGGACGTTTTCCATCGAATCGAAGACGCGGTTGCCGAGCAGAATAACGCCAAGTCCCAGCACGGCATACCCGATCGCGAACAGCCACATCGGCACGCCGGGGAACCAAAAGCGCGAAAAAAGAGATAAGGCCGTCAACTGGCTTCCCATAATGAGCAGTTCGGAGCTCCAATAGACCCAGCCGCTGCCGAAGCCGGCCCATCGCCCGAAAGCCCTTTTCGCATAGGAGCGAAACGAACCTTGCTCCGGCTGATCGGCCGTCATGCGGGCGAGCACCTCAAACACCGTGTAGGTTCCGACCGCAGCCAGAATAAAAGCGATCAGGATGGACGGTCCCGCGATGCGGATTCCGATTCCCGAACCGAGAAAATACCCGGTGCCAATCGTGGAGGCCACCCCCAGCAACGACAGCTGCCACCAGCGTAAATTGCCCTTTTCTTCTGATCCGCCTTGCGTCTTACCCATCTCGAAGCCCCCGTTTCGTCAGATTACTTAGGCCCTGCCATCCACCTATTGTGCGGCCGGGAAGGACGAATTATGTAAGCGGAACAATGCTGGAAAAAGGCAGAAAAACAGAGAACCCGGCTTAAGCATGTAGCCGTCCGTTTCTTGTGATATAATGTTTGGTCAGTACAAGTGAAGCATTCATAAGCTGACGAACAAAGGAGGAAGGAGCGATGGCTTTCGGCGTCACTCGAGCGGAACTGGAACGCTGGAAACAAACCGTAGCCCGCGGCGAAATCGGGTTTCTGACCCACTATTGGCTGGACCCGCGGTTCCCCGGTGCCAAAACCGTCACTAAAGTCGGATGCTCGGATCTGGACCGGCTTAAAGCATGGTGCCAGACTCACAGTCTTCCTTCCCAGCATATCCACAACCGCTCGCCGTTTCCCCATTTCGACCTGATCGGGCCGAAGCAGCGGGAGATTTTGCGTGAAGAAGGGCTGTATGAGCAGCTTGAGCGGTTTAAGATGCTGTGACGGCAAAGATTCAAATAACAAAAGGCTGTTCGCAGGTTGATATGCTCCCCATACGGTAGACAGGTGAAATAATAAAACCTGTTACTGTAGGGGGAGTATTTTTTATGTCCAAAAAAGAACAT
>NZ_JBNYYG010000088.1:0-16754 GCF_050565405.1 Paenibacillus macerans | reverse complement strand
CAAGGTTTGGTTTCTTTTTGTTTAACTAAATGAAAATAGAGGGCCGTCCCTCAGTCGTCTACGATGACTTTTGGGACAGCCCCTTTATTTTGGCTCAGCGGAATACGGGGAATTTCAAGGTAAACGTGGTTCCTTCGTTAAGTTTACTGTCTACATGGATGCCGTTATGTTCCTTGACGATATTGTCCGGATGGATGCCGCTGCCCTGGTCGATAATGCGGATGGCGGTTTTCTGCCTCTCTGAGCTGAGCTCCACTTCGATAACATCGTTCTTACGGGAAGCATCCATGGCGTTTTTGATCGTATTGATCAGGACCTGTTTGATTTGCACGGTATTGCAGAAGATCCGCAGGTTGTC
Organism: Paenibacillus macerans; assembly: GCF_050565405.1. Taxonomy (GTDB): domain Bacteria; phylum Bacillota; class Bacilli; order Paenibacillales; family Paenibacillaceae; genus Fontibacillus; species Fontibacillus macerans_B. Next base: position 16,396 of record NZ_JBNYYG010000088.1, on the reverse strand, counting down.
CGACTCGAGCAAATTGGCAAACCGGATCGGAATGTCCCGGAGATTGGTTTCCGGCAGAAGCAAGGCGATCACGTCCTTCACGATGTCCAGGATGTTGCAGGCTTCCTTATGGTCGTGGGCAGGTTTGCCGAGGTATAGCATTTCGCTCGTGATGATTTCGATTCGGCGAATCTCTTCTTTCATGATATGTATATATTCCTTTTTGGGGTTCTTCTCGCGTTCGAGTATTTGCAAAAATCCTTTTAGCGTCGTAAGCGGATTGCGAATTTCATGGGCAATCCCGGCGGCCAATTGGCCGACGACGTTTAATTTGTCGTCTTCGATCACGCGCTGCTCGTCCCGTTTCCTGTGACTGATATCCCGAGTGAGCGAGAGAAACCCGATATCGCAGAGCAAATGCAGGTCTTGCGTTTTGGTCGCGCGGATTTCCCGTTCGGTATACCCCAGAAACTCCTTCACGGAAGGGGAGACGCATGTAATCGCTCCATCCAACCGATGCAAGGCTAACATGTTTCCAGAGCTGTTTACGACGCATCAATTCATCATGCAGGTGCTGTTTGTGCAATTTGTAGTTACTCATGGAGGATTCCCTTCTTTGACATAAATTTAAAAAGCTGAAAGAGGCACACCCTCTCAGAATACCACTTTCGCTCTCGTCCAGCCCCGCTTGATCCGGCTCATTTCCACCAATTTTATTAACTTTTCGACTCTCTGTCGGTCATGACGAAGATGCCCCAAATCCCGGGAATCTGTCCTGCGCCGTAGAATAAACGGGAAAACCAACGGGCAACATGTAACAACGGAGGCGAACTGCACCAAGGGAAAGAAGGGATCATATGAAGCTAAACCTTCTATTGGATCGCTTGTTGATCAAAAGCGTCCAGGGGGACGACATGCTTGACATTACGGATATCGAAATCGATTCCCGCTTCGTCAAGCAGGGCTGCTTGTTTGTGTGCTTGCCGGGGAGCGTAAGCGACGGACACCGATACATACGCGAGGCCGTACAAGCAGGGGCCGTTGCCGTATTCGTGGAGAGGGATCTCGCAGATCCGCCGGAGGATGTCACCGTCGTTCGCGTTCCGGACACCCGCCGTGCCTTGGCGATCGCAGCCGACTATTTTTACGGACAACCGACACGTCGCCTCCATTTGATCGGCATCACGGGGACGAACGGAAAGACGACGACCACGCATCTCATCGAGCAAATGATGAACGATCACGGCAAGAAAACCGGACTTATCGGCACGCTTTATATGAGAATCGGGAAGTTCATAGAAAAAACGGCGAACACGACCCCGGAATCTCTGATTTTACAGCGGTATTTTCATAGAATGCTGGAGCAGGACGCCGAATATGCGGTCGTTGAAGTCTCGTCCCACGCGTTGGACATGGGGCGGGTGAGGGGCTGCCGGTTCAAAACGGCCGTGCTAACAAACGTCACGCATGACCATCTGGATTATCATCAGACGATGGACAAGTACAGCGAGACGAAATCGCTGCTATTTTCGCAGCTGGGCAGCGGCTATGGGGAGGAACCGAAATTCGCCGTCCTTAACGCGGACGACCCGGTTTCTACCGCTTATGCGCGCAAAACCTCTGCCCAGGTGGTGACTTACGGCATCGAGCAGACCGCGGATGTGTTCGCGACGAATATCCGGATGCATCCGGATGGGACTTGCCTGGAAATCAACACGTTTCAAGGCACGATCCCGCTCGATTTAAAGCTGCTTGGACGGTTTAACGTGTACAATGCTTTGGCGGCGGTTTGCGTGGGCTTGACCGAAGGCATACCTCTCGATCAAATCAAGCGAAGCTTGGAGGCGTTTGCCGGTGTGACCGGGCGGTTCGAACCGATTTATGCCGGACAGGACTTTACCGTCATTTTAGATTACGCGCATAATCCGGACGGGCTGGAGAACGTGCTCAAAACAGCCAAAGCCATGACCAAAGGCAAGCTGTATTGCGTTTGCGGCTGCGAAGGCGACAAGGACCGCCAGAAACGGCCGATCATGGCGAAAGTTGCTGCGGCTTATGCCGATCTGGCCGTTTTCACTTCGGATAACACCCGCTCGGAGGACCCTCAGGCCATTCTGAAGGACATGCTGGACGGGTTGAAGGACGAACCGATTCCAAACGGCCGATACACCGCGATCGCGGACCGCAAAGAAGCGATTGCCCTGGCGATCGCAAAAGCTCGGCGTGACGATTGCGTCGTCGTCGCCGGAAGAGGCCATGAAACGCATCTGATCGTACAGGGTCGGCAAATTCCCTTCGACGACCGGGCGGTCATTACGGATTTGCTCATGACGGGAACCCGAATCGGCGAGCCGTGGCGGGTGACGTCCGGCGAACCCCAGGCTTATTCGCCGGACGTCTTGGCTTAAGCCCCCGTATCCATCCACCTTTGGCTGAAGGGTCGGTTTCCATTTGCAGATCGGGCGAAGGCCGGTTATTTTGAACAGGATTTGGTATGGAAGGGTCCTTCCTGCCGGTATCCCACGATCCGTCGTTATACCGCGATTGGGCCGACCGCGTTATTCACATCGGCGGCTGACCTCGCCAAGAATCGGAACAGCCTGTAACCCTTCCTTTCCGGGGGTTACAGGCTGTTCGTCGGTTTCGGGCCCAGCAGATCAATTGGGACGTCCTCTGAGTATGATATTGGTCGCTTTGCCGAAATCCAGCGCCACTTTGCCCGTGAGTTCTGCGATCCGCACCGCCAGCACCACCGCATTCACGCCGCAAGAGATTAGGGCGACGTCAAAGCTGTTCGGGTGCGCTTTGATCCATTCCAACGTTGACTTGTACTGCTTCCACCCGTTGAAGGACAAAGCCTCCACGACATTCAGCGAATACGGGTCCTGCTCCAGCCGTGCCTTGAGTTTCTTGGCTTCCCGCGTAATGATCAGGATTCGCCGCCCGGTGAGCAGCGTCCAAAATTCCGGCATGAGGGCCAGCTCCCGGTTAACGCCGGCATGGCAGAGCAAAGGCGGCTTCAAGCCGTAATAGGCGAAGACTTGGTCGGTCAGCGGCCTTTTCAAGTAATCGGGAGCTTTGATTGAATCGTCTCCAGCGGGTAAGATTCCTACCACGGATGCTTTGCGGATCGAGGTGGCTACGGCGTTGCGCAGCGTCAAATTAGGCAGGCTTAGTCCTTTTTGCCCGTTGTTCGCTTTGACCGCCCACCGCTCCTCAAGCAGTTTCGACATGGGCCATACGGTATCCTGCGACAGCACCAAGTTCTCGCCGTCGCCGATCCGTACCAGCGAGAAAGGTTTCTTTGACCTTAAGTTTACGGCGATTTGCTCTAACAGGTCTTGGCTCTCCAAATAAACTTGCTGCATTCCATTTCATTCCCTTCACATTGTTGATCATTCTACTCTATGTTTGGGGAAGGAAATCGTATTGTGTGCCTGTACTGCCGATCGTTTAGCTGGTATACAGATAACCATTTTCACGGTAAAAGGCATCATGCGTCCTGTCCTCTCTCTGCTTTCTAGCATAGGGTATAAGATCGGTAGCCTTTATGCGAGAAATGGGATCACCAGAGCGCATTTCAAGGCTAAAGGATAAGGAGGGAAAAGAAATGTCGAGAAAAGTGATTATCGAGTCAAACTTCAACACCTTTGGTTTTGATCCTCAGCGGCTTACGCGCATATGGTTGGAGAAACGCATTGCCATCTTTCGAAGCTATACGCTCAAATCGTTGCAAGCTCAGACCAATCAGAATTTCCTGGCCATCTTCAAGATCGCCGAGGGGACGGAGGCGATTGTGAGCGACATCTTGACGAAACAAAAGCCCCTTCCGCAAAATATATGGTTCGGTACGAATCGCGAGAGCGTCAACCAGATCAAGGCTTGGGCCGGAAAAAGCGAGGATTTGTACATCGCCCGCTTGGATTCCGATGATCTATACCACAAGACATATGTTCAGCAATTATATGATGTTCGGCCGAAGCCCGGCACGGTCGCTTTGATCAATCAAAATGGCTATTTATGGGACAGCGTCAGGGGAGAGATGGCCCCAACCTTCCATCGTTCGCCGCAGTTTTACGTGTATTTGTACAAAACGGCGGTCTATTTGAGCGGATACCGGGTTAAGCTTCCGGGACGGGGCACTCACGGAAATGTCATCGATTTGCCGCATGAACTGCTGGCTCCGCGGAACTATGTGAACGTGATCCATCAGGGCAACACGTCCGTGAAGAAGGTTTCTCCTCGCGAACGTTTGAGTCCCGCGGACATCCAAAAGGTGCTGAAGGAATTTATGAGCTAGGAACAAACGCCCTGACCCGAAGGAGGTGAATGTGATGGCGATCCATGATCGGGTAAGCGAGCGCTATTATGGTCAGGTCAATTCGGAAGAGTCCCATGAAGCGACAAGGGCCAGAATCCATTGGATCTGCCGCGCCGTGACCGGAAGCAAAGTGCTTGACGTAGGGTGCAGCCAGGGGATTAGCGCCATACTGCTTGGCCGCGAAGGGCTGCGGGTCACCGGAATCGATCTGGAAGAGTCCAGTATAGAGTATGCCCGGAAGGAGCTCGCGAAAGAATCGGCTCCGGTACGATCCAAGGTTCAATTCATGGTAATGGATGTCACCGATATGAAGGGGGACCGGCTCTTCGATACGATTATTTTAGGGGAGATCCTGGAGCATTTCGCAAACCCGGAAATCTTGTTAAACCATGCTTACCGTTTGTTGAGCGATGGAGGAACTTTGATCGTAACGGTACCGTACGGCTACCATCCCTTCTATGATCATAAAGAGACTTATTACGCCGGCAGTCTCGGCGTCTGCATCAACCCCTGGTTTGAAGTAACGCGAATGGAACTGCAGCATAAGTATTTGTGCTGCGTAGCCGTGAAACGCCCGAAGGTCCAGCCTAACGCGATACCGGACGTGTGGAAGCTCATGAGGTGGATGAGTTTGGATTCCAACCAGTTTGCCATGCTGGAGCAGAAGCATCTGCAGGCGATGAATCAACGGAAAAAAGCGTTGGATCAGGCTTTGGAGCAATTAAGGATCCTGCGGAGCAAAAAGATAAATTGAACTTGCCGCTTTCGTGAAGCACACCGATAAGGTGTGCTTTTTGCTCGTTCCGTTTAAATTCAGTTTATAAACTTCGTTTAACCTCCTAAATATAAATCATTGGGTTAGGAGGAAATCAAAAATGACGGATATGCAAAAATTCGCAAATTCGAGAAACAACAAGCACCTGGCCATCGAGGCCACCGGACTGGTCAAAACATTCGGAACGAACCGTGCGGTAGACGGGGTGAATTTACAGGTAAAGACCGGCATGATTTACGGAGTGCTGGGGCCCAACGGAGCCGGCAAAACGACGACGATCCGCATGCTGGCTACTTTATTACGGCCGGATGCCGGCTCGGCGCGTATTTTCGGCCATGACGTGGCGAAGGAGGCGCACATTGTGAGGCAACTGATCGGGGTTACCGGGCAATACGCCTCAGTGGATGAATCGCTGAGCGCGACGGAAAATCTGGTCATCTTCTCCAGGCTGCTCGGTTTGGGAAGGGCGGAAGCGCGGCGCAAAGCCGAGGAGCTGCTCGAGGAATTCGGTTTGACGGAAGCAGCCAAGCGTCCGCTCAAGAACTTCTCCGGCGGGATGCGCCGCCGCCTCGATTTGGCGGCAAGCCTGATCGCTCAGCCGCCTTTGATCTTCCTGGATGAGCCGACCACGGGCCTTGACCCGCGGACGCGCACGCAAATGTGGGATACGATCCGGCGCCTGGTCAAGACGGGTTCGACTGTGCTGCTGACGACGCAGTATCTGGACGAGGCCGATCAGTTGGCCGACCGGATCGCGGTCATCGATCAAGGGAAAGTGATCGCGGAAGGCACCGTGGACGATTTGAAGTCTTCGATCGGCACCTCGTCGCTGCATTTACGCATACGGGAGCCGCAAGCCATGGGGGAAGCCCGCCGGATCGTGGAACGGGTGCTGGTGGCGAAGGCGAGCATCTCCGCGGAGGCCGGCAAGATAACCGCGCCGATGGCGGAGGCGGACCGGGTCACCGATTTGCTGCTGGCGCTGCGCGAAGCCGGCATTCCGCTGGCTGAACTGAGCGTACAGAAGCCGACGCTCGACGAAGTGTTCTTGACCATAACCGGCCAAGGCGTGGAGGAAGAGGCCGCGCAAGGAGCCGATCTGGCATATAAACGGGAGGGGATCACCGTATGAATACGAATGCGGATACGACTTACGCGAAAGCGGGAAGCAATCGCAAATTGATTAACCATGCGAGCTTTAGCAGTACGCTGCGCCATTCGCTGACGATGGCCTACCGGGGGCTGCTGAAAGTCCGGCGGACGCCCGAGCAGCTGTTTGACGTGACGCTTCAGCCGATCATTTTCACCTTGATGTTTGCTTATATATTTGGCGGGGCGATTTCCGGCGACGTGCAGAGTTATCTGCCGGTAGTCATACCCGGGATTCTGGTGCAAACCGTCATTACGACCTCCGTGGTCACCGGCGTACAGCTCCGCGAGGATATGGAAAAAGGCGTGTTCGACCGCTTCAAATCGCTTCCGATCGCGAGGATTGCTCCGCTTGCCGGAGCGCTGCTCGCCGATACGATCCGTTATACGATCGCGACGGTGCTGACGTTCGGCATGGGGTACGCCATGGGTTACCGGCCGGAAGGAGGCCTGGGGTACGTCGCTTTGGCTGCCGTCATCGTCATCGCATGCTCCTGGGCAATCAGCTGGATCTTCGCGTTCTTCGGCGTGATCGCCCGCACGGCTTCCAGCGTGCAGGGGATATCGATGATCGTGCTGTTTCCGCTCACGTTCCTCTCGAACGCTTACGTTCCGGTCGATACGCTGCCGAATTGGCTGCAGTGGTTTGCGAACATCAATCCGATTTCGCATCTGGTTACCGCCGTTCGGGATTTGACCAATTCGGGAACGGTGGGCGCCGACCTGGTATTCTCCTTGATCGGGGCCGCCGCCATAGTGGCGATCTTCGCGCCGATCACCGTTCGCGCTTACATGCGCCGTACGTAAAGTTCGCAGCATGTTGAATGTACTTTCTAAATTTTTTTGAGCGAGTGCGTCTGAGAAAGGGGGAATCATAACCACCCCTCAAACGGGTGGTTTGCTCTTGATACGACTAAAGTCTAGCAACGGACAGAAGAGCCGTTATTTCAGCGAAATGCATCGTTTTAAAATGTAACGGACACCACAGACCTTATTCAGCACGTTTTGGGATGGATCCAGCATTTTTTGAGTCAATAAGGTCTTCCCGGTCCGTTAGCAAGGGAAATGATCGGGAAATAGGCAAATAAGGTCATTTCAGTCCGTTAGCCTTGCCGGTCGTAGCTTGTACACTCCGATTAGAACTTTTGCATCCTACCCACCCGCATAGCGGGTGGTTTTTTGTTTCGCACGCTTCTCGTGCTCAACTGGCTTAAGCCTAAATAAAGAACCTGACCATGGTCAGGTTCTTTGGCGAAAAGAGGTTGGGTAGTGGCAAAGAGCGCGTTCACAGGCAACGGAATGAGGGTCATATCGACCGGTCGCGCACTACGTTCTTGCGGCGACCGCTGCGCTAAACCGCTCCAGCGCCTCCGTCAGGAGGGCGCGGGGGCAAGCAAGGTTGATCCGGAGGAAGCCCTCGCCGCCATTCCCGTAGATGGAGCCTTCGTTAAAGGCGATCTTGGCTTCCCGATACATCAATTCCTTCAGCTCCGCCGAGCCTAGCTCCAGCGCCCGACAATCGACCCACAGCAGGTAGGTTCCTTCGGAAAGAACCGGAGTCAGCTGGGGCAAATGCTCGGCCAAGTAAGCGACCGTATAATCGCGGTTGCTTCGTACGTACTCCAGGACGGCATTCACCCAATCCTCGCTTTCATTATAAGCGGCTATCGTAGCCGCAGGTCCGAAGTAGTTCACCGAGCCGATGGCCAACGCATCGATCCGGTCGGCAAACCTTTCCCGCATTTGCGGATTCGAGATAACGGTGAAGGAGGATTCCAGGCCCGGCATATTAAACGTTTTGGAGGGAGCCAGGCAGGTGACCGTCCGATCGGCATGAGCCGGCGAGAGGGACGCGAACGGATAATGGCGATGCTCCTTGAACACGAGATCGCAATGGATTTCGTCCGAAACGACCTTGATGCCGTATTGGGCGCATAGCTCGCCAAGCCGTACCAGCTCGTCCTTCGACCAGACCCGGCCGCCGGGATTATGCGGGCTGCACAGCAGCATCAGCTTGGCTCCGTTTTGCATCAGGGATTCCAGATGGCCGTAATCCATGTCGTAACGCCCGTTTCTCAGCAGCAGCGGGTTTTCGGCAACCCGGCGGCCGTTTTTAAGAATCACGTCGTAAAACGGGTTATACACCGGTGATTGCAGAATCACGGCATCCCCCGGTTCCGTGAAAGCCTGCACCGCCACGCTGATCGCAGGCACGACGCCCGGCGTATCCGTCAGCCACGAGGCGTCGATGGACCAGCCGTGACGCTTCTGAAACCAGCCGGTGATCGCATCCAGATACTCTTGCGTCCGCGTGGTATAACCGTAAATTCCCAGCTTCGCCCGCTCGGTGACGGCCTCGACGATGGCCGGTGCGCATTTAAAGTCCATATCGGCCACCCACAGCGGCAATACGCCGGCATCGCCGAACAACTCTTGGCCGAGATCCCACTTCACGGATAATGTCCCTCTTCGCGGCATCCGTTCGTCCAATTGATAGGTCATCTTATGCTCCATCCTTTCCGATTTGAAGCTCTCTCTCGGTTTGTCTATTGTTCCTTGTACCCGTCAATGACGACTTCCAGCTCACCGGTCGTTGAATCGATCAGCATGCCGTGCACGGGAATATCGGCGGGGAGCAGAGGGTGGTTCTTGACGATGCCGACCGTTCGGATAACCCCTTCTTTTTCGTTATTGAATCCGCGCAGCCACTTGTTGAGCTTAATGCCCGAGTTCTCCAGCGTGTTAAGCACATCATCGGAAATCCCGCGGTCCCGCATGGAGCCGATCATCCGGTCCGAATTCAGCGCGGCCATCCCGCAGCCGGTGTGTCCGACGATGAAGACCTCCTGCGCATGCAATTCGTAAATGGCGACCAGCAAACTGCGCATGACGCTCCCGAAGGGCTGGGAAATGACGGCGCCGGCGTTCTTGATCAACTTTACGTCGCCGTTGCGCAGGTTCATCGCTTTGGGAAGCAACTCAACGAGCCGCGTATCCATGCAGGTAACGACCGCCAACTTCTTCTCGGGAAATTTATCCGTCATATATTTCTCGTATTCCTTATCCTCTACGAATTTCCGGTTGAACTCCAAAATCGCTTGCAGTTGGCTCATCCTGAACTGCCTCCTCTATCCATTTAGTGTTTAGGGCCTCGCATCGTATTACCGGCGATCGACGAGACGGATGTTCGATTTATAGAATTGGGATGGGCCGTCCAAACGAAGGGTACCGCCCGTTTCTTCCGCCTTCAGCGTAAGCTCGTTCTCAAAAAAGACCGCCTGCATCTTGTCGATCCAAAAAGGGTAAGGGGCGCTTTCCATCGGAATGTCGTAGGCGCCGGGCTCGCGGACGATGTGAACCCCCGGAACGCCGCTCATGCCGCAGCCGCAATTTTCCGTATCATAAACGAGCCGCAGCATGCCGGGCCTATCGGCCAACGCATCCGAAATCAATTTCTCGGCAGTCGCCGTTAGCGTCATTTTCATTGAAGTTGACAGCTCCTTTGCATTTAGGTGATCGATATTTCAAAAAAAAGAGAAATCCCCGTCTTAAAATTTGATTATACGTTTTGTTAAAAGTATCATCAAGAGTAGCAAGTAAATTTCACCAGTAAAGGCGGGAGTTGTCATGAGACAGGAAACGGTTGAGAAATGGGAGCTTTTTCGCGAGCTTCTGCAAAAAATCCATGGCTACGGGGAAGCGGTCGCTTTAATGAATTGGGACCTTCGGACCGGAGCGCCGAGGAAAGGGGCGGAGACCCGCGCGGCCACGATCGGCCTGTTGTCCACGGAAGCCTTTAAGCTGCAAACCTCGGCGGAAATGGGGGAATATTTGGATTACCTGAACCAGCCTGCCGTTCTGGACGAACTGGACGACATCAAACGCAGAATGGTCCTTGAAGTGAAAGAGGAGTACGACCGAAGCGTCAAAATCCCGCCGCAAAAATTCCGCGAATATACCGAACTGACGGCGCATGCCGAAACGATGTGGGAGGATTTCAAGGAAAACGGCGATTTTGCCGGCTTTGAGCCTTATGTGACGCAAATCGTGGAGAAGACGCAGGAGTTCATCGACTACTGGGGTCCGAAGGCAACCCGTTACGACACGCTGCTACATATGTATGAGCCGGATTTGACGGTGGAGAAGGTGGACCGGGTCTTCGGACAGCTGCGCGATCGGCTGGTGCCGCTCGTGGAGGCGGTAACGAACTCCGGCAACAAACCGGAAGCGCCGTTTCTGGATCAGCTCTTCGACAAAGGGCAGCAGGAGAAGTTTGGCCTGTTCCTGCTGGGGGAGATCGGTTACGACTTCGAAGCCGGCCGGGTCGACGAAACGGTGCATCCGTTCCAAACGACGCTGAACCACGGCGATGTCCGGATCACGACCAACTATAAGCAGGACGACGTCGCCAGCGCGATCTTCAGCTCCCTTCATGAGGGCGGACATGCGTTGTACGAGCAAAACGTCGCTCCCGAACTGGGCGATTCGCCGCTTGGACAAGGGACGTCGATGGGCATCCACGAATCGCAATCCCGATTCTGGGAGAACTTCGTCGGCCGCAGCCTTCCGTTCTGGGAGCGTTATTTCGGCGAATTGCAGCAGCATTTCCCGGATCAGTTGAAGGACGTCGCTCCGGAAGAATTCTACCGCGGCATCAACCGCGTAGAGAACTCGCTGATCCGGATCGAAGCCGACGAGTTGACTTACAATCTGCACATCATTATCCGTTATGAAATCGAGAAGATGTTGTTCAATGAAGGGTTGCCGGTGAGCGAGCTGCCGAAGGTATGGAACGAGAAATACCAGGCATATCTCGGCCTCACGCCGCCGAACGACGGACTCGGCGTGCTGCAGGACGTGCACTGGTCGGGCGGCTTGTTCGGGTATTTCCCCTCCTACGCGCTGGGCAACATGTATGCGGCTCAAATCTCGAATACCCTGCGCAAAGAAATGCCGCAGTTCGAAGGCTTTATCGCCGACGGCAACTTCCAGCCGATCAAGGAATGGCTGACCGAGAAGATTTATAAATACGGCAAAAGCCGGAAGCCGTCGGAGCTTATCATGGCGGTGACCGGGGAAGAGCTGAACCCCGATTATTTGGCCGATTACCTGGAACAAAAGTTTAAAAAGGTGTACGGAATTTAAGCCGATTTCGCCAAACCCGAAGACTGTTCTCGAAGCGGAGCGATCCGCCTCGGGAGCAGTTTTTTTGCGCTAATGGCGGGCTTGGCCGTTTATCGGCGTATGGTCTCTTAACCTTTTGTTGGGCCATCGCATACTATTTAGTATGTTCTGGCCAACCGCTGCGCATGGCTTGGCTAAGGAACGCTTATTTTGAAGGAGAGGTGAACGGCATGAACAAACGTCGTGCTGTGTTATGGCTCGCGCTCATCGTACTCCTGACCACGGCCCTGAGCGGTTGCGGAGGAAGCAGCCAGGCACAAAAGGTGAACATCGGGGAAGTCACCCGTTCCGTATTTTATGCGCCGCAGTATGTCGCTTTGGAAAAAGGCTTTTTCAAAGAAGAAGGCCTCGACGTAGAGCTGCAAACGACGGCGGGCGGCGATAAAACGATGACGGCGTTGCTGTCGGGAGCGATCGACGTGGCGCTGGTCGGGGCGGAAACGTCGATTTACGTGTATCAGCAGGGATCGGAGGATCCGGTGATCAATTTTGCTCAGTTAACGCAAACGGATGGGACGTTCCTGGTGTCCCGGGAAGCTATCGGGGAATTTGAATGGGAAACCTTGAAGGGCAGCGTCTTTCTCGGCCAGCGCAAAGGAGGGATGCCGCAAATGGCCGGCGAGTTTACGCTGCGGAAGCACGGGATCGACCCGCACCAGGATCTGGAGCTGATCCAAAACATCGATTTCGCCAATATCGCCGCCGCTTTCTCTTCCGGGACGGGGGAATTCGTGCAGCTGTTCGAGCCTCAAGCTTCGATCATCGAACGCGAAGGAAAAGGCCACGTCGTCGCTTCGTTCGGGACCGAAAGCGGGAAGCTACCGTACACGGTATTCATGACGAAGCAAAGCTACATGAACGACCATCCGGAAATCGTGCAGAAATTTACGAATGCGATCCATAAAGCGCAGCTCTGGGTGCAGGCGCATACGCCGGAGGAGACGGCCGAAACGGTGGCGCCCTACTTCAAGGACACGGATATGGATATTCTGGTGAGCTCCATCAAACGGTACCTGGAACAGGGGACGTATGCGGAAACGCCGGCGTTGGCGGAGGATGCCTGGAATAATCTGCTTGACGTCATGGAGAGTGCCGGCGAACTGAGTGAGCGGGTAACGCCCGATAAGCTGGTGAACAATTCGTTTGCCGAAGAGGCCGTCAAATCGGTCAAGTAATCGCCGAACCGCATCCGATGCCAACTCATGCGTTTAAAAGGAGCGTGATCGCTTTTGTCTTCTGTCGTGGAACTGAAAAACCTGGATCTGGTCTACGTCACGGACCGGGAAGCCACGCTTGCGCTGCAAGGGATGAATTTGGCGGTGGAGCCGGGCGAATTCATCAGTCTGGTCGGTCCCAGCGGATGCGGCAAGACCACGCTTCTCTCCGTCATGGCGGGCCTCTTGTCCCCATCCCGGGGAGAAGTCCTGCTGCGCGGCAAGCCGGTCGCGGGACCGACGCCGGAGGTCGGCTACATGCTGCAGCAGGATTATCTGTTCCCTTGGAGAACGATCTTGGGCAACGTGAAGCTGGGCCTCGAGTTGACCGGCCGCTTGACGCCGGCAAGCATCGAACACGCGCGGTCGCTGCTCGCCGAAATGGGACTGGGGGATACGGAAGACCTGTATCCCCACCAGCTGTCCGGCGGGATGCGCCAGCGGATTGCGCTCGTTCGGACGCTGGCGACCGATCCGGAACTGCTGCTGCTCGATGAACCGTTCTCGGCGCTTGATTATCAGACCAAACTGCAGCTCGAGGATCTCGTGTGGGGAACGCTTAAGCAGCGGAAGAAGACGGGCGTGCTGGTTACGCATGATCTGTCGGAAGCGATCGCCGTCAGCGACCGGGTGATCGTGCTGGCTTCGAAACCGGGCCGGATGCGCAGCATGTACGCCGTCCCGGAGAATATCCGAAACGCCCAGCCGTTTTACGCCAGGGAAGCAGAGGGCTTTAATGAGCTGTTTCACGAAATATGGCGGGACCTCGAAACGTCGGAGAGAGAGGAGGGATAGCCATGGCTTCGCCTGATGCCAAACCGTCTTCCGGCCAGGATGCCTGGCTGCAGGAGAAGTGGAACCAGCATCGCAAACGCAAGCGCCGGTTGAGCCGATGGGTGCTAAGCGTCCAAACCTTGCTGCTGGTGATGTTCGTCGGACTATGGGAGCTCGCGGGACAGCTGAGGTGGATCGACGTGCTGATCTTCAGCTACCCGTCCAAGGTGGGACGGCAAATCGTCAAGGACGCGGTGACCGGCGAGTTATGGCCGCATCTGGCCATGACGGTCGGGGAAACGGCGGTAGGCTTCCTGCTGGGCACGCTGCTGGGCACGCTGCTCGCCGTGCTCATCTGGTGGTCGCCGTTTTTGTCCAAAGTGCTGGACCCGTACATGGTCGTATTCAACAGTATGCCGAAGGTGGCTCTGGGCCCGATCTTTATTGTGCTGTTTGGCGCTGGCTTCACCGCGATCGTCGTGACCACGCTGTCGATCACCGTGATCGTGACCACGCTGGTCGTGTTCAACAGCTTCAACGAAGTGGACTCGAACCTGGTCAAGGTTATCCGTACGTTTGGCGGCAACCGCCGCGACGTGTTCCTCAAAGCGATATTGCCGGCTTCGTTCCCTACCATCGTGTCCACGCTGAAGGTCAATGTGGGCATGGCCTGGGTCGGCGTAATCGTCGGGGAATTCCTCGTCGCCAAGATCGGCCTCGGTTACTTGATCGTCTATGGTTTTCAGGTGTTCAACTTTACGCTGGTCCTCTCCAGCCTGGTCATCATCGCGGTCGTGGCCACCGGGATGTATCAGCTGGTCGTCTACATCGAACGGAAGCTGGTCCGGGAGCGGTAACGCTCCTTTTTTTTGTGGTTGAGGCATTTGCGCGGGCCGTTTCACCTCTCTGCCTCCGGAAACGGAGGTGAAAAAAGGGCCTTATTTTTTTGAAGGCTGAAGATGGGATTGTATGGAAGCTGAAAATCAAGTAGGATATTTTCATAGGTTTCGACAAAAAAAGGTGGTTTTCATGGGATTTCGGGTAATCAAAACAGCTATCGCTACACTATTGGCTATATTCATCGCGGATTTTGCGGGGGTGGCCGGAGCCAATTCCGCCGGACTGCTGGCGATCCTCGGGGTGGACGTGACGCGCAAGCGCAGTCTTGCTTCGATTTCGTCGCGATTTTTCGCATCGATCTTGGGCCTGCTTCTGGCCTTCGGCATTTTTTACATATTAGGGTTTCATATTTGGGTGCTGGCCATTTATATTCTGATCGCTTTCCCGCTTATCACGAAATCCGGCTTCAAGGAAGGGATCGTCACCAGCTCGGTCGTCGTGTTCCGGGTGTTCGGCGGGGAAGAAATTTCATGGCATGTATTGCTGACGCAGGTGGAGCTGCTCGTCATCGGCTTGGGATCGGCGATGGCGGTCAATTTCCTGTACATGCCGAAGACGGAAGACAAGTTATTGGAAACCCGAAGGAAGGTAGAGGGTCATTTTTCGGTTATTTTTCGGCAAATCGCCAGCTCGCTGCGCGATCCGTACCATCTCTGGGACGGCAAAGAGCTGACGGAGGCGGCGCGCTTGGTCGGTGAAGGCCTGTCCACGGCCCGGCGGGCGCTCGAGAATCAGATGATCTTTCCGAACGAAGCTTGGACGGTGTATTTTTATATGCGCAAGCAGCAGTTGGAGCGAATCGAAGGGATGCTGGAGCTGATCTCCCAGGTGTACCAACGGATGCCCCAAGGGGAATTTGCGGCCTTGTTGTTTGACCGGCTTAGCGTGGACGTGAACCAGGAGGAGTATACCGGGATTACCGAGCAAATGCTGGCGGAGCTGGAACAGGAGTTTAAAAAGATGGAGCTGCCGTCGACGCGCGAGGAGTTTGAAATCCGTTCGGCCATTTTGCAGCTGTGCCGCGAGCTTTCTTTATATCTCGATATTTCCAAAAAAAATAAAGCCCCCGTATCGCGGATGGCGGCGGATCAGGCTCGGGGCTGAAAAATACGTTGATAAAATAGTTGTCACCCTAGACGAATGTCCTGCATACACTTTTAGTGAATGATGTATGGAGGAGGTTCTAACATGTCATTGAAATATCAAAGTAGAGAGATCATCACGAAAGCGATCTGCGGAAAAGGTCGTAAGTTCTCTACCGTAACACATACCGTGACTCCGCCTCATAAACCGTCGAGCATACTGGGGGCCTGGATCATCAACCACCAGTACGAAGCGGTCGCTGCGGGAGACGGAATTGAAGTTATTGGTACTTACGATATTAACATCTGGTATTCGTACGATAAGAACTCGCAGACCGAGGTCGCCAAGGAAACGGTATCTTATGTCGAGAATGTGCCGCTCAGCTACCTGGATTCCAGACACCGTTCCTCTACGGTAGAGGTCTCTGCGGAAGCCACGCAGGAACCGAGCACCGTCGAAGCCAGCGTGTCGGGAGACGGCCGCGTCTCCATTCGGGTGGAGCGCGAATTCGCGGTGGAACTGGTCGCCGAAACGAAGCTGAACGTCCTTGTTGTGCCGGGGGGCGACATCGAAGACAAGGATTATGACTTCGGCTCCGAACTCGGAGACTATGAAGATCTGGATCCGGATCTCCTCGACGACGAACTGTGATTCATGTTTGTTCCGATAGTCGGATGGGTAAGTACCAAGGTGTTCGGGCTACAGTGTAGCATATGCGGCAGGGGCGTCGTCGAAGAGGGCGGCTGCCCTCTTTTTGTGGAATTTTTTTTGGCCGGTTTATAGTGGGTGTTCTGCCTGCCTAGAAGAAGATTCCTGGAATAACGCAAGCATGGCCGGCGGCTCTTCGAGTTGGGAAAACAGCCAAAGTAAGCCCGTTGAAAAGCTCAGGCGAAAAAATAAGGGAACAAAATGGCGCTATTTCGGCGAAGTCCGATGACGTAAAATTGTTTGTGTACCAAGTTTTGGAGTCTATCCAAAACACAAAAAAGTAGAGTATCCTCGGGGTTACGACGCCAC
>NZ_JBNYYG010000087.1:0-17113 GCF_050565405.1 Paenibacillus macerans | reverse complement strand
GCCTCAGTCCCATGGAATTCAGGACAAAGGCCGCCTAATTGGTTTTTCATTTTTTGTACTGTCTACTTGACGGGGTGTAGTTCAGCAAACGGGGCAACCTTTTTCTGATTGAACCGCCGTTTCGGCAGCCGGGACTTTGCCTCACAGCTCCCGTACCGATTCGCGGTAAACCAGCCGCGTATCCAGCAGAACCAGCTCGCCGCCGGCCGCGGGCTCCTCGATCAGCTCGAGGATTTTGCGCGCGCCCATGACGCTCAGCTGCTCGATGGGCCGCTTCACCGTCGTTAGCGG
The DNA here is from genome assembly GCF_050565405.1 of Paenibacillus macerans. GTDB lineage: Bacteria > Bacillota > Bacilli > Paenibacillales > Paenibacillaceae > Fontibacillus > Fontibacillus macerans_B. The sequence continues at coordinate 16,822 of NZ_JBNYYG010000087.1, read as the reverse complement.
CGGATTCGTGTAGCGCGAAAACCCGATGTCGTCAAAGCCGACGACCGAGACGTCCGTGGGAATCCGGAGCCCCGTTTCCGCCGCGGCTTTCATCGCGCCGATCGCCATATCGTCGTTGCAGCAAAACACCGCGGTCGGCCGCTCTTCCAGCGACAGCAACCGGTGCATGGCGAGATAACCGCTCTCCACGTCATAGCGGCCCTCCGCGATCCACTCGTCCCTGACCGCCAGGCCGGCCGTCTTCATGGCCCGCAAATAACCCTCTTGGCGCTCGAGCGTCGACTTGTAGCCGGCAATCCCCTCGACCAAGCCGATCCGCGTATGGCCGCCCTTGATCAGATGCCGCGTGAGCTCATAAGCGCCTTCCTTGTCATTGGACACGAAATTCGCGACGCCGTCGTCGCCGATGTTCCGGTTCAGCACGACGAGCGGAATTCCCTGCTCCCGCACGTGCCGGATAAACGCATCGTCCCGCTCGCTTTGGCTGATCAGGATGATTCCGTCAAACCGCCGGCGGTGAACCGAAGCGTAATCCTCGAAATCGTCGATCCCCCGCAGGAACAAATTGTATTGCACGCCAATCCCCTGATTGACGCCGCGAATCGCCTCGGCCAGGAAGCTGGAGGACGTCCCGTTCACCATGCTCGTAAAAAACAGGCCGATCGTATGCGAGCGCTGGAGCACCAAGCTTTTGGCGTTATAGTTCGGCACGTAATCGAGCTGCTTGGCGATCTCCATGATTTTGCGTTTGGTTTCTTCCTTGATGAGCGGGCTGTTGTTCAGCGCCCGGGAGACCGTCATATGCGAAACGTTCGCCAGACGGGCAATATCTTTGATCGTTGCGGACATAAAGAAGCTTCAATCCTTTCGTTTACTCCGGAAAAGCAAAATACCGCTTGGCATTATCATAGCAAATATCGGTGACGATCCGGCCGAGCAGCTCAAAGTCCTCGGGCGCTTCGCCCCGGTCGACCCAATCGCCAAGCACGTCGCACAGCAGGCGGCGGAAATATTCGTGCCGCGTGTACGACAGGAAGCTCCGCGAGTCGGTCAGCATGCCGATGAATTGGGCCAGCACGCCGAAATTGGCCAGCGTCTTCATCTGCTCGATCATGCCGTCCTTGTTGTCGTTGAACCACCAGGCCGTGCCGAATTGGATTTTGCCAGCCACGCCGCCGCCCTGGAAGCTGCCCATGATGCTGGCTAGCGAAGAATAGTCGTTCTTATTCAGCGAATACAAGATCGTCTTCGGCAGCCCCCCATCCCGTTCCAGAGCGTCAAGCAGCCCGGCCAGCGCTTCGGCCACCGGGCCGTCGTTGATCGCATCGTAGCCCGTATCCGGTCCAAGCCGTTTGAACATCGCCTTATTCGTATTGCGCAAAGCGTGGATATGCAGCTGCATCGCCCAACCGCGAGCCGCATACTCCTTGCCGAGGAAGCGCATCGTATACGACTTGTACTTCCGTTCCTCCAGCGGCGTGACCGCCCCTTTGCTCAGCGCCTTCGCGAAAATCTCCTCCGCTTCTTTCAGCGTCGTCTCGCGGTATTCCATCGTATCGAGCGCATGGTCGGAAACCCGGCCGCCGGCTTCATGGAAGAAGTCGATCCGTTCGCGCAACGCTTCGAGCAATGCGCCGTAATTCGCGATCGGCTTGCCCGTAGCCGCCTCCAGCTTGCCCAGCCAAGGCTTGAACGTGTCCCGGTTGATCTCCAGGAACTTATCGGGACGGAAGCTTGGCAACACCGCCGTATCGAAGCCGTCCAGCTCTTTAATCTTAAAATGGTATTCCAGCGAGTCCGCCGGGTCGTCGGTCGTGCAAACCACGGTTACCTTCGACTTCGTAATCAGGTCCCGTGCGCCGAAGCCTTCGCCTTGCAGCTTGGCATTGGCTTTTTCCCAAATGGCCGGAGCCGTCCGCTCGTTCAGCAGCTCGGATATGCCAAAGAACCGTTGCAGTTCCAGATGCGTCCAATGGTACAGCGGATTGCCCAGCAACTGCGGAACGACTTTGGCCCACGCGAGAAATTTGTCGTAATCGTCCGCGCCCCCGGTAATTAATTCCTCGTCCACCCCGCACGCGCGCATCGTCCGCCACTTGTAATGGTCGCCGCCCAGCCAGGCTTCGGTGATGTTGCGGAACGTTTTGTTCTCGTAAATCTCCTGCGGATTGAGATGGCAGTGATAGTCGATAATCGGCAAGTCCTTGGCGTATTCGTGGTACAGTACCTCAGCCGTGTCGCTGTTCAGCAGAAAATTTTTCCCCAAAAATTTCTTCGCCATATTCCTCATTCTCCCTTCGATATGTTCCTTAATAAATCTGTCATGTTCACGTTAACATCATTCTGACTGATTCTTATTGTAAACGTTTCCCCCTAAAATGCAAGGAGATTGGGTTCCTTGTCTCCTCTTTCCCAACAAAAAAACCGTCCTCAAACGGCATCAGGCTTTGCCGCAAAGGACAGCTTTATGTCGAGACGCCGAACCGCTCATCCCGCCTTCTTCTCAGTGCGTCTTGAAATCGAACGGATTCGTACCCGGAGGCAGCAGCTTGGCAAACGGGAAATGATATTCCGGAAAGCCAAACACATAGGGCAAATAGTCGTACAGCTGGAAAAAAATCGTCACGCCCTGATCCTTCACATAATACGCCGGGTTCGGGCCGATCGTCTGGAAGTTGCCGAAATAGCCTTCCGTTTGCTGCAGCTTCCGGGCGATTTCCGGATCGACGATGCTGCGGTAATTCGGGTTCGCGCGAAGCACCTCGTCCAAGGTTAACAGCTTCCCGTCGCTGAGACGGAACGTCAGCCCCTCCCGGTAGGTGATCCCGTGCGCGCCGCCGGTGTAGGAATACATATCCTCATAAAGGCTAAGCACCCCATCTTGGTTATACGTCACCTTGTAGGTACCGACGTATTCATAAGGATTCCCGCTCGGCGTGGACGGCTGGCTGGCCTTGGCTTCCTTAAGCGCGTTGGCTGCAAAAGTCTCCGCTTTGTCCTTCAACAACGTATTGATTTTCTTCTGGACGGATTTTCGCTTTAACCCGCTTACCTGCGGATAGTCGACTTTAATCGAGGCCTCGGGGATTTTCTTCTCGATCGTGTGGTTGGTAATCCGAACGCCGTGTTGTTGCCGCGGCGCCGTCGTCGCCGTACCCGCGGATTTGCTCAGCTCGACTGCCGTTTGCGGCGTCGCCGCGGCCGGAACGACCGCCATGCCGGACACCATCAGGCCCGCGGTCATCAGCGAGGTCACCATTTTTACCGTATTGGGTTTCATTCGTGATCGCCACCCTTTATATTGGATACCTAAATTATGGCCCGGGTGGTCATTTTTCATGTACGAAAAACAGCGCCACGGCCGCTCCCCGTCAAAGGGAAGCGCCGCGGCGCCGGTTGCCTCGGATCAGGGGCGTTTACTCCCGTCCGCTCTTCAATTCCGTCCAGAAACGGTCGTACAGCTGCAACTGTTCCCCCACGTCGCCAAGCCATTCGGTGCGGGACAACTCGTCCGCCGACAAATTGATCATTTTGTCGTTCAGGTATTCTTCGCTGTGGAACTCCGTCGCTTTCGTGTTCGGATCGCTGTAGCCGATCGATTCGTAGTTCTTTGCGCTGACTTCCGGATCCAGCATGAAGTTGATGAACTTTTCGGCCAACTCCTGATGCTTCGAATCCTTCGGAATCGCGTAATTGTCCGACCAGATCGTGCCGCCTTCCTTCGGAACGACGTAAGCCACGTCCGGATTATCCTGGGCAATGTATGAAGCGTCGCCGGACCATACCGTGGCGATCCAGCCCTCTTCCTGAATCATTTTCTGCTTGATGTTGTCGGTATCGAAGGCCAGCACGCTAGGCAGCAGGCTCTTCAGGTCCTCCACGGCTGCCGTGATCTCCGCTTCATCGGAGGAGCTGTTGGAATGCCCGGCTTTTTTCAGCGCCATGCCGATCATTTCCCGGTTGTCGTCCAGTAAAATGACCTTCCCCTTGTACTCGGGATTCCACAGGTCTTCCCAGCTGTCGATCTCGTCCTTAACGTATTTTGTATTATAGGCGATCCCCGTCACCCCTGACGTATACACGATAGAGTATTTGTTTCCGGGATCATAGGACGGATTCTTGTAAGCCTCGGATACGTTCGCGAAGTTCGGAATATGGCCCATGTCGAGCGGTGCCAGCAAATCCTGCTTGATCATCGTGGCCACCATGTAATCGGAAGGCTGAATCAGGTCGTACCCGCCGCCGCCCGCTTTGATCTTTGCCAGCAGGTCTTCGTTGTTGGCAAATACGTCATAGTTGATCTTCACGTCGAATTCTTTCTCGAACTGCTCCAGCACTTCCTCGTCAAAGTTATCGGCCCAGCTGTAAATGTTCAACGTCTCCTTCGACGACCCGCAGCCGGACAGCAGCCCGGTCAGCATCATTCCCGCCAGCACGAGGCCGGCCCATTTCATTTTTTTCAATTCCCAGTCTCCTTTCTCTTCGTAAAGATCGCGAATATTGTCTAGAAGTTTAAAACGGCAGCATCGACTTTTTCTTCTGGCCTTTGCCGCGGTTCAGCATAAATTGCGCCAGGAAAATCAAAGCGACGGTCACGACGATCAAAATAGTGCAGAGCGCGTTAATTTCCGGGGAAATACCCCGTTTGACTTGCCCGTAGATATAAATCGGCAACGTTGTCGAATTCGGGCCGCTGACGAAGAAGCTGACCATGAAGTCGTCCAGCGAGAGCGTAAACGCGATCAGCGCCCCGGAAATGATGCCGGGAGAAATTTGCGGCAGCGTCACGTAGCGAAACGTTTGCCACGCGCTGGCGCCCAAATCCTGCGCCGCCTCCTCCAACTGGCCGCCCATGCCGGACAGCCGCGTCGTGACGACGACGTACACATAGGACATGCTGAACGTGATATGAGCGATGATGATCGTCATTTTGCCCAGCGGCATGTTCAGTTGATTAAACAACACAAGCAACGACAACCCCATGATGATATCCGGGATGATGATCGGCATGTACAGGAGTCCGCCCATGCCGGTTTTGAACTTGCGTCCCAGCTTGCGCATCGCCAAGGCGGCCAGGGTGCCGAGCACCGTGGAGACCGCCGTGGAGATAACCGCAACGGTTAAACTGTTGCTCAGCGCCTCCATCACATGGCGGTTATCGAACAGCGAGAGATACCACTCGAAGGTAAACCCGCTCCAATCGGCGGCAAGCCTCGAACTGTTAAACGAATACGCCACGATAAACGCGATCGGCACGTAGATGAAAATCATCATCAGCAGCGTATGGAGCCCGAGCAGCGGATGATTGTTCGCCTTCATGAACGCACCTCCTTCGCCGTCTGATACCTCGAAGTCATCGCCCGGTTAAACAGCGCGATCAGGATCAGCGAGGTAATCACGAAGATGACCGAAAGCGCCGAGCCGAACGGCCAGTTGCGGGCGCCGAGGAATTGGCTTTGGATGATGTTGCTGATCATCGCCGATTTCGCCCCGCCGAGAATGTCGGTGACGACGAACATCCCGGTCGTCGAGACGTACACCAGCACCGCGCCGGTCGTGATCCCCGACTTGGTTTGCGGCAGCGTGATATGCCAGAACGATTTCCAGCCCGTCGCGCCAAGGTCGCTGGCCGCTTCGAGCAGCTTCTTGTCCATCTGCTCCAGGGCGACGTAGATCGGCAGCACCATGAACGGAATAAAGGTATAGACCATGCCGAGCAGTACCGCGCCTTTGGTATACAGCATCTGCAGCGGCTCGGAAATCAGGCCGGTGCCGATCAGCAGTTCGTTAACGATCCCCTGCGTGCGCAGCAGCAGCACCCAGGCATACGTACGGATCAGGAAATTGATCCAGAACGGCACCGTAATGAGCACAAGGCCCCAGGTTTGCATTCTCGGGCCAGCGTTAGCGATATAGTAGGCCAGCGGATAACTCAGCAGCAGGCACAACGCGGTTGTAAGTACGGATAACACGATCGTATCCCAATAAATACCCAAATAGAGTGAATCGAAAAACAGCGCATAGGAATCCAGGTTGAAGTCAAGCACCACATTGCCCAAATCATCCCGGCCCATGAACGAGATCCCGACGACGATCAGCATCGGAACGACCAGAAACAGGCATAGCCACAGGAACACCGGTAGCATGCTCAAGCTTGATCTTCTCATGATCCGATGATCACCTCATCCTCCGGATTCCATTCCACCCCGACCGCTTCGCCGATTTGCCAAGGATGGTCGTCGTCCGCGCCAAGCACGATCGATACGCTCATCGGCTCGTTATCGAGCTGAACGACCAGCTTATGGACGCTGCCCAAATAGAGCACGTCCAATACTTCGCCGCTCTGTTTGGCACCGCCGGCTTCGCTGCCGCGAACGGCCCGCAGCTTCTCCGGCCGTACGGCAAACAGCTGGCCGTCCCGCGTGAAGATATTGTTTTCGCCGACGAAGGTCGCGGAAAACAACGTGGCCGGCTGTGCGTAAATTTCGCGCGGCGAGCCGATCTGTTCGACCCGGCCCCCGTTCATGACGACGATGCGGTCGGACATCATCATCGCTTCCTCCTGGTCATGCGTCACGTACACGAACGTGATGCCCAGGCTGCGCTGCAGTTGCTTAAGCTCGGCCTGTAGGCTTTTGCGCAGCTGCAAGTCCAGCGCGCCAAGCGGCTCGTCCAGCAACAGCACCCGCGGCTTGTTGGCGATCGCCCGCGCGATCGCGACGCGCTGCTGCTGCCCGCCGGACAGCTGATGCGGATAACGCTTGGTAAACGCGGTCAGTTGCGTCATCTCGACCGCCTCCCGTACGCGCTCCTGCTGCTGCCCCGCCGGCATTTTTTTCATTTTCAGCCCGAAGGCGATATTGTCTTCCACCGTCATATGAGGAAACAAAGCGTAATGTTGAAAAACCAGGTTCAAATCCCGGCGATTCGGCGGCAAATGCGTCAGGTCTTGTCCATCCAGCAGAATTTTTCCTGCGGTCGGCTGCTCGAACCCGGCGATCATGCGCAAAATCGTCGTCTTGCCGCAGCCGCTCGGGCCCAGCAAGGTAAGGAATTCCCCTTCCTTTATCGTGAGCGAAAGCGGATGCAAGGCGACCTGTCCGGCAAAGTGCTTTTCCACCGCGGCCAGTTCTATCATCTTTGCATCAACTCCTTGAAATTAAATCCAAGCCATATTAAGAAAAAAAAGCCATATCCATTGGTATGGCTTTAGCAGGTCGAACGATTCATTTTTTCGCATATTCACTATACCTTGTTTTGGCGCGGGTTACAATAGTTTTTGTGACAATGTTAACTAACAAGTGCACACTAATGACAAGGTATTTTTAAGGCTATTATCTAAAGAATTCAATTATTTTTGATTAATTGCTTTGGAAACATGAAGGGGCTAACACTTAAAAATTTGTGTACTGAAACATTTTCTTTCCAGATTCGTTAGTAGTTACGAGGTGATTAGCATGAATTTGAAAAATAGTAAATATATAACCTGGATTATTATGGTCTTGATTACTGGCTGTATGCATAATACTTACCCGGACACCATAAATCGATCAGATAATTCAACAAAGGTGAACAATACCACCACATTGCCAGTCGAAAAGGGGAGAGCAAGTATGACTAAAAAATTTAAAACCTTCTCCACTACTATTAAGAAAAATGATTATTTACTTATAAATTTCGGCTTACAAAATGTATCGGGAATGAATTTATCAATCGCACAAGGTTCACAGAAATACGAAAAAATTATTACTAACAAAAATAATGAAGAGGTATATAAATATTCGAATAACAAAGTTTTTACACAGAAACGAATAGAATTTGAGGTAGAAAAGAATGCAAAAATGATGTTTACTGAAAAGTGGATTTTTAAAGGGCAGCCGAAAGATGTATATAATATAAATATTAAAATGATAATTCAAAAAGTTAATGAATTAGAGGATTGGTCTTCTGATGAATTATCTTGCAGTTCTACAGTTAAATTATAAGGCTTTACGAGATTTAGCTGGAATCATTGAAATAAGCAATCTAACTTCGTTACGATTCAAATTTTGAAAGGGCCCCATTTTTGAATTATCAAAAATAGAGCCCTTTAAATTTATTTCTTATTGAATAAGATAGAGACCACTTAGATTAAGATCGTTATATGACGTCCAAAGAGGTGTATACAAAGAATATTTCCCATCATCAATGTATTGGTTTTCTTTTATTGTAATAACCTCCGTATTAGTACCCGCTAATTTGAAGGTATAGGATTGTTTTTGCGTGTCCCAAGCATAATCAGTCAAAACCGTGCCTCCGCTATCCCCTTGAAGATTCGGCGAATAATCAGCAAAAACAAGGCTTCTAAGATATCCATAGGATTCCTCACCAACCCAGACATCTACTCCTGAGTATCTAATCTTTCCAGAGTTGAGCCCGCCAGAAGTGGCTCCCCTCATGTACACAGTATCACCAACAAGGTCTGAGACATAAATTCCAGTGATAGGAGTCATATCACTTCCAGATGGGTATGGAACATACGGCATAGGCTCCTTTGTTATTTACTACGTCTACTACATATTAAGTTTTTTAAAGAGTACTCCACCTGGTTATTTCAACTCATACATCACGGTCAACTTCGTTTGAATAGAGTTAAGCATCGTCCCGGATTGACCTGGTCCCTTGCCCCCGGCGCCGGACTGTCAAAGTTGGCAAGCGAGCGGGTACAGTCGTAGCTGTCAGGTCGATGCGCCCATCAGGTTTTCAGTCGCACTCAAGCCGCCCCAGCGGATTAGGTTCTTCCGTCAACGCGGAACGCGCCGCGAGCCAGCTGGGGTCTTCGGAATAGAATGCATTGCGAAGGTAAGCCCATGTGAGCCGCTGGATCAGGGCGACTCGTTCGGGGTTCTCGTCCGTCGTTTCCGTGACGGTGTACCCGGGGATTCCGCCAAGCGAGTGTTCTGCCCCGAACAGCGTGAGCAGGCACTTGCCGTTGCCGCCTGGACTTAAGAAGTACGGGTCGGCAAACCAGTCCGGCCCCCGAGTGGACAGCAGGGACTGGTCATGGTCTCCCGCGACCACGAGGGCCGGCGTGGTCATGTCCGCGAAGCTCGGGTGCATAAAGGGGAAGTGCTCGGCTGCGAACGGAGTCAGGTCGGCTCCGCCCTGGCCAGGCGTGGCAAGCAGTACACCCGCTTTGATCCGCGAGTCGGACATGTCCTCTCCCGCTCCGCCCTCGGGATCGAGGACTCGTGCGCCCAGCAGCATGCTCGCCGTCTGGCCGCCCCAAGAGTGCCCGGCCACGGCGATGCGTCCTCGATCGAGGCGCCCGCTAAGGCCGGGAACGGAAGCTTCAATGAGATCAAGCTGGTCAAGAATGCGCTTCATGTCCTCGACTCGGAAACGCCAAATCAGCGGTGTGCGGGGATCGTCAGGAGAAAGGTTCAGCGTCCTCGAGTCGAGATGGGTGGGCTGAATGACCACGAAACCGTGAGCAGCCCAAAAGTCGACCAACGGGGCGTAGCCGTCCAAAGACCAGCCAAATCCATGAGAGAAAACAATAACAGGCAATTCGCGCCCAATCGCAGGTGCAGACACTCGCACTTGCAGATCCTCCCCACGGCCCGGGGCGGGCAGCACTACCGGCTTCATCGAGACGATTGGAGTGTGCGAACTAACTTTGATTTCCATATTAAATGTTCCTTTCTTAAAGAAAAATTGGCCACGCTTTAGGTTGATATGTCAACCTAAAGTCACTGTAGCATATTGTGGTTGATACGTCAACCGTGTTATGATGTTCCCATGGATAAGAATGAGCTGAACGAAGAGGAAATGCGAATATGGCATATGTGGAAAGGTTCCTTTCATAGCATCTTCGGTCGCGTCATAAAAGACATGTCCGAGCACACAGGGCTATCGGAGGGCGATTTCGGAGTATTGGATCGGATGGACCTTTTAGGTAACGGCAGCCTTCGCCAACAGGAATTAGCCGATTCGATGAACTGGGATAAGAGTCGATTGTCCCATCATCTGACGCGGATGGAAAAGCGCGGACTTGTGATGAGGAAACCGTTAGATACGGATCGCGGCGTTCAAGTCATCATCACTTCCGCTGGAAAATCAGCATTGGATGAGGCCCGTCCCATCGTCTCAAAAGCCATACGCAAATATTTCCTTGATCAATTAACCGACCAAGACATTGAGTCGATTACTAAACTGGCCAAAAGAACAAATCCAGGATATTCATAAGAAACGTCTATCGACTGATATCTTAACCCCCCCTCCCCCCCGCCGGCGGCGAGGGGGTTTTTGTCGTGCAAATCCATACAGGGAGGGGGAAGAGACTGAAATATATAAACTTCCGAGTCACTTATAGGTTGCGTAAATATAGTTCGACGGTGGACAGGGTCAATTGCGAAGGATTAACCTGTAGTGAGGTTAGTACACTGCATTCTTATCCTAATCCATATCTCCTTCGACTTTCGTCCGACATAAGCATACAACACTTATGTCCGGCAAAAGTAGGAGGTGAGTGTTTGGCCGACAAGAAAATGGGGCGTCCAACCGACAATCCAAAGCCTAACAAAATTACAATCAGAATAGACAACGATACGCTTAAAAAACTGGATGATTACTGTAAAAACAATGATATTGAGCGTTCAGAAGGCGTTAGGCGAGCTATTCATAAGTTGGACGTAAAAAAATGAAAAGAAGCGGCGCGCTCTCCACAAAGAACCACGCCACTTCCCATACGCAATCACCTAAAAGGCCATCTGCATAAATATCCTATCATGTGCGGTCCGTCCTTTCAAAAAATTGCAAAAAGCAACAAAAGGGTGAAGCATGTAAAAAGTATCTTGGAAGAACTCTTCAGCGGTGGTATTTACCCCGATGAATCATTTCAAGAAACCCGGAATACCGTCCATTAAATCGTAAAATATCCGATAAGATGATGATGTGGAGAGATAAGCTGTCCGAACACGATTTCCAAGAGCTCGAAGAATTATTGGACTTACGATCCCAAGCCGACTCCATGCACGCCGAAGCATCTTTTATGTATGGTTTTAAGCTTGCCTCCTGGATCATGATTGAAGTGATGACCGGGAAAGAGGAGCTTGAGCGTTAGTAAGATAAAGGCTGCTTATAATAAGTGAGAACGATACCATTGTGGTACTATAGATGGAACAATAAACTAAAGAACCTCGATGGGCCTTAGACCTATCGAGGTTCTTTTTTAGGTAATCATCGGAGTAACTGTAATGTTCAGAAAATAACCTGCGTCCAGGCGAGAATTATATACGAATAATCGAATAGAATTCACCTTTTCCCGACGATTTCGACGGAATGTATATGAAATATCATACATAATTGTGCCTCAGGAGGTCGTAATCCGGTAATCTATATGAAAAATCGAATTGAATTCACCGTTTTTGACGTGATCGACGAATTGTACTCGAAAAATCGAATAGAACACGTCTTTCGACCGTAGATATCCGGAAGCCGATATTCAACCGAGCCTCGGGCGTGCAACCGCGGCGACGGCTTCCACCTCAATCAGCAGCTCATCGCGAATGAGCCTTCTGACTTCAACCGCCGAACTTGTCGGAGGATTGCTTGTATTAATGTATTGATCTCTAACTTCTCGCACGACCGCTATCTGGGAGATGTCAACCAGGAAAAAAGTCAGCTTTATTACATCCGCGAACGAAGCTCCTTCTGCTTCCAAAGCAAGCCGGATGTTCTCAAAGACTTGCCGGGTCTGGACGGACAGGTCCCCTTCCCGACTAGCTTTCCATCTCTATCCAAAGCGATTTGACCGGAAAGATATAGCATTCTCGCGTTCTCGACCTCCGCGATATGCGAGTAACCGAACGTGGGAGGTAGCGTTTCGGGACTGGTTAATCGGATTGATTTATTCGTTTCCATCATCTTTCTCCTCCTTTTATTCTTTCATCGGGGATGTTGTCGACAGAGAAACGAAAGAAATCTGAGCGGCGCTTCTCAGTCCGGGACGTTATTAAATAATAGTTTAGCACGTATATCTGCATTTATTATTGGTTTCTCTGAAATATAATTCGCACAAAAAAGCTGCCTCCGACAAACCCTCGGAGGCAGCTCCAGCTAGTGTGGATTATTTCAACTCATACATCACGGTCAACGTCGTTTGCAGGTCGATTTCTCCCGGCTGCACCGGCGTGCTGACCGCCGAATCCGCTGCTGCCATCTCCATCATCTTGTAATTTTGCGTGAATACCGGCGTGCCCGCGCTCGCTTGGCTGATGCTCAGCACAATGCCAAGCTGGCGGCCGGCCGCCTTGGAAATCGCCGCCGCTTTTTTATTGGCGTCATCCATCGCTTTTTGAATTACCTGCTCCTGGTATTGGTCCGGGTTCTCGGTGCTGAAACGGATGTTGTCGATCCGGTTCGCCCCAGCCGAGGAAGCCGCATCCAGCAGTTGGCCGACCTTCGTCAAATCGCGGTACGTCACCTCCAGCGTATGCTGGGCGGAATAACCCTTGATTTGTTGGCCGTCCTTGTCGTTATACGTGTAATTCGGCTGCACGTAGAATTGGCCGGTTTGAATGTCCTTATCGGCGATGCCCCACGTTTCCTTCAGCACTTTCGTCAAAGCAGCCACTTTAGTGGCGTTGGCGCTTTGCGCCTCCTTCGCCGTTTTCGCCTCGGTGACTACGCCCACGGACAAGTAAGCAACGTCCGGCTTTACGGACAACTCGCCGCTGCCGACGACAGTGACCACGTTTTTCTGCATATCCCCGTCTGCGTACACCGGCGCCGGCGCGTTGATCGCACCGCTCAAAAACGTTCCTCCGGCAATCAACGATCCCGCAATCAAGACGGATGCAGCTGGTTTCAACCATGTTTTCATCATTCATGACCTCCAATGTTTGGATGATTTTAACTACTAAACGCACCCCAGGGACAAATGTTGCAGCCAACGCAAAAAAAGGATGAATCCGTTGCCAAAACGGACACATCCCCTTATTTGTTCAGGTAAAAACACGCGCTTATTGGTTCTCCAGTTCCTCTTTGCTGACCAAATTGATTAAAGCGTTTGCAGCCTGCTCGGCATCCGCACCCTCCGCGCTGATGTAAATCTCGGTGCCGGTACTGATCGCAAGGCTCATAATGCCCATAATACTCTTGGCATTTACTCTTTTATCGTCTTTTTCAACGAAAATTTCGGAAGAATATTTATTCGCTTCCTGTACGAAAAGCGCAGCCGGCCGGGCGTGGAGCCCCGTTTTCAAACGAACGGTAACCGGGTTTTTAACCATGAATTACTTACCCCCTATACGAATTCAATCAACAACATCACATTCGTGGACATTATAATTTATATCATTATAGCATACAGAACGTGCAAGACACTAGCTACAAAACCAGTTTAGCTTCCGCGAATTTTTTCCGCCAGCTCGTCGATCTTGCGCAGCCGGTGGTTTACCCCCGATTTGCTGACCGTTCCTTTAAGTAGCTCGCCCACTTCTTTTAGATTCATATCGGGATGGGCCAAGCGTACCTCGGCGACTTCCCGCAGCTTATCCGGCAAGTTCTCCAGGCCGACTTCCTTTTGCAGCAGCTTGATATTGTCGATCTGCCGAACGGCGGCGCCGATCGTCTTGTTCAAGTTGGCCGTTTCGCAATTGACGATGCGGTTGACGGAATTTCGCATGTCGCGCATGATCCGCACGTCCTCGAATTTGAACAGCGCTTGATGCGCGCCGATAATGCTCAGCAGCTCGATGATTTTTTCGCCTTCTTTGATGTAAAAAATAAAGCCCTTTTTCCGTTCGATGCAGCGTGCGTTCAGATGGAATTCGTTCGCCAGATCGACCAGCGCCTTGCAGTGCTCTTCATACATCGAGGCAATCTCCAGGTGGTAGGACGAGCCCTCCGGATTGTTGACCGACCCCCCGGCCATGAACGCCCCGCGCAGATAAGCCCGTTTACAACAGTTTTTCCGGGTGAGCTCCGGATTAATCCCGGAGTTAAAAATAAACCCCTCGGAAACGATCTTCAGCTCCTTCAGAATTTCCTGCACCCGAGCCGGAATCCGTACGATGTAGACGTTGTTTTTCTTGAGGCGCATCTTCTTGCGGACCAGCAGCTCCGTATGAATTTGGAAATGCTTCTTCAGCAAGGAATATATTCGCCTTGCGATCGCGGCGTTTTCGGTAGAGATATCCAAAACGACTTTTTTGTTCGAAACCTGCACCGAACCGTTCATCCGGATCAGCGCCGACAATTCGGCCTGCTCGCAGCAGGCGGAAGCTTCGACCATGGTCAGCTCTTTTTTGGTTTGCGCCGCAAATGACAAGGGACTCACCTCTTTCGTAAAATCCAGTTATTCACCAGTTGATAAATGTGATGGCTTAGTTTATCGGCATCATGCCGCAAGTAACGGCGGAACAAGACCAAGGTATCCGCAATGACCTTGTAGCCTTGGCCGGTGACGTTGTCCCAGTCGACCTGGACCGGCTTCGAGCCTTTTTCGGCATAGAAGTCCTGCACTTGCGGGGGAATCTCTCCGTCGTTGACGATGACGTAATCGAACAGATGCTTCCCGACGTGGTTATATACCGCCTGCAGGTGGTCGCTGACCGTGTAGTCGTCCGTTTCGCCGGGCTGGGTCATGACGTTGCATATGAATATTTTGATCGCCGACGTATTTTCCAATACCGCCTCGGCCAGTTTTGGCACGAGCAGATTCGGAATGATGCTGGTATAAAGGCTGCCCGGCCCGATCAGGATCGCATCGGCCTGACGGATCGCTTCCACGGCTTCCGGCAGCGGCTCGACGACCTCCGGTTCGAGGAATATACGCTTGATTTTGCCCCGTACCTCGGGAATCTTCGATTCCCCGGTCACGATCGTACCGTCCTCCATTTCCGCGTGCAGCACGACAGCCTGACCGGCCGCCGGCAGCACGCGCCCCCGGACGGCAAACACGCGGCTAAGCTCGCGGACCGCGGTCACGAAATCCCCCGATATATCCGTAATCGCCGCTAAGATTAAATTTCCCAAACTGTGGCCGGCTAGACCCGATCCCGCCGCAAACCGGTAGTTGAGCATATCCGATAAAAGCGGTTCGACGTCGGCCAGCGCCGTTAACACGTTGCGTATATCGCCGGGTGGCGGCATTTGCAATTCATTGCGCAAGATCCCGGAGCTGCCTCCATCGTCGGCTACGGTAACTATAGCCGTGATATCGAGCGGTTTCTCTTTTAACCCGCGAAGCATGACGGACAGTCCCGTTCCCCCGCCCATGACGACGATTCGCGGAACTCTTGTCTCCTTAGCCCGATGTATCACTTATGGTTCACCTCTTAAAGTGAGTGTTCAAAAAAGTCGGGTAGATGACTTATTGAACTACCTCTTAAACTCGAGTCCGCTTGGAAACGCAGGTTTACCGGTCCCGGCCCTCGTCCCGATGGCTGACGCGAACCGTTTCCGTTTCGCTCGTGCCGAGCATCCGGCCCAAATATTCCGCGATGGCTACCGATCGATGTTTGCCGCCGGTGCAGCCGATCCCGATGATCACCTGGCTTTTGCCCTCTTTGTGATATTGCGGCAGCAGAAAGTGCAGCATATCCAGCAGCTTGGTCAGGAACGTTTGCGTTTCCGGCCACTTCATAACATATTCATATACATCGCTGTCTTGTCCCGTGTGCGGACGAAGCTGCTCGATGTAATGCGGGTTCGGCAAAAAACGCACGTCGAACACCAGGTCGGCGTCAATCGGAATGCCGTATTTAAATCCAAACGAGGTAATGTTCACCGATAGATTGCTGCTCTCCAAATGCGAGAAGCGGGAGATGATCTTCTCCTTCAGTTGCCCCGGTTTCATATTGCTAGTGTCGATGACCTGCGTCGCCGACATCCTCAGCTCATCCAGCATTTTGCGCTCCAGCCGGATGCCGTCGAGCGGCATGCCCTCCGGCGCCAGCGGGTGACGGCGGCGGCTCTCCTTGTACCGCTGCACGAGAATCGAATCGGTTGCATCCAGGAACAGAATTTCGCACTTGATGGTGAAATGCTCTTTGATGTAGCCCAGCGATTCGGACAACGCGGTAAAAAACTCCCGTCCGCGCAGGTCGATCACGAGGGCGACTTTGGCGATTTTGCCTTTGGATTGTTCGATCAATTCGGCGAATTTGGGAATCAGCACCGGGGGCAAATTATCCACGCAGAAAAACCCGAGATCCTCCAGGCTGCGTACGGCCAGCGATTTGCCCGCCCCCGACATACCCGTGATAATGATCAGATTGGCAACTGAATTCGTTTCCTTATCCGGCATCGTTGTTCCCTCCTCGCGAAATTCTCCTTGTCCCATCGTCGATACCCACACCATCCAATTTAAGGATTATCAATGATTAATAAGAGTTCAAAAAGCCAGGTTATCCGCACCAAAGAGGTTGAATGAAGCCGGGGATGCCCGGTAGCCCGGCTGCGTAACGGACCGTAGCGACCTTATTTGCCCATTTCCCGGCTATTTCCCGATGTAACGGACTCCAGAGACCTTATCGGGCGCTCAAGGCGGCTATTTCGCCGCTTTTGACCGAAATAAGGTCTCCTCGGTCCGTTAGAATCGGAAACTATCCTAAAGCGGGCCAATAGCGTTTCTGGTGTCCGTTAGCTTGCCGGAAGCTGTGCAGGAAACCGGCTTCGGAAGCCTACGCCTAGACCCGGCTGAATTCAAGATTCGACGTCGAATCCGCTTCAGTGCCTCGCTTCGCGATGGAAAGATGACTTTTTGAACTTCCGTTTCAATAAAGGTTCAAAAGGTCAGGTTTTTAGCACCGAGAAGGTTGAATGAAGCTAGGGA
>NZ_JBNYYG010000086.1:0-17656 GCF_050565405.1 Paenibacillus macerans | reverse complement strand
TAAACAAGCTGACACCGGTAGAGTTCCGGCGCCAGCTTGCAGCTTAAGGGCTTTTTTCAATGTCTACAAAATTGGGGCTTGACCAGATCGCCGCGGGGTCTGCTTTATGGTACGCCATCGCTCAAGTAACGGTCAAATGCTGGGATTTTGCACGAAATATCGTACAAAAGTGCTCGCGTAACGGCTGGATGCCGGGGCTTTGTACGAGAAATCATGCAAAATCGTTCGAGTAACGGTCTGATTCCGGGATTTTGCACGAAATATCGTACAAAAGTGCTCGCGTAACGGCTGGATGCCGGGGCTTTGTACGAAAAAACGTGCAAGCTGCTTTCTCTGAGAAAGTTGTGTTTAATGAAGAAAAAGATATTTACACCAGGAGAAAAGTACGGTAGTATATTTCAATAAATATAGAAATAAGGAGCAAGTAAAGGGGGGATTTCGGTTGAAGGTTCATGAGGAAATGCGCGAAGCCGTAAAGATTTATAAGGCGCTTGGCGAGCCTACGCGGCTGAACATCGCCATGCTGCTGGCGGGCCAGCCGGACCAATGCTGCATCCAACTGGGCGAGAAGCTTGGCTCCGTCGCCAATTCGACGTTGTCTCACCATTTGAAGCAGCTGTCGGAATGCGGGCTGCTGGATTCGCGGAAAGAGGGGACGTTTATTTATTACAGCCTCAACCGGGAAGTGGCCCAAAAATATGCGCCGTATTTGTTGAATTCCTAATTTTTTTGCTCGTTTTTTCTATACATTTAGAAATATAGTAATAGAGGAAAGGAGTGTAGGTGTGGGATGTCCAACACGTGGAAAATTTACATTTTGGCTTTGATCAGTTTTTTGGTGGGGACCTCGGAGTACATCATTTCGGGGATTCTCGACCAGATCGCCGGCGCGCTGGGCGTGAGCGTGGTCGCCGCCGGGCAGTTGATCACTGTCTTCTCGCTGGCATACGGCATCGGGACGCCGATTCTGATGGCTTTCTCGGCCAGCTTGGAGCGGCGCAAGCTGTTGCTGATCTCGCTGGGGATCTTTGTGATCGGCAACTTGCTTTCATTTGCCTTACCCGGCTATGGCTTCTTTATGTCCGCCCGGGTCATCATGGCGCTTGGGGCCGGCATGGTCGTCGTTACCGCCCTCAGCATGGCGGCACAGATCGCTCCCGCGGGCAAGCAGGCCAGCTCGATCGCGACGGTGATCATGGGCTTCACCGCTTCGCTGATCATCGGCGTGCCGCTGGGCCGGATTATCGCTTCGGCTTTCGGCTGGAAAGCCGTATTCATCGGCATCGCCGTGCTGGGATTGTTGGCGATGCTCGTCATACGGCTCGCGCTTCCGCGCCTGCAGGGCGACAAGCCGGTACCGCTGCGGCAGCAATTGGCACTGCTGAAAAATCCGCGGGTTGCTTTAGGATTGACGATCACGTTCTTCTGGCTCGGCGGGTATTCGATCGCCTATACTTATATTTCGCCTTATCTGCTGGAAGTGAGCGGACTAAGCGAAGGGCTGCTCAGCACCGCCTTGCTGGTCTTCGGGCTGGCCAGCCTGGCCGGCTCGCAAATCGGGGGGCTACAGCGCGGATCGCAAAGGGGTCGGTTTTACGCTGACTGCCGGGATGCTGCTGCATATCGCCGCGTTGATCTTGCTGTCCTTCCTGTCCGGCTCGACGGTGCTGCTGTTTGCCCTGCTGATCTTATGGTCGTTTTCCGCCTGGTCAACGGGTCCGACGCAGCAGTACAATTTGATCACGTTGGCTCCGCAATCGTCCAGCGTCATGTTGAGCCTGAACTCGTCGATGAACCAGCTGGCCATGGCCGCCGGAGCGGGAATCGGCGGAATTGCCGTCGGTCGGGTCTCTCTGGCTTCGATTACCTGGTTCGGCGCGCTTGGCGTAGGGGCGGCGCTCCTGGTCTTATGGGGCCTGGATCGGCTTAAACGGAGAGCTGTCCGCGCGCAAACGGCCGCCGGGCAGCAGATTGGCGAAAGCTGTCCCGAACTCGGCGGGCAGGGTGCCTAACCCTAACGGCTTGCTGTAGGACGGTTACCTGTGCCGAACGGATTGGATGCGCCGATGAGGAGTTTAGATTTTTTCAACGGACTCCAGAGACGTTAACTGTCTCAAATAGGACATTTGGAATGTCTAATGGACTCAGGAGACCTTATTTGCCTCAAAACCAACCGGATTGATGCATTTGGAGCGTAATAACGGCATCTGAGTCCGTTACGTCGGGAAATACCCAGGAAATTTGTGCTTAACGTCATTACGGTCCGTTACGGGCAAATGTTCGGTGATAGAGCCGACCGTAGGTAGCGGTGGCGGACCGGATCGGGGCGAATAGACTGGATTGGCGAGCGAAGCATGGGCCGTTTAGGGATCGGCGGAGGTTTATTCCGGGGACGGAGGCAGTTGGGGGCAGGTGGGCAGAGGAGAAACTGTAAACGGGCAAGCAGGCGGTGCGGAGTGAACCTCCGGGGGACCGGCATCGAAGGCCATTATGGCATAACGGCCAAATCGGGATGTGTGCCTGAAGCCCCGGAACACGCTACCTAGACAGCTAGAAACGAAAAATGCCGCGGGAGTTCTATTCCCGCGGCAAATGGGCAGTTATGGAGTCGGGCTTGCGCACGTTCATTCGTTTATACCCAGTTGCCCTTGCGGAACACCGGTTCGATCGTGCCGTCGGCCAGCTCGCCGTCGATGTCGAGCTCCGCGGAGCCGATCATGAAGTCGACGTGCGTCAGGCTGACGTTGGCGCCTCTGGCGAGCAGTTCGTCATTGCTCAGCTTGGTGCCGCCTTCAATGTTGACCGGATAGGCGCTGCCTAGGGCGAAATGGCAGGAGGCATTCTCGTCGATCCCGGTGTTGTAGAAGATCCGGTTCAACCGCGAGATCGGGGAATCGTGCGGCACCAGTGCGATCTCGCCAAGATACGTCGCCCCTTCGTCCGTTTCGAGCAGGTTGGTCATGTGTTCCCGCCCGGATTTGGCGTCGTAATCGACCACTTTGCCGTCCATGAACGTCAGCGTCAGCCCTTCGACGAGCTGTCCGTTCAGGTTCAGCGGCATCGTGCTGGCGACGGTGCCGCCCACGCCGGCGCGATGGGGCATCGAATAGATTTCCTCGGTCGGCATATTGGCGACGAAATAGGTGCCGGCTGCGTTGTCGTCGCCGCCGCCCAGCCACAGATGCCCTTCGGGCAACTCTACCTGCAGGTCGGTGCCCGGCGCGCGGTAATGCAGTTTCTTGTAGCGTTTGGCATTCATATGGCCTTGTCTTCGCTTGAGCTCCTCGATATGCTCGCGCCAGGCCGCAACCGGGTCTTCACGATCCACGCGGTTCATCCGGAATACCGCTTCCCACATGGCCGGGATCCGCTGCTCTTCTGGAAGATCGGCAAAGACTTTATCGGCCCAAGCCCGGGTAGGCGCCTTGATCAAGGACCAGGTGATGCGATTGTTGCGCGTTTGGGCGAAATGCTTCTCGCGAGCCTTGGCCGCCGCTTTGACCGCGGTCGACACCTTGGATGAAAGGATGCCCTTAAACAGCTCGGGATCCGGCACCTTGATGCGCAGGACCGCGCCTCCTTCCTCCCCGAACTGTTCGGCCATGTCCGCCAGCCACTTCGGGTAATAGGCCAAAGACTCGTCGGAAGCCGTTTCGTAGCGTATTCGCGTAATTTGCTCGTCTTCCCAGTCGACGTGCACATACTTGGCCCCGGCCCGGTACGCCTTGGCGACCAGCAGCCTTGTCAGCTCCACCGTCTCCAGCGGGGCCGTGATCATCAGATTCTGTCCGGGCTGGATGTTGACGCCTACCTTGATCACCAACTCGGCGTATTTTTCCAGCAGGACCTCGAAAGATTCCATCGGTTGATTCCTCCCGTTTATGCTCTTTATGTACAAGACAAACTATATTGTAGCATGAACCGGCGGGACTTGGAAAAATGCCATACTCACTTGTTCGGTTTCCGCCTAGACTTATTTGCCGCTTTTTAATGTCACCCTAATATTCGGATGTTATTGTAAAAATATAGTCATGGAAATTTGCGAAGGAGGTCGATTGCATGCGCGTATTAGTAGCTGGCGGAGACGGTTTTTGCGGGTGGCCTACGGCGCTTTATTTGTCCAAACAAGGGTATGAGGTCGCGATCGTCGATAATTTGGCCAGAAGAAAATGGGACGATGAACTGCGTTCGAATTCGTTGACTCCGATTGCTGCGCTGCAGGAGCGGGTGGAGCGCTGGAAGGAGCTTACGGGCCAAACGATCCATTATTACATAGGCGATTTGAATCACTATGATTTCTTGTGCGAAGTGATGCGCCAGGTTCGTCCGGATGCGTTCGTGCATTTTGCCGAGCAGCGATCGGCCCCTTATTCGATGATCGACCGGGAGCATGCGGTATTTACCCAGGTCAACAACGTGGTGGGGACGCTGAACGTCGCCTACGCGATCCGCGAACTGGCGCCGGACTGCCATCTGATCAAGCTGGGCACGATGGGGGAATACGGAACGCCGAATATCGATATCGAGGAAGGGTACATCGAAATCGAGCATAATGGGCGCAAAGACGTGCTGCCTTATCCGAAGCAGCCGGGTTCTTTTTACCATCTATCGAAGGTGCACGACAGCCATAACCTGATGTTTGCCTGTCGGATATGGGGCATGCGGGTCACGGATTTGAACCAGGGGGTCGTCTACGGACTCCATACGGAGGAAACCCGGCTCGACCCGGTTCTGATGAACCGGTTCGATTACGATGGCGTGTTCGGCACGGCGCTGAACCGTTTTCTGATCCAGGCCGCGATCGGTCATGATCTGACGGTGTATGGCCAAGGCGGCCAAACGCGGGGCTTCCTCAATATTTCGGACACGGTCCGCTGCATCGAGATTGCGCTGAAGCATCCGGCGGATCGCGGAGAATTCCGCGTGTTCAACCAGTTTACGGAAGAGTTTTCCGTACAGGACCTGGCCGAAAAAGTGCAACGCGTGGCCGAACGGGAAGGTTATGCCGCCAATATCGCCCATCTGGCCAATCCGCGGGTGGAGAAAGAAGCCCACTATTTCCATGCGAAAAACACCAAATTGCAGCAGCTCGGCCTGGAGCCGAATTTGCTGACGGACGAGGTGCTGTTGGACATCTTCCGCACGGCTCTCCAATATAAGGACCGTGTAGTGATGGAGAATGTGCTCCCCGTCGTAAAATGGGGTTAAGGGAGGCAGGCCGGCGCCATGAAAATCGCAATCGTTACGGAGACGTTTTTTCCATCCACGAACGGCGTCGTCACGCGGCTGACGCATAGCATCCGCTGGCTGGTGCGGGAGGGGCATGAGGTTATCGTTATTGCGCCGGACCAGAGCGTCGGCGAATACGCGGGGGCGCAGATCTGCGGCGTTCCCTCGTTCCGCTTCTTCCTGTATCCGAATTTGCCTTTGTCGCTGCCGGGCCGGGTGGTCGGCAAGCTGCTGCGCGAATACGAGCCGGACGTGGTCCACGTGGTGAATCCGGCGATGCTAGGCGTTGCCGGTATCTGGTACGGCCGGCGTTACCCGCTGATCGCTTCCTACCATACCCACGTTCCGCAATACGCCGATTTTTACAAGCTGCCCTGGCTGAAGCCGGTGCTGTGGGGATATCTGCGCTTTCTGCATAACCGCGCGGAGTTGAACCTGTGCACGTCCCGGGCCGTGCAGGGCGAGCTCGATGGCCGGCGGTTCCGGAACGTGCGGCTCTGGAAGCGGGGCGTCGATACGGAGCTGTTCGGCCCGCAGCACCGCAACGTTGCGATGCGGCTGCGGCTTTCCGGCGGCGAGCCGCAGAAGCGGCTGCTGCTGTACGTCGGCAGACTCGCCGCGGAGAAGGAAATCGAGCGGATTCGCGGCGTTCTGCTCGCCTCCGGCGAATTCCGGCTGGCCATCGTAGGGGATGGACCGCATCGCGAGCCGCTGGAGGCGTTTTTCGCCGGAACGGGAACGGTGTTCACCGGCTTCCTGCACGGGGAAGAGCTGGCGCAGGCTTACGCGTCCAGCGACGTCTTCGTGTTTCCGTCGACGACGGAAACGTTGGGGCTGGTGCTGCTAGAGGCGATGGTCTCGGGCTTGCCCGTGATCGCCGCCGCCAGCGAGCCGAGCCGGGAGCAGGTCGCCGAAGGGACGACCGGCTTCCTGTACGAGCCCGGGGCTGCGGACGGGCTCGTAGATGCGGCGCTGCCGCTGCTCGACGCCGAGCGGCTGCGCCGCATGGGCGCCGCGGCCCGGGCGGAGGCACTCGCCCAGGGCTGGGACGAGCCGAGCCGGCAGCTGCTGGAGCTGTACCGGCAGGCCGCGGCGCTGGACGGCGGGCGGCGGAAATGGATCAAACGCGCCAAGAAAAGCGAGCTCTAGGCCGTGAGAACAACGCGAGATGAACAGAATATAGAATAATTGACTTGCCAACCTGCCCATCGCAGGTTTTTCTTTTTGGAACCCTTTGCGTTATTGTCGATGAATTGGCACACTTGCCGAGCACTGATCTTAGAACCTGGTACTATAAGGTGGTATAATGAGTTGATAAGAAAACCATCGATGAACGCTTCTATTTAGAAAGACAAGCCGCGTTTAGAGGTAGTTATTCTTGCGATTATAGAATAGTTGGCCGCTGAAGACCTATCCGTTCTATGATCACAAAACGACTCGCGCCGCGAGTTTTCAAAGGGGATAGACAATTGAATTACGAGCAATGGATCGCGCCGGAAACCTACAATTTGACGTCGGAAATGGAAAAGCACGACCCGGGCAAAACCGCGCTGAAGTGGCTTAGCGAGCAGGGCGATTACGAGGAAATTTCATACGGACAGTTGATGGCTCTGGCCAATCGCTTGGCCGGAGGATTGTCCGGACTCGGATTACATAAAGGCGATCGCGTACTGGTAATGATGCCCCGGCACATTATGGCTTACGCGATTTATTTGGCTTGCTTGAAGCAGGGGATTACGATCATCCCGTCTTCGGAGATGCTTCGAGCCAAGGATCTCGTCTATCGGCTGCGCCATTCGGGCGCGCGCGCGGTGATCGTCTGGCACGGCGTCACGGCCGAGGTGGACAAAATCGGCGATGATTTACCGACTTTGAATTTCCGCCTCCTAGTTGGCTCCGGCGGGGACGCAGGCATCCAGGAGGCCGGCTGGATACCGGTCGAGAGCCTGATGGAAGGCCAACCGGACACATTCGCCACGGTTCCGACTCATCGCGATGATATGGCTATTCTGGCTTATACCTCGGGTACGACGGGAAATCCAAAGGGAGTCGTACACAGCCACGGCTGGGGATACGCGCATTTGCGGATCACCAAATCGTGGCTGGATATCCGGGAATCCGATACCGTATGGGCCACGGCAGCCCCAGGCTGGCAAAAATGGATTTGGAGTCCGTTCCTGTCCGTTTTGGGCAATGGAGCGACCGGGTTTGTATATCACGGGACTTTTCAGGCCAACCGGTATTTGCAACTGATTGAAACCTACGGCATCCAGGTGATGTGCTGCACGCCGACGGAATACCGCATTATGTCGAAAACGGACGGGCTTGACCAATACAATTTGTCGGGGCTGCGCAGCGCGGTGTCCGCCGGAGAACCGCTTAATCAGGAAGTCATCAACAAGTTCCAGCGCGTCTTCGGCATTACGATCCGGGACGGGTACGGGCAAACCGAAAGCACGCTGTTGATCGGCAATTTGAAGGGTTCTACGCTGCGTCTTGGCTCGATGGGCAAAGCCATTTCCCCCGGCGTGGCGGAAGTGGTCGACGAGAAAGGACTTCCGCTTCCGGCTGGCGAGGTAGGGGACATCGCCGTTCACCTGGATATGCCCGCACTGTTTAAGGAGTATTTTCTGGATCCGGAGCGAAAACAACTAAACGTACGCGGTTCTTATTTCATTACGGGTGACCGGGCGCGCAAGGACGAGGACGGGTATTTCTGGTTTGAGGGACGCGGGGACGATATCATCATCAGCTCCGGCTATACGATCGGGCCTTTCGAAGTGGAAGAAGCGTTGATGAAGCATGAAGCGGTCAAGGAATGCGCCGCGGTTGCCAGTCCGGATGAGCTGCGGGGGCATATCGTCAAAGCTTTCGTCGTGCTTAAGGAAGGGGTTGCCGGTTCGTCCGAGCTGATTAAAGAGCTGCAAGCCCACGTCAAAACCTGGACGGCTCCTTATAAATACCCGCGCAAAATCGAATTTATCGACGATCTGCCTAAAACCAATACCGGCAAAATCCGCAGAGTAGAGTTGCGTCAAATGGAGGAACGGGCAGCTGCGGAGCATGCATGATTTCCGGCGATGTTTCGCATCCTAACAGCAACATTGCTTGAGGAGGCTGAACATGGAAAATCCTTTTTCCAGTATGCAATCGCAAAATCCCATCTCATTGGCCCAGCAGTCCGTCAAAAAAGTGCATCGCGCGGTAACCCAAGCTCAATCGCACCCTAGCGAGGAAACCGTAGCCAATGCCCACAATGCCATTGAAAAGGCGGAGAACGCCATCACCCAGGCGGATGGCCGCATGAATCCCGAGCCGATGGAACGCGCCAAAGAGGATCTGGCGGAAGACCGCAACGATTTGGCGGATGTCGAAAACCAACTGGAATAAACGAAGGCTATAACTTGTTAAAACATTAAGCAGCGGAAATAAGCCTGCGCAGACGCACGATAGGATCGTGGTTGCCGCAGGCTTTTTGCCGTAGTTTATTGACTGCAAACCGATGTTAGCCCGTTATCGGCGCACAGCATTTGCTCGATTTTGCCATCGCTTCATTGAACAGTTTCACGGATCGCAGCACCGCTTCTTTTTCAAATTCACTCATATAGGAAAACACTTCATCCAGGTATTCGTTCATTTGCACGTCAATGGTGGTAGCCACGTACTTCCCTTCGGTGGTCAAGGACAATATTTGAACCCGGCGATCATCGGGATCGGCGGTTTTCACCACCAGGTTCAGTTTGATCAGGGCCTGCACCTGGCGGCTAAACGTCGTGATGTCCGTACCCAGCGTGTCGGCGATTTGTTGCATGGATGGTTTGTGTCGGTGGTCGATTTCATAAAGGATATGGCTCTGTACCAATGAGATGTCGCAACCTCCGACACTGCAGCAATTCCGGTTTAACAGCCCAAAACGGCGGGTCATGATTTGAAACAGCTCACGCGGGCTTTCCATCGTGTCTCACCTCTTAGTTTATTTATAGCCTAAAAAGTTGCAAAATGCAAACAAACATTATACGAGCAGGATATCCGGGCTGCAAGGCAGAAGCCAGTCCTAACATAGATTATTTTTTTAATGTAAAAATTACAGATAATGGGTTGACATTAAGTAGAATTACCTTTACTATAAACACACGCTTAGTTTCCAGCTTATGGCTGGAAAGCGGGGGAACCAGTTTATTTGGGGCGAATCATTCTTTAAAGATTGTAGGGTACCATCTTACCCGAGTCCGTCAGCTAACCTCGTCAGCAGTGGATGGGTCTAGTTTCACGCAATTTAAAGTGACTTCCAGGGCCCTTTATTAAGGGCCATTCTCTATTTTTACGGACCTCTGCTGGCGAAGCTGTGTCTTCCCCCATGCGTGAGGTCCTTTTTTTGTGCAACTCGAATACAGAAAGGAGGGGCGTCAATCTGTGGAAGGGGGCTTGATTTTAAACCTACTATTCCAATCGAAAAAATGGTAAAGGAGCTGTGAATGTTCTTGAAAAAAATAGGTTGGTGGGTCGTAGCGTTGCTTCTGGTGGTTTCGATAACCGCGTGCAATTCGGGAAACATGGCTGATTCCGAAAAGGGAAGTGCTAGCGGAAAAGCAGAGGAAGGAGGAACCGTGGCTGAGGCGATTCGGGGCGGTTCCATTACGGTCGGTTTTGCCAACGAGAAGCCTTACGCTTATAAAGACGCCAATGGGGAACTGACCGGCGAAGCGGTGGAAATCGCCCGGGTCGTTCTCGAAAGACTGGGGATCCCTGAAATGAAGGGGGAGTTAACCGAGTTTGGATCTCTGATTGCCGGATTGCAGGCCAACCGCTTCGATTTGATTACGGCGGGGATGTTCGTCAATCCGGAACGCTGTCAGGCCGTATTGTTTGCCAACCCGGAATACAGCATCGGTGAGGCGATCGCGGTGAAGCAGGGAAATCCACTCAGCCTCGGCAGTTATGAGGATATCGCGAATAACAGCGAGGCGCGCGTTGCCGTGATGACGGGAGCGGTGGAAATCGGATACCTGCAAAAATCCGGGATTCCCGATGAACGGATCATTCAGGTTCCCGACCAGGCTTCGGCCATCAGCGCCCTCCAGTCGGGACGCGTTGAGGCGATTACGATGACGGGTCCTTCGCTACAGGCCATGCTGGAATCGGCCGGGGACGGCGGGATCGAACGGGTCGATGATTTCGAACAGCCGGTCATCGATGGCCAAAGCGTACGCGGTTACGGCGCTACGGCATTCAGGTTGGCAGACAAGGAATTTCAGGAAGCCTATAACGCGGAACTGGCCAAAATGAAAGACTCTGGCGAACTGCTGGAAATTTTGCAGCAATTCGGTTTTACGGAGCAGGAGCTTCCCGGCGATATGACGGCCGATGAGCTATGCGGAGGATAATATGCCGGATTCCTGGATCGATTTCGTTCCCACTCTGCTGGAGGGAGCGAAAATCACCTTAACTATCGCCCTGTTTGCGACTTTGCTGGCGGTTATCGCCGCGTTCATTTCCGGCTTGATGCAGTTATCCCGATTACGTCCGATTCGCTGGATCTCGTCCGTTTATGTAGAGGTTTTCAGGGGAACCTCCTTGCTCGTTCAACTTTTCTGGCTGTATTTTGCGTTGCCGTTTGCCGGGTTGGAGCTGCCTAAGCTGCTTGCGGCTGTCCTCGCCGTGGGCCTGAACTATGGAGCTTACGGCTCGGAGGTGGTTCGCAGCGCCATTCTGGCCGTACCGAAGGGACAATGGGAAGCGGCCGTTGCTTTGAACATGAAACGGCGACAAAGAATGGTCAACATCATATTGCCCCAAGCGGCTTTGAGAATGCTTCCTCCCTTCGGGAATTTGCTGGTCGAGCTGATCAAGTCAACGTCATTGGTATATTTTATCACCATGGCGGATCTGACGTACCAGGCTATGGTTCTGCGAAATAATTATATCTCGTGGACGCCGGAAATCCTCGTTCTTCTGCTGTTGATGTACCTGGCGATTACTTCTCTCGTCACCTTGGGCGTACGGGTTTGGGAACGCAAATGGACCGAAGGGAGGATGTGACGGATGTGGGATTGGAATTACGCTATTGATATTCTCCCGGATTTGCTCGTTGCCTTGAAAATGACGGTAGTCGCCACGTTTTGGGGTTTTTTGGTCGCCTTGGTCGGCGGATTGCTGCTTGCAATGGCGATGCGCTCAAAGCATAAATGGCTGCAGCTCTTATTCAAAGGCTGCAACGGATTTATCCGGAACACCCCGTTGCTGGTCCAGGTGTTCTTCCTGTATTACAGTTTGCCGATGGTGGCCGGCATTTCCCTTCCGGCATTTTACGCCGGAATCTTGGGACTGGGCCTGCACTACAGCACTTATTTGTCCGAGGTTTACCGCTCCGGGATCGAAGCTGTTCCCAAGGGACAGTGGGAGGCTGCCCTAGCGCTAAATTATTCTAAGGCCGACATGTGGCGCTCGGTGATTCTTCCTCAAGCCGTTCCGCCGATCATTCCGGTATTAGGGAATTACCTGATCGTGATGTTCAAAGAAACTCCGATATTGTCCGCCATTACGCTCGTGGAGCTGCTGCTGACCGCCAAAAACATCGTCTCGGAATCGTTTCGGGTATTTGAGCCTTATACCCTGGTTGGTCTCCTGTTTCTGGCCGTCAGTTATCCGTCATCTTTGATCATTCGACGGCTGGAAATACGCATGAACTTATTAAGAGGGAAATAAGGAGGGGGGATGGGCATGAGTCTGCCGATGGTAAAGTATACGGGAGTCATGAAAACGTATGGCGACCAGCAGGTGTTGACCGACATCAATTTAGAAATTGCGGCGGGTGAAAAGGTTGCCGTGATCGGTCCAAGCGGTTCCGGCAAAACGACGATGGGACGGATGCTGATGACGTTGGAGGAGCCTTCCGCCGGCACGATTGAAATCGACGGCGTCCACCTTTGGCATATGACCAAAAAAGGGCGGCTTATCCGGGCTGACGAGAAGCATTTGCACCAAATGCGGGGGAATGTAGGCATGGTTTTTCAGCATTTCAACTTATTCCCGCACCGAACGGTGCTGCAAAACGTCACCGAAGCCCCGCGAAAAGTATTGAAATTATCTAAAGAAGAGGCTGAAGAACATGCGATCCGCATGCTGCAAAAGGTGGGGTTGGAAGAGAAGTTGACGGACTATCCGGCCCAGCTGTCAGGCGGCCAAAAGCAGCGGGTGGCGATCGCCCGGGCGCTGGTCATGCGTCCCAAGGTGATGGTATTCGACGAGGTCACTTCCGCTCTGGATCCGGAGCTTGTCGGCGAAGTGCTGGAGGTCATCCGGGAAATTGCCGATGAAGGGGAAATGGCCATGATGCTCATTACCCATGAAATGGATTTCGCCAAAGAAATCGCGGATCGCGTCGTCTTTTGTGCAGACGGAAACATCGTGGAGGAAGGGCCTCCGGAGGCGATTTTTGAATACCCGCAAAGCGAACGGCTTCAATCGTTCTTGAAACGTTTCCGTTCCGGTTTATATTCTATGGCATTATAGGCAGGTGATCTTCATGAACAAGACGCAGTTGGAGATCGGTTACCGCAAACCGACCCCAAGCGATGCGGGCGGCGTTTACGAACTCATTCGAGCGAGCAACACGCTCGATCTAAACTCCGCTTATTGCTACTTTGTATTATGTGATTATTTTCGGGAAACTTGCGTCCTTGCGAAGGAAGGGCAAAACCTCGTTGGCTTTCTGTCCGCCTTCCGGTCGCCGCGCCGTCCCGATACATTGTTCGTCTGGCAGGTGGCGGTAGCCGATTCGCACCGTAAACAGGGAATAGGCAAAGGGATGTTAGCTTATCTGCTGGCTGGGACGACAGCCCCGCCCGTAACCTATCTGGAAGCCACGATTTCCCGGAGCAATTTGGCATCGACCCGGCTGTTTACTGGGGTAGCCAAACAACATGCCGCACCGGTTGAGATTGCCTCAGGCTACCCGTCCGGGATGTTTCCGTCCGGGGTGGCGCATGAGGATGAACCGCTCTACCGAATCGGGCCTTTTATTCATCAACTATAAACGGAGGTATGATATGCAGACCCAAACCCTTGAAACACCGAGTATGAAAGTGTTCGAACAGCTGGAATCGGAAGTCCGAAGCTATTGCCGAAACTTCAGAACGGTATTTCACAAGGCGAAAAACGCCAAGCTTTGGGATACGAACAAAAGGGAATATATCGATTTTTTTGCTGGCGCCGGTGCTTTGAATTACGGACATAACAACCGAAGGATCCGCGATAAGCTGATCTCGTACTTACTCGAGGACGGCGTGACCCATAGCCTGGACATGGCGACGCACGCGAAGGAACAGTTTCTTACCAAGTTTGAGGATGTCATCCTGAAACCCCGCGGTTGGCAATACAAAGTGATGTTTCCGGGGCCGACGGGAACCAACGCCGTGGAAAGCGCCTTGAAAATCGCCCGCAAAGTGACTGGACGCTCCGAGGTGATCAGCTTCACCAACGCTTTTCACGGAATGACGCTCGGTTCGTTGGCGGTTACCGGAAATGCGTTTAAGCGCAAAGGGGCGGGATTGGCATTGACCCACTCCGTTTTTATGCCGTATGACGGCTATTTCGGCGAAGACGTTGATACGATCCAGTACATGGAGAAGCTCCTGGACGATCCGGGAAGCGGCATTCCGCTGCCCGCCGCCGTGATCGTGGAAGCCGTGCAAGGAGAGGGAGGCTTAAATGCCGCTTCCGAATCGTGGCTTCAAGGACTGGAACGGCTTTGCCATAAAAAGGGCATTTTGTTGATTCTGGACGATATTCAGATGGGTTGCGGACGAACGGGACCGTTTTTCAGTTTCGAATCATCCGGGATTAAGCCGGACATTATCTGTCTGTCCAAATCCATCGGCGGTTTCGGTTTGCCTTTGGCGCTTACTTTAATGAAACCCGAGCTGGACGTATGGAAACCCGGCGAACATAACGGAACCTTTCGCGGCAACAACCTTGGTTTTGTCGGGGCGGCGGAAGCGCTCGGCTACTGGGAAACCGGGGAGTTTCGGGAGCAAATCGAAAGTAAGGCGCAGAAGATCGAGAGATCTTTGTTGACCATGGCGGAACAGCAGCCTTTACTGAAAGGACAGCTTCGCGGAAAGGGCATGATTCAAGGGATTGCCTTTGGGAAGCCGGGGCTGGCGGAAAGGTTGTCCGAATTGGCTTTCGAGTCGGGGCTGATACTAGAAACCTCGGGTCCCTCCAGCGAAGTGGCCAAGTTGATGCCGCCGCTAACGATTGAACATTCGACGCTTGAACAGGGTCTTGAAATACTTGAAAATTGCATGAATCAATTGGCTGCCGAGGAGGCATCGGAATGATCGTTAAACATTTGAGCCATATTCGTGAAACGATGGATGACGTGGATACCGAGACGTGGAATTCCCGCAGGTTGCTGTTGGCCAAGGACCAAATGGGCTTTTCGTTAAATGATACGCTGATCAAAGCGGGAACGGAGACGTTAATCTGGTACAAAAACCATGTAGAAGCGGTGTACTGCATTGAGGGGGAGGGAGAAATCGAAGTCGTAGGAGGAGAAACCTACCCGATTTCCCCGGGGATGATGTACGCATTGGATGGTCATGAAAAGCATTATTTACGGGCCCGTTCGCAAATGCGGATGATTTGCGTGTTTAACCCTCCGCTTACAGGCAGGGAAGTGCATGACGAGCATGGGACTTATCCCTTGCTATAGCTTTCTACTATAAAATAACGATGAGGGGAAGAGATAGTATGAACGAAACAGGGACAACTCAAAATGTCGATCTTGCCAAGGATCTTTATCCTTCTCGGATCCATGCGGAGCCGCAATGGCTCCCCCGGCAGGATCCGGTGGTTTACTCCAAGTGGAGCGCGGAGAGCTCGATTAGCAAGGAACAGTCAGAGTTTTATGAGATGAACGGCTATCTGTTTATGGAACGTTTTTTTGACGAAAAAGAGCTAAGCGGTTATCAGGAAGAAGCCCGTCGTTTGCAGGGAGCTTCGCGGGAACAACGGGCGGATGAGATCATTCGCGAGCCCGGCGGGGAGGAAGTACGCTCCATCTTTGCGATCCACCGGAGCCAGCCGGTATTCCGGGAGCTTTCGCGCCATCCCAAACTGCTTGCTGTCATCGAATATTTATTGGGAGGAGCCGCTTATATCCATCAGTCGCGGATTAATTACAAGCCGGGCTTTACCGGGAAGGAGTTTTATTGGCATTCGGATTTTGAAACTTGGCATGTCGAGGATGGAATGCCCAGAATGCGCGCGCTTAGCTGTTCCATCGCCCTGGAAGACAATTATTATTTCAACGGCCCATTAA
Source organism: Paenibacillus macerans (assembly GCF_050565405.1). GTDB lineage: Bacteria > Bacillota > Bacilli > Paenibacillales > Paenibacillaceae > Fontibacillus > Fontibacillus macerans_B. The sequence goes on along the minus strand of NZ_JBNYYG010000086.1, from coordinate 2,103 downwards.
TGGTGGTACCCGGCTCTCATCAAATCTTTATTCCCTGCGTCGGCCAAACGCCGGAAAATCACTATAAGGACTCGTTGCGGAAGCAACAGTACGGCGTACCCGATCAAGCGAGCCTGACCGAGCTAGTTAAACGCTACGGCATCGAGACTCCTGTGGGCAAGGCAGGCTCCGTCCTGCTGTTTGACTGCAATATTATGCACGGGTCCAACAGCAATATAACGCCGTATCCGCGCAGCAACGTTTTTACGGTATACAACAGTGTGGAAAATAAAGTCGTGCAGCCGTATTCTGGACAGAAACCAAGGCCGGAATACATTGCGACAAGATCAGGGCTGTAATAAAAGAAGGGCCATAATCTAAACTGGACCCTCAGTCAAGGACACTTTTAAAAAAAGAGTTAAGCAGCACTCAAGAGATGATTCCTGTATTGTACAGGGGTCATCTTTTTTAATCCCCACCGGTACCTGTAATGGTTGTAATAATGGATATAACGATTAATTTCTCGTCTTAATTCAGCAAAGCTTTGACAGTTTCGGCTCGTCACATGGTCTTTCATGTGACCATAGAAGGACTCCTGGGGCATTATCCCAGCAGTTACCGCGTCTGGACATGGATTGTCCTAGACCCTCGTCTCTTAATAGTTTCTGGTAGGCGGGGCTGGTATAATGACCTCCTTGGTCGGAATGTATGAAGGCGTTGTTATGCAACTTTAAGCGCTTTTGTTTCATTAACAACCGTATTGTTTCTGTGGCTAGGGGAAGTTGGAGGGTGGTGAATAAGTTATGAGCAACAAGCTCACCGGTAGATGCATCCAGGATGGTCGACAAATAGGCTGTCTGGGATTTTCCGTACGGAAGGTATGTGATATCTGTAAGTAGCACGAGACCTGGAGTCCCCTTCTTAAAGTCTCTCTGCAACTTATTTTCAAGCGTGCGGTGTTCTTGGGTAGCTTTATCCATACGTCGGTAGGGGTTGGCTTTCCGATGCGGGCACACGAGGTTAAACTTCTTCATCAATCTCCGGATGCGCTTCAGGTTGTATACCGTACCGTAGTCATTTTCTAAAGTCATCTTGATGGACCTCTCATCTGCTTGAGCACGTACAAGTCGCCGATCTGCAGTATGTAGATAGTTGTAGTACCCAGAGCGAGACACACCAAGCAACTCACAGAAATAACGTGTCATTCTCTGTAGCCCTTGCTTTACGGCATTCTGTATGAGCTCAAAGCACTCCGTCTTGCTCAGTTTTTCTCCGTTTGCTAACAGCCTCCTTTCGTTCTTGTCTAACTTTTTTACATAGGCCAGTTGTTCCTCTAAAAGTCTAATCTTCGCTTTCTGCTTAGCGATGATCTCTTCTTGGGATAATACTCGTTTGGAAGGACGAAGCACGGCTTCTTTACGTGAGTCCACTAATCCAACGATACCATCCTTTTCGTAAGCCTTCTTCCATCGATCCGCCACTGCTCCACTCGCTTCATCCCGAGTATTACTGCATCCAATCCGTTCGTCTCAAAGATTTCTCTCGGAGTTTGACCTAATAAATATTGTTCGATAAATAGACGCTTGAATTCATCCGCGTATGTTATCGACTTTTCACTTACTCGTAGAACGTTCGGATTCCTCGATAATCGTTCCTGCTCGTTATGATTAAAATACTTTTTGCCCATCTTGTCCGCCCCCTAATGTTAACTTCAGTATACAAAAAGGTACCTTACGCTAAACACTTTTTTTCAAGTGTCCAGTGTATGGGTACCAGTTTAATCTCACTGAGATTATGGCCCTTCTTTTATAGAATAAACTCATGAAGGATACATAGTGAGCATTAATTTCCGCTAAACCGATGGAGGAAAAATATACCTCTTGCAGGCATCGCCTTATCATGATATTCTATGTATCCGGCCTTGAAAATGCACAAGCCGGAAAGCTAGTTGATTAGTTTGCTGGAAAAATCTATTTCTTGCAACAAGCTTTATAGATATGTTATATTAATACTCCGGCTGTTGAAAAGCTGGAATTAAAAAGTTGATCTTTGAAAACTGAACAACGAGTGAGTATAAAAATGAGAAGAAATTCTCGTCAGTTTTTCTAAATGAGCAAGTCAAAC
>NZ_JBNYYG010000085.1:0-17784 GCF_050565405.1 Paenibacillus macerans | reverse complement strand
CCCTACTGTTGTTTCCAGTATACAAAAAGGTACCCATACGCTAAACACTTTTTTTGAAGTGTCCAGTGGATGGGTACCAGTTTAGTTTAGCTGCCGAGGGAGGCCTTTTTTTCATTTCGGAATTCGGAAACGGATCGTCGTTCCTTGATCGGGTACGCTACGGATCTCCAGCCCCTCTCCGTAAAGCTGCCGGAGGCGGCGGTGGGTATTTCTCAGTCCTACCCCCTTGCCGTACGCATACGGAGTGTCCAGAATATGCGACAGTATCTCTTCGCTCATACCAACGCCGTCGTCGCTGACGTTAACCTCATAGAAGCCGGTTGCAGCCGTAATCCGGATATCCAGCGTCCCGCCGCGGTAACGGCGCAAAATGCCGTGGTTGACGGCGTTTTCCACCAGCGTCTGGATGGCTAAGGGCGGCAGCAGAAAATGCAGATTCTCCTCCACCTGCCAGCGGATATCGAGACGATCGCCGAAGCGTTCTTTTTCGATGAATAAATAGGAACGAACGAGATCGAGCTCGCGGGTCACCGGAACCACCCGGTCGGAATTATGAAAATCAAAGCTGGTCCGCAGGTAATTGCTGAATTCCTCCAGCAGCTCCTGCATTTTGGCGATATCCATCGTCCCCAGCGCCGCGATGGAGTTGATCGTGTTATAAAGGAAATGCGGCTGAATCTGGGCTTGCAGCCATGCGGCCTCCATGCTCAGCCGTTCCTCGATGGACAATTTCAACTGGGTCAACGCCTCGACCCGCGATCTCAGCACCCATGAATCCACTGGCTTGGTGACATAATCGTTGGCGCCGGATTGAAAGCCGGTGAGGATATCCTCCGGACGGTTTCGGGCCGTCAACAGCAGGACCGGCAGCTCGGAAATCGAAAATCGCTTTCGGATCGTCCGCGTTAGTTCGTAACCCGAAACAAAAGGCATCATGACATCGGCGATGATCAGGTCAAACGCGAGTCCTTCGTCCAAACGGGCCAGTGCTTCGTTTGCATTCGCCGCTGCGACGATATCGTATTTCTCCGTTCCTAACAAGTCCGCCAGGATTTGCAAATTGACCGGATCGTCATCGACCATCAACAGCTTGGGTCTGGCTCCGGCGGTTAAGGCGTGAGGAGCCGACGCGCCGCCGGCGTCTTCCGAAAGAGTAGCCGATGCCTCGCGAAGCCCGGCCGAGGGAGCCGGCGAAGCGAGGATCGCCATGACGTCCGCCTCTTCGGCAAGCGGCAGCGTAAAAGTAAACGCCGAGCCCTGGCCCAGGGAGGACTCTACCATCAACGTGCCGCCATGCAGCTCGACGAGCTGCTTGCTGATGCTTAACCCGAGTCCAAATCCGCCGCCCGCTCTCATAGCATTGGATTCCCCTTGCTCGTAGGGCAAGAAAATCCGTTTCAGCGTGGCCTGATCCATACCGATTCCTGTGTCCCTGATCTGGATAAGAGCCTTTCCTTTTGCGGTGCGGGCAAGAATCGTAATCTCGCCTCGATCGGTAAACTTGGTGGCGTTGTGCAGCAAATTGAACAGGATTTGGATCAGCCGGTTTTCGTCGGCTTTGACGGGCGGGAAATGCTCGTCGATTCCGTTGCGGAACGAAACGGGCTTGCCGTTCAGCATGAACCCGAGCATATCAAGGATGCCTCCGACGATCGACTGAAGCCGGCAGTCGGCGATTTCCAACCGGACGGTGTTTTCCTTCAGGCGCGCGACGTCCAGCATATCATCCAGCATGCGCGACATGCGTCTGGCAACGTCCAGCTGAGTGTCCAGCCTTTTTCGATGCGCTTCGTTTGCCGGCTGCTTCGCATCATCCAGCATGCTTTGCGTGATGTTCATGATCCCGTGCAGCGGATTTCTCAGCTCGTGGGAGGTGTTGACGAGAAAATCGTCTTTATTCCGGTTGGCCTCTTGCAGCTGCTCGGCAAGCTGCTGGGTCTGCTCCGTCGTCCGGAAGTAACGCCGAAACCAAAACGCGGCAAAACAAAACACCGTCAACATCAGATCAAACGGATAATGCATGATTTCCATCGAAAGGCGGCTTTGCACGATCGTCCATAAGACGTTGTTCCCCAAGCTGCAGCAGGCCAGCAACAGAAATATGACGTCTTCCTGCTTGCGGATCGAAGATTTCAGAAGATAACCCGTTACCCAAACGGCCAAGATCAATACGGCGGTCAGAAGCCACCTCTCGCTCGGAATCGTATACCGCGTCGGAAAGAACAGGACGAATGCCTCATAGGTCAGCGAAAAATAGGCAAACCAACGCAGGACGGCCCAGTTCCCGGAGGAGGGAAACATGTTTTTGACCAGCGGCGGGATGAATGAAACGACCCCGATATACGATGAGAGCACGATTTTTACGCTGAGTTCATACGGGATCGCCGGAAACCAGGCCAACATGAGCTTATCGTCCGCGCCCAGCACGCTGATGATCGCGCAGACGACCACTGCGGCAAAATAGAACAGGCCTTTTCGCGGCGCGCCCAAAAAATAAAGCATTACCGCATAAAGTCCGTGAACCAGGAACACGACGGACAGCAGCAGCTGGAGCCCCGTGGACAACTGGATGCGCTGGTTCACCGCCGCTTCCGTGCCGAACCGGATCGGCCGGGTAATGCCGCCTTCCCCGGTATGATTCGAAACCTGGACCACGATCTCGATCGTGGGTGCGCCCGCCGGAACGGAAACGCTATAAGGAAAATACCTCGGTTCGTATTCGGCCGGCTGTTCCGAAGGCTTTCCTTCTCCTCCGGCCCGCTTGCCATTGACGTAGACGGCGGAAGCGCGTTTGATGTCGCCGGTACGAAGCGCGAAGGACGCCCCCGCATTCGTATCGTCCAACAAAATTCGCAGCCGGTACGTGCCGTAGCGGTAGGAGGGAGTTCCTTGCGTATCGGGGAATTTCCCGTTCCAGTTCCCCGGCACCGGAATATAGCTTTTGCCGGACGGATCGGCCGGAACGTCCGCCGGTCCGGGCGCGGGAACGAACAGCCGGTTCGGATAAAACTCCCATTCGCCGTTAAGCGGTATCGTATGGTCGGACGGGAGCTTCCAGCTTCGCAGGTCCAAAATGCCTTGGGCCGCTTCCGGATGATCGACGGTCCGGTGGAAGTTAATCCAGGAGAGGCGGATTCCCGTAATGGCGATCAGGAAAAGTAAAATGATAATTAGGCTTTTTTTGTAGGTCATAGTCTTTTTTTAATTCGCTGGGAGAGCTCAAACTCCTTTTTGTTAAAATTTTGCCGTTGTCGATAATTTGTAGAGATTGTCGTGAGACAATGCGGAGATAAGTACAATTTTCGCCTCAGGGAGAGATGGGTATGGCACGCGTCATGGTTGTTGATGACGCCGCATTCATGCGGATGGTAATCAAGCAGATGCTGGCGGACGAAGGGCACGAGGTCGTCGCGGAAGCGAAGGACGGTCTGGAAGCGGTCCGCTATTACGATAAATTTAACCCCGACTTGGTGACGATGGATATCACGATGCCGGAGATGGACGGCATCGAAGCGGTACAAGCCATCAAGGCGCTTGATCCCCAAGCCAAGATCATCATGTGTTCGGCGATGGGGCAGCAAAAAATGGTCGTTCAGGCGATTCAGGCCGGGGCCCTCGATTTTGTCGTCAAGCCTTTTCAAAAGGAGCGCGTCGTCGAAGCGGCCCAAAAAGCGCTGGGTTAGCGTAAGCACGTTTAAGGGCAAAGGAGAACGATTATGGTCTCGTTAATTACCCGATATATCCGGCGATTTAACCGCCGCCGCTATCGCATGGAAGATCCGCTGCCTCGCCGGCTCGGCAGCCTCCAAGAGCTGCTGGACAGCCAAACGCGGCTGATGGACATGATCCTGGCTGGCCAGGGCCTGGCCCAAATCATGGAAGCCCTGGCTCTGCTCATCGAACGGCACACGGGAGCCCCATGCTCCATCATGCTGACGGACAGCCTCCAAGAGCGGCTGCTGATCGGAGCCTCCGCCGGCTTGCCGGAGGAATATGTCCGCCGCGTTCATGGCATGGAAATCGCCCCGCTGCAAGGGGCATGCGGTACCGCCGCCTATGAACAGCGCCTTTCGATCGTCGCGGACGCCATGAAGGATCCCCGCTGCCGCTACTACCGGGATTTGATCGCGATCCATCCGCAGCTCAGATCCTGCTTGGCGATACCGTGCCTGCAAGGCGCCGAAACGTTCGCCGTCATCGAGCTGCACCGCGAGGAGGCCGGCGCACTGCCTGCCGAAGTACTGTCCATATTACAGTCGGCCCGGCGATTATTGGAATTGTCCGCCGAACGAGTGCATTTCAAGGATGAAGTGTTCTTCCGCACTTATTATGACGAAGCGATGTCGCTTCCGAACAAGGCCTATTGCCGGAACCTGCTGCAGCAGGCCATGGCGGACTGCGCCCGGAAGAACGGGAGATTGGCGGTAGTCTATCTGGAAATCGAAGGTTTGCAGCCGGCGCGCGAGCGATTGGGCCAGGTAGCGGAAGACGAACTGCTGATCCGGATAGCGGAGATGCTGCAGGGCGGTTTGCCGGAAGGGGCCGAGCTTTGCCGGATGGGGGATGGCGAGTTCGCCCTGCTCCTCAAAGACGGGACGGAGCGGGAGGCCGCCAGGCTGGCGGCAAAACTGACCGCTTTGTTTAAGCAGCCTCTCGCTTTTATGGACCATGTCTTTTATTTCACGGCGAACGCGGGTATCGGCCTTTTTCCGGAGGCTGGAGATACGGTCCTGCAACAGGCCAAATCGGCCATGTACCGGGCGAAGCGATCCATAACCAAACCGTCGGGATCCGGGGCGATATAGCTTGAATGAACGGTTCATGGAGGAGTGAGTGAAATGTACGCAAAAGGCGGCCTGTTCTTGAATGTAGTTGCGCTTTCGGCATCCGTCGTGATATTGGCTTCGTTTACGGCGCTAAGCATCGCTGCAAAAATTGCAAAAAATCCGCGAATTAACGGGAAAACCAGGGCTCTTTATCTGGGAGGCGCTGCGATCGTCATGGGTATCGGCTTCTGGGCTGCGCATGTGATCGGCATGATTTCTTACGCTCCGTACCACGAAATGCAACATGAAGCGGGGCATATCGTATTTTCCGTTGCCGTCAGCACCTTCTCCTCTTTTATAGCGTTTTACCTTGCCCTATCTAAAAAAGCGAGCTGGCATCATCTTGCGGCAGGCGGGTTGATCATGGGCGCCGGGATGGTGGCCATGCATTTATCCGGCATAAAGTCGGCAGGGACCCCGAACTACGCGACAATTGCGTTCAACGGCGGCATTTCCGGCGATCTTTTGGCCGTATACGGCGTAACGGCGGCTTTGTTCATCATCTTTCTCGTCTCCTGGTTCGTGCTCGCTTCCGATCGCCGGACGCTGGAGCAGATGGCTTACCAGGATCCGTTAACCGGCTTGCCCAACCGCAATGAGATGAACCGGTTTTTCGATACCTGCGACAGCCAAGATAACTTGGGGCTGTTATTTCTGGATTTGGACCATTTTAAGAGGATCAATGATACCTTGGGACATGAAATGGGCGACCTTCTGGTGCAGGAGGTGGGCTTTCGGTTGCATCAGTTCGTCCGCAACGGCCAGCAGGTCTACCGCATCGGCGGCGACGAGTTCCTGTTCATCATCAAACCCTGCAGCCGAGACCGGGCGGAACGCCTGGCTCAGGGCATCCTGAGGAGCTTCCAAAAAGCGTTCGACATCGGGGACAAGGAGTTTTTCGTTACCGTGAGCATCGGAATTCGCCTTGGATCGCCGCGGGAGTCGGACCGCTCCATCTTGTTAAGCTCCGCCGATTTGGCGATGTACCAAGCGAAAAGACTGGGCAAGAACCGTTATATCATCTTCGACGATAGCATGGACGCCGGCAAGATGGAGACGATGGCTTGATGAAGATCCGGTTCTGGCCTACACTGTTAAGACAATAGGTGTAACGCATAGCGCCTGATAGGAGATGACGCTGGCATGACCGATGTTTTACCGGTTAACCCAATTCGCGTTAAGCGGATCTACGAGCCGCCGGCTCCCGAGGACGGATACCGCATTCTCGTCGACCGTTTATGGCCGCGAGGCATGACCAAAGCGGAAGCCGCGATCGACGAATGGATGAAGGCGATCGCGCCAAGCCCGGAGCTGCGCAAGGCGTTCGCTCACCGGATGGAGCGGTATGCGGAATTCAGCGCAAACTATATCCGGGAATTGGATGCCGACCCGGAGCGCGCCGTGCTGGCGGACCGCATCCGCGACATCGCGCGCAACCGGCCGGTGACGCTGCTGTACGCCGCCAAGGACCCGGTCCACAATCATGCGAACGTGCTTCTGCGCTGGCTGGTTCGCTGAACGCAGGACAAAAAAGCTGCCTCATCGCTTCGGCTAGCGATGAAGCAGCTTTTTTTCGAGATTAAAGCATGGATTAATTAGTTTTCGGCGGATTCCCTCATTGATCTACTTGATCGACAGTGGACCGAGAACCCGGCAGCGTGGTTGCGAAGAGGAAATGTTGCATTTTATACAACACTCACTTCGGGTTCAGGGTTTTCAGGCCGAATTGTTGTATAAAGTACAACAATCTTGCAGCAGCAGGCCAAATTAACTGTAGATTGTTGTACGAAATACAACAATCAGGCGTTTTTAAGCCGTTAGGGGCTTAAAATAAATGCAACAATCGGAGCAGGCCCCGGCAGTTTCTTTTTCTGCCTTCCGCTCCGTTAGGCCGGGAAAACCTCGGTTTTTTCGCACTGGTCGTCAGAAAAGGTGATTGCCGGATCGCTTTGCTAGTCAGCTCTCCTGGAGAAACCGGAAACCTTTGTTTACCCCGTCCCCCGCATACATCACCGGATTCAGCTTATCGATGTGCAGGCGTCCTTCCCCATCCAGGTATTCCTTGGCCACGGAACGGCTGACGATTCTTCCCAGAATGTTGGTTACGCCGGGGAAACGCTCGCTTTCGACGACGTCGGCGACCTGACAGGCGATCGAGATCGGACACTCCCGAACGGCGGGAGCATGGACATGCTCCGACGCTTCCGGCGTCAACCCGGCCGCCGTGAATTTGCTCCCTTCCAAGCCGGTATGCGAGCCGCAGTAATCGATCGATTCCCGCAAGGAACGGTCCGGCACATTTATCACAAAATCAGCGCCCGCCTTGATTTGCTGCGCGGCAAAACCCTTGCTGCTGAAGCCGAGGACGACCATGTTTTTCAGCGAATAGGAGGATGAGGCCGTCGTGACGTGGGGAACCCCTCTCCGATCGAAAAAGCTGACCAAAATGACGGGGAAACCATAATACATTTTTTCGTATTGAACCGTGATTTTCTCCATTTCAAGCCCTCCTGAATCCAAATTTTACTTGTATCTGTTCAACATTCAGAAGGATAACGCAGAGGCCCAAGCCGTAAGGTGATTACGGTCACAGAACCGGACCGGCGGCAACGCGAAGGATTGACAACCCAAAAAGCGAACGATATAGTAAGGGAACCCTATACTAGTCACCCTATAAGCAGGGAGTGAGAATCGATGAATTTGCTGCAAATGCTCCGCTCGCGCAAATATTTACAGCGGATCATGCTCAGCTTTATGCCCGTTGTCGCCATGCTTGCCATCGCCTCCCTTGGCCTGAACACCGTCGCCCGCGACAGGGTGCTCAGCCTCCAAAACGACGCCGACCGCAAACTGCTCACCCAAATCAACTACAACATCGAAAACATGAACGGCATCGTCAAAGATTTGGCGGTATCCCTGTACAACGACGAAGAAATGATCGCGCTGAAATCCGGCGGGGATTACAAGCAGAGCATCCTGAAAATCGAACGGCTGAACAAGACGGTTGCGACTTCCCCTTATCTGCATGCCGTCGTTTTTTACAACGGCAAACAGGGCCGCTTCTTCTCGTCGCTGAACCACGGCTTGGACAACGGACAGCTTTACGACGCATTAGACAAATTTATGGCGTCCGGTACCGAACTGCCGAAGCTGCAGCTGCTTCCTCTCGACCTGGACGGCGGGAACGACGGCATCGACGTGTTCGCTTTCTTCGTGTACGACGGCCTTACGTTAGGTTCCGTCAACGACGACGTACTGATTCTGACGGTGAAGCCGGGGTGGATGCTGGACAATTTGAAAGCGCTTAATCGCGTGGCCGAACGGGAGAACGACATGCTGTTCGTTACCGACGGCGACGGCAGGCTGCTCATCTCCAACGATCGCACGCTGCCGGCCGGGCTGGATATCAAGGACGATTTGCTGCAGCGCATCGGCACGTCGGACAAAACGCTCGACTCCTTCATCTATGAGCATGATGCGAGGAAATACAAGGTGACCTATCTGAGCAAAGCCTTGAACAACTGGCAAATCATCAGCCTGCAGGATTACGACGACGTGCTGGGCAGCGTCCGGCAGATGAGATGGACGGAAATCGCGGTCACGTTATCCGTGGCGCTGCTTGCCGTGCTGCTGTCGGTATTCTTTTCGCTGCGGCTCTACAAACCGGTCGGCCATCTGCTGACGCTGGTGCCGCAAGGCGTCCGTGGCGAATCGCCGGCGCGGGATGAGTTGTCGCTCATTGCGGACAATCTGACGGAAATGCTCGGCAAGCTCAAGGGGCTGGAACAGGAACGGGCGTCGCAATGGAACATCGCCAAGCTTTACCATTTGCGAAGCTTGATCGGCCTCAGCGAAAGCGTGGATGAACCGTCGTTTTTGCGGATCAGGGAGCAGTACGGCATTGACGTGGCATCTCCGTCGCCGCTTCGGCTGGCGCTCGTGCAAATCGACGACGCCCAGCGACTGGCCCGGGAGCAAGGCCCTCAGGCGGAATCGCTGCTCTATTTCGCCGTCGCCAACATCGGCCAGGAACTGCTGCGCCGCAGCGGAACCTGCGAGGCCGCGGATATGAAAAGCGGTCATCTCGTCTTCATCGTCGGCGGGACGCAAGAAGCGCTGGAGAAGCTGGGGGAGAGCTTCGAGGAGCTGCAAGGAACCATCCTCCGCTATTACCGGATCACCTTTACCGTAACGCTTAGCGAGGTGTTTCAGGATTACCGCCGGATCACGGAGCATTATAACCTGGCGGTGCGGCACTCGAACTACCGGATGATTTTCGGCAAGGGAGCGGTGCTTGAACCGGATCGGCTTCGCGTCAATGAGAAGAACGACTCGTTCCGCGTCCCGCCGGAGCTGGAACGCAGTCTGACGGAAGGGTTGAAAAGCGGGAATGCGGAGGTGACGGAGCAAGCGATCCGAAGCTGGCGGGAACTGCTTGGTTCCTTCAGCTTCGAAAATATGTATTCCGGGCTGCTGCATTTGGCGGTAACGCTAAGCAATACGCTCGGCGAATTGAACCAACACAACGCGAACCCGGTCACGGTCAACCTCCAGGCCATGAATCGGCGCATCCTCGAGAAAGAAACGCTGGACGAAATCGAGGCCGTGCTCTTGGAGGTGGTGCGCGAAGTATTCGAACAGCGCCGGAACGGGCGCGAAAACAAAAACCGGCTGCTTGCCGACACCGTGAAGGAAATCATCGACAAGCACTATGCCGATCCCGATCTCAACGTCCAGCGGATCGCCGATATGCTGAAGTTGAGCTCCGTTCATTTGGGTCAGGTGTACAAAGCGGAGGAAGGACTATCGGTGGTCGACCGGATTAACGAAGTCCGCCTCGCCAGGGCCCGACTGTATTTGGAGCAGCAGCAGTTGACCGTGGCGGAAATCATGGAGAAGGTCGGCTTCGGCAACGAAAGCTATTTCTACCGGCTGTTCAAGCGCCGTTACGGGGCAACGCCGAAAGAATACCGCCTGAAAGCGGCGATCGATCGCAATACTTGAGTCCCATCCGGACCAACTTAAATTTGGACCCGCAGCGGAGCATGCCGTTTGCGGGTTTTTGCCGTCCGGTCATGGCAGGATAACCGCTCCGGTACAGCTATCCGAAATTGTTACAGCCCGCCCGTACAGCAATCCTGAAATTGTACAGTAACGGAGAAGCCCCGGTCTGAGCTATCGTTAGACGTGCAAAGCCTGATCGCAGGCCAGCCGCAAAGCGCAAAGGAACATAAGGAAGGAGCTTGGCTATGTTGAAAAGTGTTTCATGGGCGGGCGACGCGGAGACGGCCCGAAAGCCGGAGACGGAGGGACGGAGGGCAGAGCCGGATAGGCCGCCGGAAACGCGCAGGGAAAAATCGAAGGTCCGGAAAGAACTTCATCATTTCCGGAATAACCGGGAGCTGTTTCTGCTGTCGCTGCCGGGAATTCTGTACAAATTGATATTTGCCTATATTCCGATGATAGGCCTGATTATCGCCTTCAAAAATTACAGGTACGATCTCGGCATGTTCGGCAGCAAATGGGTGGGCTTGGATAACTTCCGTTATCTGTTCTCCACCGATGCGGCCTGGCGGATCACCCGCAACACGGTGCTCTACAACGCCGCTTACATCGTGACCACGGCAGCCGCGGCGCTGCTGCTGGCGATCCTGCTGAACGAAGTCAAGGCGAAATGGAGCAAATATTACCAGACGGCTTTGTTTCTGCCCTATTTTTTGTCCTGGGTGCTGGTGGGTTATGTGGCGTACGCTTTCTTGAACCATTCCGACGGGTTCATCAACCGCACCTTGCAGGCGTTCGGTATGGATCCGGTCAGCTGGTACCAGAATGCCGCGCCATGGCCGGTGATCCTGATTCTGGTTCAGTTATGGAAAGCGGTAGGGTTCAACACGCTGATCTATTTTGCCGGCATTATCGGCATCAATAGCGAGTATTATGAGGCGGCGCGGATCGACGGGGCGACAAAGAGGCAAATGGCCATGAAAATCACCATTCCGCTATTGGCGCCGCTCGTTATCATTATGTTGATTTTATCCATCGGCAACATGTTCCGCGGGGATTTCGGGCTGCATTACTTCATCCCGAACAATTCCGGATTCCTGTACGGCTCCACGGACGTCATTGACACTTATGTGTACCGGGCGCTGCGTGAGATCGGCAACGTGAGCATGTCCGCGGCGACAGGCTTCTATCAGTCGGTAGTCGGCTTCGTTCTGGTGCTGCTGGCGAACGGCATCGTGCGCAAAATCAACCCCGATCATTCGCTGTGGTAAGGAGGAGAAGACGGCATGCCCAAAAAATTCGAACTCTCGAAGGTATGGCTTAATTTATTGTTCATCGTGCTTTCCATCGTCATCGTGATGCCGTTTCTGCTCGTTGTCGCGGTGTCGCTGACGGATGAAAAGGCGATCACCCGGAACGGGTACCAATTCATCCCCGAATCGTTCAGCCTGGATGCGTACCGCTATCTGCTGGACGCTCCCGACATTTTGCTCCGGGCTTACGGGGTGACGATCACGGTGACCGTCATCGGATCGTTGACCGGGCTGCTGCTGACCGCGATGACCGCCTACGTCATTTCCCGGCCGGATTACCGTTATAACCGGATCACGACGTTTTACGTGTTTTTTACGATGCTGTTCAGCGGGGGCCTCGTTCCCTCGTACATTCTCATTACTCAATACCTGCATCTGAAGGATAGCCTGCTGGCGTTGATTTTGCCGGTGTTGCTGTCGCCGTTCAACATTATGGTCATGAAAGGGTTCATGTCGAAAATCCCGCTCGAGATCATCGAATCGGCCAAAATCGACGGGGCGCGGGAATTGCGCATCTTCTTCCGGATCATCCTGCCGCTGTCCACGCCGGCGCTGGCCACGTTGGGGCTCTTGATCTCGTTCACCTACTGGAACGAATGGTTCAACGGGATGCTGTACATCGACGATCCGAGCAAAGTGCCGCTCCAATTGCTGCTGGTGCGGACCTTGAACAGCATCGAATTCCTCACCTCCAATTCCGAGTTTACGCAGCAGCTCGGCATCGATCTGGCGAGCTTTCCGAACAATTCGGCGAGGATGGCCATCGCCGTGCTGGCCGGCGGACCGATGCTGGTAATCTTTCCTTTCTTTCAACGATTTTTCGTGAAAGGGCTTACGGTTGGCTCCCTCAAGGGTTAACATATAACAAAATGTACAGGAGGTCACACAATGAGAAAAAGATGGTTAGGAATGTTAGTGCTGGTTCTGCTGGCCGCGTCCGTATTCGCCGGATGCGGCGGGAACGGAAACGGCGGCAATGGCGGAAATGCCGGGAACGGCGGGGATGGCGCGAACACTCCGGCGGCGGAAACGGGAAACGCAAACGAGCTTGAACCGGTCACGCTAACCTGGTATTATCCGCTGTCGCAGCTGCAGGCTGACCAGGATAAGGTGCAGGAGGCGGTAAACCAGATCGTGAAGGAAAAGCTGAACGCCACCGTCAAGTTGGTTCCGGTCGCCATCGGCGACTACGTGCAGAAGATGAATACCGTGCTGGCGGCGGGAGAGAAGTTCGACATTCTGTGGACCGGCTACATGCTGAAGCCGGAGGAACTGGTACGCAAAGGCGCGCTCCAGCCGATCGACGAGTTGCTCGAGGCGTACGCGCCGGAACTGAAGGTGGATGTCCCGCAAGTGATGTGGGACGGCTTGACGGTCGACGGGCAAATCTACGGCATCCCGAATCAGCAGATCAACGGGAACCGCTACGGGTATATCGTGCAGAAACGGTTTGCCGACAAATACAATCTGGACCCGGCATCCATCAAAAAAATTGAAGATATCGAACCTTTCCTGGCGCAAATCAAGCAAAACGAACCGGACATCATTCCATTCGGCAATTTCGGCAACTACTTCGACTTCATTCCGCAGGTGCATGACGAGGAGTATTGGGGCGTTCCCGGCGTCGACAATCATTTTTACATCAAGACGAACGACAAGGCCTATACGCTGCAGCGGTATCCCGAAGCAGAGTTGGACAATTACCGGCTCGTCAGCAAATGGTATAAGGAAGGTTATATTTACAAGGATGCGGCAACGGCCAAATTCGAAGACTTCCAAACCAAAGGGCAGATTGCGGTTCAATTCGACGTGACGTTGAAACCGGGCGTGGAAGCCGAAGTGAAAGCGAAAAACGGCGGCAACGACGTGATCACCATTCCGCTCAGCAACTGGTACACCAACGGTTATTCGGCAGCCACCAACCAATCGATCAGCCGGACATCGCCGAATCCGGAACGGGCCATGATGCTGCTGAACTTGGTCAATACCGACAAGGAGCTCTACAACCTGCTTTGCAACGGCTTGGAAGGCACGCATTACGAGAAGCTCAGCGGCGAATACATCAAGGCGCTGCCGGATTCCCGGTATAAGCCTAACATGGACTGGGTTTTTGGCAGCGTATTCAATTCCTATCTGAAGGAAGGGCAGCCGGAAAACGTGTGGGAAGAAACGAAGAAAATCAATGCGGAAGCCGAGGTCAATCCCATTGGCGCGTTCAAATTCAATTCCGAGCCGGTCAATACGGAGATCGCGAATCTGAACGCCGTATGGGGCGAATATAAAAGAGGGATTCTTACCGGCACGCTGGATTTCGACGAAACGTGGCCCGTGCTGTACGGCAAGCTGAAGGAGGCGGGCGAAGACAAATACGTGGAGGAGGTGACGCGCCAATTCGAACAATTTTTGCAGGATCAAGGATTAAAGTAAGAACCGCTTCTTAAATTAGGTTGGCTTTGAGACATAGATGCACGACGGGGAGACCGGGAGGAACCTGCTGGCTTGGACGGCTTCGTGACCTGCTTCGCGATCAAAAAGTTAGATTTTGAGCACCGAGAAGGTTGGATGAAACCTGCTTCGTGATCAAAAGATGACTGGGCGGAGCCGTTCATATTCCAAACGGAGAGGAAGAGGTGCATGGCGAAAAAACGTTTGCTTGCGGCGCTCGCCGCCATCCTGTTGTTGACGCTGAATCCCATTCTACCGCCGGAGTCCGCGGCATCCGCGGACGGCGGTCCGCCCGGAACGTCCTTTTTTGTGGCGACCCATGGCAACGATTCGAACGACGGAACGCTGGAGGCTCCGTTTCGGACAATGGAAAAAGCCCGCGACGCCATTCGTGAACTCAAGGCGGAGGAAGGGCTGCCGCCGGGCGGCGTGACGGTGTATTTGCGGGAAGGCCGCTACGAGCGGGAGACCAGCTTCGAACTGCGGGAGCAGGACTCCGGCGAAGCGGGCAAACCGGTCACGTACACGGCTTATCCGGGAGAAACGGTCGTTTTGTCCGGTTCCGAGCGTCTGGAAGAATCCGCGTTCGTTCCGGTTGCCGACGAGGCGGTGTTAAGCCGCATCATCAGCCCCGAAGCTCGGGAGAAGGTGCTGGTGGCAGATCTGGCGGCGCTTGGCATCACCGATTACGGCAATCTGAGCCGGCACGGCTACTACCTGGCCAACGATTTGAGCGAAGTGCCGCCGATGGAGCTTTACGTCAACGGTCAAGGCATGACGTTGGCCCGCTGGCCAAACGAGGGCACCGTCCAGATGGACGAAATCCTCGATCCCGGTCCGACGCGGAAGGATCCGAACGGGGAAGTGCATACGCGAGGGGGGACATTTACGTATACGTATGACCGCCCGCAGTATTGGACGCAGGCGGACGATATTTGGCTGGACGGCATTTTCGGCTACAGCTGGGAATGGTCGTACAACAAAATCGCCTCCATCGATCCGGCCGCCAAAACGATCACGCTTCGTTACGGAGAGATGAGCGGCATCTTCAAAAACTGGTATCCGGATTTTCATTTTGCGCAAAATCTGCTGGAGGAAATCGACATGCCCGGCGAGTATTACATCGACCGCCAGGCCGGAAAGCTGTATTTTCTGCCCAATGCCGAATTTACGGAGACCGATCCGACCATCGAGGTAACGATGTTGAAGACGCCGATGATCAATGCGCTGAACGCCTCGTACATCGATTTCTCCGAGCTGATCCTGGAGAATGGGCGCGATTCGGCGGCCGTGTTCATGGGCGGCAGCCATATGCGCATCCTGAAGAGCGAGATCCGAAACTTCACCAACAGCGGCGTGCTGGTCAATACCCAAAGCCGGTTTTATTACAACGACTTCGATGGCGTGCCCGGAACGGACCATGCGATCGTAAATACCCATATCCATCATATCGGCGGGACGGCCGTCACCTTGACGGGAGGGAACAAAACGACGCTCGCCCCAGGGAGAAACGTCGTGAAAAATTCCCATATCCACGATTTCGCCTACTATCACAAAGCCTATAATCCCGGCGTTTTGCTGTCCGGCGTGGGCAACCGCATGCTCCATAACGAGCTGCATGACGCGCCCCATCCCGGCGTGTTGATCTTCGGCAACGACCACGTCGTGGAGTACAACGAAATCTATGATGTGTGCAATACGTTCTCGGATCTCGGCGCGATTTACATGAATGCGGGCGAAACGCCGCAGGAGCGGGGCACGGTCATCCGGCGCAATTATTTCCATCATATCGGCGAAACCAAAGCCGGCGTCGAAGGCGTATACCCCGACAATTTCACGATGGGGCTGCAGATCGACGAGAACATTTTTTACAAGATGGGCAATTCGGCGATCAAAAACAACGGCGGCTCGCATATCCTCGCCCGCAACAATATTTTCGTGGACAGCAAGGTGCCTTACGATTACGCGGACTTGTATCTCGGCGACGATCCGGACGACCAGGTGCCGAAAAATTACATGCCGAAGTGGCAGGCGCTGTTCGCGGCCAACAACAACTTCGTCGGGACGCCTTATTTGGAGAAGTATCCGGAGCTCGCGGGCTTTTTCGCGGAAAACCGCTATTATCCCGATACGAACACGTTCCAGGGCAATGTGGTTTATAACCCCACGGTCCCGCGCAGCACGACGACCAACGAGAATGGAGCGTACGACAAATTCGAGTTGGTGCAGTATGCCGGCAACTGGGTGACGGAGGAGGATCCCGGTTTCGTCGACCTGGCGGGAGGCGATCTGTCGCTGCGTCCGGATGCGGAAGTGTTCAATAGCATTCCCGGATTCCCCGATATTCCGTTCGACGAGATCGGCATCGCCGGCAAGGCGGGCACGACGCTTGGGCCGGACAGCTATCCCGTACAGGGCGTTGCGGTTTACGACGACGAAGTCACGGTAGACCGGTGGAAAACGGTGAAGCTGCGTACGGCGGTGCTGCCGTGGAACGCGGACAATCCGGAGTTGACCTTTGTGTCCGCCGATCCGGGCATCGCAACGGTCGACGGCAACGGCGTCGTTACCGGCCAGGCGGTGGGGCAGACGGTTATCACCGTAGCGTCGGCGGAAAATCCGCTGTTCACGGCCACGGTCAACGTCACGGTTGAAGCCGGCGACGGCGTGATGGATTTCACCGATTTCGAGTCGGGCGTAAACGGCTGGCCGCAGGACGCGAACCGGTCCATCGTGAAGGAAGGCGATAACCGCTGGTACAAGGTGCTGAACGGGGCTACGGCGCTAAGCGCCAAAACGTTCTCCGAATACGAGCTGAGCTTTAAGCTGAAGACGCCGGAGACCATCGGGAACGGCGCCACCCTGTACATCTTCGACCGCCAAGCTGGCAGCGGTTCCAGCCGGATCGGCTACAAAACCCGGGCGGACGGCAGCTCGGCCTGGCTGTTGTACGATCCCGCTTGGGCGATTCTGAAGGAAGTGAAGCTGCCGGGCCACGATTTACAGCCTAACACGGAATATGAGGTCAAAATGCTCGTCAAAGGCGGCGACATCAGCGTGTATGTGGACGGCGGACTTCGGCTGAAGGGTCACGATCCCGGACACAACGCCGAGGGCAAAGTCGGGTTTTATGTCGCCGGCATCAGCCACATGTTGTTTGACGATATCCGGTTTAAGGCATTGTCGACGGAGCTGGCCGGGATCATCCCTGCCGAGAGCCAGGTACGGCTCTCAGCAGGGGAACAGCGGCAAATGCAGCTCACGTTCGACCCATCGGATACGCCGGAGACGGAGGTTACCTGGCAATCGGCCGATCCGGCGGTGGCGACGGTGGATGCCATGGGCGTCGTGAACGCCGTTTATGAAGGGGAAACGATCATCACGGCGGTGTCCACGGTGAATCCGCTCATCAAAGCGGACATCTCGGTCACCGTATCCAACGTGATGCATGAGACGGACTTCGAAAACGGCGGGAACGGCTGGCCGGTCGATCCCAACCGCAGCATCGCGGCCGATGCGGACGGCAATCGCCGCTACAAGATCCTGAACGGCGCTACCGGACTGCTGGACCGCAGCTTCGAGTCCTATCAGCTGGATTTCACGCTGAAAACCCCGTCCGCGATGCCGAACGACGGAGTTATGTACATCTTCGACCGCCAGGATGCCGCCGGTTCCACGCGGATCGGCTATCGGACCCGGGCGGATGGAACCTCGGCCTGGATCCTGTACGACACAGGCTGGCAGAAGCTGGTGGAGGTGCCGCTGCTCGGCCACGATCTGCAGCCGGATACGGAATACGCGGTGAAGGTTGTCGCGAAGGACGGCGACGTCGCCGTATACGTGGACGGGGCGCTGCGAATCGCCGGCACCGATCCGAACCACCGGCCATCGGGCAAGGTTGGGTTTTACGTCAGCGGGTTCGACTACATGCTGTTTGACGATATTCGGGTATCGTTGAATCCGTGACCTTGATTGGGGGCACGGCAGGAAGGCTGGTTCGAGTTTATTGTCTCATTGTATTCGATTTTTCGAGTATATTTCCGTGTTCGCGGCTAGAAAGCGGGATTATATGCGATTTTTCATATAGATTATGGGCCTTCGTCTTCCAGAGGGATGACGTAAAATTGTTTGTGTACCAAGTTTTGGAGTCTATCCAAAACACAAAAAAGTAGAGTATCCTCGGGGTTACGACGCCA
>NZ_JBNYYG010000084.1:0-17944 GCF_050565405.1 Paenibacillus macerans | reverse complement strand
GTGCAAAGCTTCCGGACAGCGAGTGTTGACCTGACGCCAAAAGGTTGCCGGCTTAACTGTCAAACATGGATGATTAGGAATTCCAAGGATTTCATGAATGCTTTAATGCAACGCTAGTGTCGATTTAGACGATTTGTATATGAAAAAACGAATACAATTACCTGTTGGAGCAATCCCGTGGTGTTACCCGGTGGCCGTAGTCCAAGCCAAAATGCATCAGGTGGTACCGCGCTTTCCGGCCTCTTTCCGCCTCCCCTTTCCTCCCCCCTACCGCCCTTCGCGGCGCTCCTCCGATGGGAGACGGTGGAACTCGCGTTTGTACAGCCGGGCAAAATAGACCGGCTCGAGGCCAACGTAGGAGGCAGCTTGGCGAACGGTCATTTCGGGATGCTCGTGCAGCAGATGCTGGGCCGTTCTCAAACGGATTTGATGCAGGTATTGCAGCGGCGTCATGCCCATCGATTTCCGGAACAGCCGGGTCAACTGCTTTTGCGAATAGCCGACGTGTCCCGCCAGTCCGGCGATCGTGATCGGCCGGTTCAAATGGTCGTGCAGGAAGCGGACCGCTATGTCCACGACCGATTCCCGATAGGACGCGGGCGGCGCAGACGGCTGCATTTGCGTGGCGGCGGCGGTTAACAAGGCGCCGCTTGAGCCCGCCGTGTCCTTCATGATCGCAAACAGCAGCGAGAACAGCAGCTCCGTCGTCTGCCAGGGATCATGGTCGTTTCCCGAAAGCCTCCATATCTCCTCCAAACGTTCGGTGAAGAGGGATACCTCCGACAGCCGAAGCAGGCGCGGCGAATCCTGGAATCCCCATTTGCCCAGCATTCCCCCGAAGTTATCCACCAAAGTCACGTACCCCACGAACCAAGGCTGATCCCCATAGGGCATATACTCATGCGCGCAGCCGGCTGGGATATACAGCAGTTGGCCGGGGGTTAGGATGTCCCATTTGTCCTTATCGATGTTAAGTCTGCGGAACTGGCCCGACCCGGAAAGGGTCAGGAACAGCTGATGGGCGGAAAAGCCCTTCATTCTCGTGAGCGGAGGCTGTATTTCCGTGCCCGCCGTATAGACGGACAACGGTAAAACGTCCTGGAGCGGATGGGTCAAATTACTTCTGAGCGGGAGGAGCTCCACAAGCCGACACCTCATTTTGTCCATTTTGTATGGTGAATTGTCCGATTTGTTGCTTTCGCCCGATTATATCTCACATCTATAATGAGAGCAAATCGATTTGGGAGTGTGAATCATGTTGGAGTTGGAAAAAAATTGGGAAAACCTGTCGTGCCTGCATATCAACCGCCAGCCGGCCCGAGCTTCCTTTATTCCCTACGGCAGCGCCGAGACGGCCCAAGCGGGAAAACGCAGCCGCTCCCCGTACTACCAAACGTTAAACGGCATGTGGAAATTCCGTTATCACCGCAGCCTGCGCGAAATCAGCGACCGTTTTTTTGAAGCGGAAACGGATGCAAGCGGTTGGGACAATCTGATCGTGCCTTCCTGCTGGCAGACGAACGGCTACGACCAGCTGCATTACACGAACGTCAATTACCCGATTCCCTACGATCCGCCGTTTGTGCCGGACGACAATCCGGCAGGCGTTTACGTCAGGGACTTCAATTTGCCCGAGGCTTGGACGGAGAAGGAAACGCATATCGTTTTCGAAGGGGTTAACGCCTGCTTTTACCTGTGGGTGAACGGCCAATTCGCCGGGTACAGCCAGGGCAGCCGCATTCCGGCGGAGTTCGACCTGTCCGCTTACGTGCAGGCCGGATGCAACCGCATCGCCGTGCTGGTGCTGAAATGGTGCGACGGCACCTATTTGGAGGATCAGGACGTTTGGCGGTTTTCCGGAATCTACCGCGACGTTTATTTGCTGTCCCGCGACAAAGCGCATGTCCGCGACGCGTTCCATAAAACGCTGTTATCCGCCGATCTGAAAGAAGGCAAGCTGCGCTCGGAAATTGAAACGACGGGCAGCCTGCATATTCAGGCGGAACTGCGAGATCCCGACGGCAAGCCGGTCGCGCAGCAAGGAGCGCAGGTCGACGGGCAAGGGGTCATCGAGCTGCACGTGCCGCAGCCGCAACTGTGGAATGCGGAGGAGCCGCGGCTGTACGAGCTGATTCTATTGGCGGGTGCAGAGGTGCTGCGTTTCCGGGTCGGGTTCAAAAAGGTGGAAATCGCGGACGGCATCTTCAAAATCAACGGCCGCGCCGTCAAGCTCAAGGGCGTTAACCGCCACGATTCCCATCCGGAGCTGGGGCAGACCATTCCGGTCAACCATATGATCAAGGATTTGAAATTAATGAAGCGCCATAACGTCAACGCGATCCGCACGTCGCATTATCCGAACGATCCGCGGTTTCTCGATCTGTGCGACGAATACGGATTTTACGTGATCGACGAGGCGGATTTGGAATGCCACGGCGTGACCAGCACGGGAGCGCTCGAGGAAGGCGCGTTTCACAAGCTCACGACGGATCCGAATTGGAAGGGATCGTTCGTGGAGCGCGCCGTTCGCATGGTCGAGCGGGATAAGAACCACGCTTCCGTCATCATCTGGTCGATGGGGAACGAATCCGGATACGGTCCGAACCATATCGCCATGGCGGAATGGACCAAAGCGCGCGATGCGTCCCGGCCGGTGCATTATGAAGGGGCGGCAACGCGGTATTACGGCGATCCGAATACGGAATGCCTGGACATGGACAGCCGGATGTACCCTTCCGTGCCGGAAATCGAGCAATACGCGTTGGACGAAAAAAACGCCAAGCCGTTGTTCCTGTGCGAATACAGCCATGCGATGGGGAACGGGCCGGGCGATTTGCAGGATTACTGGAACGTGATTTATGCCCAGCCGAAGCTGATGGGCGGCTGCGTTTGGGAGTGGTGCGACCACGGCATCGCCGCCGAAACGCCGAACGGGGAAAGCTATTTCGCCTACGGCGGCGACTTCGGCGATAAGCCGAACGACGGCAACTTCTGCATCGACGGCCTTGTGTCGCCGGACCGCAAGCCTCATACCGGACTGTTGGAATTAAAGCAGGCGGTCGCGCCGGTACTCATTGAAGCGGATGTTACGGAACAAGGCCGTTTCCTGGTGCGGAATCGCTACGATTTCATCGACCTTTCGCATCTGGCCGTAAGCTGGAAGCTCGAGCGGGGCGGCGAGCTGCTGCGGCAGGGCCGGACGGCTCCGCTTACGGCGGGGCCCGGCGAAGCGCAGCCGTTGACGCTTCCTTACGAGCTGCCGCGGGAGCTGCCGGGACCGTTCGTGCTGACCTGCTCGGTACGGCAGCAGCAAGACAACCGTTGGGCGGACGAGGGATACGAAATCGCCTTCTACCAATTCGAGCTCCCGGGACACGCGGCATCCGCGGCGGTAACGCGCGCGGAAGGAGATCATTACGCCAAGTTCATGGAAGCCTCCGAGCAGAACGGTATGCTTATCGTAAAGGGCTTTGATTTCGAGCATATATTCGACCTGCAATGCGGGATGATTCGCCAAATGTCGAAGCATGGCGTTGCGCTGCTGGAGCGGCCGGCCCGGTTCAACCTCTGGCGGGCGCCGATGGACAACGATATGAGCATTCGCAAGGAGTGGGAAGCGGCGGGGCTGGACCATGCGGCTATGAAGGTGTACGGCAGCGGCTGGGAGCGCCGGCCGGATGCTTCGATCGAGGCACGCACCGACTTCTCGCTGGCCAGCTACAGTTACGAACCGTTCCTGCGGGGGACGGCCGTCTGGACGTTCGCGCCGACCGGCGAAGTCATGCTGGCGGTCCATGCCGACGTGCGCGAGAAGCTTCCGTTCCTGCCGCGCTTCGGCCTGGAGCTGACGATGCCGAAGGGCACCGAGGAAATCGAGTATTTCGGTTACGGTCCGCATGAAAGCTACATCGACAAACGGGCCAGCGTGCGCAAGGGGAAATACCTGCTGACGGTGGACGACATGTTCGAGAACTACGTGATGCCGCAGGAGACCGGTTCCCGCTACGGGACGGAATGGGCGATCGCTTCCAGCGAACTGGGCATGGGGCTCAAGTTTGCAGCCCCTCAGCCGTTCTCCTTCCAGGCGCTGCACTACACGCCGGAGGATCTGACCGCGGCCAAGCATACGTATGAATTGAAACGCCGCCCCGAAACCATCGTGTCGGTCGACTACAAAATGAGCGGGGCCGGGTCCAATTCCTGCGGTCCGCAGTTGGCGGAGCCTTACCGCTTCGCCGAGAAGTCGTTCGACTTCGAGTTGGCGATTGAGCCGGTGTTTAAGGAAGAATAGTCCGCGCAAATCAAAAAAGCTGTTCCTTGGCCTAACGGCCGGGCGAACAGCTTTTTTGGTTGGTCCGCTACATGCGGGGGGCCGGGTTCCGGATGTGTGCCGGGAGGCCAAGGACCTGTCGAATACGGTACGCAGGGATATTTTTTTGATATCAGGGGAAGGGTTGACGAGAGAATTATTAAGAGGTATATTATTAAACGCTAAAATATTTAAGCACTAAAGTAATTAAATTATTGAATAATTACCCCTGGAAAAGATCGACCCGTTTGGGATCCGGGAAGGCAGGCAGGAAGGAGGGGAATGGCCATTGGTGAAGAAAGAAGAGTTGTTTGAAGTGACCTCGATGTTCCGGACGCTGCTCAAGATGATCACGCAGGAGTGGAACAGGCGGGGCGGCGATTTCAATCTCAGTTTCCAGCAATTCAAAATGCTGTACATGCTGAACGCCTCGGGAACGCAAAAAGTATCGCAGTTGGCAGAGTCGTTGGGCATTACCTCGGCGGCCATCACGGGGGTAACCGACCGGCTGGTCACGGAAGGATACGTCGAACGGGTTCGGGCGGAGAACGACCGCCGGGTCGTGAATATCTCGATTACCGAGCGGGGCCGGGAGATCATTCGTCTCGTCACCGAGCGGCAAAAGGAGATGCTGGAGAGAATTTTCGATCAACTGCAAGAGGAAGATTTACAGCATTTGCGGCGCATTTTTGGCGCCATGCTTTCAAATATAGAAAATAAACAATAATGGAGATGGAGAAACTAGCATGGAACACTTAACAATGAAACGCAAAGTTTCGATCATGATCGCCATCATGGCCGCGATGTTCTTCGCCGCCATCAATCAGACGATCGTAAGCACCGCCATGCCGCGGATCATTTCGATCCTTGACGGCATGGACTATTATACCTGGACGATCAACATTTATTTGCTGACGTCGACGATCGCCACCGTACTGGTCGGCAAGCTGTCCGACATGTACGGACGGAAGCCGTTTTTGCTGATCGGCATATTGCTCTTCATGGCGGGCGCCTTCATGACCGGGACGTCCTCGAACGTATTCCAGTTCATCGCCTACCGGGGGATTCAGGGGATCGGCGCCGGGATCATTCAGTCGACCGCCTTCACGGCCGTCGGCGACTTGTTCCCGCCGCGCGAACGCGGCAAATGGATGGGTTTCATGACGGCGATATTCGGCTTCTCCAGCGTGCTCGGCCCAACCTTGGGCGGGTACCTGGTCGATCACCTCGACTGGCACTGGCTGTTCTGGATTTTCCTGCCGCTGGGCATCGTTGCCTTCATCATGATCATGATGCTGTTCCCGAAAATGGAACGCGGCACCTCCCAAAGCATCGACTATTGGGGTTCGTTGTTCATGACGACGACGATCGTGCCGCTGTTGCTCGCCTTCTCTTGGGCGGGTACGACGTATGCCTGGGACTCGACGCAAATCATCGGACTGCTTGCGGCTTCGGTCGTATCCGCGCTGATTTTCGTTTTCGTCGAATCGAAGGTGAGCAATCCGATTTTACCGCTGCATTTGTTTAAAAACGGCGTAGTGACGATTTCGAATATCATCGGCTTTATTATGAACTTCGGCATGATGGGGGCTTTGATTTATCTTTCGTTCTTTGTGCAAGGCGTGCTCGGGATCTCCCCGACCTATGCCGGTTACGTAACCATGCCGATGTCGATCGTTATGGTTTTGGCCAGCGCCGTGACCGGACAGTTGATCGCGAAAAAAGGGAAATACAAGCAATTCGCGCTGCTGGGCATTCCGATCATGATTGCCGGCATGGCGATCATGATCTTCATGGACAACATACCGATGGCGGTGCTCAGCATGATCGTGTTCGGTTTGGGCCTTGGCCTGGGGATGCCGGTCTTCTCGCTGGCGACGCAAAACGCGGTGCCGCATAAAGAGCTTGGCGTGGTAACCGCTTCTACGCAATTGTTCCGCAACTTGGGGGGAACCATCGGGATCGCCGTCATGGGGACCGTCATGTCCAACAATCTGACGAAGAACCTGAAGGAGGCCCTGCAGTCCTCCGCAGCGCCCGATATGAGCGCCATGGATCCGAAGATGGTCCAGCAGATGACGGCCTTCGCCAATCCGCAGACGCTGATGAACAAGCCGTTGCTGGAACAAACGCAGGCGAGCCTGCCGGTCGATGCGCAGCCGCTGTTCGCGCAAATGATCCAAGGCATCCGCGACGCGCTGGGCGATACGCTCTCGACGGTCTTTATGACCGGGACGCTGGTCCTTGTCGTCGCGTTCGTGCTGGTCTTCTTCTTGAAAGAGCTGCCGCTTCGCTCCACCAACCAGGCGCCGGCCCCGTCGGCGTCCAAGGAAGGCGGAGAAGAAGGTTCGGTTCAAGCTTCGGCCGTGCATCAAGCCTAATCCGGATTTGTCAAAAGCTGGAGTCCCGCATAGTTTGCGGCGGCTCTGGCTTTTTTGTTCGGGATCCTAATCTTAGTCCCAATCGGGTTTCTCTGAAGGTACGTCGTTAGACGTTTTTCTTATTGGGCGCGAACTCTTGCCGAATGGGAGGTTCTCGTCATTTTCGTGTCATGAATGCATAGGGAGATTTGTCGATATAAGAGAAGAATTGATCGATTTTGCGGAATTAAATTTCAAAATTAAAATTCTTATTGAAATAAAATTTCATTGTCTTTATAATTGCCCTAAGAGTGAAGCAACCATCCGTTTTTTGATGAGAGAGGTGATGCGACATGGGTAGTATGGTGTTGACCGGAGCGGACCGGCTGCATACCGAGGGGAAGCGGCTTCTTGAGGGCAAGCGTTTCGCTTTGCTGACCAACCCGACCGGGATGGACGGCAGGTTTCGGTCGACGATCGAATTGTGTGCGGAACTGGCGTCCGGGAAGCTTGTTGCCTTCTTTGCCTGTGAGCACGGATTGCGGAACGAGGTCCAGGCAGGCGTATGGATCGACGATCACACCGACCCCGTCTATGGCCTTCCGGTCTACAGCTTGTATGGCAAAAACCGCAAACCGACGGCGGAAATGCTGCACGATCTCGATACGATCGTGTTCGATGTGCAGGACCTTGGCGTCCGGTTCTACACGTATTTGACCACGCTCGTTTACGTCCTGGAGGCTTGCGCGGAGCACGGCACAAGCCTGATCGTGCTCGATCGCCCGAACCCGCTGGGCGGCTACGGCATCGAGGGCGGGTTCCTCGGCGAGCGTTTCCGTTCGATGGTCGGCGCCTGGCGCATGCCGGCCCGCACCGGAATGACGATCGGCGAATTCGCCCGGCTCGTTAACGGCCAATCGGCGCGAAAATGCGATCTGGAGGTCGTAGCCCTGGAGGGCTGGGACCGGGGGATGGAATATCCGGATACCGGGCTGCCCTGGGTGATGCCGTCGCCGAATATGCCGACGATGGATACCGTGCGCGTGTATGCCGGGAATTGCCTGTTCGAAGGAACCAATCTGTCGGAGGGCCGCGGCACGACCAAGCCCTTCGAATTGGTGGGAGCTCCTTGGCTGCGAAACGCGGACGTCTGCGAGGCGCTGAACCGTTTGGGTTTGCGCGGCGTCCATTTTCAGCCCGCGACGTTTACGCCCATGTTCCAGAAGCATCAGGGCGCGTTGTGCCGGGGCGTGATGACGTACGTGACCGATCGGGAAGCCTTTCGCAGCACCGAAGCGGGCTTGTATCTGCTGCATGCGATCCAGCGGATGCACCCGGAGGATTTCGCCTGGTACCGCCCCGAGCTGAGGCTGGAGAAGGACGGAGAGGTGAAGCAACCGCCGTATTTCATCGATATTCTGACCGGCAGCGACGCGGTACGACGCACGCTGCACGAGCCGGGGGGTCTGGAGGCAATCCTGGCAGGCTGGCGCAAGGACAGCGAAGCGTGGCGGGAGATCCGCCGGCCTTACTTGCTCTACGAGGAACAGGCCGCATGGGCGACCTGACTTGGTCGGCGGACGTCGCGGCGGCGGAGGCAATGGGGCTGGACCCGAACCGGGTCCCTTGGATCGGGGAAACGCTGCGCGAAGCGGTACGGGCCGGCGACATCCCGGGCGGGGTCGCGGTCGTGTCCCGGCGCGGAAGGCGGATCCGCTTCGCCTGCGGGAACGCGGTTGACGACGATACCGGACAGATCCCGGTTTCGGTGGACACGATCTACGACTGCGCTTCGCTGACGAAGGTCGTGGTGACGCTGCCGCTTACGCTGCTCCTGGCCGAGCGGGGGCAGCTGCGGCTGGACGATCCGGCGGCGGCGTACTTGCCGGCCCTGGCCGCCGCGGAAGGCCGGCGGGCGGGGGCGGGCGGAGAGCGGATGACGCTCCGTCATCTGCTCACGCACACGGCGGGCCTGGCACCGTTCTACGATCTGCAATCCCGGGGCCGGAGCCGGGAGGAGATCGTGGACTATATTTGCCAGGCTCCGCCGGAGGCAGCCCCGGGCGCTGCGGTGGTCTACAGCGACCTGGGCTATATTTTGCTTGGCGAGATCATCGCCAAAGCTGCGGGGCGGCCGCTGCCGGAGCTGGCGGCAGCGGAGCTGTTCGCGCCGCTGGGCATGGCGTCCAGCGGCTACCTGCCGGCGCCGGGGCTGCGCCGGCGCATCGCTTCGACCGCCGAGCCGGGCGCGGCGGTCGGCCCCAGGGGCGTTCCCGGCGTCGTGCACGACGAGAACGCCCGGGCCCTGGCCGGCGTCAGCGGGCACGCCGGCCTGTTTGCCCCCGCGGACGACCTGGCGTCGTACGCGGAGCTGTGGCTGGCCGGCGGCTACAGTTCCGCCGCCGGCCAGCGGGTCTTGTCGGCCGCGGCGGCGGAAGCGGCGACGCGGCCGTGCACGGCCGGTGTGCCGGGCGGTAACCGCGGCCTCGGGTGGGTGCTGCGCGGCGATCCGTTCGACGCCGCCGGCGACCTGCTCTCCCCGGTGGCCTACGGCCACACCGGGTTCACCGGCACGAGCCTGTACGTCGACCCGCCGCGGGAAGTGGCTTGCGTGCTGCTCACCAACCGCGTGCACTACGGACGGTCACGCTCCGTAGCCGGGCTGCGCGCCAGGTTCCACAACGCGGTTGCCGCAGCGATCACCGAGTAACGCGAACCGGGCGAGACGCCACGCACCGGCACGTGGCCTAAGGCAAGCGGCTGCCGCACTTATTTACGGAAGAGAAAGGGGATCAATCATGGGACAAATCGTTTATCGAGGCTACAACCCCGGCGACGAACCGCAGATCGTCGCGCTTTGGAATCGCACGCTGCTCCGGGATCCGGCGACGGCAAGACGTTTCCGCCATCTGGTGCTGCTGGACGCCAATTTCGATCCGGAAGGGATGCGGCTGGCGTTCGATGAGGCGGGGAAGCTGATCGGCTGCGTGTACGCGGTGCGTCGGCTGCTGCCGATGAGCGGCACGGAGCTGGAGCCGGACCACGGCTGGATTCCGTTTTTCTTCGTGGACCCGGAAGCCGAACGGCAGGGCATCGCCAGCCGGCTGCTGAAGGAGGCCGAGACGTTTTTGCGCGGGCAAGGGCGCAAGAAGGTGTTTTTCGCCTCTTATGCCCCCAATTACATCGTGCCCGGCATTGACGCCGCGGGATATCCGAAGGGGGCGGCGTTTTTGCTTAAAAGCGGATTCGCCGTACAATATTCGGCCGTGGCGATGGATTACAGTCTGGTCGATCATGAAACGCCGGAGGAGGTGGTCGCGCTTAAGCGGCAAAGAGAGGGGGAAGGTTATACCTTCCAAACCGCGGGGGACGGCGATCTGGTGGAACTGATCCGCTTTAACCTGGATTGCTTCAACCCGGATTGGGCCCGGGCCATCCGTGAAGGCATCCTTCAGGGGCTGCCGCTGGAACGGATATTGGTGGCCCGCGAACGCGGCCGGCTCGTCGGTTTCTGCATGCACGGCGGGTACGAAGGCGTCCGCGAGCGGTTCGGTCCGTTTGGGGTCCATCCGGACCAGCGCGGCCAAGGCATCGGCAAAATCCTGCTGCACGACTGCCTGCGAAGCATGCGAGCGCAAGCGCTGCACGGCGCCTGGTTCCTCTGGACCGGCGAGCAAAGTCCGGCTGGCTATTTGTATAAACAAGCCGGTTTTTCCATCACAAGATCGTTTGACATCATGGTGAAAGACCTCGCGTAAAACGCCGACGGCGGCGGACCAAGCGAAGGTTTCCATTCTGTCCTGGGAGGGGAAAGCATGAAAAAAACGTTAGCTTTCGTATTGGCGATCGTCTGTATCATCGGCTTAACCGCCTGTTCTTCCGGCAACAACGCGAGCTCTTCCTCGAAAGTAACCCTCACCCTGCTCTCGCATTACACCGGCGAAAACGAGAAGTTCATCAAACCCTATATCGACCAATGGAACAAGGAAAATCCGGACATTCAGGTCAAGCTGACGCCGGTCGAATTCGACCAGTTGCTCAGCACGATGATGACCAAGCAAACGGCCGGCCAGGTGGCCGACATCGTCCATACTTACACGTTATGGGGCGGACAGCTGTCCAAAAACAAGGTGCTGGCCCCGGCGCCGGACGACATCGCGGCGGATATCCGGGAGAACTATCCCGAATCCGCGGTGGCGGCCGCGACGATCGAAGGCCGGATTTTCGGCTATCCGACCGAGGTGCAGGCCTACGGATTGTTCTACAACAAAAAGCTGCTGAAGGAAGCGGGCTTCGACCAGCCGCCGAAAACGTGGGACGAACTGCTCCAGACGGCCGCCGCGATCGAGAAAAAAGACAAGGACGGCAAAACGACGGTGCAGGGCTTCGGGTTTCTCCGCGGCTACGCCGGCAAGGTCGTGCAGCCGTTCATGGGCCTGCTCGCGACGGCGGGAGGCACGCTGCTCAGTGAAGACATGAGCAAGGCGAACCTCGACAGCGACGCCGCGAAGCAAACGATCGAGCTGTATTCCAAGGTCTACGGGGACGGCGGCATTTCCGACATCGGCTTTGAGACGACGAAAGCGTTCGGTGCCGGCCAGGTAGCGATGACGATCGAAGCCGGCTGGTGGGCCGGTTCCCTGAAAACGCTCATGAAGGACGGCTTCGGCGACATCGGGGCGGCCCCGCTGCCTTCCCCGGACGGGACGACCCAGGGCTCCCTGGCGTACACCTGGGCATGGGGCGTCAACTCGAAATCGAAAAACCAGGAGGCGGCCTGGAAATTCCTCAAATGGTTCAACACGGTCAACGTCAAAAACGACATGACCCCGGAGGGCAACTTCCTGATTGAAGGCTTCAATACGGTGCCGGCCCGCAAGACGGATCTCGCTTCGAAAACGATCCAAGACAAGCTGGCCGCCGACCCGATCGCCAAAACGTTCGCCGACGCGCTCCAGTACGCCAATCCCGAACAAAACCCGGCAACGGCTTCGGAAATCCAGGACATTTTGTATAAGCAAATCGAAAACATGTGGGCGGGCAAAGCGACGAAGGAAGACGTGCTCGGGAGCGCGCAAAAGGACATCCAGGCGAAGCTGGGACAATAGGTGGCCGGCCGATGAAAAGGAAGCTGGGCTTGGCGCATCGGGAAGGTCTGGTCGGTTATTTGTTCCTGTCGCCGGTTTTCGTGTTTTACGCGATTTTTCTGGTGATCCCGTTTTTCTTCTCCCTGTTCCTCAGTTTTACGGAATGGGGCGGCTTCGATCTCGCGACGATCAAGTGGGTCGGCTTGGCCAACTATCGGACGCTGTTTTCCCCGGATTCGAACTTCCTGCATCCGGTGCTGACCAACACCTTTACGTTTGCCTTCGGCACGGTGGCGGTATCGTTCGTCTGCGCGCTGGCGGTGGCCTACTTCATTACGCGGCTGCGTTGGGAGGGGCTGTGGCGGACGCTGTATTTTTTGCCTTCGGTCACGACGGTCGTGGCGATCGGCAACATCTGGCTGTATTTGTACAACCCGACGAACGGGCTGATTAACGAATTGTTTACGTGGGCCCGTCTTCCGCGGCAAAACTTTCTCCAAGACCCGAACACGGCCCTGACTTCGGTGATCGCAGTCGGCGGCTGGCTGGGCATCGGCAGCTCAATGCTGATTCTGTCGGCAGGCCTTAAGGCAATCCCCGAGGATTATTATGAAGCGGCCGACCTGGAAGGCGGCGGTTTGTGGAAGGTTTTTACCGGCATCACGCTGCCGCTGCTTAAGCCGTCGATCACCTTCGTGCTGATTACGTCGTTCATCGGCGGGCTGCAGTCGTTTACGCTGACGATGGTCATGACCAAAACCGGCGGTCCGGGGGACGCCACCAACGTGGCCGGGCTGGAAATGTATAAGCAGGCGTTTTCGTTCGGCAATTGGGGGCTGGCAAGCGCGATGGCGTTCGTGCTGTTCCTCTGCATCATGATCATCACGGCGATCCAGATGAAATTTTTTAAACGGGGAGGGGTGGAGAGCTACTGATGCGGCGGAAAAAAAAGCCTTGGGTTTCCTTTACGATCATCGTGATCGGCTCGATCGCGATGGTGTTCCCCTTTCTCGATATGATCTTTAGTTCGTTTAAAGGGGCAGCGGAGTACAACAGCCTGTACTATCGCTTTTTGCCGGAGTCGTTCCGGTTCGGCAATTACGGGCTCGCGTTCGAGTCGCTGAATATCGCCCTGCTGTTCAAGAACAGCCTGATCAAATCGGTCGTCACCACCGTCCTGGTGCTGCTGACGAGTTCGATGGCGGCCTATGCGCTGTCGAAGCTGCGGTTCCGCGGGAGGGAAGGCGTCTTCCGGTTTATTTTATCGACGATGATGATTCCGGGTTTCCTGTTCTTCATTCCGAATTTCTATATCATGACGCATTTTCCGCTTGTGGGCGGTAACGATCTGTTCGGCAACGGCGGCGTGGGCGGATTGACGACGTCGATCCTGTCTCTGATCTTGCCGTTTGCGGTCAGCGCGTACGGCATCTTCTTAATGCGGCAGT
Source organism: Paenibacillus macerans (assembly GCF_050565405.1). Taxonomy (GTDB): domain Bacteria; phylum Bacillota; class Bacilli; order Paenibacillales; family Paenibacillaceae; genus Fontibacillus; species Fontibacillus macerans_B. Next base: position 4,740 of record NZ_JBNYYG010000084.1, on the reverse strand, counting down.
TTATCATGACGATCAATAACGCGTATCTCGAGGCGGCCCGAATTGACGGCGCTTCGGAGTTCCGCATTTATTTCCGGCTGATCCTGCCGATGACGGGCCCCGCGCTGGCCACGCTGGCGATTTTCGAATTCATCGGGCAGTGGAACGAATTCATTTGGGCGCTGATCATCAACTCGGTCAATCCCGAGCTGGCGGTGCTCCCGGTCGGGGTGCAAATGCTCAAGGATCACCTCGATCCGACGCTGACGCAGCCGCTGCTGATGGCAGGACTAGTCATCTCGACGGTGCCGATTCTGATCGTGTTCATCATTCTGCAGAAATATTACGTGCGCGGCATGATGAATTCGGGGTTGAAGGAATAGTCGGCACCGTTCGTCTTGTATCACGACATTATGATTTGAAGGGAGTTTTTTGGATGGAAACGGCAATGGATAAACCACAGCACATTTTGGCCATCGGCGGGCATGCCGGGGACATGGATTTGACGGCGGGCGCGGTGATTTCCAAATACGTGCAGGCGGGGCATAAAGCGACGTTCCTGCACCTGACGCCGGGGGAGAAAGGCCATCCCAAGCTGTCGCCGGACGACTACGCCAAGCAAAAGGTCGAGGAAGCTCAACGGTTCGCCGAGATCGTCGGCGCGGACGTCCGGTTCCTGGCCTATAAAGACGCCGAGCTGCCGGTGGACGAAGAGGTCAAATACCAGGTTGCCGACGTAATCCGCGAGGTAAAGCCGACGCTGCTGATCACGCATTGGAAGGGCTCGATGCACAAAGACCACGCCAACACGCATTACATCGTGGAGGACGCCCGCTTTTACGCAGCGCTGAAAACAATCGAACGGTCGCTGCCGAACCACTGGCCGGGACAGGTCTATTATGCCGACAATTGGGAGGACCCGTATGACTTCCAGCCGGAGGTGTTCGTGGACATCCCGGAGGACGCCTACGAGACATGGGTGAAGGCGATGAACGTGTACGCTTATGCGCGCGGCGAAACGTCCGGCTTCCCCTTCATCGAATACTACAAGGCGTTGACGATCGTGCGCGGCGCGCCGGCCGGCTTCAAACGGGCGCAGTCATTCATGGTGCCGAGGGGAGCGCTGAATAAACGGGTGCAATTCTTGTAGTTGATTCATTGCCAAGGAAAGGGTCGGAGCCTGAGCGCTTCGTCCCTTCCTTGCGTACGGTTTCGGGTATACGTGTGGTTGCGGGGATGCATGCGGGTAGCGGACATGCCGCCGGCAACACCGTAGCGCCGCCGAAAAATAAGGGCATAAAATTGCAAATCTCGTGTCTTGTTATCTCTGCATGCTCCTTTGCACGATTATCCCCTTTGTTAAGGGAGCAAATCTGCGCCAAATATTTTTTCCTCCGAGTTTGTCCGTTTCTTTGCTCCATGGTCTGATCAAACGGGATAATCGTGCAAAGCGTCCGGACAGCGAGTGTTGACCTGAGTGTAGATCTTACGCCAAAACAGGTTGCCGGCTCATTTATCCCAAATCCAACAAAAAGGCTGAAAAAGGGCCCTTTTCTACCTTTCACACCACCGCCTCCCCAGCACCGCCTTCCCATGACGTTTCGCTTGACAACAAAATGTAATCTTGAATAAAATAATGAACACGAGTTAATAAATTTTTCGATATGGGATGATGGCATTGAAGCAAACGGAACTTTCGGATATTTCGCTCAGGGAGCTTAAAAAAGCAAGGGCGAAACTGGCGCTGTACGAGAGCGGCTTATCGCTGATGGAGAATAAAATGTTCCACGACGTCATGCTGGAGGATATCTGCCGGAAGGCCGAGGTCTCTCGGGTCACGTTTTTTAAGTTTTTTCCCAAAAAGGAAGATCTCTTGGTTTATTTTATGCGCGTCTGGCTGACGGAACGGATCATCGAAATCGAGGCGGAGCGCAAGCGCGGATTCGCCGCAATCCGGCATCTGCTGGACAAGGTGGCGGAAACGGCCGTGGACATGCCCGGCCTGCTGCCCAGCCTGATTTCGTTTCTGGCTGAAATGAACATGCATCCCGCCATGCCGGAGCTCAGCGAAGCCGAAGTGCGGCTGCTGTTCCCCGGCCATGTGGAAACGGGCCGCAGCACGCCGGATATGCTCGAACTGTTCGGACGCAGCATGCTGGAAGCGGAGCAGGACGGCACGCTGAAGCCGGATATTCCGATCGAGACGGCGGTGAAGGCGCTGTTTACGATTTTTTACGGCGCGTACTTAACGGCCCAGCAGTTCGGGTCCGACGAGTTCAGCGATTTCTACGAAGCGCATTTGCTGCTGCTGGAGGCCCGTTAATCTTCAAGAAGCGGGAACGGTTTGGCCGGTATCGCGATCGGGCGGTACCGGCTTTTTCGCCATGAAATGTACACGAATAAAAAAGTTTACTTGAGTTAATATAATTTGTATAATTCACTTAGAATCTGTTTTTCTAGTTTTTGCTAAAAAAGGAGATGGAGTAATGGCGAACAAGGAGGAATTGCATGCCGTCGTCGGCACCGGCCCGTTGGGAACGGCGGTTATGGAAGAGCTTCTGTCCCGGGGGAAAAAGGTACGAATGGTCAATCGCGGCGGGCACGCTTCGGTTCCGGAGGGCGTTCGGGTCGTCAAAGGGGACGCTACCGTCCGGGCCAGTATTATGGAAGCGTGCGATGGAGCATCGGTCGTTTATCACTGCGCCAAAGCACCTTACACGCAGTGGCCGGAGAAGTTTCCGCCCATTACGGCCGGGATATTGGAAGCGGCCGAAGCGGCAGGGGCCAAGCTCGTTTATGGCGATAACTTGTATATGTACGGACCTACGCACAGGCTGCTGACGGAGGATTTGCCGGCAAAAGCGGCGGACCGCAAAGGGATCATCCGGGCCCAAATGGCCGGCATGCTGCTGGAGGCTCATCGCAAGGGGAGGGTGCGGACAACCATCGGCCGGGCTTCGGATTTTTACGGACCCGGCGTGCTGGAATCGGCGCTTGGCGCAAGGGTGTTCCGGGCCGCGCTGGCAGGCAAGCCCGCGCAGGTCTTAGGGGATATCGACGCGCCGCATACGTATATTTATATCCGCGATTTCGCCAAAGGGCTGGTCACGTTGGGCGAGCATGACGAAGCGCTCGGGCAGGTGTGGCATATTCCCGGCGCGGAGACGCTGACGACCCGGGAAATCGTCGACATGGTGTACCGCTCTCTCGGCAAAGCGCCAAAGTACCGCGTGGCGCCCAAACCGGTCCTCGGCTTGCTGTCACTGGTTAATGCCGATATGCGAGAAATCAAAGAAATGCTATACATGTTTGAGATGCCCTTCATCGTGGATCACGGCAAATACGAAGCCGCTTTCGGCGCCAAGACGACGCCGCATGAGGAAGCGATCCGCGAGACGGTAGAATGGTTTCGGAAGCGGGGGCAGCAGCTCGCCGCCAGATAATGTCGCCATAGAAAAATTGTATAGATTTATGCTTTGAGTCAGGTATACTGGTTGTATCCTATTCGATCAAGAGGAGTTATCCATGAAGGTTATCATAATCGACGATGAGAACCTGGCTTTAAATTATTTGGAGCATCAATTGCAAAAACTGGGAGACATCGATATCGCGGGCAAATTCCTCAACCCGTTCGAGGGCAAGCAATTTGCACTGACGGCAGATATCGACGTCATATTTCTGGACATTCATTTACCCGAAATCAACGGCATCGAATTGGCCGAGCAGCTGCTGCAGGGCAAGCCGTATCTCAACATCGTGTTTGTCACGGCTTACGACGAGTACGCTATTAAAGCCTTTGAATTGAATGCGCTGGACTATATCATGAAGCCGGTGAGGAAAGAGCGCTTGATGATTACGCTGCAGCGGATTCAGGAACGCGTCGGAAGCGGGATGACGGCATGGCTGAGCTCACAAGCTTACCAGCCTCGCATCAACATGTTTCAGCAACTGCAAATGGAAGACGGGGACGGACGCTTTACCGCCATCCGTTGGCGAACGACCAAAGCCCAGGAGTTGTTTCTTTATTTAGTGCAGCATCGGGAGCAACTGGTCCGCAAATCGGCTTTGATCGACCTGCTGTGGCCGGAATACGAGCCGAACAAAGCCTTCTCGCAATTGTATACCGCCATCTATCATATTCGTAAAACGTTGGAGCCTTACGGAGCCCATATCCAGATTTCGAACGCCACGGAAGGGTATGTGCTGCATCTGGATCATGTGCGGCTTGATGTGGAGGAATGGGAGAAGTTTATCCTGTCGGGTACGCCGATCAACGAGCAAACGATCGGCGACTACGAGACGGCCATGGAGCTGTATCAGGGCGATTACCTGCAGGATTATGAATACTGGTGGGCGGAAAGCGAGCGCTACAGGCTTAAATCCTTATGGCTGCGCACCTCTTTTCAATTGGCGGAATGGCAGGCGTCCCGAGGTCACTTGGACAAAGCGCTGGAAGTCTACCTGGAGATTTGCGATCGATACCCGTTGGCGGAAGAAGCGCATTTCGCTCTGATGAAAATACACGGCTCCCTCGATAACCACTCCTTCGTACACCGCCAGTACCGGTTGCTGACCGAATTGCTTGCGGAGGAATTGAACGAGCAGCCCAGCGCTTATATCACGGAATGGTACCATCAATGGAGCCAAGAGAAAAAAGGCCTTCCCAAGAGCAGCGTTTAAACTGGCCCCTTAGTCAAGGACACTTTGAAAAAAAGAATTAAGCAGCATTTATGAGATGATTCCTGTATTGCACAGGAGTCA
>NZ_JBNYYG010000083.1:0-18356 GCF_050565405.1 Paenibacillus macerans | reverse complement strand
GCGGCCGCAATGCGCAGCGACCTCGACCTCTTTGCCGCAAACCGTGCATCGCTGCATCCCCTGGAGCGTCGCGCCCAGCAAGGAGTCGGCGAATGCGCCGGCCAGACCGGAGATCCCGGCGAGCAACGCCCACTTGATCAGCGACAGAACCGCCCCGCCGGCATCGGGATAGGCGGCTTCGCCCGTCCATATCAGCAGCAGCCAGGCGGCCCCGCCGATCACAGCCCCGCCGGCCAGCGCCGCAGCGCTGCCAAGCAGCGTCACGCCGCCCGACGTTCCCGGCGGAACCCGGCGACCGGTCAAGATGGAACGCGGCTCCGTCCGGCTAAGCCCGCCCAGTTCCGTAGCCCACGTGTCCGCCGTCACCGCAGCCATCGTACCGGCGAAGAAATACCCCCAGCCCGGATCCGGCCAAATCAGATTGCCCAGGCAAGCCAGCATGCCCAAGCCGCCGTTCGCCAGCACCTGGCCGGCGTCCCTGCGCCCGCTCTTGGCATAGGATTTCTCCAGCTCTTCTTTGCGGTCGCCGCGGAAACGCGAGAGCGCGGACGAGCTCACGAAAAACAGCAGCAAGATGCCGAACCAAAACAGATTTCCCGCTCCGTAATAGACCGTGCCCAACGCGAACGCCGCCAGCATACCGGACAGGGAAAGCGAGCTTTTCCAATAGGCGGCTCCAGACACGATCAGGGCGCAAAGCGCCCCGACGATCCAATCCATCATCATTTTGCGGCCGGGCCGGACGCCACCATGCAGCTGCCCAGCACCTGGGAGCCGTAGGAAAGTTCCAGCTTGTCGCCTTGATAGACCGGCCCCACGCCTTCAGGCGTACCGGTGAAAATCAAATCGCCTTCGCCCAGCCCGTAGTTCTCGGCGATATAATCCACGATCTGCTGCAGCGGGAAAATCATCCGGCTGATGTTGCCGCGCTGCACGACTTCTCCGTTCTTGCGGAGCACGAAGTCCTCGTTCGCGGTGTCCGCCGCGCCGGGGAATGCGATGTATGGCGTGATCGGCGCCGATTGCAGGAAGCCTTTGGCCGGCGTCCACGGATTCCCTTTATCTCTCACGATGTTCTGCACGTCGCGCAGCGTAAAATCGATCCCGAACGCAATCACATCCACCAGCTCGTCGACCGTCATCCCCGGCTTATAATCGCGGGCGATGCGCAGCACCAGCTCCCCCTCGTAGTGGACGGACCCACGGTCCGCCGGGAGCTCCAGGCCTCTTCCGTCGAGCGCCGTCACCGCGTGCGACGGCTTCAGAAAGATCATCGGCTCGGTCGGAACCTCATTGCCCAGCTCTTCGGCATGCGCCCGGTAATTCCTGCCCACGCAATACACGTTTGCGATCATTTTGTTCATGATTTGATTTCCCCCCATGGATTGCGGCATCCATAACCGCGATTATTCGTGAATATTAGCGTTATGTATAACTATGGGTCGTTCATTCGTCCCGGCCCGACCCGGGAATCGCTTTACGCCACACATCCGGCCGATTCGTGCAGAGCAGGATGTCCGGATGCAGCGAGGCGACTTTGCGCAGCGTCCTCGCCTCGTCCATCGTCCAGGCCATGACGTCGATGCCCCGTTTGATGGCCTTGGCCGCCAGTTCGGCGGTTAAAGCCTTATAATGGATCGATAAAAACGAGCAATGGAGCAACTGCAGCCGGAGCAGCAAATCCGTCGGCTGGCGGTCGATGATCAGGCCGGTGCGGATGCCGCGGCCGATCTCCTTGATTTTGGCCAGAACCCTCGGCTCGAACGAGGTCAACACGACCTCGCCCTCCATGTGCCGCCGCTTGACGGCGGAGATAATTTTCTCCTCGATGCCCGGATATAGGTTGCCTTCGGTTTTGATTTCGATATTGGCGCGCAGCCGGCCGGCGATCGCGTCCAAAAATTCATCAAGGCTCGGTAGCCGTTCGCCGCGGTATGCCTTCGATTTCCAGCTCCCCGCATCCAGGGTCTGCAATTCCGCCCAGGTCTTATCCTTGACCGGCCCCCGGCCGGTCGTCGTCCGGTTCAGCGTAAAATCATGAATCAGCAGCGGGACGCCGTCCTTCGAACATTGTACATCAATTTCGATCCACCGGACATCCTCCCGCTCCATCGCCAGTTGAACCGCGGCCATCGTATTTTCCGGGGCGAACCCGGAGAAACCGCGATGGGCTACGCATGGGTTTCGCAAAGCCTCCCCTCCTTATGACGGACCCGATCCGTTTCCGGCTAAGACGCGAACACCTCTCCCGTTTCCGCAATCCGCACCCCGGGGGAATAGCTTTCGATCTCCCGCAGCAGCTTGCTGCCGTCCTCGGGACTCATCGGCACGGGCTGCCCCAGCTCGGTGCGGTACGGAATAAGCTGCAGCCGACAGTCTCCGTCGCGCGTGCAGCTCGCGGCAAACACCGCCGTCTCCCACGTTTTCGGATCCTTCGATTTGGTAAAGATGAAATTGCCCGTGCTATAAGCAATCCATTTGCCCTTGTAGTTCTCCAGCCCCTGCATCACATGAGGATGTCCGCCGACCACCAGATCGGCTCCCGCATCGATAAAGGCATGGGCCAGTTCCTGCTGATGATCTTCCAGCTTCGTCGTCCGTTCCTTGCCCCAATGGGTCATGACCAGCACCAGATCGGCGTTCTCCCGCGCCGCGCGGATGGCGTTCAGCGCCGGTTCGGGGGCATACGCCGAAGCGACGCCCGCTTTGTTGGCGCCCGCGACCCAACCGGGCTCCGGCACCACCCGGCTGAATCCGAACAGAGCGATCTTGATTCCCTTGCGTTCGATATACACCGGGGCGTAGGCGTCTTTGCTGTTCTTGCCGGCTCCCGCATATAAAACGTGATACTGCCGCAAAGCCTTCATCGTATCGTTGAGGCCGGCAACGCCTTGATCGAGGATATGATTGTTGGCCAAGTTGACCGCGTCCACGCCGGCTTTCGCCATCGGCCCCAGCGCTTTGGGCGGCGACTTGAACACGAAGGTCTTATTCTCGGCAGGCTCACCGCCTTCCGTGACGGGCGTTTCCAGGTTCAGTACGCTGAGATCGTCGTTTTGAAACAGCTCGCGCACGTATTCGTACGGATACTCGTACCCCGTCTTCTCCAGCTTCTCCTCCACCTTGCCGGAGAAAATCGTATCTCCCGCAAAATGGATCAACAGCCGATCCTCATCATTTCCGTTCCCGCTCGGCGAATCGCCGGGGAGATCGGCTGGATCCATCCCGCCGCTCCCCGCAGCATCGTTATCGCCACCGGGCGGCGGGGAAGGCTCGCCATTCCCGGCATCGCCGGCTCCGTCGGACCCATCCGCCTCGGAAGGCGAGGATCCGTCAGCCGGCGTCTGCCCGTTCGAAGGCCCCGCGCCGCCGTTCCCTTCATTCGCCGCGGCCCCCTCCAGGTCGCCCGAGATTTGTTCCGTTCCCGTTTCCTGTCCCCCTTGCTGCGTTCGTTCCTGCAAATAAAAGTAGGCTCCCAGCACGAGAATCAACGTGATGAGAGTCAGGTTCAGCATGAGCCAAATTCGGGTTTGACGCCGCTTTTTCTCCTGCTGCTTCTTTTGGTTTTTTTCCGACCTCGGTGGATACATTACGGACTCCTTTTGGTTGAACTACCGTTTCAATGATGATTCGAAATCAGGTTTTGAGCACCGAGAAGGTTGGATGAAGCTAGGGACGAAAGTAGCGGAGCGTAACTGGAAGCTACGTGAGCAACGGAAGTCCCGGCTGAATTCAAGATTCGATGTCGAAACCACATCTTCGCAATTACTTCGTGATCGAAAGCTGACCGTATTGATTTTATTATATCAGGTATCCGGAAATAAATAGAACCCCTCGCCTATTTTGCAGGAAAGGGGTAGAGAAGTCCCAGTCTCGGCGCTCGCGGCGCGAACGATCAGGCTTGCGCGACTTTGAGTTTGCCCGCCATCCGTTCGGCGAGCTCCTTCGCTTGCTTGATGCAATCGGGCAGGCCGACGCCGTAGAAGGCCGCTCCCGTCGCGTAAACGCCAGGCAACGAAGCCTCCAGCCGTTCGTTCAGGCCGGCGATGTGCTCCAGGTGGCCGACCGGGTATTGCGGCATCGATTTCGGAAGCCGGGTAATTTCCGTGAACAACGGGCGGGCCGTGACGTTCATCAGTTGCTTCAGGTCCTTCAGCACGAGCTCCGCCAGCTCCTCGTCGGGCAGGAATACGTTCTCCTCGTCGCCGGAGCGGCCGACGTAACAGCGCAGCAGCATTTTATCGTCCGGACTCGTATGCAGCCACTTGATGCCGGTCCATGTGCAGGCGGTGATGTTGAGTCCTTCCTTGCGCGGCACGAGGAACCCGGAACCGTCGAACAAGCCGGTTACGTCCTTACAGTCAAACGCCATGACGACGTTGGCGACCGACACGTAGTTGATTGCATCCAGCGCGGACACGTCTACATGCGGACGCAGCAAATCGGCGGCGGCAAAAGCCGGCACCGTGACGATCACGTCGTCCGCCGCCAGCGATTCGCCCGACGTGAGCACGACCTCGTACGCCTCCGGTCCCGAGCGCCGAATTTCCGCCACCTCGCTATCCAGACGCCGGTTCACGTCGGACAGCGAGCCGATCAATCCGTCTACCAGCGTTTGCAGCCCCCGCCGGAACGTCAGGAATGCGCTGCGTTTCGTGCCGGTATGCGTCTCCACCGGCTTCTTGCCGGTCATCATGCCTTTGATCAGGCTGCCGTAGGCCCGTTCCACCTCGCCGAATTGCGGGAAGGTCGATTGCAAGCTGAGCTTGTAGGTATCGCCCGCATAAATGCCGGCAAGCAGCGGCTCGGTCACGTTCTCCAGCACCTCGGCGCCAAGCCGCCGCTCGATGAACGCCCCCAGCGATTCGTCCTCCTCGCTTTGGCGCGCCGGCATCACGAGATCCAGCATCGCCCGGGCTTTGCCGCCCCAGGAAACCAGCCCGCTGCGCAGAAACGGCCCGAGCTCGGTAGGGATGCCGAGCACCAACCCCGACGGCATCGGATGCAGCTTGCCTCCGCTGACGATGTACGTCTTCTTGGCGTCGGGATTCATCGACACCAGCTCCTGCTCCAACCCCAGCTCCTTCGCCAAATCGGTCATGGCCGTCTTGCGGGCCAGGAAAGAATCCGGGCCTTTTTCGATCACGAAATCGTCTTTCTCCAGGGTTTCGATTTTGCCGCCCAGCGCGCCGCTTTTTTCCAGCAGCGTAATTTGCGGCAGGATGCCTTGCCCCCGGTAAAACTTACGAATGTAAAATGCCGCGGACAGCCCGGTCAGCCCCCCGCCGATTACGACAACCTTACGTGAAGATTCACGCATGTCCTCTCATCTCTTTTCCCAAGTTTTGATAATGACGTCGCTAAGCGCCTCCATGTACAAAGGCTCGGTATTGAGCGATTCGATCCGCTCCAGCCGCATGTCCAGCTCTTTGGCGATCGTTTTGGCTTCGATGTCCAGGTCGTACAGCACTTCCAGGTGGTCCGACACGAATCCGACCGGAGCGACCAGCACGTCCTCTACCTGCTCCTCACTCAAGTCCTTCAGCGTGTCCAAAATATCCGGTCCTAGCCACGGATCGGCGGTGCGGCCCGCGCTTTGCCAGGTAAATTGCCAATTCGTTACGCCGACTTTCTCCGCCACCGCCTTGGATGTTTCCAGCAATTGGTCGCGGTACGGGTCGCCCATGTCCAGGATTTTCTCCGGCAGGCTGTGGGCGCTGAACAACACTCTGATCTGATCGCGCAAAGCGCCGGCCTCCTCGAACTGGTCCAGCTTGACGGAGACCCTTGCGGCAAACGCTTCGATCAGCTTCGGATGAAGATGATAGCTATGTACGAAGCTCATGGCGACGCCCTCTTCCTTCGCCTTCGCTTCCGCGCGTTTGATATAGCCGCCGATGCTCATGACGGAATAATGCGGCGCCAGCACGATGCCGACGGCTTCCTTGATGCCGTCCCCGGCCATTTCGGCCACGCCGTCCTCAATAAAGGGGTTGGCATGCTTCAAGCCCTGATAGCAGACGAATTCGACGTCTTTGTCCGCCGTCATGCGGTTTAACGTCTCCTGCAAAGCCTCAACCTGCTTGTCGGTATTGGCGCGCAATGGGAAAAAACCTCCCACGATCGCCTCATACCGTCCCACCAATTCCTGAAGCTGTTCCGCGGTTGGGGGATGGCCGCGCCGAATATGCGTATAATACGCTTCGACCTGCTCCAAACTTTGCGGCGTGCCGTACGACATCACCAAAACACCGATCTTCGATTTCACGATCTTTATTCACCTCTAGTCGATAGTTGGGTTGCTTCTCATCGTCGTGCTATAGCATTACGCACGCGGTACGGGTTGATGCAGGATCGCCCCTGCGGAATATTCATGAATGAATTCCGTCAGCTCCCGCAGCTTGTCGATGGATGCTTCCGGGTACAGGCCGTGCCCCAGATTGAAGACAAATCCGGCCTCCGAGATGCCCTCGTCGATAATGTCCTTGGCCTGCTGTTTGATCACGTCCATCGGCGCGGTCAGAAGGTAAGGGTCCAAATTGCCTTGCACCGCAAACTTGCCGCCCGTACGGCGCCGTCCTTCCGAGATCGAGACCCGCCAGTCGAGACCGATGCAGTCGGCCGCGATGCCGGTTAATGTCGGCAGCAGTTCCCCCGAGCTGACGCCGGGAAAATAGATTTTCGGTACATCCAAATCCCGAAGTTCGGCAAAAATACGGGTAATCGTCGGAAGTACATATTTTACGAAGTCCTTAGGCGCCAGCGCCCCTACCCAGCTGTCGAACAGTTGGAACGCTTTGCCGCCGCTTTGCACATGGGCCCGCAGATACGTGATCACCATGTCGCCGAGCTTATCCATCAGCTTGAACCACAACTCCGGCTCGCCGTACATCATCGATTTGGTACGGATGTAGCTTTTGGACGGGCGCCCTTCGATCAGGTAGCTGGCGATCGTGAACGGCGCTCCGGCAAACGTAATCAGCGGAACGTCAAGCTCCTTGTCCAAAATCGAGATCGTTTCCAAAATATGCGATAAGTCCTTATGCACGTCGATCGGCTTCAGCCGTTCGATGTCTGCGGCCGTACGGATCGGCTGTTCAATGACCGGCCCGATGTTCTTGACGATATCGAAATCGACGCCCAGCGAAGCAACCGGATTCATGATGTCGGAATACAAAATAGCCGCATCCACGCCAAGCTTGCGGACGGGCATCATCGTCACTTCCGCCGCCAGCTCCGGCTGTCGGCATATTTCGAGCAAACTGTACTTTTCTTTGATTTTCCGGTAGTCGGGATCATACCTGCCCGCCTGGCGCATGTACCAAACCGGGAGGCGATCCACCTCCTGCCGCCGCAGGGCCCGAATCAAACGATCGTTATAAACCAATCCGTACGCCTCCAATACTCGTAGAAACCATTTTTAGGAAAAAATTGAACTATACTATAAACATTCTAATCTACATTATGCCCTACTTAAAAGTAAGTAACAACTATCACAACGAACGAACGCATGGCGAACCTATGACAATCGGATGAAGATGCGATGAAGCTCGTCGCAGAACAAACATTTCCAGCTATGCTATACTTAAAAATACATCCAGATCCCTGCGAAAGGAAGTGAAAGCACATTGAAAACGTGGAAGGTCAACCTCATTGTGCTTTGGTTCGGACAGTTTTTGGTCAATGCCGGGATGACGATGATCACCCCTTTTCTCTCGCTGTATCTGGCGCGGGATTTGCATGTGCAGGGCGAGCAGGCGATCGGTTTATGGGCGGGGATGATTTTTGCCGCCAATTTCGCGACTTCGTTTATTTTCCAGCCCATCTGGGGAAAGCTGGCCGACAAATACGGGCGCAAAATCATGCTGCTGCGCTCCGGTTTCGGCATGGCGATCGTCATTACGCTGATGGGCTTCGCCACCCAGCCTTGGCACTTGCTGGGGCTGCGGCTGCTGAACGGCACGATCTCCGGCTTTAACCCCGCCTCCGTAGCGCTCATTTCGGGCACGGCGCCGAAGGAACGGATGGGCTTCGCCATGGGCACGATCCAATCCGGGACGGTCGCCGGGACGATCCTTGGGCCGTTGATCGGCGGATTAATGGCGGAGTGGATCGGGTTCCGCCCGATCTTCTACATTACCGGCGTGCTGCTGTTCATCGCCTCGCTGCTGGCGCTGCTGTTCGTGCGCGAGAAGTTCGACCGCGAGGAGGCTTCGCATACCCCGCAGCCTTCCGTGCTGCAAGGGTTCCTTGAGCTGAACAAAACGCCGCAGCTGACCGCGCTGTTCGCCGTAACGTTCCTGCTCCAATTCGCGATGCTCAGCCCGATGTCGCTGCTGCCGCTGTACGTCGAGAAGCTGCACGGCCAGACGGCCAACGTGGCATTCTGGGCCGGGTTCGTCAGCGCCGTCACCGGGATCTCCAACATGATCACCTCGCCGGTGCTCGGAAGAGTCAGCGACAAGCTGGGGGCGCACCGCATCCTGACGTTTTGCTTGATCGGCGCGGCGGCCACGCTGATCCCGCAGGCGTTCGTCCAGACGGTCTGGCAGCTCATCGCCGTCCGGTTCCTGATGGGCGTGTTCATGGGCGGGCTGCTGCCCAGCGTAAACGCGCTGATCCGCTTCTATACTCCAGACGGCATGGAGAGCCGGGCGTTCGGCTTCAACAGCAGCACGCTGGCCCTCGGCAACATGATGGGCTCTTTGATCGGCGGTTTTCTCGCCGGATACATCGGCATCGAGGGGCTGTTCGTCATCTCCGGCATCCTGCTGCTGGTCAACACGCTGTGGGTGCGCATCAAGCTGTACGCCAAGCCGAAGACGACGGCTTTGAGGTAGATAGAACCCCGTATCTTGAGCCCTGTCTTGTAGTCTCTGCATGCTGCTTTGCACGATTATCCCTTTCGTTAAGGGTGCAAGGCTTGGAGGCTTGGAGAAGTGAAGCAGACCGGACGAGAGATAAAGGACAAGACGCGGTGGAAACGAAAATACCGTGATTTTGTTGCAATCTTAATCCTTCTGTCTAGGGTAACGCCTGCATCGTCAAGCTAACCCCCACCCTGCTTCTTTGTTCTAAGCCCGTCTCATGATCTCGAACAGATCTTGTTTCTCTAACCAATTTATTCTTCCCCAGAGCTAGTCTGTTTCTCGCCATCTGATCAAACGGGATAATCGTGCAAAGCCTCCGAACAGCGAGTGTTGATCTAACGTCAAAATCGATTGCCGACTTGACGGTCAAGCACGGTTATATTTGCCTTGAATCTCAGCAATCAACTTACAAGGCCTGCTTGACAAACTCGTAAAAAGCCAGCGCATCCTCCCAGGAGCCGAAGCCGGCCTGCGCCAGCTTGTCGCTGCCGCCGCCTTTCCCGTTATGCATAGCCAGATGCTCTTTGAAGAAGGCGCCGCAGGAAACGGGGTAGCTGCCGCTATGGGCCAACACGATCTTGTGCTCCGATTGCGCCGCCAGCAGTATCGGGGCATCGGTTTGGCCGGTCAATTTTTGCGCTAGACTTTGCAGATCTTTGAGGGGCTTGTCCGCGTAGATTTGCGCGATCAGCCCGCCGTCCCGCTCGGCGAGCAGCTCCCGGACCGCAACCTCGTCCAGGGCGTCTTTAAGCGCGTCCAACTCCAATTGCAGCTGCTTTTGCTCGTCCTCCCATTTGTCCAGGCGCTCCATGATGCCGTCCCTGCCCGTTTTCAACCTGGCGGTCACCAACCCTAACGCCCGCCGCTGCTCCTGAAACTCGGCCAGGGCGCGCCAACCGCATTTGAAGACGATCCGCACATTCCCCTTTTGCTTTTCGGTTTTCAGCAGATTGATCATCCCGATCGCGCCGGTAGCCGAAACATGCGTCCCCCCGCAGCCGTTGTACTCCACGCCTTCCGTCTCGACGATGCGGACGCGGTCCTTCACCTTCGGCGGCTTCACCAGCGGCAACCGGGAAGCCTCCTCCCCCGACACGAAATAGCTCGTAATCCGGTGGTTCAGATAAATATGCCGGTTGACTTCGCGTTCGATCGCGGCAAACTGCCCGGCGGACAGCTCCGGCTGGTCCACATCGATTGTGCAGTAGTCCGCGCCGAGGTGGAAGCTTAAGGTCATCGCCCCGTACAGTTCGCGGCACACGGCCGATAACAGGTGCTGTCCGCTGTGCTGCTGCATGTGATCGAAGCGGCGCTCCCAGTCGATTTCGCATGCGACCTCGCTTTCCTCCGGGAATCGTTCCACCTTATGGAGCACCGCATCGTCTTCGCCTACGACGTCCAACACCGGAATGCCGCCGATCCATCCCGCATCGTTCGGCTGCCCGCCCCCATGCGGGTAAAAGGCGCTTTCCTCCAGCACGACGTAAACGCCGTCCTCCCGTTCCAGCTTGTCCCGCACGCGCGTCGTCCAACGGGTTAAATACGCATCGTCAAAATACAGTCTTTTCGTCATCGCTCGTCTCCCTTTTCCTGTTTCCAACTCTACTATACCGGAAAATCTCCGCAATCCCCAGGCCCTTTCGTTATCTTGCGGTCTCAAGATTAGCCCCGGTCTTCGGTCCGGGTTCGGCAAAATAGCCCGCCGCTTCCATCATGCCCCCGTCCCCGGCTTCATATAATGGGATGACAATGTCAAGGGGGGACCAGGGAATGAGCCAAATCATCACCGGGATCCGCGAGGAAATCCGCCGGCTGACCGAGGAACTGACCCAGCGGCAGGAGCCAAACGGCACTTGGCGCTTTTGCTTCGAGAACGGGACGACGATCGATGCCTGCGCGATCATCTTGTTTCGCACGTTAAGCGCAGATCAGGAGGGCTTGATACGGCAGCTGCATGACCGCATCCTTGCTGCGCAACAGCCGGAAGGTTGCTGGAAATGGTTTGCGGACGAGGACGAAGGCAATTTGTCTGCCACGGTCGAGGCGTATTATGCGCTGCTCTATTCGGGATATAGCCAGCCTGAGGACGAACCGGTTCAGCGGGCCAAGCGTTATATTCTGGAGCGCGGCGGCATCGGCCAAGCGAAAAGCCTGCTGACAAAAGCCATTCTGGCCGCCACCGGGCAAAGGGAATGGCCAACGTCTTTGTCGCTCATCCCGATCGAAATGCTGCTGCTGCCCGAATCCTTTCCGCTCAATTTTTACGATTTCTCCGGCTATTCGCGGGTTCATCTCGTTCCGCTGCTGATCCTGGCCGAGCGGAATTACCGCGCCAGGACGGCGCGAACGCCCGATTTGAGCGGGCTTTATTTAACCCGTGGTGCCGGCGAAGAACCGCTCTCCCGGGAAAATCGGGAGCCGTTGGAGGGCATTCAATCGGCGTTGGGGCATCTGGTCGGCACGCCGCGCCGCATCCGGCAAGCCGCCGTCAACAAAGCCGAGCAATACCTGCTCGACCGGATCGAAGGCGACGGGACGCTTTACACGTACGCCAGTTGCACGGTGCTGATGGTGTTCGCCTTGCTCGCGCTCGGTTACGAACCGCAGCATCCGGTCATCCAACGCGCGGTAGAAGGGCTGTCCAACCTGCAGTTTACGGTTGGCAACGGTCCGGGCGACGGCGGCGGCTACACCACGATTCAAAACTCCCCTTCTCCCGTGTGGGATACCGCGTTGCTCTCCTATGCCATGCAGGAAGCGGGGGTGGGGACAGAGCATCCCGCTATTCTTAAGGCGGCCGCCTATTTGCGCGACAAACAACACCGCAAGTACGGGGATTGGCACATCCATAATCCCGGCATCGTTCCCGGAGGGTGGGGATTCTCCGACACGAATACGATCGTCCCCGACGTTGACGACACGACCGCCGCCCTGCGTGCCATCCATCCCTTGCACGACAGCGACCTCCGTTATCTGGATTCATGGAACCGCGGGCTGAATTGGGTGATATCGATGCAAAACAACGACGGAGGCTGGCCGGCTTTCGAAAAAAACACCGACAAGGAAATGCTCACCTGGTTGGCGATTGAAGGGGCCAAATCCGCGGCCACCGATCCTTCGGAAGCCGATCTGACCGGCCGGGCGCTGGAGTACTTGGGGAACTTCGCCAAACTCGGCGTTCGTCATGACCGGGTCGCGCGCGGGGCCGACTGGCTCCTCAGCCATCAAGAGTCGGACGGTTCGTGGTACGGCCGTTGGGGAATTTGTTACATCTACGGTACCTGGGCGGCCTTGACGGGATTGATTGCGGTGGGTATGCCCTCCGATCACCCGGCCATCGTCAGGAGCGCCGACTGGCTGTTAAGCATCCAAAACGCGGACGGCGGTTGGGGCGAATCTTGCCGCAGCGATCATGCGAAGCGGTACGTGCCGCTTCACGCCAGCACGCCCTCGCAAACGGCCTGGGCGCTGGATGCGCTGATCGCGGTGCACGATCGGCCAACGCCCAAGCTCGAGCGGGGCGCCGCCCGTTTGATCGCTCTCTTGCACGAGGACGGCAGGGCAAGCACGTATCCGACCGGAGCCGGGCTGCCGGGCTATTTTTACGTGCACTATCACAGCTACCGGTACATCTGGCCGCTTCTGGCGCTGGCGCATTACGCCAAAAAATACGGGGGCGGATAACCCGGCCGGGCCGCCCTCTTAAGTTATTATCCTCGGATTATACGATGTAAAACTTGAATTTCTGCAAGATATGGTCCATGATCGCTTCGACATTCCCATCGTCGACCATCGCCAGCTTGTCGGCCTTGAACAGCTGGATTTTTTTGAAAGCGTAATAGTCGTAAAGCACCTGCTGTATCGTCGTTTGGTTAAACATCATATATTTGATCGTCAGGATTTCCCGCAGCATCACGTCATCCTGCAGCAGCAGGAATTTGACGTTCACCGCATTGAAGATCCCCCGCTTCATTCCGTCTTGATAAAACTCCACCATTTTCCGTTCCCGCCGATGCATCGCATCCTTGATGCGGCCGAACAATTCGGGATATCCCGTCTGCAGGTCGCGCAAAAACACGTCCGTCACCGACTCGATCAGCAGCACCGATTGCTCGAACACTTGTTGAAACCGGGTCCCGAACGAAGCTTCCGGAGCCTGCCCCGTATCCAGCACGAGCCCGTTGATGAAGTCCTCATAGGT
This sequence comes from Paenibacillus macerans, assembly GCF_050565405.1. Taxonomy (GTDB): domain Bacteria; phylum Bacillota; class Bacilli; order Paenibacillales; family Paenibacillaceae; genus Fontibacillus; species Fontibacillus macerans_B. Next base: position 5,285 of record NZ_JBNYYG010000083.1, on the reverse strand, counting down.
CTCCACTAACCCTTCGATCACTTCGTCTTTGGAGGAAAAATATTTATACATCGTCGCCCGGCTCACATCCATGGATTTGGCAATATCTTCCATTCGCAAGCTTTGGAAGCCCTCTTTTTTGGTGACGGCTGCCAACTTCTTCAGCATTTTATATTTTGTTTTGCTCTGTTGATGATCGGCTGATCGTTCCATTCGAATTTGCCCTCCTTACGCTCTCTCCCACATTATACAGTAAATAAGTAAACAAATCACACTGAATACACATAATAGACAAAATTAATATTTTTCATTTAATTCGTCTCGAGAACATGTTATCCTTCTCTTCGAATCCAAAAGAAAGAAGGGAACCCATGAAACGAAGCTTCAAAATCGCCGTCTTATGCTGTTCCGTCATCGTCACGTTCGGCAATATGCTGGCCGCGCCCGCCGTCAAGCTGCTGCACGCGGATTTCCCTGGGGCTGGCCATTTATCTCATCGGGGGAATCGGGCCCGCGTTCGTCGACTCTGTAACCTGGATCCTCGTCTTTCGGGCGATCCTGGGAGTAGGCATCGGGTTTGTTGCACCGACTTACAATGCGCTCATTGCCGAAAATACCGAAGGCCGCGAGCGTTCCCGCATGAACGGGCTGGTGACCGCCGTTAACGGCATCGGCGGGGCGATTTTCCTGTCGGTGGGCGGGTTTATCGCCTCGTACGGATGGCGGAGCGTCTTCCTTTGTTACGCATACGCCGTCGTGCTGCTGTTATTGGTCATCTGGTTCATTCCCAAGAACAGAACCTTGCCGGCGCCGCAGGCTTGTCCTTCGTGATCCCCTTGGCCTATATGGCGCGAAGCAAAAAACCTAAGGAAATCTATGTGGCGAATAACGAACTGAAGGGACGTTGATGATCATGTCTAAAGTATGGTTGATTACCGGGAGCTCCCGGGGATTCGGAAGAGAACTCGTCAAAGCGGCTTTGGAAAACGGGGAACGGGTGGTCGCTACCGCCCGCCGGCTGGAGCAGTTGGACGATCTCGTGCAAAGCTACGGAGACCGCATCCGCTCGTTTGCGCTGGACGTCACGGACGCCGCGGCGGCACATGCCGCCGTTCAATTCGCCCTGGACGAATTCGGCACGCTCGACGTCGTCGTCAATAACGCCGGCTACGCCGACAGCGCGCCGATCGAGGAAATGAGCGACGGGATGTTCCGCGAGCTAATCGAAGCCAATTTGTTCGGCGTCGTGAACGTGACGAAAGCGGCGCTGCCGGTTCTCCGCAAGAAACGGTCGGGCCATATCATCCAGTTCTCCTCCATCGGCGGCCGCGTTGGCGGGACGCCCGGCATGGGGGCTTATCAAACGGCGAAGTATGCCGTGGAAGGTTTCTCGGAGGTGCTGAACAACGAGGTAAAACCGCTTGGCATCAAGGTGATTATCGTCGAACCGAGCGCGTTCCGGACGGACTGGAACGGATCCTCCATGCGCAAGCTGCCGGTCGGCGCGGACTACGAAGAAACCGTCGGCTCGATGAATCGATTCCGCGATTCGTTCGAAGGCAAGCAGTCGGGAGATCCGGTGCGTGGGGCGCAAATCGTCCAAGGCCCGCGCCGAGGAAGCCGAAAAATGGGCGGAGCTCAGCCGGTCGGCGGATTACCCTAGCTAACACCGCCGCTACCCCTTAAGACGCAAAACGTCCCGCGGCTCCGCATGATGTCGGAGCTTGCGGGACGTTTTTTTTACCGAAGCGCCTTGCCCTTGCTAATTTCAGCGATACTAATGTTCGGATTGACGTATCTCCCTTTCTTGACGGTCGCCTGCCCGTATTGAACGGCTTGAACCGGGCAATAATGGATACACGCCAGGCATTGCGTGCAGCGCTGCCCCCAAGCCGGCGTTTCGCTTACTTGGATATTGCCGCAGTTGCACACCTTGGCACAGATCCCGCAGCCGGTGCATCGGTCATTGGCATGAAACTTTGCCGTGTTCATCGCGCCTTTGACGAACATAGGGTGGATTATCCCGGTCACCAGCCACGGGACCCTGCCCTTGATCACCTGGAATTCCTCCGCTTTTCGCCCGATCGCTTCGTTGATATGCCTTAAGGTTCCGTCCGTCGCCCTAAGCTTTTCTTGCTGGACCTCTTCGCTATCCACGTCCCCCATCATGATGTAGTTATTCGGCATAACCACGCTATAACCGCTATTTAAGCGCAACCCTTGTTTTTGCAAGGAATCCGCCATCACCTTCATGGTATTACCGGCGCTTCCCCCGCAGGTAACGACGGAAAAAACGTAATTCCCCCGGTAATTCCGCAGCTCCAGCTTCTTGATGAATTCCAGCACGATCGGCGGCGGCCCCCACGCATACACCGGATGTACAAACCCTATGGTCTCATTCTCCCGCAGCTCGTATTCATGCCTTTCCCGATTGCCGCTTAGGGCCGCCGCTATGGAAATCAGCTCTTCCCCCTGCTCGGACGCAATTGCTCTGGCAGCGTACAATGAATTGCCCGTTCCCGTAAAATAAAAGATCATTGACTTGCGTTCACCCTTTCCCGCCCTATTAGGAACGAACCTGCGTGTTATTTTTGCGCTTGGTTAAGCGCGTCCTCCACGGATTTAAGATAGGCCTTGGAGGTGATCGTCGCGCCGCTGATGGTGTCCACCCCAAGCGACTGCGAAGCGAGGACCCTGTCGTACAATTTGCCGGTAAACTCCGGCGATCGATTCTCCTTGTGCATCAGCAGCTTGATATCCGTCACTCTGCCCGAGGATACGGTTACCTGAACCTGGTTGGCTCTCCATTTGTACTTCCCGCCTTCGTATTCGCCGACATACGTGCCGTCCTTCAGGGTATGGAAATCCACGGCGCGGATCGGGAGATTTTTCCCTTCCCGCCGCTCTCCGGCCGTAAAAAGGATGCCGCCTCCGGCGCTTGCCGCAAGCAGAACCACTACCGCGATGATCCACATTTTCATCTTTCCCTTCCGTTTCTTTGGGTTGGTCTTTCCGTTCATATCGCTTTCTCCTCCTTGGATTCTAGAGGTTGAACTTGCACTTTTTTTTTGAACTCGCATATTAAATCATGGCCACGGCTGCTCCCTCCAGCGCTCGGAAATGATCCTTTAACCCCGACGTTACGTAAACCTGCCGGCGCCGGTCGACGAAAACGGCTTCCGTTCCGGGGAAGCCGCGGAGGATCGCCAGCCCCCGCTCCATTCCGGCCACAAACGCCGCCGTCGCCAACGCGTCGGCCGCCGCGGCGCTGTCCGCGACGATCGTGACGCTGATCAGGCCGGCGTCCGCGGGATATCCGGTCGCCGGATCAAGAAGATGATGCCGCCGTATCCCCATGGCGTCGATAAAATAACGCTGGTCGTCCCCCGACGTTACGACCGCCTTGTCAACGACGTCCACCGCGCCGATCAAGCGGTTTTCGCGCCTCGGATCCCGAATGCCGACGCGCCACGGCGAACCGTCCGGTTTGGCGCCCAGGACGGCCACGTTCCCGCCGAGATTGCTAAACGCCGAGATGACGCCGAAACGCCGAAACAACCCGATGATCTTGTCGCTCGCGTACCCTTTGCCGATCGCTCCCAGATCGATGGACTGACCCGAATGCCGAAGCTCTGCGGTTCTGGCGGTGCGATTCAAGCGCAAATCCGCATGATTGACCAGAGATACCGCCTGCCTGATCTTGGCCAGTTCCGGGCTCGCGGTGGCCTGATTCACGGCCCACAGCTGAACCAACGGGCCGATCGTAACGTCAAACGCCCCGTAGCAGCGCTTTGCGAAACCGCCGGCCAGTGCCAGGATTTCATAAGCTTCCTGACTTAGCTTAACCTCTCCCCTGCCAGCCGCCCTATTGATCTTGCCGATATCGCTATCGGGGATGAACCGGCTGAGCAGGCGCTCCAGGCGCTTAACCTCCGCTTCGGCCGCTATTAGTGCTCCTTCCGCGTTTTTGCCGAAAGCCCGGTGACCTATCGCGGTACCCATCCCCAAACTTGCCGACTCGACGGCACGCGATGCCAAATGGTTCATTGTCGTTTCCTGCTTTCTTGTAGTTAAAATTTGTGACACTTTTCACTTTCTCTGGCGTCATCACGCATTGTACCGGCATTACGACCGTTTTCATGGATTGCTGTAGGGCTGTTTTGATGATTGGGCGGTCGCAACGCCGCAAGTGAATGAACATTAATTATATTCATTCATAATGTATTCGAGTTTCCCTTTTCTGTCAATAGGCCGCATCCGCTTCCCTGTCACCTCACTCCCCTACCACCAGCATTACGGCGTTTTCAATATCGATTCCGCCATGTATAATGGGATAAGACGAAGAACGTCCCGATCCATGCTTTTGGAGCCGGGGCGTTTTCTTTTTTTACGGGAGGGAAGGGATCGTGATATCGGAGTTGGTATTCGAAAAGGCACATGCCAAGTTTATTCAAAATCATTTGCAGCACAGAACCGGGGAACGAAAAGGGCGTTTGGAGCGCGGTCACCGGGAGGCGGAAGGGACTATCTTACTTTTGCGATTTTGTTTGGTTAGTTGGACCGGTGAAGCTGGTTATCGAAATCAAAGGTTTCGGTCCGCACGTCAAGGACATGGACAGGCAAAAATACTGCAATGAGCTCAACCGGGAGACGTTTTTGGCCGCGATGGGGTTCCAGGTCATTTCATTCGCTTACGACGATGTCGCGAGCCGCCCCGAGCTGTGCGTCACCCTGCTGCGCCTGGTGCTAAACCGGTATTTGCCGGCGGCTTCCCCGGCGGATCCCCTCTCGATTCAGGAGGGAGAGATTTTACGCTTTGCCTGCAGGCTGGCCCGCCCACTGCGACCGGTCGACGTAGTGGCCCACTTGTCCCTCAATCTCCGGACCGCCGTTCAAACGTTGCAATCCATGTGCGCCAAGGGCATAGTTGCTGTGGTCTCGGGCGCGGAAGGCAAGCATGTCGTCAGGTACGAGTTTCGAAAGGACGCCGTGCAGCGACTTTAAAGAGGGGGGCCGGAGGGGAAGCCAAATGCAGCCGGGGCGGAAGTTGACGGACTCGAAGAAAGGCTCAAACCCCTTAACCCCCACAGAAAACCTGCAAAAATACATCTTTTTAGGCCTCTTTTCCCCAAATCGGGCAAATGCCTGCAAAAATGCAGTTTTTTAGGACGATAATTGCGAAGATACACTAGCGTTGCATTAAACCTAACCATACCCAATGTGCAAAAAGACGAGTCAAAACCGATATCAGAGCAGGGTTCGTGTCTTGTAGTCTCTGCATTGCCGCTTTGCACCATTATCCCTTT
>NZ_JBNYYG010000082.1:0-20057 GCF_050565405.1 Paenibacillus macerans | reverse complement strand
TGCCCGTCAACGACTCGATCGAGTTAACCGTACCTACGGTAACGGCCGAAACGCCTGCGCACACGATGTCCTCTCCAGCCTTGGCTCCGCGGCCGTGCGCTGCGCCTCTTTCCAGGCCGTCAACACCGGCCTGATCACCTCGGCGGCGGCTCCGCGCGCCAGCTTCGCTTCCAGCGCGGCCACCGCGCCGCCCTGCTCGCGCAGCGCCTCGAGCTGCGCCGCGCGCTGGCCGCGCTCCAGGGACAGCTCGCGCACCTTGGCGAGCTGATCGTAGCGCTGCTGTGCGTGCAGCAGCTCGCGCCGCCGCCGCGCGGCAAGCTCCGCGGCTTCGCGCGCCGCGCCGGCCGCCTGCTCCAGCGCCTCTTCGGACGCGTTGCCGAGCCCTTGCTGCTCGGCGGCTACTTCGGCCCGGCGCTGCTCCGTCTCTTTGACCTTACGGGTCAGCTTCTGTCCCAGCAGATCGCCGTATTTCTCCAAATGGAACAGCCGCTGCAGCATCGCCCGGCGGTCCGCTCCCTTCAGCGACAAAAACTCGGCGAACTTCCCTTGCGGCAGCACGACGGCGCGGGTGAAATCGTCCATTTTCAGTCCGATTTTCTGCTCGACGCAGCGGGTAACGTCGGCCAGCTTGTCGGCAAGGACGTTCTCCTCCTCCGGCAAAATCTCGATAAACCGGCTGATCGTGTTGCTGACCGAGATTTCGCCCTGCCGTTTGAAGCGGCGCTCCACCCGGTACCGCTCCACGCCCGACGCCGAAGCGAGCTCGAACGTAAACGAGACGAACAGCGCGTCCTCCGAATGGTTCATAATCCCTTGGGTTCCGCCGGAGGCGCGGCCCACCTTGCCGTAGAGGGCGAGCGTAACGGCATCCAGAATCGTCGATTTGCCGCTGCCGGTCGGCCCGAAAATACCGAACAACCCCGTTTCGCACAGCTCGGTAAAATCGATGGTCTGCAGCTCCCGATAGCTTTGCAGTCCGGATAATTTCAGCGTAATCGGCTTCATAGGCTTCCTCCCTCCACGTCCGGATCGCCGGCCTCGTCCTCCTCGGCCACGAGCGACATAAACAGCTCGACCAGTTCTTCGTCAGGCTCGGCGCCGCCGGTCTGCCGCTGGTAAAACTTGCGGAACAGCTCATGCACCGGCAAGCCGGACCGGGACGCAAACTCCTCCTCCAGCTCCCGTCCGGGATACACCGGGCGGATGTGCACGATACCCTCGCGGGCTTTGCGCAAAGCCTGGATGTCGCCAAGCGACATGGCTTCGTTCAAGCTGATCTCAAGGTCGATAAACGCCCCCGCATCCCGCCCCTCCTCCAGCCAGCGGTAGGCCTCCGCCAAACCGCCGCGGCAATTCCAGCGCACGAGCGGCCGTCCGCTGCGGATATAGAGTTCTTCGAGGACCGGCTCCTTGCCCGGAGCCGCGTCCAGCATCATGACCGATTTGGCTTGTCCCGCCTCGGAAAAAGAATACGCCAACGGCGAGCCGCTGTAACGCGTCAAGCCCCCGCCTTTGACCGCCTGCGGCCGGTGTAGATGGCCAAGCGCCGTATACTGCGCCCCGACGTCGAGCGCGGACGGGTCCACCGTGTAGGCGCCGCCGACTTGGATCGGCCGCTCGGAATCGGATTCCAGCCCGCCGAGCACGTAGATATGGCTCATCGCGAGATTGACCGTATCGGGGCGGAAAGATCCGGCCAGCTGGCGCATCAGCTTGCCCACCTTGGCGCTGTATGCCAGCCGCAGCTCGGTTTCGTCCGCTTCGCCGGCCAGCAGCTCGGACAACCGGGATTCCGACGGGTACGGCAGCGCGGCGATGACGGCCGTTTCCCCGGTCCGGGGAACGGGGATCCGAACCGCTTCGTGGACCGGCAGCCCCACCAGGGTAATGCCCTGACGCGCCACCAGCGGCGAAACCGCGGACACCCGTTCGGGCTGGTCGTGGTTCCCGGCGATGACCGCCAGATGGCAGCCGCTTTCCGTCAGCCGCGCCGCCGCTTCGTAGAACATCGCCTCCGCCGCGGCCGGCGGGTTGACGCTATCGTAGACGTCCCCCGCCATCAAGATGACGTCCGCCTGCTGCTCCTTCACCATCAGCACCAGCTCGTCTAGAAACCGCTCCTGCTCCGCGAGCCGGCTCCTTCCTTCCAACGCGCGCCCCAAATGCCAATCGCCCGTATGTAAAATTCGCATCCGTTTTCCCCCTTGATCCCGGCGGTTTCGCCGACGATCCTCAGCTATTGGCTAAAATGCCGGTACTGCTCATCCCTCTAAATTCAGCGCCGTTTCCGGACGCGTCCCGGCACCTATTGTTAACAACATGCCGTAATAAGTCAGTTATTATCGTAATATTTGGGCACTATCGTTGCATTAAATACTTGGTACCTGTCGAGCATTGAATTGTACTCGGTTTTTCGAATACAATTCGCCGCTAACGACAAGAGGTGCAAATTCTATTCGATATTTCATACAGATTCTTGGCTTCCGGTTTCCTATGGTCCAATGAAGTATGAAATTTCATATACATTCCCCCCGAAATCGCCGGAAACGGCGATTTCTATTCGATTTTTCGCATAGATTTCTCTCCTGATCTTTTCGGCATTCCGGATTGGGGAAGCAGAGCCTATCGTTACCCGGATGTTCTGTAAGTTTAATGCAACACGAATGGTTCTACAGCTTTATCGCATCGCCGCTCTCGAAGAAATAAAGCCACATTTCGTCGATGGCATTGCCGGTGATTTGCTCCACGGCTTTGGCATACAGCTCCAATTGGAAGCGGTACGTTTCGGCTAAAGCGGCGACGCCGCCGCGATGCTCCAGCACCCGGTCGCTTTTGTAGTCGAGCAGGTACGCTTTTCCTTCAACCGCGAACAGGCAGTCCACGATCCCCTGAATCAGCACGTGTTCGCCGTCCAGTTCCTTCAGGGCTTCCGCGGGCGCCCCGCCGCCTTCCTCCGTATCCAGTCCGCCAAGCCGAGGCGACGCTTCGGCCGCCGGCAAGGCGTAGCTGAACGGCATCTCCCGTTTCATCCAATCCGCCCGGCGCAGCAAGTCCCCCAGCGGGCTTTGCAGCAACCCCGCGATGGTGGCCGCGTCGATGGCCGCCGCCTGCTCGGCCGTCATGATTTGACGTTCGATCAGGCGATCAAGCGTCGCATGAACGGCCTCCGAACCCGCCCCTCCGTCAAACGGCAAATGCTGCATCAGCGTATGGTACGCGGTCCCGCGTTCGGTCGGGCTCAGCTTGCGCTGCTCCATGAACCGCGGACGGCGCAAATGCAGCCTGAACTCCGGCCGCTCCTCCGTTTGCGCCTGCTCCAGCTCGCGCCGCAGTTCCGCTTCGGCGAAGGCGTCGCGGGCCGGCTCCTCCTGCATTGCCAGCAGCGCCTTCATCTCCGTCACTGAGGTTTTGGCCGAAATCCGGCTGGCCGCGGCAAATGGATAGGACCAGTCCAGCCGGTAGGCGACCGCTTCCCGCAGCCCGCCGTCCTGCGTTTCCTCCGGCGACACCGCAACCGGCCCGCCGGCAAGCAGCGCCTTCAACCGGGCCGGGTCCACGGCCGCGCGCTCCGCTGCCGCCGCCGCCTCGGCCCCGCCGGTCCGCGCAACCTCCCGGGAGGAGATAAACGCGATCCGCCACTCGGAAGGGCTATCCGCCAGTATGGCAGGCGCCGTCTCCGGGAGCCCGGCGAACCGCCGCAGCTCCGCCGCGCTGCGGTGGCGGATAAGCGACGGCCCGATCCAGTCGAGATAACAGCGGCCCCGCGCCAGCAGGTAATCGGGCAGCTGCTCGTTCCCGGCTTCCAAGGCACCGCCCCAGGCTTCCACGGATTTGGTTAAATTTTTGACCGAGGAAACAAGCACCAGCTTGTCCTTCGGACGGGTCAAAGCCACATAAAGCACGCGCATTTCCTCCGCCAGCAGCTCCATTTGCGCCCGCTTGCGGATCGCCAGGTTCGGCAAAGTCGGGTAGCTGACGCGGGTAGCGGCATCCACGTATTTCGGGCCAAACCCCATTTCTTTATGCATCAGGAAAGGCGCATTCAAATCTTGACGGTTGAATTGCTTGGACAAGCCGGCAGCGAACACGACCGGAAACTCCAGCCCCTTGCTTTTGTGGATCGTCATGATGCGAACGCCGTCCCCTTGCTCTCCCGCGGCCGCAGCCCCAAGATCGCCGCCGTTTTCGCGCAGCCGGGTCACATGCCGCAGAAACCGGAACACCCCCGGCGAAGCCGAGGAAACTTCGTATTGCCGGGCCCGGTCCAGCAGGGCCAGCAGGTTGCTTTGGCGTTGCGGCCCGCCCGGCAATCCGCCGACCCATTCCAGATAACCGGTTTCTCGGTAGATGTTCCGCAGCAGGCTGCCTAGCTCCCCTTCCCTGGCCATGTCGCGCCAAACGTTCAATTGACGCAGGAACGCCCGCAGCTTGTCCGTCAGCGCTTCCCCTTCAGGGACCGCCGCATTTTTCATTTCCGCGCCGCGCAAATCCGAGTCCAGCGCCTCCTCAGGTGCCGTATCGGGGAATTCATCGCGAATCGCTGCGGCCCGGACGAGCACCGCCTCATAATAACGGCCGCCTGGCGAAGCCAGCCGGATTTCCGCGAGTTCTTCCTCGGAAAAATCGTACAGCGGAGAACGCAGCACCGCCGCGAGCGGAATATCCTGCAGCGGATTGTCGATGACCTGCAAGAGCGACAGCATAGTCTCTACCTCGGACGCCTGAAAGTATCCCTGGCTCAGTTCCCCGTACGCCGGGATGCCTTCCACCCGCAGTTCCTCGATCATCGCCGGAGCCCAGGTTAATGTCGACCGCAGCAAAATCACCATATCGCGGTATGCGACCGGACGCATAGCCTGCAGGTGCTTGTCGTAAATGCGCAGCGGCTCGGCGCCGTCGCCCAGCATGCCGCGGATGCGCGCGGCGATCGCCCGGGCCTCGAGCCGCACCGCTTCGAGCAAGGCGGCTTCATCCTCGTCCCCTTCCTCACCCTCCGCCGAAGAAGAGGCGTCGCCTCCGGCATTCCCGCTCTCGTCCAAAGCAGAACCGGTAGCGCCCCCATCCCGGTCGATCAGCAGCAATTCGGGACGATAATCGTCGTCGCCGCCGACCGGAAATCCGTCCCCGTACACTAGCTCGGCCCGAGCATCGTAAGAAATTTCCGCCACGCTTTCGTTCATGATTTGCCGGAACAGCAAATTGACCGCATCGACGACTTCCCGGCGGCTGCGGAAGTTGCGCGCTAAATCGATGCGCAGCCCCGCCCCGCCAAAATCGTCTCCATAGGTCCGGTATTTCTCCAGAAACAGCCCGGGCTCGGCCAAACGGAAGCGGTAAATGCTCTGCTTCACGTCGCCGACCATAAACCGGTTGCCGGGAGCTTCCCGGGCGATCAGCCGCACGATGTCCTCCTGCACCGTATTCGTATCCTGATATTCGTCCAGCAGCACCTCGTCGTATTGCAGCCGGTATTCGAGCGCGGCGTCGGAGGGGCGCAGCTCGCCGGGTACCGAATCCGGGTGCCGTAAGATCTGCAGGCAATAGTGCTCCAGGTCGGAGAAATCAAGCCAGCCCTTCGCCACCTTCCCCAGCCGATATCGCTCCCCGAACAGGGCGATCAAATCGGATAACGCGGCGAGCAGCGGCGCCATGTCGTGCATCTCCCGCAAAAAAGCCTCCGCCGGCCGGCCGTACAGCTGCGTGCGCAAATCCGTGACGGTCTTCTTCGCTTCATCGCGCAGCGCCTTGACCCGCTCCTGCAGGTCCGGATCGGTCTGATCCTTTTTGCACGGCTTCAGCTTGCCGAAGTTCACGGACTGGAACACGTCGAACAGCGACGTCCAGGCCCCGGCGGCCACCGCTTCCCGCAGGACTTGAACGGCGTCCAAATCCTCCTGCAGCGTGACCGCGTACGGCTCGGGTCCTCCGGGGGACGCGGCCAGCGCCTTCGCCTGCGAGAGCAGGTCGGCTACGCCGCCAAGGGTGAGCGCCGTGTCGGCCAAAATGCTTTTGACCCATGCGCTGTTCTCCAGCGCGGCCACGTCCGGCGCCAAAAACGCCGAAGACGCCCGGCGCAGCCAGTTTTCCGGCCAAGGGTGACTGCGGGAAAAATCGTACAGCCGCTGCACCAGCGCCATGACGGCTTCATCGCTGCGTTCCCCGCCAAACAGGTCCACCAGCGTCAAAAACGGGCTTCCGGCCGTTTCGCTGCCGTATTTTTCCTCGAACAGCTCCTCCAGCACCTCCTGCCGCAGCAGCGCCGTTTCGCTCTCCGAAGCGATCCGGAAACCCGGATCGAGCGGGATCAGCGTGTAATACCGCTGAATCACCTCCATGCAAAACGAGTGGAGCGTCGTAATCGACGCGCGTCCCAGCATGGCCAGCTGACGGTTCAAATACTCGCTGCCCGGATCCTTGGCAAGCTCTTTCTCCAGTGCTTCCGTAATCCGCTGCCGCATCTCGGCGGCCGCCGCTTTCGTAAACGTGGCCACCAGCAGCCGGTCGACGCTAAGCGGCTGCTCGCGGTCCGTGAGCTTGCCGATGATGCGCTCCACGAGCACCGCCGTTTTGCCCGAGCCGGCCGCCGCCGCTACCAGCATGTCGCCACCGGACAAGGCGATCGCCCGCCACTGGTCATCGCTCCAGTAGCTCCCGGGCGGTTTGGGTTTTATCGTCGTCGTTGTCATGACGGATTCGCTTCCTTTCCGGTGCCCTGACCCAGGAGCTCCCAAATTTCCTGTTTGCCCGGCTTGCCGAGCAAATGATACGAACTGCCCTCAAGCGATTCCTCGAACCGGCAGACCGGCTTGTACGCGCAATGCGTGCAGGCCGTCTCCAGCCCCAGCCGGTACGGGGCGATTTCCACGTCCCCGTCGGTGATCCTCGTCCCGATCTCCGTGATCGCCTGCCGCACCGAGCCAAGCAGCGTCTCCCACTGCTCCGGCGTCGCCACGGAGGCGCTGCTGTAGAATCCTCCGTCCGCCTTAACGGCCACGGGCAGAATGTCCGAATGGCCCTTTTCCAGCTGGCCGTCCATCTTCGCGATCACGTCCCGGTCCGCCAGCAGCAGGCCTTTCATTTTGAACCGTTTCAACAGCTCCTGATGCGCTTGCTCCGGGCTCATCCCGTTGCTGCTCTGCAGCAGCGGATTATGCACATGGAAGTAGAGCGTGCCCGCCGGCAATGCCGGACGGCCGAGCCACGTTTCCGCCGAGGACAACAGCACGTCCAGATACGTGAGCATTTGCAGGGATAATCCGTAATACACCTCATGCAGCTTCAGGTCGGTTTGGCTTGATTTATAGTCGATGACCCGCAACAGCAGCCCTTGCTCGCCTTCCGCCATGTCGACCCGGTCGATCCGGCCGACGATCTCCATGACGCAGCCGTTGGGCAGCTCGAACGTCAGCGGCGGCAGCGGCCGTCCCGGCCCGAAATCCAGCTCCAGCCCGATGGGCTCGAAGCTGCCGCGGCGCGACTGCTCGCCGAGGATCAACGAGGCCCGGCCGACGATATTTTTCAGCTTGCGGGAAATGTAGCCGTAACGCTTGGAGCTGAGCAGGATTTCCCCCTGCAGATTCGGCGCCAGCTCGTCCACCGCCGCATCGGCCGCCCGCAGCACTTCCTCCGGAGACAGGCTGCCCCAGCTGCGGTTATCCGCCTTGAAAGTCATCGCCATCGAACTGAGCGCGGCATGGAACAGCTGGCCGATATCCGGCGCCTTCAACCGGTACAGCTGCCGTTCCTTCAGTTTCAGTCCATGGGAAGCGAAATGCGCAAACGGGCAAGCCGAAAACTTCTCCATCCGCGACACGCTGGTCCGCAGGCGTTTGCCGTACAGCTTGCGGCTCGTCGCCGGCGTCAAGCCCCGCACCCGGTTGCGGTAATCCAGCGATCCCAGCAGCCGCTGTGCTTTGGCATCCCAGTCCGGCTGGTCCTTGTACCACTCCAGCACGCGCCACCACAGCGGAGAAATCGGTTCGCCGGATTTCCACAGCCGCAGCTGTCCGATCAAGGCCGGCAGGGCAGGCCCCGGCCGGGAGACGAAGTCCAGCTGCTGCTCAGCCAGTGCGGGGTCGCCATTGTCCATAAGACCCGGCGCTTGGCTAAGCGGCTGCTCCTTCAAGGCCGGGAATATCCGCTTCACATGGCGGATCACCTCGGACGGCAGCAGCGCGCGGCCTTCCTCGTCGGAGGCCGGGTAGCTCAGCCACAACGAGCGGCTGGCTCCCGTCAACGCCCCGTAGACCATGAAGCGCTCATCCAGCAGCTTCCGGGTCAGGCCCGGCGCCAGCTCGAGCCCGATCTCCGCCAGGCGCTGCCGCTCCTGGTCGCTGAACACGCCTTCCTCCTGCAGGCTCGCCGGCATGATCCCCTCGTTGATGCCGAGCAGGAACAAATGCTTCACGAGCCCCGAGCGGGTCCGGTCCGTGCTGCCGATCAGCACCTGATCCAGGGACGGCGGCACAAGCGACAGCTTCAGCTCCTTGAGCCCGGTCTCCAGCACCCCGGCAAACAGTTCGAGCTCCAGCGTCTCGTCCCCCATCATCTCCACGATCTGGTCCAACAGGTCGAGCACCGCGCCCCACAGCTGGCGATGCTCCATCGCTTGGCGCGGCCGGCCTTCGCGCAGCATCCGGTGCGCCAGAACATCGAGATGCTTCGCCGCTTCCGTGTCCTCCAGCAGCTGATAGACGGCCGCGCACAGGTCGGCGGCGGTCGCCGCTTTTTTCAGACGCTTCTCGAAAGCCGATAACGGCTCCGCGACCGCGGACCGACACCGCTCCAACAGGCGCAGATTTTCCTGCGCCTTGTCGGAAGCCGCCTCCTCGCCCTGCTCCAGCGACAGGCTGGGCGCCATTTTCCACGGACGTCCGTCAAACCAGCGATAGCCCTGTATGCCGCTCGCCAGCACGTAATTCTCCAGCGCGTCCATATGCTCCCGCGTCAGGCTGCCGTCCAGCGGCAGCACAAATTCGCTTTTGATGCAGCGGAATACATCGTCGTATTTCCAGAACCCCAGCACCACATCAAGCGACGCCCGGATGAATTCGACGAGCGGGTGGTGCAGCATGCTTGTTTTTTGGTCGAGGAAATAAGGAATTCCGTACTCCTCCATCAACGGTGCCACGATATGCTCGTAATCCCCCAGGTTGCGCACCAAAAGCGCCATCTCCCGCCAGCGAACGCCCTCTTCGCGGGCCAAACGTACCATCTCCCGGGCGGCCCCTTCCGCTTCGGCGCGCCGTCCGCCTGCCCGATGCAGGGACAGCGCATGCGCCAGATCGTGCGGCGGTTCGGCCTGGGGCCAAGGCGTGCGCCGTTCGTAGGCCGACTCCAGGTGAGACAATGTCTCGCTGCCCCGAAGACGCGGATAGGGCCGCTGTTCCAGCAGCTCGGCCGCCTTGACTTCGACGCCGGCTTCTTCCGCCAATTGGCGCAGCTTCACATAAGCCGTCGCAGGGGTGTGGAACAGGTTCAATTCATGCGGCAGCACGCCGTCATCGTAAGGACGGTCCAGCGTCAGCGATACGGTCACGGAGGCGGCAGCCTTCAGCAGCGCGCCGATTGCCGTATATTCCTGGGGCGTAAAGGTGTGGAAGCCGTCGATCCAAATCTCCGCCCCCCGTAAATAGGCCGATTCCGCCGCACCCTGGGCCAGCTTCATGACATGGTCCTCGTTGTCGATATACAACCGGGACAGCTCTTCGTCAAATTCGGTGAACAGCAGGCTAAGGTCGTGCATCTTATTCGTAAGCAGCGGGGATTCGCCGGCGGTTGCCTCCAGAAATTGGTGATGTTCCCGCAGTGCGGCGAAATCCACGTTGTATTTTTTCATTTCGGTGTACAGCCCGGCCATCCGGTCGATCATGCCAAGCTGGTCTCCGCCGCGCCCGAACAGCTTCAGCTCGTCCTTGTGCCGGCGCAGCATCTTGTACAGCAGCATCTTTTTGCCTTCATCATTGATCGGTACAAGCGCAGCTCCGCCGGTCTCCTGCATCACGCGCAGCGCCAGCCGGCGGAATCCGAGCACCTGGGTACGCACCGTTCCGCGCAGGCCCGGAGCCATAGCGATGCGCTGCTCGATCTGGAACGTTCCTTGCTCCGGGGTTAGGAGGATCAAAGGCGGACCTGTGGGATTCTCACGCAGCGAGGCGGCGACCCGGTCGAGAATCAGAGTGCTTTTGCCGCTGCCGGCGCGGCCGAGGATGAATTGTAAAGACATGGAATAACCTCCTACAACGGACAATTCGTTAATTCCCAGTATAGCATAAATGCGATCAAACATTCGCATCGAAAAAACACCGCCCAACCGCCCCCGGAGTCCACGGCAAGCCAGGCAACGTCCGCTTTTCTCCCCTTTAGACTGATGAAAAAAACAGCCTCGCTCCGCGTTCTCCCGCTGGGCAAGGCTGTTCATATCGGATTTCAAGTCAATACGCCGTTTTGCTGCGCACCTCGAAAATGGCGAATTTCAAGTAATGCCCTTCGTCCACGCCGAGAATCTGCGGATGGTCCTTGCCGGCCGGCCGCCATTCGACGAGTCGCAGCACTTTGCCGGCATCTTCGGCGGCTTCCAGGATCGTCTCCAGGAACAAATCGGGCCGCATATGGTAGGAGCAGCTCGCCGTCACCAAATAACCGCCCTCGTTGACCAGCTTCATTCCATGCAGGTTGATATCCTTATAGCCGCGGCAGGCCCCTTTCACTGCCGCTTTCGTCTTGGCGAAAGCCGGCGGGTCGAGAATGACCACATCCCAGGTCCGTCCGCCGCCCGCCGTCAGCGGCACGGAGGTATCGACCTTGCCGTCTTGCGCGGCACGGCGGGTACGTTCCTCAACCCCTTTGACCTGACTGCGAAGATAGTCGAACGCGTCGGCGACGACGAACTCCACCCGGTCCGCAAACCCGTTGAGCTCCACGTTCCGTTTCGCGCTATCGATCGCATGCTCGGAAATATCGAGGCAGGTGACTTTTTTGGCCCCATACCGGCAGGCATGCAGCGTGAAGCTTCCCGTATGCGAAAAGCATTCCAGCACCGTCGCCCCGTCCCAATGCGGGAAAGTGACCTCCTTGCCGTTCCGGTTGACGGGAACGCGGCGAACGCCGCCGTCCTCGGCCGCGAGCTCCTGCAGCTCAATCCCGCTCCGGCCGCCCCAGCCGGTCATGAGCGGTTCGACCGAAGCCCGGTTTTCGCGCTGATCGAAGAAATACCCCGTCTTCTGCCCTTGCTCGATATCCACTTCGATCTTCAAGCCGTTCTCCGATACGATGACATGGCGCGGCGGTTGGCCGTAAATCGGTCCTTGAACCTGCTCCAGGCCTTCCATCTCGCGCACGGAGACGTCGCTGCGCTCATAGATGCCTGCAGGCTCCATCACTTCAACCAATGCGGACACGATATGCTCCCGGCAGCGGTCCATCCCCAGCGTCAGCAGTTGAACAACGAGCACGTCGCCGAACTTGTCCACGATCAGGCCGGGCAAAAAGTCGGCTTCGCCATACACCAAGCGGTAAGACTCCTCTTTCACGAACCGTTCGCGATGCTTCAGGCATTCCGTAAACCGCTGAACGAAAAAGGCGGCGTCCATCTCCGTCAGCGGCGTATATGAAACGGCTCTCACCGTGATTTGCGAAGCCGGGTTGTAATAGCCCGTTGCCAAATAACGCCGCCGATGATCCATGATATCGACCAGGCTCCCCGGCTGCGGCTCCCCTTCCACGCTTTCGATTTCGTTCTTGAATATCCATGGATGCCCTTTTTCCAACCGCTTCTTGCGGCTGCGCTGCAATATGACCATAGCCACTTGTCCATTCACTCCTAAACGAGGTTGTTCAACTCGCACTAAATGTTTGTCTGACTCCCTAGATTAACTGGACTTTTCCACTTCGATGCTCCGGAAACCGGCAAATCGGGCCGCTTCCGCCATAGCGGCGCTTTGCCGCAAGCATGGAAGTTGTCCAGCATTCATATATGTAACTTGTACTCATCTAAAAAAAGGGGGAGGCGCCGACATGTTTCAAGAAATTATTTTCCCGGTGACGTTTGGGCTGGCCCTGTTCCTGTTCGGCATGAAAATCATGGAGGCCGCCTTGCATGCCTGGGCCGGACCCAAGTTAATCGGGTTTCTTCATCGGACGACGCGCACGCCTTGGACCGGCCTATTGTCCAGCACGTTGATTACCGCCGTATTGCAGAGCAGCACCGCGGTGACGGTCATGACGATCGGGCTCGTCAACGCCGGCCTGCTATCCTATGCCCGGACGCTTGGCATCATCCTCGGCGGTAATATCGGGACTTGCCTGACGACCGAGCTGATCGCTCTTAATATTGCCAAACTGGGCGTTCCCATGCTGATGATGTCCCTCGTACTCTGGGGTGCGGCCGTGCTTGGCGAAGAAATGCTGCCGGCCTACGTAAAGCGCCGCCTGCCTCTCCTGCTTCCTCTGCAATTCGGCGCTTTGGCCGCCGCCGGCTTCAGCCTCGTGATGATCGCGATCCGTTTCATGCAATCGATCGGCCCGGCGCTGGAGGAACGCGGCGTCATTGCCTGGCTGCTGGAGCATGCGACCGGCAGCCTGCTGTGGGGGGCACTTGCCGGCGCTATCCTGACCGCCATTATTCACAGCAGCGCCGCGGTAGTCGCCATGACCATGGGTCTTGCCGCCAGCGGCGCCCTGCCGGTGGAGTTCGGCATCGCCATGGTGATCGGCTCCAACGTTGGCACCTGCGTTACCGCGCTGATCGCGTCCATCGGCGGCACCCGGCCGGGCCAGTTTGTCGCCTGGTCGCATGTCGCGCTAAACGTGCTAGGAGCGATGCTGTTTCTGCCGCTGGTACCTGCGTTGGAAGCGGCGGCGGCTTGGATGACCGGTGACCTCTCGGCGCAAATCGCGCATTCGCAGACGATTTTTAACGTCGCTTGTTCCCTGCTGGCCCTGCCGTTTTGCTATTTACCCGTTTGGTCCAGACTCGAGAAGACCGGCACCGGCATCGATGTGCCCAATGCGCTGCCGCCGGCAAACCGGGCGTAGGGAACTACGCTCCGCCTCTTCTGCGTGGCATGAACTAATTCTCCGGTTCGATGTCAAGCAGCCTTAGCGCTTTTTCCAAGATAAAATCGTTGTTGTCGTATCCCGAATTCTGCTGTTGGCGCCAGGCCTCCTGCGGCTCGTACCAAGAGACGCTGCGGATTTCCTCCAGCTGCGGACGGAGGGCTCCGCTTTGCCATTCCACCAAGTAATAGTGCACCTCTTTATCGACGCTGCCGTGCTTGGGATGATGGTAAGTATAGGCGATAATGTCGATTAGTTTATCGATCCGGCCCACGATGCCGGTTTCCTCCAAAATTTCGCGAAGCGCCGTCTGCTCGACCGTTTCGCCCGGTTCCCTTTTTCCTTTGGGAAACGAGATCTTGCCGTAACGATCGGTGATCAGTTGAATTTGCATCCGGCCGTCTTCGATGCGGTAGACAACGCCTCCTGCAGAGATTTCTTTGAATGGCATTCTGGCTGTACCTCCTTAAGTATGATCTCAACCCTCCCAAACCGGGATCTCAACCCTCCCAAACCCTCCCTTACCGTAAGGGAGGGCTCCCAAGGGCCTGCTGCCCTTGGGCATCCCGCAAACTGGACTAACGTGGGAAAGACTGAGGCGCTCCTGCTCGCTGTTCCCTTCGGGAATGCGCTGGGCTTTGGTGTGTGGATCGCTTTTCTCCCCTTCGGGGTACGTCTCACTTTCAGCGCTCCCGGGTTACCTGGAAACTCAATGAACGTAGGATCCTATGAAGCGCTCCTGCTCGCTGTTCCTTTCGGCAATGCGCTCTGCTTTGGTGCATGGATCGCTTTTCCCCCTTCGGGTACGTCTCACTCTCAGCACTCCCGGGTTACCTGGAAACCCAATGAACGTAGGATCCTATGAGGCTCCTGCCCGCTGTTCCCTCCGGGAATGCGCTCTGCTTGGGTGCGCTAACCCTTAGTGTCACTTGTTAATTATAGGTGCATCCGTACTCATACTTCCAATTCCCCCAATGTAACAACAAGGATTTCAGCCCGCGGGGGTGAAATCCTTGTGATGCCCGATTGGCGGGCAGAACTTATTTTAAGCTAGGGCCTGCGAGGCTTCATCCAGGACGCGGACCAGCTGGCCTTCGCTGGTATTGATGTCGGCTTTGGTCAGCTTGACGCGGCACATTTTGCCGGTCAGGTCAGGCGTACCCGGGAAGCGGATTTGCAGGTAGTTGTCGCTGAAGCCGGTCACGAAGCCGTCTCCGGCGGTGCCTTTCTCGTCTTTCTCCGGAATGACGTCCAGCACTTGGCCGACGAACTTCTGAGCATAGGCGAGTTGCATTTGCTCGGACAAATCGATCAACTCATGCACGCGGGCATGCTTCACCTCTTCGTCCACTTGATCTTCCATCCGGGCGGCCGGCGTGCCGGTCCGTTTGGAATACGGGAACACGTGCATTTCCGAGAAGCCGATACGTTTGATCGTTTCAAAGCCCTCGCGGAAAAGCTCGTCGGTCTCGCCCGGAAAGCCGACGATGACGTCGGTCGTGATCGCTACGTCCGGCATAAATTCACGGATCATTTTGATTTTATGCTCGAACTCCTGGGTGGTATACTTTCTTCTCATGCGCTTGAGCACTTCATTGCTGCCGGCCTGCAGCGGGATGTGGAAATGACGGCACATTTTCGAGGAGCCCTTCAGCACCTCAAGCATACGCTCGTCGATTTGGCTGGCTTCGATCGAGCTGATGCGGATCCGGCCGAGCCCTTCCACTTTATCCAGATCCCAAAGCAGGTCGGACAACCGATAGTTCTCCAGATCGTCTCCGTATCCCCCGGTATGGATCCCGGTCAATACGATTTCTTTGTAACCCGCGGCGACCAGCTGGCGCGCTTGCTGGACCACGCTTTGCGGGTCGCGGCTGCGCGACAGGCCGCGCGACCAAGGAATAATGCAGAAAGTGCAAAAATTGTTGCAGCCCTCCTGAATTTTGAGAAAAGCCCGGGTATGGTCGGCAAAATCCGGCACGTCCAGCTCTTCGAACTCCCGGGTTTTCATAATGTTGCGAACGGCATTGATCGGTTTGCGCTGCGCTTGGATTTGCTTCACGTAAGGGATAATTTTCTCGCGGTCCTGCGTACCAATAACAAGATCCACGCCGGGAATATCCAAAATTTCCGCGGGCGAAGTTTGGGCATAACAGCCCGTGACTGCCACGATCGCGTCTGGATTGCGACGCACCGCCCGTCGGATAATTTGACGGCTCTTTTTATCACCGGTATTCGTTACGGTACAAGTATTGATCAAATATACGTCAGCGGCGGATTGCTCGAAATCAACCTGCTCGTAGCCTTCATTTTTAAACAGCTGCCAAATGGCTTCGGTATCATAAAAATTAACTTTACAGCCCAAGGTGTAAAAGGCGACAGTTGGCATCGCTCAAATTCCCCCCATTTCTCCGGATTCATACATGATGCAGGTTAAAGCTGCCATGGCGGCCGTTTCGGTACGCAAAATGCGCCGCCCCAAACCGACGGACACGGCTCCGGCCAATTCGGCTTCCCGTACTTCTTCTTCGGTAAAACCGCCTTCGGGCCCCACCACAACGGCTACCTTATAGGTTTGTTCAGGCACCAGCTTCTCGGCAAAAGGCTTCAATACGTCGCGCAATTGCTGGCCTTCTTCTTTCTCATAACATAAGCATACCAGATCGTAGCCCTTAACCGCAGCCAGCAGCTCGTCCCATTTCACCGGCATATCCACGGCCGGAATTTTGCTGCGATGGGCTTGCTCGGCGGCCTCCTTGGAAATTTTCTTCCAGCGGCCCAAGCGTTTCTCTTCCTTCTTGCTGTCATATTGTACCACGGTGCGTTCCGACAAAAACGGAAGGAAGGAGGTAGCCCCGATCTCCGTGCACTTCTGGATAACGGTTTCCATCTTGTCGCCTTTCGGCAGACTCTGGGCCACCGTCACTTTCAGCCACGGTTCTCCGGATGCCGCCAGCGCGTCTATAATAGCCGCAGTGACTTCCTGCGGCTCGATCGTTAATATTTCCGCGAGGACTTCACGGGAAACGCCGTCGCTCACGATCAGCTTGTCGCCGGGCTTGGAACGCATCACCCTGCCGATATGGCGGGCATCCTCCCCGGTAATCGTCACTTCCCGTTCGCCAAACTGCGCGGGCTCCACAAAATATCGCTGCATGCTCATCCATCCTCGCCCTAAAAATGCTGGTTCAGAAAAGTTAGCTGAACGAAACGGACCGTAATGACCTTATTTGCCCATTTCCCGGCTATTTCCCACTGTAACGGACTCCTGAGACCTTACGGGTCTCTCATGGCGGTCATTTAACCGCTTTTGTCTGAATTGAGGTCTCCTCGGTCCGTTAGAACCGGAAAATGTCCCAAATGCGGGTCAATAGCGTTTCTGGTGTCCGTTAGCCCGGCTGAATCCAAGATTCGACGCCGAATCTGCTACTATGCGTCATCCGCGTGATCGAAAGCTGACTTTCTGAACAACCGCTAAAATCACCAAAGTACATCATACAACTTTTGAAAAAGCCTTTCCACTGTTTCTTGCCGCATCAAGCCCCGAACAGGATGAGGAAAAACTGGGCGAATTGGAAATACATCGACTGGGCCGCCTGGTACAGAGGCGTAATCGTATACCGCTGCAGTCCCGGAATGACCAGGATAAGCAAAAAGATCAACACCGACCACTGCTCATACTGCTGCAGCTTGCCCAGCACGCGGCGCGGCACCACATCCTCCAGAATGCGGTAGCCGTCGAGCGGCGGAAGGGGAATCAAGTTGAATAAAAACAAGAAAAAGTTCATTAGCGTAAACAGGTTAAAGAAGATCAAAACGGCTTGAAGCAGTTTTTCGTTGGTGATCGCATCCAGCACGCCGAATTGAGCCAGCATGACGTAGATCAAGGTCCCGAGAACGCCCAGCAGCAAGTTGCTCAGCGGTCCGGCCGCCGATACGATCACGCCCATCATGCGAGGTTTGCTAAAGTTGTCGCGATTGACCGGCACCGGCCGGGCCCATCCGAATCCTGCGATCAGCAGCAGGATGATGCCCAGCAAGTCGAAATGCACCGCCGGATTCAGAGTGACGCGGCCAAGCAGCTTGGCCGTAGGGTCCCCGAATTTATTTGCGAAATAAGCATGGGAAAATTCATGAATGGTAAACGCGACCACCAAGGTGATCAAATAGAAAGGAAGCTGGTCCAAGGGGACCCGCAGGATTTGGTTTAAGAATTCCATTACATTTACCTCTTTCTCGCCACAAAAGCCACCCAATCTTCTTCCCGGGCCGTCCGTTCCAGCTCAAAACCCGCGGCAAGCAGCGCTTCTTCTACGGCTTGTTCTTTATTTTTATAAATGCCCGAGGCGATATAATAGCCGCCGGGTTGCAAGGCCTGATACACATCGTCGATGAACAGCAGGATAATCTCGGCCAAAATATTGGCGACGACCACGCGCACCGGCAGCTTCACCTGCACGTCCCTGCTGCCTTCGCTCTTAAGCACGGACAACAGATCGCTCTCCACGACCTGGATTTGGTCCTCCAGCCGATTCAGCCGCGTATTTTCCGTTGCGCTGGATACCGCCACCGGATCCAGATCAAGGGCAAGCACCTTGGAAGCTCCCAAACGGCACGCGCCGATCGCGAGAATCCCTGAACCGGTACCGACATCGATAACCTCGTCTCCCTCGCGGATGACGCTCTCCAAGGTGCGAAGGCATAACGAGGTAGTCGGATGCGTCCCCGTACCGAAAGCCATGCCGGGATCAAGCTCGATGATTTGCTCCTCCGGCGATTGCGTCGCGTAATCTTCCCAGGTCGGCTTGATCGTCAGCCTTTCCGATACGCGCAGCGGTTTAAAGTATTGCTTCCAGTTATTGGCCCAATCGTCTTCACTAACGTCCCGGACGGCGATCTCCGCCGCTCCCGGATCGATATCGTAGCTTCTGAGCTCTTCAATCCGCGCTTGAACTTCGACGATGACATCGTCGATATTCGGGCCTTCGGGAAAATACCCGCTGATCTTGGCTTCGCCCTCGGGAATATCGTTCGGCGGAATTTCAAACCATTGCCCGAGCGACGTATCGCGCGGCTTGTCGTTATCGACGTGCTCCTCGATGGTTACCCCGCCCGCCCCCGCTTCATGCAAGAAGTTTGAAATCATCTCTACAGCTTCTTCCGTTGTATGTATAGTTATTTCCTTCCAAATCATCGTATGTTTTCCTCCTTGACTGACATGCATAAGATTTATTGTACTATAGAATGCAAGCAGTGACAAAGCAGGGCGGAGAGAATCCCGAGTAGGATCCCTCCGCCCTGACGTAATCGCATTACAGCTTGAATTGGCCCTGCTGGCGCGCATCCGCCCGCTCGCTGCGCTCCAAAGCCTCCCAATCCTCTTGATCCGCAAGCTCCTCGGAAAATTCCACGTCTTGATTGTGCTCGATCGGCATTTTTTGCGCTTTGCCCGAAGTACGCTTTGTGCGCCGGTCCTCATGGCTTTGGCTCATGCTTGGAACAACTCCTTTTCTTCTATGAATCTTGGTTTACCCCGACTACGAAACAAACGCTAAATGAGGCCGCCCGCTTCCTCGACGATGCGGAGAGCCTGATGGTGAATGGACTCGTCAACGACGGCAGTTAACAAAATATCGTGCCCGGTAGGGCCTCCTTGGCCGCCATGGCTGAGTCCGCTGGCCGCCGGGTCCGCCGCCGCCAAGATACCCGCGGAGTGGTTCGTAATGGCGGCATCCTGGGTAATCGCCGCCAAGCTGGAGATTTTCCCCGTCACCGGGTTCATCGGGTCATAGCCCTCGCCCGCATAGCGGCTGAAGCGGTCAATCGACATATCCACGACCCTTAATGCGCTTAGCTTACGCGCTACGCCTTCGGCTTCCTCCGGGCTTTTGAAATAAGCCAAAATATTTTTTTCGGCCATCCTTCATCCCTGCCTTTCGTATCAGCTAATGTGCTGCACCGGATGCGGCCCATTATAAAGATAGGATGTAAACTTGGCCTGGGCTTTATGCAGCAGGTCCAAGAAGAATCGATGCACCCCGAACTAGATTTTGCATTTGATTTAATTTTGAAACATCTCCGGCACTTGCCCGTATTACTTGCTAGGGAACAGAACATACTTACATGCATAGGAGGGTGTCCACATACCATGATGAAAAAAATGATGCTGATCGTAATGGCCTTTACGCTCTTTTTCGCTTTCACGTTCCCCGATGCGGCCGACGCCAGACGCGGCGGCTTTAAGTCCGGCCCGCGAACCTACAATCCTTCGACGAAAAAGCCGGCGCAAAGCGATTACCAAAATACGACGGGCAACCGAACCGGGGCCACGACGGGAGCTCCGACAACGGGACGCGGTTTCTTCAGCGGCGGCGGCTTTATGCGCGGACTGATGGTCGGCGGTCTGGCCGGCATGCTGTTCGGAGGCTTGTTCGGAAACATGGGCTTTTTCGGCAATTTGCTAGGGTTGGCCGTGAACCTGCTAGCGATCTACGTCATTATTATCGCTGTAATGGCCTTGTACCGCCGCTTCAAAAAACAACCGCGCCAGGACGACTACCGCCGCGGAGGAAGATATTAAGCCATGATTCTCGGCATGGATGAAATCATCAACGCCATTTGCCTGAATACGGCGGAGCGGACGGGCGTCCGCCCATCCGACGTTCAAGTGGAGTTAAGCTGGGACGAAGACACCGGCTTCACGGGCGAGGTATGGGTGAACGGCCGCAGCCGGTACCTGGTCGAATCCAATATCATGGAGTCGATCATGCAATATGTCCATCAACAATACGGCAGACGGATTTTCCGGGAGGATGTCAGGCTGGAGCTTGAGGAGGAAATCATTGCGGTCGTTCATGAATAAGGGCTGGCCCCCCGATACGAGCGAATAAAAAAAGCGCGAGCATGCAGGATGGAATAAACTGGTACCCATCCACTGGACACTTCAAAAAAAGTGTTTAGCGTATGGGTACCTTTTTGTATACTGGAAACAACAGTAGGGG
>NZ_JBNYYG010000081.1:0-24016 GCF_050565405.1 Paenibacillus macerans | reverse complement strand
TTTTTGTCGTTCGTGACGAATTGTATTCGAAAAATCGAATACAATTTTAACGCCTGGCCGGTACCTTGTAGATTTAATGCAACGCAAGTGTCTATACGGTCCGTTCCATTCCCCAAACTCTTGATTTCGCCGAAATAACGGCTCCGGGGTCCGTTGCTAGGATGAGCGCAAACCTTGTCAAATGATTCCGTAGAGCTGCACACCAAAATGATCAAAGGAGAATCACAGCATGCTGGAAACGATGAAAGGCGCGATCTTCGACCTCGACGGGGTGATCGTCGATACGGCCAAATACCACTATCTCGCTTGGCGGTCATTGGCGCGCCGGCTCGGCTTCGAGTTTACCGAAGCCCACAATGAGCGATTGAAGGGCGTCAGCCGGATGGAGTCGCTGCGCATCCTGCTCGAGGTAGGCGGCGTAGAGGCTTCGGAGGAAGAATGCGAGAAGATGGCCGCGGACAAAAATCGCGAATACGTTGACTTTATTTCCAAGCTGGAGCCGTCGGAAATTTTGCCGGGGGCGAAGGAGTACTTGCTGCAGCTGCGCGAGCGCGGCGTGATAATCGCCCTGGGGTCGGCGAGCAAAAACGCCGGGTTCATCTTGTCCCGGCTCGGCATTGCCGAGCTGTTCGACGCGGTGATCGACGGCACCAAGGTGTCCAAGGCCAAGCCGGACCCCGAGGTGTTCCTCGCCGCCAGCGCGGCGCTTGCGCTGCCGCCGTCCGAATGCGTCGTGTTCGAGGACGCGGAGGCGGGCGTGCAGGCGGGCAAGGCCGCCGGCTGCCGGGTGGTCGGCATCGGCAGCCCGGACATCCTGGCCGCCGCTGATTTAGTCGTCGCCGGCTTGCACGAGCTGGTCCGGAAGTAGCAATGTATAGGAAAGGGCCCCCGACAACTATCGGGGACCCTTTTTCGATTCGTGCAATATTCTCATGCAGGGCGGACCGCTGTCACTTCTCCTTTTTGCCATACATCGCCTTAGATTCGTGGATCGGGTGTTTAAGCAGCTCGCCCAACAAGCTCAGGTTCTTGAGTTCGTCAGTAGCCGTAAATTCATCGATATCATCCGCTTCATAAAGGGCCGAGGCCGTTTCTCCTTTGGAGTAAGGCTCGTTCGGATCTTCCGTAATCCACAGGGCATCCCGGGAGGTTTTGCCTTTAAGCTCCTGAAAGAGCGTAATGACATCATAAGAATCCAACCCTATCGCTTTAAGAAGTTCATCTTTATCTTGTCTGTCCATAGGGAAGATCCGATCCTCCATCCAGCGCAGGATGGCCTCCTCCGAAGGTTTGGCGGCGGAATCCAGAGCCGCTTTCCCGTTTGCGAACGTATAGGGGAATAAACCGGGAGGATAAACCTTGAGCACCGACAAATGGCGTAAAGCGGATTTAATGGGAATATATTCGAGCTTTGTTTCTGTAATGACGAGACGGCCGATGACGATATCGCTTTGCTTAACGAAATATCTCACAAATATACCCCCATCTCCTAGGAATAAATGCTATGACTAAATCATACCATACCGGACTCATCACCGGCTTATATCCTTCCACGATGCTTAACAATTCGTCCGAGCTTACGTCAAAGTTGACTCCGGTAATTGCTCTCTTACAAATTCAAAGTTTTGTTTGTCGGGAAAGAAAGTAGACATGTGATAGAAGTCCATCTCTTCTCCGAACGAATGCATATTGGAAGCTTGTCCCTATTTTTAGGTCCATTATAATACGCGTTATATTTAATTGAAACCACAGACTGCTGCTTGTCGGATGCCGTCCAGCAAAAATTATAGCTGGCAAGAACCCGAAAATCTCCTACACTAGGAGTAAGGTTGGCAACGTATCCCGCGCGAATCGGAGGAACCGCCACGATCTCCGTAGGAACGCGCATACTTGCCGGTTTTCATAATTGCTATAGTTAAAGAGGTTGTTCAAAAAGTCGTCTTTTGATCACGAAGCAGGCCAGGAAGTGATTTCGACGTCGAATCTTGAATTCAGCCGGGTCTTCCGTTGCTCACGTAGGTTTGCCTACGCTGCGCTACTCAGTCCCTAGCTTCATCCAACCTTCTCGGTGCTGAAACCCCGATTTATTGAACTCGTACTTAAAGTGACCGGAGGTGCAACGCAGTGAACGCAGGCTTCAAAAACCCGTTGACGCAGATCAGTTTGAAGCAGCAGATGATCCTGGTCTTTCTGGTGCTGGTCGTCCCTCTGTTCATTTTGAACTCGTACGGCAATTACCGGACGGATCAGATATTGAAACGGAATGTTTCGGGCGCCTACATCGAGCTGAATAAACAAAACTTCAAACTGATCAGCAGGGACATTGAATCGATCAACAAGGTAGCCTCGACCGTGTTTCAACATCCGCTGGTTCAGCAGTTGAACCCGGCCGAAGAAGGTACTATGCTCGAACGCGTCAAAAACTACGAGCGTCTGGAAAATTTGCTGAACAGCTACTCCGAGGAAACCGATCAGCAGGAACCGCTGTATTATTCGCTGTTCGTGTACGACCCGTCGAATTCCTATTCCTTCGCGCCGTATTACCCGGAGTCGATGAAAGCAGGGGTTTATTTTTTCCTCGAACACGAGAAGCCGGAATGGTTCGACGAGGCCGTCGCCAGGAAAGGGAACGGCTATTTGCGGTTGATCGAGCATTTGTCGCCGCCGACGAAAGGGCAAAAAAACCAGCATACCCTTGCTTATGTGCGGGCGATCAACAATATCGACAAAGGCGGGACGATCGGCGTGCTGGTCGTATCGAACGTCGACGCGCGAATCGGCGAATCCTTGCAAACGGTTTCGATTCCGGAAGGCGAGTTGTACTTCACGGATTGGGGCAACCGGATTTTGACGGCAACCGTCCCGGAAGTAGGCCAGGTGCTGGACCTGCCGGCGGAAGCGGATGTGGGAAGCTCCGTCATCGGGGCCAAGGATGTCATTACCAATGAGTTCATTTATGTCATTAATTATAATGCGGTGCTTCAGCAAAAGCTGATTTATAAGGTTCCGCTCAAGGCGCTTTTGCAGCAGCAAAATGAAATCAAGCGGATTATTTTGCTCATATCCGTGGCTTATTTTGCGGTAGGACTGATCATGATCCTGTATTTCTGGCGGGCGTTGATGACGCCGCTGCAGCGATTGGTCTATTTCGTCAGAAGGTATGAACCGGGCAAGGTCGTGCCGGAAACGCCGAAATGGCGCCGGAACGACGAGGTCAGCGTGCTTGTCTCGACCATTTACGAGATGGCGCGCAGGCTGAACGGTCTGGTGCATTACAAATATCAGATGGATATCAAGCAAAAAGAAGCCCAACTGCAAATCCTGTATCAGCAGATCAATCCGCATTTATTGTACAACACGCTCGAGAGCATCTATTGGAAAAGCACGATGGAGGGCAATACGTCCTCCGCGGAAATGATCAAGGAGCTCTCCAAGCTGATGAAAATCAGCTTGAGCCGGGGCCGGGAGCTGATTACGCTCGAAGAGGAGCTGGAGCACGCTTCCGCTTATATCAAGCTGCAGGAGCACCGGTACGAGTACGGTTTCCGGGTGACCCGGGACGTTCCCGCCTCGCTGCACGCTTGCGCGATTCCGAAAATCACGCTCCAGCCATTGATTGAGAACGCGATTATTCATGGCGTTAAAAATATGGGGGAAGACGGCGAAATCGCCATCCGTGCCAAGGAACAAGAAGGCCGGGTGGAGATCGCCATCGAGGACAACGGCTACAAAGCGGTCGATTTCGCGGCGATCGACAAATTGCTGAACGACGAGAGTCCAAGCCCGTCCGTCGGCTATGGCATCCGGAATATTCACCAGCGCATCCGGCTGCATTTCGGGCTCGAATACGGCTTGAAGTACGCGGCCCGTCCGAATGGCGGAACCGTCGTGACGATCACGCTGCCCAAAACGGAAAATCCGGGCGAATAACAAAGAGGGGGAATTTGCATGTACAACATCCTGGTCGTAGACGATGAACCGCTCATTTGCAAAGGGTTAGCCGGGTTATTGACGTCGTCGGGCCTGGGAATCGGCCAAATCATCACGGCCCATAACGGTCATGAAGCGCTGGACTACGTGAGAATGGAAGATATCGACCTGATCGTGACGGATATCCAAATGGGCGAAATGAACGGGATCGAGCTGATGCATCAGGCGAAAATCCTCAAGCCATGGGTGCAGACGATCATCATTTCGGCCCATGAGACGTTCCAGTATGCGCAGATGGCCATCCGACTCGGCGCCAAGGATTATTTGATCAAGCCACTGAACAGCGAGCAGTTTCTGGATTCCGTGCGCAACGCGCTGCTGAAAATGGATAAGCCGGTCCCGCAAATGGAGGAGTGGTTGTCCCGGGACAAGGCGTATTTCCGCATGGAGGAGCCTCGGCCTGAACGCATCGAGCGGCTGAAGGGTTTGCTGGCGGATTCCTCAGAACTCGCGGAGATGGAGGACGAAGCCGGAGATACGGCGAAGCTTGGGCTGTCCGGGCCTTATTTTTCCGTGATCAAAATGAAATTGGCCCTGCCCGGGGAGAAAAATCGAACCGAATTCAACGATCGGGACGTCCGGCTGTTTCAATACGCCGCGCTAAACATCGTCGAGGAGCTGCTGCACCAGGAATGGAACGCCTTGTCTTTTTATACGCGCGATTTGGAAATCGCCGTTATCGTGCAATGGAACGAAACGGACTACGCCGAGCCCAGCGTCAACAAAATCAACCAGCTTGAAATGATCGGGCGCAGCCTGCATCACCATGTCCATAAATATCTCGGCCTCTTGTGCACCGTCGGGATCAGTCAAATTTTAAAGGGCGTTCAATATCTTGACGCCTTAAGCCGCCAGGCGGACAAAGCGATCCTGTGGAGCGGGGAACAAGGGGATTACCACGTGTTTTACTACGGCGACTACAATTGGCACAACTATGCCCAGGATCCGTCCCAAGAGGAACTGCATACGCAGAACAACCGGATCGTCGATAGCGCCAAGGAATACATCGAGGAGAACTACAGCCAGAAAGGGCTGACCATTCACGAGGTCGCCAAGAAGAACCATGTCAGCCCGAACTATTTGAGTTATCTGTTCAAGAAAAACACCGGGTACAACCTTTGGGAGTATGTCATCAAGCTGCGGATGGAAGAAAGCAAATCGCTAATTTTGAATACGGATTTGCGCCGTTATGAGATCGCGGAGCGGGTCGGCTACGAATCGCCGGAGCATTTCAGCAAAATTTTCAAAAAATATTTCGGCGTCAGTCCCAGCGAACTGAAGAAGTAAGATCGAGCATACTTCACATAGTTTTAGACATGTTCGCGGATCTCCCTCTTTTCTACAATTACATAGAGGTGGTTAACTCGTTCTAACAGTAGACACTACGAAGAAAAGAGGGAGACAGATGGGGGAAACGGCCTATTCGCCGAAGAGCATGCAGCAGCAAAACACGGTAAAACCAACCCGAATAAGTCCGCGGCGGGGTTCGAGCTGGAAAAAATACATGACGGGTTATTTGTTTCTCGTACCGGCGATCGCCATATTTATCGTCTTTTTATGGGTGCCGATCATCAAAGGGATGGTCTATAGTTTTTACCATATCGATTTCGTAAACGGGAACACGTTCGTCGGGTTGGACAACTATATCACGGTGCTGAACAATCCCGACGTGCTTCTCTCGATCCGAAATACGCTTTATTATATGCTCCTGTGCCTGGTGATCGGGTTCTGGGTGCCGATCGCGGCTTCCATCGCCATATCGGAGCTGAAATTTTTCCAAGGCTTCGCACGGATTGCGGCCTACCTGCCTTATGTGGTGCCCGGGGTCGTCTTGTACGGCCTGTGGAGATGGATGTACGATCCGGTCGGTCCGATCAATGCGCTGCTCGGATTATTTGGCGTCGACCCGGTTTCGTTCGTTTCGGACCCGAGCTGGTCGATGGTTTCGCTGGTGTTCATGGAAACGTGGCAGCAGTTCGGCTCGGCCATGCTGATCTATTTGGCCGGGGTGCTCAGCATTCCTCGGGACTGGTACGAAGCCGCCGAGATCGACGGAGCCGGGGTATGGAGCCGGATCAAATACATTACGCTGCCATCGATGCGGAACCTGATCGTCTTGATGCTGATCCTGCAGCTGATCGGGACCTCGCAGGCTTATCAGTCGCAACTGGCGATGCTGGACGGCGGTCCGAACAAAGCGACGCTGACCTATGCCCTGCTGACGGTGAAATACGCGTTCACCCAATTGGATTACGGCTCGGGTACGGCGCTGGGCGTCTTGATGTTCCTGGTATTGGCCGTACTTGGCGTTCTGCAATTCAAGCTGAACAGGGAGGAGTACTAGCATGAAAGAAAGAGGGATTTTGTCGCCGTCCGATCTGCGAAAGCCTTGGAATCGAATCGTTTACGGATTCATGGTATTCTGCGTCGCCGTAATGGCGGTAACCATGCTGTACCCGATCGCCATGACGCTGTTCAACGGGCTGAAGAGCAATCCGGAGGTGAACTCGTTTCCGCCGCATTTCTTCCCGCAGGAGTGGCATTGGGAGAATTTCGCCAAAGGCTGGACGTTTATCGATTTGCCCACTTACCTGAAAAATACGATGCTGATCTTTGCCGGGAATCTGATCATGACCATTTTGGTGCTTGGCCTTGCCGCATTCAGCATCTCGCGGATCCGCGTCCCCTTCGGCCGGGCGGTCTATTTCTTTATTCTGATGACGTTGTTCATTCCGGCATCCAGCTACATGATTCCGAACTTCGTTAACCTGAAGGAGCTCGGGCTGCTCAACTCCTACTGGGCCTTCTGGCTTCCGGCGGGCGCCAGCGCTTATTATTTCCTGCTGATCAAAAATTTCTTCGACGGCATCCACCCGGAGATCTTCGAAGCGGCCCGTATTGACGGGGCGTCGGAGTGGACCAGCTTCATTCGGATCGCCGTGCCACTGTCGGTGCCGATTTTCGCGACGTTGGCCATCTTTATTTTCTCGAGCGCCTGGAATGACTGGTTTTGGCCGTCGCTCGTCATGCAAACCGAAGACAAGTATACGCTGGCTACGGCCATTTACAAATACGTCGTCGCCGCGCGCAGCCTGGACACCAACGTAAAGTTCACGATTTTGTTCATGGCGATGATTCCGCCGATCTTCGTCTTCCTGGTCTTCCAGAAATTCATCATGCGCAGCGTCAGCTTGTCCGCAGTGAAAGGATAGCGTTTTCAACATCGTAGGCATGCACATGAAAGGAATATGATTACACATCGATTGCTAAATCGTTCTCTTTTAAGATGAAGATGTCATTTTGAACAACCTCAACAAACTATTTTACGAAAAGGGGAGTTTCAATGCGTAAGTTTTCAACCATTATGATGTGCCTTGTGCTGTTCGGTTCCTTGCTCTCGGCATGCGGCGGCGGAGCCAAAAACAATGCGGAAGGCACCGGCAACGACGGAGCCGTCAGCACGAGCGGAAACGGAGGCAATGGCGGCAACGAGGCCGGTACCGCAGGGGAAGCGGACGACATAACAGAGCGCAAGGTCACGCTGAAGATCCACTATCCGCTCCCGGACGAAACGACGCTGCGCAAGCAGGAGGACGATAAAATCGCCCGCTTCACGGCGAAATACCCGAACGTAACGATCGTCAAAGACGATTGGGATTACGACGTCAACGAAATCGGAGCGAAGATGGCGTCCAACGAAGCGCCGACGTTCTATAATACGTGGGCGACCGAAGCCCAATTGCTCGTGGAACGCGGCTGGGTGGCCGACATCACCGAGCTTTGGAACAACTGGGAGTACAAGGACGAGATCAATCCCGTGCTGCAGAACCAGTTTATGGTTGACGGCAAGGTATACGGGGTAACGCAAAACGGTTACGTCACCTCGACGGTCATCAATAAGAAACTGCTGGATGAAAAAGGCGTGCCGGTTCCGGCGTTCGATTGGACCTGGGACGATATGTACAATACGGCGAAAGGCGTTGCCGATCCGAAAAAAGGCATCTCCGGCATCGCTCCGATGGGGAAAGGGAACGAAGCGGGCTGGAACTGGACGAATTTCCTGTTTGAAGCCGGAGGCGACATCCAAACGAGCGAAGGCGGAAAGTTGACGGCGGTATTCAATTCCGAAGCCGGAGTCAAAGCGCTGGATTTCTACAAAAAACTGCGCTGGGAAGCAAATGCGATCCCGCAGGACTGGGCGCTGGGCTGGGGCGACGCGATCAGCTCCTTCAAGCAAGGCCGGACGGCCATGGTCATCGCCGGGGCGTTTGACGTGATTCAGGCGGCGCTGAACGAAGGCGGCATGAAGCCGGAGGACGTCATCGCTTATCCGATGCCTGCGGCGGAAAAAGGCGGCAAGCATTACGGGATTTTGGGCGGGAACTATCTCGTCATCAACCCGAACGCAACGAAAGACGAGCAGGAAATGGCGTTCCGCTACATTACGTTCGACTACTTCACCGACGATGCGCTGAAATCGGTGGAGGATACGATCAAAGCCCGCAAGGACGAAGGCAAATACTATATTCCGACGCCGCTGGAATATTTCAGCGAGGATTCGGATTACGCCGCAAAGGTGAAAGCGATCTACGACAAATACGACAACGTGTACAAATACGATCCGCAGCTGTTCAGCCTGCTGGAAGGCAAGCCGGAAGCGCAGTTCGGCACGCAGGACTACTACGCCACGATGTCCAACGTCGTACAGGAATCGTTCTCGAAGAAGGGTACCGACTCCAAACAGCAGCTGGACGTAGCGGCCAAATACGTGCAAGAGAACTTCTTCGATAAAGCTCCGCAACAATAAGCGGGCTTACCTTGAAATAAGGCAACTACAGATCGTCAAAAAGGCCGTCCCCGAAGTCTTGTATAGACTGGGACGGCTTTTTTGCATTGATGTCGGTTATCCTGCGCTGACGAGCGAGGAGAGGAGGAACAACCGGGGAAGAGCGGAGCCTTACTTTGCCGGTCAAGATTTTGAGCAAACCAACCAGACGGAGTTTAACGGACTCCAGAGCCGTTAAATGCCTTAAAACGGAGGCCTTCCAATTGTAACGGACCGAGATGACGTTATTAACTACAAATCGAGTCAATTGGTCTTGTTTGGAGTTGAATAACGTCTCCTGAGTCCGCTACACCGGGAAATAGCCGGGAAATGGACGATTAGCGTCGCTCAGGTCCGTTAGGAGTGTGGAAGGCAGGGTGGGATTGTAGCGAATCGGCTGCAAGTTGCTTGTGCTGCCGCCCGGCGTTACCCGCTACGCCGCCGACGCCGTATCCGTCGGTTGCCGCTTGGCGCGCGATTGGCGGCCCAGCACGAAGCCGACCAGGGAGGCCATCATCTGCTGGAATACCATGCCAAGCACGACCGGGACGGCAACGGGAGCGGGGAAATAGGTGACGGCAAGGACCGCTCCCGCGCTGATGTTGCGCATGCCACCGTTGAAGACGAGCGCAACTTTGTCGGCATCGCCCAGGCCGATGAGGCGTGAAAGGCCAAAGCCGAGCAGATAACCGACCGAAGCCAGGGTGACGATGATCGCCGCCAGCCCAAGCAGGCGGGGGCTGAAATCGGTCAGGTAAGGGGCGACGACCGCGCCGTTGATCGCGACGACGACCGCCATGGCCAGCTTGGAGAACGGGTTCAGCCACGGGCCCCAGGACGCGATGACCGCGCCTTTGCTCCACTGGTTCAGCACCATGCCGATCAGCGAAGGCGCGACGATCATCCACAACAGGCTGCCCATCATCGCGGCGGTGTCGAGCTGCACGCTCGTGCCGACCAGCCACGACAAAATGCCGGGCACGACGAACGGAGCCAGCAGCGTATCGATCAGGATAATCGAGAGGGTCAAGGCGATATTGCCTTTGTAGATGCCGACCCATACAAAGCTGCTGACCCCGGTCGGAATGGCCGCGGCAAGAATGAATCCGGTAATCGTATAGAAATCCCCGGGGAAGGCTAGATGCCCCAGGCCCATGGCGATCAAAGGCATGGCCAAATGGAGGATGAACAGGCAGAGAATCAGAGGAAGCGGCTTTTTGAGCACGTTCAGGAAATCCTTGAAGCTGAGGCTGATGCTTCCGGCAAAGGTCATAAAGGCGAACAGCCACGGCGACAAGTAGGTATAAGCGGACAGATAGCTCCCGCAAAGCACGCCTATCAAGATGCTGGAAGGCGTGATCAAAGGCATCATTTTGTTTAGTTGACGGTTCAACGCGTGCAGCATGGCGGGTGACTTCCTTTGTTATGAGCTTCTTGTAGTATAGAACTTCTGCAGGGAATCGTAAATGGGACAGTGCCCGGAGACTTGCAGGATGGAGGGAGGAGGACGCGAAAAAGAAAACCTCCGAAACGGCGCATCCAGCGCGGTCTCGGAGGTGATTCCCGTTTACTTCCCGGCGATCTCCTTGAACGAAGCCTCGGCGGCTTCCAGCGTGAAGTCGATGTCGCTCTCCGCGTGCGCGGTCGTCAGGAACCAGGCTTCGTATTTCGACGGGGCGAGGTTGACGCCGTGGTTCAGCATCGCGCGGAAGAAGGCGGCGAACGCTTCGCCGTCGGTGTCCTGCGCCTCGTCGTAGTTCGTGACCGGATGGTCGCAGAAGTGCGTCGAGAACGAACCGCGGATGCGGTTGATCGTCAGCGGCACCCCGTGCCGGCGGGCCGAGTCGGCTAGGCCGCCGGTCAGCTTCGCGGCGAGGCGGTCCATCTCGTCGTAGACGCCGGCGCCCTGCAGCACCTCAAGGCAGGCGATGCCGGCGGAGATGGAGGCGGGGTTGCCTGCCATCGTCCCGGCCTGATAGGCCGGACCAAGCGGCGCCACCTGCTCCATGATCTCCTTGCTGCCGCCGTACGCGCCGATCGGCAGGCCGCCGCCGATGATTTTGCCGAGGGCGGTCAGGTCCGGCCGGATCGCTTCGTGGTTCTGCAGGCCGGCGTAAGTTTGCGCCGAGCCGTAGTGGAAGCGGAAGGCCGTGATGACCTCGTCGTAAATGACGAGGGCGCCGTACTGCCGCGCCAGCCGGCAGAGATCCTCGAGGAATCCGGGCTTCGGCATCACCATGCCGAAGTTCCCGACGATCGGCTCGACCATGACGGCGGCAACGTCGTCGCCCCATTTGTCGAGCGCGTCTTTCAGCGCCGCCGCGTCGTTAAACGGCACCGTGATCACCTCGTGCGCGATGCTGGCCGGAATGCCGGCGCTGTCGGGGATGCCCAGCGTGGACGGGCCGGAGCCGGCGGCCACGAGCACGAGATCGGAATGGCCGTGGTAGCACCCGGCGAATTTGATGATCTTGCCCCGCTTCGTATAGGCGCGGGCGACGCGGATCGTCGTCATGACCGCTTCCGTGCCGGAGTTGACGAAGCGGACCTTGTCCATCGACGGAATCGCTTCCTTCAGCATGACGGCCAAGCGGATTTCCAGCTCGGTCGGCGTGCCGTAGAGCGTGCCGTTCGCTGCCGCCTCATGGATGGCCTTGGTTACATGCGGATGGGCATGTCCGGTAATGATCGGCCCGTAAGCGGCCAAATAATCGACGTACCGGTTTCCGTCCACGTCCCAGAAATACGCGCCTTCCGCTTTTTTCATAAAAACGGGCGCCCCGCCGCCAACCGCTTTAAATGAGCGGGAGGGGCTGTTGACGCCGCCTACGATATGCTTAAGCGCT
The DNA here is from genome assembly GCF_050565405.1 of Paenibacillus macerans. Classification (GTDB taxonomy): domain Bacteria; phylum Bacillota; class Bacilli; order Paenibacillales; family Paenibacillaceae; genus Fontibacillus; species Fontibacillus macerans_B. The sequence continues at coordinate 12,355 of NZ_JBNYYG010000081.1, read as the reverse complement.
TCCTCGTACAGATGTGCCGATTGCGATCGGTTCATGTTTCAAAACTCCCTTTCGATAATAGGTTCGGAATAACAACCGTGCTAAGCGCCGAAAAAGCTCCCCCAGGCTCATGGGCTGGAGGAGGCTTCCTGGTTAACACCGTTATTTCCCGAACCGCCGTCGGCGCTGGTTCCCGTTCTGCCGTCGGCGCCGCTATTGCTGTCGCTGTTGTCCCCGCCATTGCCGCCATTTCCGGCTCCTTCGCTATCCTTGGTTCCGGTTTCCTCGCTCTTATTGAATACGTTCTGCACGTATTGTTTCAGTTCTTCGTCGCTGCGGACGCCCAGCACGGACGATCCGCCGACGTTCTCCTCCTGGAGCAGCTCCATCGGCGGAATCTGCTCGCTGGCGACCATTTGGCTGTCGTAGCCGACGGTCGCGAGCTTCCACATGTCCTGCACCGAGAGATTCGTATCGATGTAAGGATTGATTTTCTCCAGGATCGCCGGCAGCTTCATGATCGACGTCGTCGTCTTCATTTTATCCGCCACGGCTTTCAGGAAGTTGCGCTGCCGCTCGGTCCGCGTGTAGTCGGACAAGGCGTCATGCCGGAACCGGACATATTGCAGCGCGGTTTTGCCGTCGAGGTGCTGCTGCCCTTTTTTCAAGTCGATGTCGAATTCGTGGTTATCCGCTTTACTGGTATAGTGCATGTCTTTTTCGACGTAAAAATCCACCCCGCCGACGGCATCCACCAGCTCGATGAACCCTTGGAAATCCGTGTACAAGTAATATTGGATCGGGATGCCCAGCAGGTCGGAGACCGCCTGCATCGCCGTATTCGGGCCGTGGGTGATCGCCGTGTTGATCCGGTCCGAGCCGTACTCCGGAATTTCCGTGTAGGTGTCGCGCAAAATGGAGAAGAGATAGCCCTTTTTGCTCACCGGGTCCAGGGAGGCGACCAGCATCGTATCCGAGCGGGGGATTTCGCCTTTCTTCAAGCCTCGAGCGTCTACGCCCATCAGCAGAATGTTGACCCGTTCCGTTCCTTCCCATTTGGGCGGCTCGGGCACCTTCGTTTCGGTCGGCTGCACGTTATAGAAAGGGGATTGCTCTCCTTCTTTTTTAAAATTGTCAACCTGATTATAGATCGCGATAAAGTAGTAAGCCGCCACGGCGGCCACAGCGACCAACACTCCGATCACCGACCAGAGGATCGCTCGTTTCGTGCGTTTCGTCATTGGGTTCGTTCCTTTCAAATAAAACGATAAATTCGATTATTATATAGATATACTACATATCATTACATTATAATTTCTTTTATAAATACAATCAATTTCGGGATTAGGAGCCGCCTTAGGAGGAACCAAACATGAAGGAGCAACTGCAGCAAGTGCAAATCGGCAAGCCCGTGCCGGATTTTCGGCTTCCCGCCAGCGGCGGGGGAGAGATCTCGCTATCGCAATTTCGCGGCCGCAAGGTCGTTATCTATTTTTATCCGAAGAACATGACCCCGGCCTGCACCCAGGAGGCCTGTGATTTTCGCGATCTGGGCAAGCTGTTCGGCGAATACGGCGCGGCGGTGTTCGGAATCAGCGGGGATACGGTGAAGTCGCACGAGAAGTTCATCCAGAAGCAAAGGCTGAATTTTCCGCTTTTGTCGGACGAGTCCCATGCGGTTTGCCGGCTGTTCGGCGTGTGGCAGCTAAAAAAACTGTACGGCCGCGAATACGAAGGCATCGTCCGTTCCACGTTCCTCATCGACGAGGAAGGCAAGCTGATCCGCGAGTGGCGGGGAGTGCGCGTGAAGGGGCATGCCGAACAGGTATTGGCCGCCCTTCAGGAAACGAGCCGTTAACCGGCGCATATTTTCATAAGGAAATCGTCTCTGGTTGCCCGGGCGGCAGGAGGCGATTTTTTATTTTCGGCACGGGTCCGGGAAGTCTATTTCTTTCTCTAGCGACATACAATCTACCAGAAAGCCAGATGATTCATATAACAAGAATTTGATCATAGCAGCGGAGGTAGAAGGTAGATGAAAAAACCATGGATTTCCGGACTCATGCTCATTCGTATCGTAATGCTTACAGTGGTGTTGGTCGCAGCGATCAGCTCCCCGCTCGGTTTGCAGCCGTCGGGATGGCCCGAGGTGAAGGCCCATGCCCAAAAGGAAAATTCGTCGCAGCGGGCCGGGGAAGACCCGGCGCGCGCATTCGCGTTGATGAACGGTTTATCGCAGGTCTCGGCAGCGGGCGTTGCGGCGACGGTAACGGCTGCGTCTTCCGCAGCAAAGGCGGAGGCTTCGTCCGCCCGTGACGCGTCGCATGCCGCCTTGGCGGCGGCCAAGCCGCAGAAGCAAACGGAGATCACGGAGGAAGAGTCCGGCGGCAAAACCGTGTATCTGACCTTTGACGACGGCCCCGGTCCGCTGACGGACCAGGTGCTTGAGATATTGCAGGACGAAGGGGTAACGGCCACCTTCTTCGTGCTGGGACAGCAAGCCAAGCGCTCCCCGGAAGTGATCCGGCGGATCGTCGACGGCGGCCATGCGCTCGGCAACCATACGTATAACCACGATTACGATGCGCTGTACGACAGCTTCGGCCATTTCTGGAAGCAGATCAAGGCGACCGAAGAGGTGCTGCGGGAAATCACCGGCAGCCGCACGCAGCTGGTGCGGGCGCCCGGCGGAACGTACGGGCATTTCGACAAGACTTATTTCTCGCTGCTGGAGCAAGGCGGGTACAAGGTGTTCGATTGGAACGTGGACAGCGGGGATTCCAAGCGCAAAGGGGTTCCGGCGTCAGAAATCGTCAGCAACGTCGTGACTTCCAAGCTGCAGGAACGGGTCGTCGTGCTGATGCATGACGGGGGCGGCCATGCCGAAACGGTGAAGGCGCTGCCGCAAATCATCAAGTTTTACAAAAAGCAAGGTTATGCGTTCCGCACCTTGTCGCCGGACCAAAAACCGGTACAGTTCACGCTGGACCCGTCCATGGATAAGAAGCATCGTTCCGCGCCGTCCGAAGCCTGGGTGCTGGCGAACGTCGCGCCGAACGCCGCCCTGTTCGCCCCGGATCTGCCGCTGACCGTGGAGGCGGGGAGCGTGCAAACCCGCCTGGACGCCGGGGAATACGCGGTGGTCGAAGGACAATATCTGGTGCCTGTCCGAACGGCGATGGAGCGTTTGGGAGCCGGAGTTTATTGGAGCGAGCCGACGCAAAGCGCCTTTATCGTCTGGGGAGACAGCTCCGTCGTGGCCGACACCCGGCGCGGCGTGCTGACGGCCGAGCGGGCCGACGGTACATACGCCGAATACGCGGCCGCATTCGAGCGCAAAAACGATGCGCTATGGGTTCCGCTGAGGCCGCTATTGGAGGCGGTGGGGCATCCGATCCTGAAGGTGTCGTCCACTCCGGAGGAACGCCGGGTCAAGGCGCTGTGAACAAACAGTAACCGAGCTGTAACCGACCGAATTCCTTCGGCGATCAGGGGCTCATTTTCCTGTACGCTGTCCGCATCTCTCGATTCTCTCTCTTCCATGTCTATTTCCGCTAGTTTCTGGGGAAACTGGTTGATAGATTACTGCCATGGCCTAGAATTGGAGGGGGAATTGCGATGAATCAGGATCAAGCCCAAGAGCTGCTGGAGCGGCTGGTGAACCGGGTAGATCGCGTTATTGTTGGAAAAAAAGCCGAGATCGAGCTCGCGGTAGTCGCGATGCTGTACGGCGGCCATATTTTGCTCGAAGACGTGCCGGGGGTCGGGAAAACGATGCTGGTCCGTACGCTGGCCGCCTGCATGGGAGGTTCGTTTGGCCGAATTCAGTTTACGTCCGACCTGCTGCCTTCCGATGTGACCGGCGTGACGGTATACCATGCGCAGAACGGCCAGTTCGAATTCCGGCCCGGCCCGATATTCGCGAATATCGTGTTGGCCGATGAAATCAACCGTGCGGCGCCGCGGACGCAATCGGCTTTATTGGAAGCGATGGAAGAACGGAAAGTGACGATCGACGGGGTAACCCGGGCTTTGCCGAAGCCTTTTTTACTGCTGGCGACGCAAAACCCGCTGGAATACGAAGGAACGTACCGCTTGCCGGAGGCGCAACTGGATCGGTTCCTCATGCGGTTGACGCTCGGGTATCCGAAGCCGGAGCAGGAGATCGATATGCTGGGGCGGTTGCAGGACCCGCAGGCGGCTGCGGAACTGAAGCCGGTCTTGTTGCCGGAGGAAATGGCCGCCATGCAGCGTCAGGTCCGGGGCGTGCTGGTCGACGACGTCATCAAGCGGTATATGGTGAGCGCCGCCGACGCCTCCCGCCGGCATCCGCAAATCGCGCTTGGCATCAGTCCGCGCGGTACGCTGGCCTGGATGGGCGCTTCTCAGGCGATGGCCTATTTCAAAGGGCGTACCTTCGTGACACCCGACGACGTGAAGTCCGTAGCGACGGCGGTGTTGACCCATCGCTTCGTCCTGAGAACCGAGGCCAAGCTCGCCGGCATTCGCGCGGAGCAAGCGCTGGCCGATGTGCTGGCCAAGGTCGACGTGCCGATTTACGCCCGGATTTCGGGGGCAACGCCATGAGGGGCGGAGGCTGGACTTGGGCTGCGGCGATCGCGGCGGCGGGCGTGTTGGGCGTTTGGTATTTTTGGCGCGGCGGGGCTTCGGCCCTGTTCTTGCTGCTGCTAATCGCTTTGGTGATGATTCAGGGGGCGGTCGTGCAGGGGTTCGGGCCCAGACGGATTCAGGTTGTCCGCGCCTGGCAGCCGGGTTACCCGGTAGCCGGGGAGGAAGTCGCCGTGACGTTGACGGTTCGCTGCGCCGGGGGACTGCCGTCCTTTTGGATGCGGGTTGAGGATGAGCTTGCCGCCATAGGCGGCGGGCAAGGTACGGGCCGCCCGGGCGACAAGGGGGGCGGTTTGTTTTTTGCGGGCTTCAGGAAGGAATATCACGGAACTTATACGATCAAAGCCCTGGATCGGGGCGTTTATAAAGGAACAGCCGTCCGGTTGACCTGGGGCGATCCGTTCGGCTGGTTCAAGCGCAGCCGGCTCGTCGAAACGGAGGAACTGCTGGTCGTTCATCCTGTACCGTTGGCCGCGCCTCCGCCGGAGTCCGAGGAACGGGGCGAGCAGGATGGCGGGGGAGTGATCCTGCCCAAGCTCGTCGCTTCGTCTCCGGCTCCCGGCCGCTTGAGACCTTACGAGCCGGGCGAACCGCTGCGGCGGATTCATTGGAAGTACTCGGCCAAGAAAGGGATGTTGCTGTCTCGCATTCCTGAAGAACAAGGGATCATGCCGCGTTATTTGCTGCTGAGCGCGCGGAAGGAGGACTATGTTTCCTTCGGAAACGGCGGTGAGGTCCCGGCCGCGTCGAAAGCAGGGGCTGAACCAAGGCCACAGGTCGGTGCCGTGTCGCGCTTCGAGCTGGCGGTTTCCGCCGCGGCCACCTGGCTGCAGCGCGAAGCGGGTGAGTCCGGCGATTTGATGTTCAGCCACGGCGCGATGGAGGGGTCCTGCAGGACCTCCGGCTACGAGGGACTGTACGACGGCTTGGAGCAGTTGTCCGGACTTCGGTTCGGGACGGGTTTGTCCGCGGAGGCCTTGCTTCGGCGGGATTGGTCCCGGTTGTCGGCCCAGGGGCAGAGCCTTACCGTCATTACCGGCAGACTCACTCCCGGACTGACCGGCAGCGTGCTGCATTTGGCCGAGCTGGGCGTGGCCGCGGAAGTTTGGTGCGCCAGCGGGCTTTCCGGCCCGGACCAACCCGAGCTGTTGGCCGCCCGGTTGCGGGAGAGGGGCGTGGCCGTCATTGATCTCTCGGCCTATCGGCGCGAGATCCGGCGGAAGGAGGGGAGCGGCCATGCCAGTGCCTAATCTAGGAACGACGGGCGAATCGTCTTCGAACGCGGCCGTTCTTGGTCGGAGAAACGGCCAAGCCGCTCTTTCCGCGGGACGGCGCATCGTGATTTCGCTGCTGCTGTTCGGCTTGTTCGGAGAATGGCTTTATCCGCTGAACGCGCTGATACAGGGGGGACAAACGGAAATCATCTCGCTGTTCTTTGTCCTGACCGGCGCGCTGCTGCTGCTCGGGTGCCTTCGCGTGCCTTCCGGCCTGTTCGCTTTGCTTCCGCCGCTGCTGATTGCCGGATCGATGCTGTATCTGTATGGAGAGGATGGAGGTTTGTCCTGGTTCTCCGCTTATGCGCAGATGCTTGGCGCCGATTTGCAGGAATTCCTGGCATCGGGAAGATTGTACGGCATCAGCATGGAGACGCGGGCGCTGTTGCTGTTGATCGGTTGGACGCTGCTGGTCGTCTCCGTGCATATGCTGGCGCTCGGACGACAGAGCATCTTGTTGTTCCTGTCGGCGACGATCGTCTACTTGCTGGCTTTGGAGGCCGCGGCGGGATTGGAGCTTTATCTGGGGGTGATCCGTTCGGCGGCGCTGGGGCTATTGCTGCAGGCGACGGCGTTTTACCGTTCCGAGCCCGGCCCTAATCGGGGGATCGGAGCCGTGGCCGGCTCCGGGATCGTTCTGGCTTGCGTCGCAGGGGCGGCTTTGCTGAGCTCGCTGCTGCCGCTGCAGCCGGTGCGGGCGATTCCCTGGGAGCAGGTGGTCCGAAGCCTGTCGGACTGGAGCGGGGCGGACCTTGCGAATGAGCCGGGAAGCGCAGCCGCCTTCAGCGTCTCCGGTTACGGCCATGACGACACGAAGCTGGGCGCGCCGCTGCGTTTGCGCCATGATCCGTATTTCACGGCCTTGTCTCCGTATAATACGTATTGGCGCGGCGAGAGCAAAAGCGTCTATACCGGCCGCGGCTGGATGCAGCCTGCGGGGGCGGAGCCGGCAGGTTCGGAGGAGGTGCCCGCTTTGGCCGGAGAAGACTCCAGCGGCGATGCCGCGGATAAAGGCGAGAACGGCAAAGAGCTAATCCGCCAGACGGTGATGTTCAAGGAGCCGTTAACGGGCAGGGTGGCGTTGTTATCCGGCGGTCTCCCCGTGGAAACAGAGCGGATCATCGCCGGGGACCGGACTCATCCGGTTCAGCTGGACCCCCGTTATGATGCGCTGGCCGATGCTTTTGTCATCGATTACGCCGCGCCGGCGGAGCAAATTTACGGTTATGAGCTGACCGCCGAGGTACAAGCGTCTTCCGCTCTCGCCCTGCAAAACGCTCAAGGGTCGGATCCCGCGGATATTACCGGGCGTTTCCTGCAGCTGCCGGATTCGTTGCCGTCTCGGGTAAGGGAGTTGGGCAAGCAGCTGGTTGCCGGAGAAAGCAGCCGATATGATGCGGCGAAAGCCGTGGAAACCTATTTGAAGCATCGCTATGCGTACAGCCTGGATTCGAAGGTTCCGCCGGAAGGATCGGACTTCGTTGACCGCTTTTTGTTCGTGGACAAAATCGGGTACTGCGATCATTTCTCCACGGCGATGGTGATTCTGCTGCGCAGCGGCGGGATTCCGGCCCGGTGGGTCAAAGGCTTTGCCCCGGGAGATCCGGCACCGGCTGGAGGGAGCGGCCTTGACGAAGCTGCCGCCGGCTCCGGAATCGGCATCGTTGAGACGGCGGTTGGCGGGAGCGAGACGGAACCTGAGGCGGCTTTGAAGCGTTATACCGTCACCTACGCCGATGCGCATTCCTGGGTGGAAGTGTACTTTCCTGAAGTCGGGTGGGTGCCCTTCGATCCTACGCCGGGGTATGGCGAGACGATCGCCGCCGGAATCGGCAGCCTTCCCGGCGGCGAGTCCGGGGCGGCTCCGGAATCGGCATTCCCGATGTTGGCCAAAGTGAAAGAGGTCGCCGAATTATTGAAGCCCGAGCTTAGCGCCATGGCCGCCGATTGGTGGGCGAAGCGGAGAGCCGGGATGAACCCGGTCGTCTGGACGGCCTGGGCGTTGGCGGCCGGATTCGCGTTCATCGTCTTGCGGGAGCTCAAGCAGCGCGGAGACTCGATTCAGTTAGGGTTGTATTTGCTTATGACGCGGCGCCGCTTTCCGGGACGGAGGGAGCTATTATTTGCGGCGGACCGGGTGTGGCGCGAGCTGGCCTTGGTTTACGGTCCGAAACCGCCGGACATGACGGCCAGAGAATACGTACAGGCTGCTTTCCGCGAAAAGCCGGGTTTGGCGGAATCCGCCGAAGAGTTTGTGCGCATTTGGGAAACCGTGTATTACGGGGGATTGCGGACGGAGCGGACGGATAGCATGAATTTTCTGAAACAGTGCCGAAAATTGGCGCTTCTCCGGCGCTGATACTCCGAGCCGACTTCCTTGACGACCTGTTTTGTCGTTTCGTATAATAGGTGTCATAATTTGAGGGAGGCTCGGTCATGAATAAGCCAAATGAAATGATTGTGGTCCTTGATTTCGGAGGACAATACAATCAGTTAATTGCAAGAAGGATCCGCGATTTGGGCGTGTACAGCGAATTGCTGCCGTTCAATACGCCGGTGGAGCGCCTCCGGGCGTTGTCGCCGAAAGGGATCGTGTTCTCGGGCGGACCTTCCAGCGTTTACGCGGAGGATGCCCCGCACATCGATCCGGCGGTATATGATATCGGCGTGCCGATTTTCGGTATTTGCTACGGCATGCAGTTGATGGCTCAGCAGCTCGGCGGCAAGGTGGAGCGCGCGGCGAAACGCGAATACGGCAAAGCGGACGTTGATTTTGCCGAACATTCGGCTTTGACCCGCGGGCTCGAAGCGAAACAAACGGTTTGGATGAGCCATGGGGATCATGTGACTCAGCTTCCCGAAGGGTTCGTGGTGGATGCGTCGACGGAGCATGCTCCGATCGCCGGTTTTGCCAACCCGGACCGCAACATGTACGGCGTACAATTTCACCCGGAAGTCAGACATTCGGTGCACGGCAATGAAATGATCCGCAATTTCCTCTATGAAATCTGCGGCTGCGAAGGCAACTGGAGCATGGAGACGTTCATCGAGGATGCGGTGCGCGACATTCGCGGCCAGGTCGGCGACAGCAAAGTGTTGTGCGCTTTGAGCGGCGGGGTGGATTCTTCGGTCGTGGCGATGCTGATCCATAAAGCGATCGGCGATCAGCTGACCTGCATGTTCATCGATCACGGCTTGCTGCGCAAAGGCGAAGCCGAAAGCGTCATGGAGACGTTCGTCGGCAAATTCGATATGAAGGTCGTCAAAATCGACGCGCGCGAGCGGTTCCTTTCCAAGCTGGCCGGCATCGGCGATCCGGAGCAGAAACGGAAAATCATCGGCAACGAATTCATTTACGTGTTCGACGAAGAGTCTACTAAATTTGACGACTTTAAATTCCTGGCGCAAGGCACGCTGTATACCGACATTGTCGAAAGCGGCACCGCAACGGCCCAAACCATCAAGTCCCACCATAACGTGGGCGGTTTGCCGGAAGACATGAAGTTCGAACTGATCGAGCCGCTCAAAACCCTGTTCAAGGACGAGGTGCGCAAGGTCGGCGAAGAGTTGGGCCTGCCGAAGGAAATCGTGTGGAGACAGCCGTTCCCTGGACCGGGGCTGGCGATTCGCGTTTTGGGCGAAGTGACGGAGGACAAGCTGAAGATCGTTCGGGATTCCGACTATATCCTTCGCGACGAAATTGCCAAAGCCGGGCTGGACCGCGAGATTTGGCAGTACTTCACGGCGCTGCCGAACATGCGCAGCGTAGGGGTTATGGGCGATGCCCGTACTTACTCCTATACGGTAGGGATTCGCGCCGTGACGTCCATCGACGGCATGACCGCCGACTGGGCCCGCATTCCGTGGGACGTGCTGGAGAAAATCTCCGTGCGGATCGTCAACGAAGTCGATAACGTCAACCGGGTCGTGTACGACATTACGTCGAAGCCGCCGGCGACGATCGAGTGGGAATAATCGAGTGTGCAAAGGTTGCTTGGTCTTGAATGAGACGAAGCAGCCTTTTTTTTTTGCGCGGGACAACCTGTTGAGGGGTGGCGATGACTACCGGGAATGTCAGTTTTTGTGGGGGAAACGGTCGTATTTTCACAATTCCTTCAAATGGCGAACAATAACGGGCTATTCTTTATCGAATATTCGTTTTTTCTGTTGACAATCCCGGAGCCTCCGCCTAGAATAAGTCATGTAATAAGCCTTGATCACAGGGCTTGTCAGGATATCGACAATGACAACTTAATCCTTTTCGTATAATTCCGGGAATGGGCCCGGAAGTCTCTACGAGGTCACCGTAAATGATCTGGCTACGAAAAGAAGAAGCGCTTCATAAGCTGGGATCCGGGATGGATCGGTTATCCGAATCCGCTCCGGCATGCCTTGGCCAGGCCGTAAGGCTGAAATGACGTTTCTTCTGGATGTAACGGTACCCGGGGAGGATTCTTACCTCGGGCTTTTTGTCGTTTTCCGACTTAAGGGTAGTTCAAAAAGTCATCTTTTGATCACGAAGCAGGTCAGGAAGTGGATTCGATGTCGAATCTTGAATTCAGCCGGGCCTTCCGTTGCTCACGTAGATCCATCTACGCTGCGCTACTGACGTCCCTAGCTTCATCCAACCTTCTCGGTACTGAAAAGCCGACTTTTTGAACACGCACTAATTAAGGGGGAGAAATTTTATCATGGATCGTTTTTTTAAGCTGAAACAGAACGGTACAACGGTACGTACGGAAATTATGGCCGGCTTGACCACGTTTATGGCCATGGCTTACATCCTTACGGTCAACCCGAACACGCTGACGGCCTTCGGTCAGATCGACATGGGCTGGTATTCTGTTTTCTTGGCGACCGCGCTTTCGGCCGGGATTTTTACGATCGCCATGGGTCTTTTCATTAACTTTCCCGTAGCGCTTGCGCCGGGCATGGGTCTGAACGCGTATTTTGCATCCGTCATCCTTTCGTCGGCTACTACGGATCATCCTTTTACTTGGGAAATGGGCTTGACTGCCGTATTCATTTCCGGTTTGATCTTCATTCTTCTTACGTTGACCAAAATTCGCCAGATGCTGCTGGACGCGGTACCGGATTCGCTCAAGCATGCCATTACCGTCGGGATCGGCTTGTTCATCACCATTATAGGTCTGAAAAACAGCGGCCTGATGACGATCGGCGTGGAAGCCGGAAACGACATTGCCGCACACACCTTCACGGACGTTCTTTCCTTTGAAACTGTCATCCATTTAGGCAGCTTGGAAAATACAGATGTGCAGCTCGCTTTAATCGGCCTGTTGCTGATCGGCATTTTGATGGTGCTGCGGGTTCGCGGCGCGATCCTCCTGGGTATTCTGGGCACGACGGTTGTCGCTTTGCTGATGGGAACGGTGGATTTTGGTTCTTTCACCAATCCGCAAACGCCTTGGGTTCCGGACTTCACGCAAATCAACTTCATGAAATTTGACTGGGACGGCATCCTGCATACAGGTATTATTTCCGCAATCGCTACATTTACTTTCGTGGAATTGTTTGATACATTTGGCACTTTGGTAGGTACGGCGTCCCGCGCCGGCATCATGAATGATCCGGAGGAGGGCAAGAAACGCGTCGGCAAAGCCATGCTGGTGGATGCAGCGGCCGTAACCGGCGGCGCTATGTTGGGTACGTCGACAACGACGGCTTATGTTGAGAGCGCGGCGGGCGTCGCCGAAGGCGGACGTACCGGTCTGACCGCACTGACTACGGGTCTTTGCTTCCTGGCCGCTTTGTTCCTCGCTCCGGTTGCGGCCTTGATCCCCGGTTCCGCAACAGCGGCCGCTCTGATTATCGTCGGCGTGCTTATGGTTCAATCGATCCGCGAGATCGACTTTCAAGACATGGTCGTGGCGATTCCGGCATTCTTGACGGTTACGATGATGCCATTCACTTATAATATCGCCAACGGCATTTCGTTCGGGATCGTGTTTTATGTAGTACTGGCTTGCGCAGCGAATTTGCTCGGCAAGAAAAAATACGATATCCACTGGTTGATGTGGGTGTTGTTCGTACTGATCATTCTTCGCTATGCCTTCCTGGGCAGCCAAGGATAATCGAAGAACTCGGCCTTCCGCAAGCCTGCATTCCTCTATTAAGGAGTGCAGGCTTCTTTTTTATATAGTAGATAAATGCGGCGGCAGGTTTGAAAAACCGATTTCCAAGTATTTCAATTTGTTTTTGTTCGGCGGGTCTGGTATATTATAAAAGTCGCTCAAACGACGAGGGATTAAATGCATTACAAGCTTGAATAACAGATTCGATATTCTCTCGAAAAAAAGTTCTTGCTTTTATGTTTTAATCCTGATATATTATAAAAGTTGCCGCTGAAACAACGGTAACGAACGAAAATGAAGTTGATCTTTGAAAACTGAACAACGAGTGAGTATAAAAATGAGAAGAAATTCTCGTCAGTTTTTCTAAATGAGCAAGTCAAA
>NZ_JBNYYG010000080.1:0-24903 GCF_050565405.1 Paenibacillus macerans | reverse complement strand
CGCCAAAAGGTTGCCGGCTTAACTGTCAAACATGGATGATTAGGAATTCCATGGATTTCATGAATGCTTTAATGCAACGCTAGTGACAAACCGTTGCGATCGGTGGTCCTCTTCGAAATGCCGTTGTTGTGTCACCTAATGCCTTGAAAAGTAGTTGTTACATTGTCAATATAATTTCGATTGTAATAGAATGGAATCAAATCAATCTGCATATTTAAAGGGTGAAGATGCGCGAGCATCTTCACCCCGGCAACAGCCGCTTTGAAGAGCGGTCGGCTGTAGTTAATGGAAAGAAATAGACCATCACCTACCACGGGGGGCGGTCTATTTCTTTTTGTTTTGGTTTGACGTAGTTACTATCGTAATGACCAAACTCTTTAACCTCCACAGGCATCACCTCCATCAAGGAGACTAGCCGACCGCCCATCCAAGCCATTCTGTTGTTAGGGGGATTATATCTAAATCAAAAAGCACCGATCCTGCTGGATCGGTGCTTCTTGCATTTACGGAGAGGATTGCCCTAGCTCAATTAATCGTCAAATTAAACCCGTTCTGAATGTAATACAATCCCGGGTAAGCGACGTTGCGCGTCACCAGGTTGTTGAACGTGGCGGCACCGTTGTTGGTGTAGGTGAAGATCGCGGCGCCGAGGTGCGGTCCCGAGAAGCGGGAGGTGGTTACCCCGTCCAGGCCGGTGCCGTCGATGGTGATGTTGTTGAAGACGATGTTTTGGAAGCCGCCACCGTAGCCGAATTGGATCGCGTCGCGTTGACTGCCTATAATATCGATGTTGCTGAACGTCACGTTGCGGATGCTGTCGCCCGACGCCTCCAGATCAATGGCGCCGCGTTCTCCGTTGTACAGGTCCTTACTGGTGCCGCTGTTGATGATGGTCGTGTCGGAGAAGACGATGCCGGTGTTGTTTTGGAAGTGGTAGCCCGGGAACACGGTGTTCATGCGAATGCCGGAGCCGCCGACGGTGTCGATGATCAGGTTGCGGGTGGCTTTGTGCCCGCTGCCGCCGAAGATCCCGATCGCGCCCGCGCGCCAGTTGTTTTCGATCGTGTTGTACGAAAACTCGTTGTTCACGCCGGCCGGCGCGCCGTTGACGTTGCTGGTCCAGATGGCCAGCGCGTCGTCGCCGTTATTGCGCAGGCTGCTGTTCCGCACGATCGAATTGCTGGTGCCTTGGGCGAAGTTCACCCCGTCGGCCAGGTTGTTGCGGATGCGGCTGTTTTCGATGACCAGGCCGCTTGCGATCGTTGCCGGCGTATGGGCGTAATCCCCGACCCAGAAGCCGCATTCGAAATGCTCTACCCACACGTTGTGGACTTTCGAATGGGTGCCGAAATTGTCCATGAACGCTTTATAGATGGCTTCCTGGTTGTACCGCGACCGCAAATTCGAGTTCATGTAGACGTTGCTGAAATCGAGCTGGCCCGAAATGCGAAGCGAAATCCCGCCGGAGGCCTTGTTAGGGTTCGTAAACTGCAGGTTCGTATGCCAGATCCCCGCTCCCGTCACTTTAAGGTTGTTGATCATGTTGGTCGGGGAACCGATCTCCCACATACCGCCCAAATGGAAGGTGCCTGTGGGAATGTACAGGGTTTTGCCTTCGGCTACCGCTGCGCTTACCGCCGACCGGAATGCGGCCAGATCGTCCTGCCCGTCGTTGGCGACGGCTCCGAAATCGGTCACGGAGACGGCATTCGCCGGACGCGGAACGGCGGCGGGAACCGGCTCGATTTCGATGAAATCGACGCCGTATTCGATGCTGTCGCTGCCTTTTTGAATCCGGATGGTGTCACCGGGGACAAGCGGCGTATCCAGCTTCCAGTGCACTTCGTCGAACCGGAACAGCGGGCGTCCCGATCCGGGAGCATCCGCCGGGTGGTCGCTGGAGAAATACTGCCAGCTGTAATAGGAGGTCAGCGGGACGTTTTTCACCTTGGTACCGTTGACGTACACGTCCAGCGAACCGTTTTGCCCCATCCCGTCGGAGGAGTCGGGCAGGGTGAACCGCATCGTCACGCCGTCGCCGCCTTGACCCGGTTTGACCGTCCATTGCGCATAAGAGCCGTTCGAAGGCAAGGCGACGAACTTTTGGCCGGAAGCCTCGGAGGCGGTCAATGCCTGGTCAAAGGTCGGCGCGCTCATCAGCGCCGCGCCCCCGCCGCGGGTCGCCTCGTCGGTGTCGTAGCGGAAATACGGCATGCTTGCGCCGCGCGGGGCATACACGGTCAGGCCGGTCGAACTGTTGTTGTTGTCCCGTTTAACCGCCAGTTCGTTGGCATCGGCGGCTACGGTCACTTGTACCGCGTAACTGCCGTCCGCCGCCGTCCAGGTGCCCGGAACGGCCACATTGACGTTGGCGCCGGCCGCCAACGTTCCGTTGTAGGAGCCGTTTAACGTCTGCAGCGTGGCGCCGGCGGCATTTTTGAGCACCACCGTGACGCCATGGGCGCCGCCCGCCGAAGCGATCGTGCCTTGGTTCTTCAGGTTCACGTTAAAAGAAACCGCATTGCCCGCCACCGGATTGCTTGGGGTCCAGGTCACCGTGCCGACCAGATCCGAGCTGGCAACCGGTGCCACGACGAGCGGAGCCGAATGCGTGTAACTGTTATTCGCTTCATTCGACTCGATGACCGTATTGTTTTCGTCCACCTTGGCATTCACCGCGTATGATGCGGCGGTTTTTGCGCCGACATTGGCCGAAACCGTCGCCGAAGCTCCGGCTGCAAGCGCGCCTACCGGGGCCGTCCCGGCCAGCGTGCCGTTCAGGTAGAAGCCGACGTTCGTCGCCGGAGATGCGGCCGTGCCGCTATTTCTTACCGTGGCACTTAAGACCAAGGCATCCGTTTCCACCGGGGAAACCGGGGACCACGAAGCCGAGGTGACCGTCAGGTCCGGATTGGGCGCCGGCGTGCCAAGCACCTGGAATTCGGCGATTTGGCCGCCGGGCGCGCCGGTGTTGGCCGTGAAGCGAAGCTGTACGCTGCTCGCCGTTCCGCTCACGGGAATGCTCACGGTGTTTTGCGTAGCCGGATTAAAGGTGTACGGCGCCGCGGAAACCAGATTCGTAAACGAACCGGCGTTTTGTTCCCGGCCCAGCACCTGAATCGTCTGCGTGCGCGCTCCCCACTCGCTCGACGGGTTCAGCTTGAGCACGACCGAAGTCAGGTTGGCGTTTGCGCCCAGATCCACGGTCAACGTGCCGGGCTGCCCGTTTCCTTCCCAATAGGTGGTTAGGTTATTATCATTGGCGTTGGCGGCCACGAAGGTGAAGGTAGACGAGGAAGCAGAGATCGGCTTGCCGGACGCCAGATTCGTGCCGTCGCCGCCCCCGCCGGAGCCGGTCCGCGTCACCGCGTTGCTGGGTGAGGACGCGTTGCCGGCGGCATCCTTGGCGACAACGTAATAGGTAACGGTCGCGGTGGCCGGCTGGCTGTCCGAATAGGTCAGCGCCGATCCGCCGACGCTGCCGCGGAGCTGCCCGTTGGCGTAGACGTCATAGCCGGCTACGCCGACATTATCGGTCGAAGCGTTCCAGGCCAGGCGGATCGTTCCCGCATCGGGCTGCGTAAAGGTAAGCCCGCCCGGTGCCATCGGAGCCTGGGTATCCGCCGATCCGGCCGGCGCGAAGTTGAACCAGTTGAGGTTGAAATCGAACCCGCTGGCGTAAACGCGCAGCGTCTGCGCCCCTGCGTTCAGTGTGACGTTTGCGGTAACCGTTTGCCAATTTTGCCAACCGCCGGTATTCGGTACCGCTGTCGTGGCCAGCGTCGTCGTGCCGGAACGTAACTGAATCTGCCCCGACGCGGTGTTGCTGGCAACGCGATATTCAACCGTGTAATTGCCGGCGGTCTGGACGTTCACGTTGTAATCCAGCCAGTCGCCGACGTGAATCCAGCCGACATTCTGGCCCCCGCCGGTATCGGAGGTGTTTTCCGTCTGGATGCCGTTCATGGCGCTGTAGGCTTCGGCTTCGATTTTACCGGGAATGGCATAGGTTTCCCCGCCCGGTTCCCCGGTGCTGCCGTACACTTCGACCTCGGAGAACTGCGCCGCAGGCCAAGCCGTATTGGCTGTCGCGACAACGCGCACGTAACGGGCGGAAGCGGCGGCAAAATCGATCGTCACCGTATTGCCGGCTGCCGGGTCAAACGCGTAAGGGGCGGAGCCGACGAGGCTCGAGAAGCTGGAGCCGTCCAAGCTTCCTTGCACCGATAACGTTTGGGTCCGGGACTCCCAGCCTGCCGGTATCTTCAGGACGACCCGATCGATGCTGGCTGCATTGCCCAAATCCGTTTGAATCCACTGCGGGAATGCGTTGTTCGTGCTTTCCCAGTACGTGCTTTGATTATTGTCAAAGGCGTTTGAAGCTATATAGACGTCGTTATAACCGCTCGATGCGCCGGGTTTGCCCAAAGCCAAATTCGGCCCCCCGGCGGCTTGAACCGCGGACGAACCGAGCGGCCCCCAAAAGGTGACTACCAGCATTGCCACGATACATAACCATGCCCCGTATTTTTTCATCCTTGTCCTCCAGTTTGATTTGGATTTCCGAAAACCTTGTCCCCATTCCAAACAATAAGTAAGCGGTTTCATTTTACGAATCCATGCATCCCCTGCTTTCAAGTCGATACGTACGCAACGGCCCCTCCTTTGCTAAATATTTGAAAATCCGCAAACTTATCACCCAATATAATAAATTCCTTTTACTTCCAGGTGAAGTAGCGTCTCTACGCGAACCGTGTGCGATTATACGGGAGTACCGCTTCGTAAGAAACAACAGCCTGCGCACAAAGCGAATCTGGTTCGTTTGCCGCAATTCATGCTAAAATGAAGGGGAATTTATAATTATGGCCAGCCGGTTCAAACGATGCTTATAAGGAAGAGGAAACAGGACATGAAGAACACGGAAAAAACCTTTATCATCAGTCTGGAGCGCTTTCACCCTCATACCTTTCAAGCCAAAGAGGGAGAAGGCCTTTTTATGTCGCATGCTCACGAATATGATGAGTTGACGCTTATATTAGATGGGGAAGGGTACTACAGTTCGTCGGGGCAAAATATCAAAGTCGTGGCCGGAGACCTCATCTTGATTCCGTCCCTGCTGCATCACGGCTTCGTCTGCACGGAGCCGTGGCAAGGGATTTCCGTGCATTTTTATCACGATAAACTCCCGGTTTATTGCCAGTACCTTTTTCATAAAGCCGAGCGGGAGCCCCATCGAATCCGCAGCGCGCATCTCGGGGAGGAGGACCTGCACTGGGCCGAGATCAGCTTGTCTCAACTGGAGAAGGAGCTGAAAGCGTCGGAGGACAGCATCGTGTCCCATAACTTGATGCGGATTGCCATCGAAACGACGCTGCTGCTTTTCCAGCGGAACAGAACGGATTTCGCGGCGGCCGAAAGCACTTCGGACAAGGCGGTAGTCGAGGAAGTACTGAAGGAAATTCATGCGAGCTATTTTACCCAAATTACCGTCAACGAACTGGCCGCACGGCATTTTCTTTCGGAAAGCAATCTGCGCAAGAAATTTTCGGAGTGGATGGGAGTTTCGCCGAAGCAATATATCATCAACCTCCGGCTGCAAGAGGCGAAACGGCTGCTGCAGCAGACCGATAAGGCGATCGAAACGATCTCTACCGAAGTCGGCTTTACCTCCTCCAGCCGGTTCTATGATTTCTTCCTCAAATCGGTCGGAGTTACGCCGCTCGAGTGGCGAAAGCAAAATCAGTGAATATGGATGCATTTATCCAGGAGACCACCCTTGCGGGCGGTTTTTTTTCGACCGTCGAAATCGATTCGGGACTGCTTTTTTTTGCGCGCTCATTAAAGCGTTTTCACAATTGTTTAAGAAGAAAATCTCCCAGATAATAAGAGACGTAAGGAAGAAATATAACAAAAGGGAGTGTCGAAAAGATGAGTATTAGGAAAAGAGGACTGGGTAAAAGCTTATGTGCATTCCTGTCCCTAACCTTGCTGGCGGTCGGCCTGATCGGGTGCGGAAACGCCGGAAAGGCGTCCTCCGGAAGTGACTCCGGCAATGCGCCGCAAGCGGACGGTACGGTGACGATCCAGTTTGCGGGTTGGGGCGACCCGTCGGAGAAGGAAGTGTTCACCAAGCTGATCAAAGCGTTCGAGGACAAAAATCCCACGATAAAAGTCGATTATTTGCACATTCCTTCGGGCGATTACGTCGGCAAAATGAATACGATTCTTGCCGGGGGGAACGCTCCCGACGTCTTTTATGTGCCGGATGGCGATTTCGGGCGATGGGTAAGCCAGGATCTGCTGCTGCCGATTGATGACTACGTGAAGAACAGCGCGATCGACACTGCGGATATGTGGGATTCGGGGCTTGCCCGTTACCGCTACGACGGTGCGGTTAACGGCCAAGGCAAATTGTATGCGCTGCCAAAGGATATTGGGCCCACCGTGCTTTACTATAACAAAGATCTGTTTACCAAGATGAACGTACCCTTCCCGGATTCGGAAACCCCGATGACCAAGGAACAACTGCTGGATACCGCCAAAAAACTGACGGTCAAGAACGGCGACAAGACCACGCAATACGGCATGGGTCCGATCTGGTGGGAAGGTTTCGTGCTGGCGAACGGCGGGAAATTCCTCAGCGACAATAAACAGGAGTTTGTCGGGGGCAGTCAGGGGACCGTCGACGCCTTGCAGTTTGCGGCAGATCTCACCAATGTGCACGGCGTCGTTCCGAGCTCCGCCGCGCTGAAGGACTTGAACGACGGGGAGATGTTCAAGACCGGCAAGCTGGCCATGATGATCTCGGGGCGCTGGATGGTGCCGGAATTCCGCAAGCTGACCTTCGATTGGGACGTGGCTCCGCTGCCGGCAACGAATTGGGGAGGAACGAGCGGTTCCGTGGGATTGGCTGTTTACAGCAAGACGAAGCAGGTGGATGCGTCCTACAAGCTGGTGGAGTTTTTGGGCGGACCGGAAGGACAGAAGGAACAGTCGCTGATGGGTTTCTCGATTCCGAGCTTCAAATCGATGGCCGATACGGACGTCTTCCTGCAGCCGGGCCAAAAGCCGGAGCATGCGGCAGTGTTCATCAAGGCGGCCGAGGCACAGGTAGCCGGTCCTTGGACCAATTTGCCTAACGCGAAGTGGTACGATCTCCTTTCCCAAGGGCTGGCTCCGATGTGGGAAGGCAAAAAGTCCGCCTCCGATATTTTGAACGAATTGAAGCCGAAGATCGACGCGGCGATTAAAGAAGGCAATCCTGCCTTGTTCAAATAGGCCGGATCGAACGAAAACCGACGAAGGGAAATGCCGGGCATTTCCTTTCGTCCCTAAATAATGGAGGGCTACCATGAAACGCAAGGAATACCTTTGGGCCTACTTATTCATTGCCGCGCCGATCCTGGGATTTCTGCTGTTTGCGTTTATCCCGCTCAGCTATTCGGTCTATGTGAGCTTTACGGATTACAGCGGCTACAAACCGCCCGTCTTCAGCGGCGGAAGCAATTATGCTCAACTGGCACAGGACAGCCTGTTCTGGAAGACGCTGTTCAATACGTTTTATTCGGCGCTAAGCATCCCCATCGGCATGATTTTCGCCTTGGGCTTCGCAACGGCGCTGAATCAGAAAATCCGCGGCATCCGATTTTTTCGAACGTTGTTTTTCCTGCCGACGGTCAGCTCCGTCATTGCGCTTACCTTGCTGTGGAAGTGGATTTTTAACGATACGTACGGGCTGCTGAATCATCTGCTTGAACTGATCGGCCTTCAGGGCCCCGCTTGGTTGAGCAGCGAGCGGTGGGCGATGCCGGCCATGATCATTCAAGGGGTGTGGGCCAGTTTGGGCATCAATATCGTGCTTTATTTGGCGGCGCTGCAAGGCGTGCCGCGAAGCTTCTACGAGGCGGCGGAGATCGACGGGGCCAATCGTTGGCAGCAGTTTCGCCGCATTACGATTCCCTGCATATCCCCGACAACGTTATATATCCTCATTACCGCCATTATCTCGGCCCTGCAGGATTACCCGCGGTTCCAGATCATGACCGAAGGGGGACCGAACTATTCCACCACGACGATCGTATACTACCTGTTCCAAAATGCGTTCCGCTACATGAACATGGGATATGCATCGGCCATGGCGTGGATCCTCGGCATCCTCATTCTGGCCGTCACGGTGCTGAACTTTTACATGTCCCGGCGCTGGGTGCATTACGAATAGGAGGGGATACGCATGACGAATGGTGTAAGCACAAGCGGTGCATGGAGAGGAAAGAAGAAGGCCGGCGAGCAGGTCCGCAGATGGTTCGCGTACGCATTCCTTGCGGCGGGGGCGTTGGTGATGGCCGTCCCTTTCCTGTGGATGGTGTCCACATCCTTGAAGCAGCAGGGATTGGAATTTGAAATGCCGCCCAAGTGGATCCCGGATCATTTCGAATGGAGCAACTACCGGTTTGTGCTGTTCGAATCGAACATATTTCATGGTTTTGTCAATACGCTGCTGGTGATCGCCCTGCCGTGCCTGGTCGGTTTATTTACCAGCGCGTTGGCCGCGAATGCGTTCGCGCGCATGCAGTTTCCGGCGAAAAACCTGCTGTTCACCCTGCTGCTGGCGACCATGATGATTCCAGGCGTCGTTACTATGATTCCGACGTTCATTCTCTTTAAGGGCATCAACTGGATCGACAGTTGGCTGCCGCTGATCGTGCCGGGGATGTTCGGGGGGGCTGCCGCGGTGTTCCTGCTGCGACAGTTTTTCATGACGATTCCCAAGGAACTGGAGGACGCCGCCAAGGTGGACGGGATGAACCCGCTGCAGATATTTATCCGCATCATGCTGCCGTTGTCCAAACCGGCATTGATCACGCAAGGACTGTTGGGTTTTCTGGCAGGCTACAACGATTACCTGGGTCCGCTGATTTATATCAATTCGCCGGAAAAATACACCTTGCAGCTGGTCTTGGCATCCTTCCAAGGGTTCTATACCTCGCAATGGACTTATATTATGGCCGGCTCCGTGCTGGCTTTGATTCCGACGCTGCTGTTGTTCTTTTTTGCGCAAAAATATTTTGTCGAGGGCATTGCCCTGACAGGAATGAAGGGATAGAGGAGAGAAACTATGCCAACCACAAACACTTTTTGCAATCCGATCGTCGAGCGCGCTGCCGATCCTTGGGTGCTGAGGCATACCGACGGTTACTATTACTTTATGTGCACGAGATCCAACGCTTTGGAACTGACGCAATCCGCGAGCCTGACCGGTCTGGCCTGGGGCCGCAAGAAAACGATTTGGTCTCCGGAGCCGGGCGGCCGCTACAGCCACAATTTATGGGCTCCGGAAATTCACCGCCTGGACGGCAAGTGGTACATCTACTATACCGCCAACGACGGCGGGGGCGACGAATCGCGGCGCATCTGCGTGCTGGAGAACGAAGCGGCGAATCCGCTTGACGGCGAATGGGTGTGGAAAGGGGCGCTGCCGACGCCCGTGCCCGGACTGGACGGAACTGTCATGACGCTTAGGGGACAGCTTTATTTTCTGTACGCGGGTTACGGTCATTTCCCCGATTACGGTTCGGCCATATATATGATGCGCATGACGAATCCCTGGACGATCGCAGGGGAGCATGCATTGCTGACGGCCCCGACGCTGGAATGGGAAAAACAAGGCGGCATGGCGATTAACGAAGGGCCGGTCTTGTTGCGGCGAAACGGCTTTATTTTCCTGGTGTATTCGGCCAGCACCACCTGGTCGGAGGAATACGCCCTGGGCATGTTGACGATGGAAGAATCGGCCGATCCCATGATTCCGGCATCCTGGACCAAATCGCCGCAGCCCGTGTTCCGAAAATGTGCGGAGAACGGCGTATACGCCACGGGCCACAACAGCTTCACCCAGTCGCCGGACGGAGAGGAGGATTGGATCGTCTATCATGCGCTGCCCGCTCCGGACGCCGAAGTGGCTTTACGGGCGACGCGCATCCAGAAATTCGGTTGGAAGGCGGACGGAAGTCCGGACTTTGGCGTTCCTCTGAGCGACAACCATCCAATTGCGGTACCGTCGGGGGAATGAACTGATAACGGAGGGATGAAGATGGGAAAACGATGGAAGTCTTTTTTATTGCTAAGCCTGACCGTCATCTTGTTCACGACGGTAATCGGCGCGTCGCCCGTTTCGGCGGCAACGACAGGCTCGGTGGTTTACGGGAATGATGCGGAGCCGGAACCCTATTATACGCGAGCGGTCAAGTTGGCAAACGGCGATATTCTCAGCACCTTCACGCGGAAGTTTCCGGGAAATGCGGGGTGGGTCGGCATGCAGCCGTTTCCGTTCTATCGGAGCTCCGACAATGGAGCAACCTGGTCGCTGCTCAGCGAAATCGATCCTAACAACTTTGGGTTAAACCGGAACCAGCAGGGCATGACGACGCTTTATGTGCTGCCGCAGCAAGTCGGGAATCTCCCGGCGGGCACGCTGCTGTTCGCGTCGACGGATTGGGACAACTCGGCGCCTTATACGATTCACATTTGGCGAAGCACGGATAACGGGGCCACCTGGCAGCTCCACAGCCATTTGGCCGCTCGGGGAACGGCGGGAACCCAGCGTACCTGGGAGCCGGAGTTCAACGTCACGAGCGACGGAAGGTTAATCTGTTATTATTCGGATGAACGGAAGCCGGGCTACAACCAGGCCATTGCTCAGGAGATTTCCAGCGACGGGGGCCTGACCTGGGGGAGCTACAGCATCATCGTCGGCAACTCCTCGGACTGGAACTGGCGTCCGGGCATGCCGCGGGTGCTGAAGGCCAAGAACGGAACCTACTTCATGTTTTTCGAGATGCTGGGCGCCGCGCCAAACTTCGCCGTCCGCTTTAAAACATCAGCGGACGGCGTCAATTGGGGAAGCGCCACGGATTTGGGAACCGTGGTAGGCACGGGAATCTACCGGGCTTCCCAGACGCCGGAGGTGGCCTACATCGACGACGGCAGCCCGAGTGGCCGGTTTTACGTGCGGGGCATGACGGATGTGGTTTCGTCCGCCAACAAAATGTTCACGAGCGGCGACTACGGCGCTACCTGGACGCAGGTTGACGCGCCGCTGACCGTCAAGGGGACCAACCAGAGCACGCCGGCGGCTTGGAGCGGAACGCTTCTGCCGCTTACGAACTCGCTGCTGCTGGAGGTCAATTCGGTGAAAATCGGCAACCGGAATGAAATCCGCGCCAACGTGGCCCAGGTGAACGGGGATTCTTCCCTCGTTTCCGGAGGGGTCTACAAGCTGATCAATCAAAACAACAATCTGCTGCTGGACAATGCGGGAGCCGGTTCGCCCGCGGGCACGGAGGTCATCCAGTGGAACGATCTCGCGCTGGATACCCAATGGTGGCGTTTGGATTACCGGCCGGGCGGCTTTTTCCGGGCGACGAATATCAACAGCGGTCTGGTGCTGGACGATCCAAACGGAGCCACCGCGCCGGGCACGAAGGTAATTCTGTGGACGAATAATGAGCTGGATACGCAGCGGTGGGAATTCGCCTACAAGGGCAACGGCTATTACACCGCCATGAACGAACACAGCGGTTTGATGCTGGACAATGCCGGGGGCGGTTCGCCGGCCGGCACCAAGGTGATCCAATGGACGGCCAACAACCTGGATACGCAGAACTGGAAGCTGGTCCGGGTGGATACGGAAATTCCGGTCAACCAGTTGGAGAGCTTCAACATCGGCAACAGCTTCGTCCGCTATCATGACGGCCGCGGAAAGATCGACGGCGGCCAGTACAACGCGGAATCGCAATGGAGAATCGTGAGCGGGCTGGCCGATCCGTCCGCGGTATCGATCGAATCCGCCTCCATGCCGGGCTACTACCTTCGGCACCGGGACGGCAAGGTGTGGCTGGAGGCAAGCGATAATTCCGCGCTGTTCAATAATGATGCGACCTGGCATCTGCGTGCCGGTTTGGCCGGTCCATGGGCGGCTTCCTTCGAATCCTATAATATCGGCGGCGCCTATTTGAGACATCGGGACGGCTTGCTGGAAATCTCTCCGGCGTCGACGACGCTGGATCGGCAAGACGCTTCCTTTTACGTGAAGTGACGTAAAGAGTGGATACTCCGGGTATTAATTTCCTGTTGAATAAAGAACATTTGTTTGCATATAATACAAACAAACGTTCCTATTGGGAGATGACCCTGGTGAAAAAATACATTGGCCAGACTGTAGAAATCATCTACGTCGATCGCGCGGGTAAGATTACGCAGCGGCGGATCGAAGTGCATGACGTGCGGGACGGTTTAGTGCGGGCGACCTGCTTGGCGTCCAACGCGCCCCGGGCGTTTCGGGTTGAGAATATTTTGGCGTGCGTACCGGTGAAGAAAGAAGGGCACGGTGCCTCCTAAACATTTAGGGGGAGGGGGGCACAATCTTTATAGATATGATAGACCGCCAGGGGCTTCTTCCTGGCGGTTCTTTGTATGCGCTCAGACCGATTGCTTATGAACATGGCGATTGTATGATTTTTCAAATACAATTTCGTCGAAATCGACAGAAAGGATCATTCTATTCGGTTTATCATATACAAATCGACGATAACGGCATAAATGAGGAATTTTTATACGATTTTTCATATAGATTTGTCGATTTCGTCGCTTTGAGGCAACATTGTGTATGACTTTTCATATAGAATCCCTGATCCCGGAGGTCAATGGTTCCCCCTTTAAGATTAGCGTTCGGGTTGTGGGAACTTTAGCGTTATCGCCGGTGGGCGGGTTCGACATATTTTCCCATGGGAGGCCTTGACTATCTAGTTCATTTGACTTATTCTAAAGCTAGATTCATAGATTTATCGACAGATTTGTGAAAACTACAAATTTCATTGATTGACAAAGGCAAATCCATCGAAAGGTGGAGACGCAAAACTACAGGGGTTAAGGCGACAAAAGTTCGCTATGCCAGCCAGTTACCGATCAAGAGGCCAGCGTTTTGATGACGTTGTACATGGACCTTCTTATTTCGGTAAGAAGGTTTTTTTCGTGCCAATCTACTTTCATTTTCATATTGATAAAGGCAAATCCATCGAAAGATGGGGACGCAAAACTACAGGGGCTACCGCGGTTCACGCCGTTATGCCAGCCAGTTGCCGATATGGAAGCCAAACGCAAATACGGGGTATTTCGTTTCTTCCTGATTCGGTCAGTACGCATCGTTTCTGATGCGAATTCGGGAGGAAACCGGGATGAAACGGATTATTTATTTGGCGATCGCACTTATCTTCTCTATGAATCTAGCGACAATTCCGGCGTATGCGAAAGAGGACAGCCATAGTCTGGTCAGCCAACTTGTCGTGTTGCCGCAAGATCGCTACTACGAAGCCGAAGCCGATAAAATGATGGACCGCCTCTCGGCAATCCCCGCGAATTTGCTGGAAGGGTTGAAGGACCATGGCGTCAAAATCAAACTGGCCAACGGCAAAATTACCGACGAACCGGAGTTTGCCAGCTACAAAGGAGTCATTCCCCGCGGCTGGGAAAACACCGGGCTGACCTGGGACGATGTGCCGGGCGTCAGCATGAACATCGTGATCGTGAGGATCGGTTACAGCAACAAAGGGAAGGGCCACAACGGGCAAAACCTGGAGCTGCATGAGACCTTTCATGCGATCGATCGGCTTGTTTTGAACAACATAAGCTCGTCCCAAGCATTTGTAGATTTATGGAAAAAAGAAGCGAACAACGACTATGAAGGCGACGGTTACGTTTCGGCTTACGCCGAAGAATATTTCGCGGAAACCGCTACCTTGTATTTTTACAGCGAAAAGACCCGTGACCGACTTAAGGAAGATATGCCATCGACCTACGAATTTTTGGACAAGTTGTTCGTTAATGCCGGATAAGCAATATTAAAAACTCCCTTCCGGCCGCTTGACCGAAAGGGAGTTTTCTGTTGGTTAAGGATAGACGCGGTTCGGTTTTACTTCTTGCCAAACCTCGACTCCGGGTTCTTCTCGGGAGTATTCATGGTGATTGGTGGCTTCCAAGATCTCGTAGTAGTACCACATGCCGTAGATGTTGTCCGGCCACATTTTGGCATCCTCATGAATTCCGTCCTTGTCGACTTTTCGGTTCAGCACGCTGTTGATGAATTTGGCGGCTTCGGCCCGGGTAATGTATTGATCCGGTTTGAAGGTACCGTCCGTGTAACCGTTGATCCAGCCTTTGTTGGCTGCGGAGGCGATATATTTTTCCGCCCAGTGGCCTTGGATGTCCGAGAACATACCGTTTTGACGTTCGTCCAGCTTGTCGAAGCGGGAAGCGATGGCCGCAAACTCGGCTCTGGTAATATATTGCCCCGGCTTAAAGGTTCCGTTCGGATATCCCGTAACAACGCCCGCATTCTCCATCGTAGAAATGTACTTATTGGACCAACGCGTTGCTTCCACGTCGGAGAGGGCGGTACCGGATTTCAGATAAGCGGAACGGCTTTCATCATCCAGCAGCCGGTAGAAAATCGTTGCGACTTCTTCCCGGGTAATATTATTGAGCGGCTTCACGGTACCGTCCGGATACCCGTGAATATAGTCGTAGTGGTTTTCCGTATCCAGTGTCGGCGGAACGGCCGGCAATGGCGGCAACGGCGTTACCACCGGTGTGCTTGGCGGGGTTGGACTTCCGGAATTCCCCGTATTTCCGGGATTGTCCGATCCTCCGGGGTTGGACGAAATTCTGGTGTAGTAGAAAGTATACACTTGGCCTTCCTCATCGTTGAACGTGTAGGTGTCGGTCGATTTTACCGGAGTGTAGCCGGAGATCGATAAGGCCGTAAGAGTTTTCGTCTCACCCGGTTTGCCAGTTATGACGGTCGGGTCTGCCAACTGCTGATTCGTGCCGTTTTCCAAATACTTGACGGTCAGTTGGCGATCCGCCGGTGCGTTTTTCGTGTAGTAAAATACGTAGGTCTGATTTGGATCTTCGGTCAACTCACGCATATCTGTCGCTATTTCCGGTGTATACCCCAATACCTCTTTTGCGGTGAGTTCGATCTTGTCGCCAATGCGGCCTTTGATGATTTTCGGTATGGCCAGTTCGGCACCCGTTTCCCGATCAAGATAAGAGACAGTGATCTGTGCAAGTTCGGTCGGTTCGCCTTTCGTGTAGTACATCGTGAACTCCTGTTCCAGTTCCAGCGTAATATCGAAGCCATACTCGGGTTGTTCCGGGTAATATACGGCGTCGGTGACCGTAACAGGATCGGTTACGGTAATAGGTTCTGGATACAGCACCATCGTTTTTCCGGCATATCCAATCTCGGTAGTAGGGGACTTAAGAGCTTCACCCGTTTCCTTGTCTACATGATGGATCGTAACGGAACGCTCCAGGTCGGATTCGTCTTGGGTATACTCGAACACGAATTGCTGTACCTGTGCTTCCGTGAACGTATACGGAGCTTCATAGGTGTGTGGTTTGTATACCGCTCCCGTAACGCTATCCGTATAATCCTCGGCCGTCAGGGTAATTACTTCGTCGACTTTACCAATGCGCTCGGTCGGAGCCAACAGATCTTTCTGCGTAAACTTATCTACGTATCTGACGATCAAGGTTCTGTTGTCACCCGGCTCGTTAGCGTTTGCGGTGTAGTAGAAGATGTACTCGTTGCCTTCGGCTTTGACGGTATACTCGGCAGTTTTGAGTTCGGGAGTGTAGCCCGCAATATCGACGGCTTTGAGAGTTACCGTTTGGCCGGTCACACCCGGTACGTTTTGGCCCGGAGCGAGTTCATTCCCCGATTCCTTATCCACGAACTTCACCGAAACGTTTTGTTCGCTCGCGGTGTAGTAGAAGATGTGTGGAGCGTTCTCCACGCCGAGCGTGTAGCTGTAGCTTGGTTCAACCGGAGTGTAGCCCGGAATCTCAAGTGCTTTCAGCTCGACCGTTTCCCCGGTCACGCCATCTGTCGTCGTAGGTTCGGCAAGAACCTTATCCGTACCTTGCTCGAGATACTGCACTTCTACGCTTTGCGTGTTTGCGGTGTAGTAGAAGGTGTACTCGTTGCCTTCGGCTTTGACGGTGTACTCGGCAGTTTTGAGCTCGGGAGTGTAGCCCGTAACGTCAACAGCTGCGAGAGATACCTTATCCCCGATAGCGCCTTTAACACTTTGAGGGGCAGCGAGTTGTTTCTCCGTATCTTTTTCCAGGAAATTCACCGTAACGCTGCGTTCAACCGCTTTCTCATATCCATACCAAACAACCGGTGTTGGATTGGTTGCGGTAAGTCTAACGTTTGTGGGGGTTTCGCCCACTTTAAGCTGGTAGCCGGCAATTTCATTGGCCGAAACGGAATAATCCTTCGAGCCTATAGGCAATGCCTCATTGCCGTTTTGGTCCTTGTAATTCTCGCTATAAAGCAATTCCGCGAATTCCGGCCCCTCCACTTCAACGCCTTCGGCATTGATCGGTTTGCCGAGCGTATTGACTTTATAGCCTTTCATGAGGATAGAACCGTTGCCGACGCTTACTTTCGGCACCTCAAAATCCTTTGAAGTATTCCGGTTGTTCACGTCCTTGTATTCCAAGGTCGTGGTTCCATTCGTAGGATAGAGGGCATTAGAAACCGGGTTTTTGGATGGGTCCATGACCACTTTGTAAGTAAAGATTGCAGGCTCGCCCTCGGCGATATTGCCGATGTTCCAAGTGAATTTCTCGGTGACAGGATCCCAAACGACCGTGCCTTGCGATACGGTGTAATCCTGAGCGCTGATCTGTTTGCCCTGCATTTTGAGATTGAACATATCTCCCATCGGATCGATGACTTTGGCATCTTGTGCCGCATAGGAGATTTTTCCGGCCATTTCACGGAAAATGTTATTCAATTCGTCGCTGCTTGCAGAAAAATAACCTTCGCTCTGGACATCTTTAAGCACCTTCATGGCATTACCATTGTTTGAGACATCTAGGCCAACCGAGAAGATCTTGAGCCCTGCATCTTTGGCGATTTTTGCTTCGGAAATTGTGCCGATGCCGTTATCTTCGACGGAGAATTTGTTAATTTTGTATCTCGATAAATCGAAATCTCTACCGGTTCCAAGTTTGTTCCCATAATCGAATTTCGTAATGGCAAAATTGTAGTCGCTGTTAGGCCAGTCGTAACTCGCAGCTTGCGTTCCTTTGAAGCTGTAGGTCGGCTCGCCGTCGCTCAATACGACGATAATTTTGTTTTGCGCCGAGCTATTGCTCAGAAGGTCACGGGCGCTTTTCAACCCCGCCTGAATATTTGTACCGCCGTTGGCTTTAACGCCGTCGATGGCGTTCTTTAGCGCTTCCTTTTGGTCAGGCCCTTTAAAACCGGACACCTCCGTAGCTGAGTCGCTAAAAGATACAACGGCAATTCGGGTTGACGATTGGGATAACAGCAAATTGTCCACAAACTTGTTAGCCGCTTTTTTGGCTTTTTCTATTCTGCCATCTACATAAGTCCACCAGTCCCAGTATCCATTGTCCATACTTCCGGACTTGTCGATAACCAGCACCACGTCCGAACTCGTTTTGAGGTTTTTCCCCTCAACTTTGAGCGTGATTTCCCATTCGCCCGGGTTCCCCGTAGGTGCGGCGGTTTTGCTGAGCTGGGTCGCTCCGGGATTGGGCCAGACGGGGGCGGAGCTTGTTGCGCCAAAGACGGACATAGGACTGATGAAAAGTGAAAATAGGCATAACCAGGATATTACGATTTTTAACCCGCGTTTCATAGGTTCCTCCTCATATTTTCATAGACTTCCTCCCTTTCAGGCACTATTTTTCTACCCTCCTTACATTTGGGGGATCTATATCTCACGGAAAATCCGTTGAGAACGCGAGAAAAACAAAAAACCGGCTGCATCAACAACAAGATTCATTGTTATGCAGCCGGACGGTCATTTATCCAATCATGGATTGTTAGACTCCTGGGCTTTGCGACCTAATCTTTCGATTAGTGTGCCAAATATGCGATTGTTAACCTACCCTATTAGCTCAAAGGATTGGGGATAGTCATATTTTTCCACCGTCTTTCGACAAATTCAATATATTTCATAAAAAAAATCTTGTCAACTAGTAAAAGTGTTAAAAATATCATAGTTGATCCGAAATTGATAATCATAGAATTCGCCGATCCTAGCAAATAAACAACATTTTCGGATATTATCGTAATTTTATGGGATATTTCCTGAACTCCCGGAAAGCTAAGATTACATTAAGCGTAACGATGACCCAAACGCTGTTTTTCGACTGAAATCAGGCTAACGGGAGGGAGTAGCTTTATGGCTAAGGTGGTATATGTGCCGCTGGACGAAAGGCCGTGCAACGAGTTGTTTCCCAGGCAGATGGCGCGGATGACGGACGTTACGCTCGTCGTTCCGGATCGTTCCATGCTCGGGGACAAAAAACGCCCGGCGGATACGAACGCGGTTCGGGAATGGTTGATCGAGGCCGCGGAAGGGGCGAATTATTTGCTCGTATCGATCGATCTGCTCGTCTACGGGGGGATCGTTCCCTCCAGGCTGCATCATTTGTCCCTGGATGAATGCTTGCGGCGGCTTGCGGTATTAGGGGAAATCAAGCGCCGCCGTCCTGGCATCAAAATCCATGCGTTCAATTTGATCATGCGGGTGCCGAACAACAACAAAGACGAAGAGGAGCCCGATTATTACAAATTCCACGGCGGGCAAATCTTCAAGTACAGCTACCTGACCGACAAGGCGGAGCAGGAGGCTTTGACCCCGGCGGAAAGCCGGGAGCTGGAGGAGGTCGCGCGGCTCATTCCGGAAGCTTACTTAAGCGATTTTCTGGAGCGCCGTGCCGTCAACCAGCAAGTGAACCAGCACGCGTTGACCTTGGTCCGCGAAGGCGTGATTGATCATCTGGTCATCCCGCTCGACGACAATGCCCAATACGGTTTTTCCCGGGCGGAACAGCAAATGATGGTTTGCCGCGTGGAATCGCTGAACGTGTTGGATAGGGTGTTGATCTATCCGGGAGCCGACGAAATCGGCTGCACGATGTTTGCGCGTATTTTCGGGGAACTGAAAAATTATAAGCCGGAGATTTTTGTGCGTTACTCCTCCACTCAAGGTCCCCGGATCAAGCCGAAATACGAGGACCGCAGCCTGAACGAAAGCGTCAAGTCGCATCTCACCGCGGCCGGAGCCGTTATGGCCGACCATTCCGCCGAGACGGACCTGGTGCTTATCGTCCACTCGCCGGCGGTCGGCCAGGCGGAGATGGCCGAGCCAATCCCGTTCAGGGACCGACATCGCTCCTATTTCTCGGAGATCCATTACCGGGAGATCACCGAGGCGATGGGGGCCTATCTGCGCAAAGGGAAACTCGTGGCATTGGGCGACGTGGCGACGTGCAACGGCGGCGATCCGGTGCTGATGAATTTGCTGCAGCAGCAAGGCCTGGTGGACCGATTGACGGCCTACGCCGCCTGGAATACCTCCGGGAACGCGCTTGGGACGGTCGTCGCTCATCTGGTCATCGCTTCTTACTATGCGGATCGCTGGGAGCTGGGCGAGTCGGCACAGGGATATGAGGAAAGCCGAACTTTTTATTACCACCGGCTGGCGGAAGATTTACTGTATCAATCGCTGGTGCGCCAGGACATGCTGGTGAACGATCTTCCCCGGTTGAACGCGAGCTATTATGTGCTGGAGCATTGCTTGGAGCAGGCCGAAGCGATTCTTGCCGAAAAAATGAACCGGGCGGCAGCGCTCTATTTTGAGGATGTAAGGGAAGGCGATATCCGGCTTGGCGGGCTGCATTTTCCGTGGAGACGCATGTTTGAGGTAGGCTTCGAGTTAACGATCGAAAGTTTCGCAGCACTTCGCAAACAAACATTATAACGTTATATTTACCAGGCGCTATTTCCGTGTTATGCTAAACCCAATCCTAAACATGATAACGATAGATTAAAAGAGGCGAGCAAAGTGAATGAAAGATATGTTCTCCGCCATCTGAAAAGGGTGAGCGGGGAGGAGATCGACATCGTGATCGAGGACGGAAAAATCGCCGAGATCACCGGAGCCGGCCAGGCTCGCGGCGATCGGGAATGGGACGGATCCTCTCTTTACGTATCCAGCGGCTGGATCGATATGCACGTCCACGCTTTTCCGGAATTCGATCCGTACGGCGACGAAATCGACGAGATCGGCGTGAAGCGGGGGGTGACGACGATCGTGGACGCCGGCAGCTGCGGCGCGGACCGGATCGGCGATCTCGTGGCCAGCGGCGAACGAGCTGCTACCAACCTGCTGGCGTTTTTGAACATCTCGCGGATCGGGCTGAAACGCGTCGACGAGCTGTCGCAATTGGCTTGGATCGACAGGGATCGGGTGAAACAAGCGCTCGCATCTTACGGCGGCTCCATCGTCGGCCTGAAAGCGCGGATAAGCCAAAGCGTGGTCCGGGAGAACGGCGTAGAGCCGCTGCGCGTCGCGCGGGAGCTATCGCTCGAAACGGGACTGCCGCTGATGGTGCACATCGGTTCGGCGCCGCCCGATATCCGGGAGGTGATTCCGCTGCTGCAGCGAAAAGATATCATAACCCATTATCTCAACGGCAAAGCGAACAATCTCTTCGATGAATCGGGCGAACCGCTCCCGGTGTTGACCGAAGCCATCGGCCGGGGCGTCCATCTTGACGTGGGACACGGGACGGCGAGCTTCTCCTTCCGGGTGGCCGAGTCGGCCAAGCGGTACGGTATCGCCCCGGACACGATCAGCACCGATATCTACCGGGGCAACCGAATGAACGGTCCGGTATACAGCATGGCGAACGTGCTGAGCAAATTCCTCTACCTCGGTTATCCGCTCGAAGAGATCATCGCGGCGGTGACCACGCGCGCTGCGCAGTGGCTGGGGAGAGAGGAGCTTGGCCGCATCCGGGTCGGGGACCCGGCCAATCTAACGTTGTTTGCCGTCAAGGAAGAAACGACGGCACTGACCGATTCGGAAGGAGAACGGCGCGTCTCGGACCGCCGCATCGAAGCAAAAGGAGTGATTGTGCATGGAAAGTTCATTGAATGCGAAGTATGGGCTTAAGCGCGTCATCAACGCCAGCGGGCGGATGAGCATCCTCGGCGTGTCCGCGCCGACCGACACTGTGATGGAGGCGATGAAGCGGGGCGGCCAAAGCTACGTCGAAATCGCCGACCTGGTCGATAAGGCGGGCGACTATGTAGCGAAGCACGTCGGTTCGGAGGCGGCGGTGGTCGTGAACTCGGCTTCGAGCGGCATTGCCCTGTCGGTGGCGGCCATCGTGACCCGGGGGGACCGGCGCAAGAGCCTGCGTTTGCATCAGGAGGAGATTCCCCGTAACGAAATCATCATCCTGAAGGGACACAATGTGCAATACGGCGCTCCGGTGGAAACGATGGTTTACCTCGGCGGCGGCAAGCTGGTGGAAGTCGGCTACGCCAACGAAGGCCGGGCGGAGCACATCGAAGACGCGATCGGCGACCAAACGGCGGCGATCTTGTACGTGAAATCGCACCACGCGGTACAGAAGAACATGATCTCCGTCGAAGAAGCATGGGAGATAGCCAAACGGAACAACGTTCCGATGATCGTGGACGCGGCCGCGGAAGAGGACCTGCAAAAATACGTGAAGTTTTCCGATTTGGCAATTTATAGCGGCTCCAAGGCGATCGAAGGCCCCACTTCCGGGATCGTCGCCGGAAAACGCGCCTGCGTCGAATGGGTGAAGGTGCAGCTGCACGGCATCGGACGGAGCATGAAGGTAGGCAAGGAGACGTCCTTCGGTCTGCTGCAGGCCCTGGACGAATACGCCGTCAAACAAGACAACAGCGAGCGGGAAAAAGCGGCTTTGCAAACGCTGATGCCGCTGGGAGATCTCCCGGGAATCCGGGTTTCGATCGTGCAGGACGAAGCCGGCCGGGCGATTTACCGGGCCCGGATACAGGTTGATCCGCAGCAGGCCGGAATCACCGCGAAGGAAATGGCCCATGCGCTGCAAACCGGCGAAATCGCGATTTATACCCGGGATTACGGGGTAAGACTAGGGTATTTCGATATCGATCCGCGCCCGCTGCTGGGCGACGATATCCAGGTGATTGCCGCAAAAATAAGCGAATTGGCAGGAGGACGTTAAGATGTCGCAGATTGCAAAAAGATTCTATAAAAAACGGGTGGCCCTCAACGTGCTGGCCAAAGACATTCCGAACGCCAAGGAAGTGTTCGAGGCGGCGGAAGGCTATGTCCTCGTTGGGGTTCTCTCCAAGGACTACCCTACGGTAGAAGAAGCCGTGACGGCGATGAAAGCGTACGGCCGGGAAATCGACGACGCGGTGTCGATCGGTCTCGGCGCCGGCGATAACCGGCAGGCGGCGGTCGTCGCGGAAATCGCCAAACATTATCCCGGCAGCCACATCAATC
Organism: Paenibacillus macerans; assembly: GCF_050565405.1. Lineage (GTDB taxonomy): Bacteria > Bacillota > Bacilli > Paenibacillales > Paenibacillaceae > Fontibacillus > Fontibacillus macerans_B. Next base: position 2,485 of record NZ_JBNYYG010000080.1, on the reverse strand, counting down.
AGGTGTTTCCGGCCGTCGGGGCGACGCGGGCCAATCTCGGCGCGCAGGACAGCTGGATCAACAGCCTGGTTTCGCCGACGGGGGAGGCCGGTTACGTGAACATTTCCACCGGCCCGGTCAGCTCCGCCCAGGCGAAACAGGCGATCGTTCCGGTCGAAGCGGCGATCGCGCTGGTGCGCGATATGGGCGGCAATGCGCTCAAATATTTCCCGATGCAGGGGCTGAGCCGCGAGGACGAGCTTCGCGCCGTGGCGGCGGCCTGCGCCGAGGCGGATTTTGCCCTGGAGCCGACCGGCGGCATCGATCTGGACAATTTCGAGGCGATCCTGCGGATTGCTTTGGAAGCCGGCGTTCCGAAGGTTATTCCGCACGTGTATACCTCGATCATCGACAAGGCGACGGGGAAAACCCGGACCGAAGACGTGCTGCTGCTGACCAAAATCATGAAAAAGCTGGCGGTTGATTATGCCTAAACGCGTAGCGGCCTTCGGCGAAGTCATGATGCGCCTGCAGGTGCCGGGATACGAGACGTTGGCGCAGGGCGATACGCTGAAATATTCGTTTTCGGGCACCGGCGTCAACGTCGTATCGGCCTTGTCCCGTTACGGGCATGACGGTACGCTGGTCACGCGGTTGCCGGATAATCCGCTGGGCGACGCCGCAGCCGCCTACCTGCGCAAGCTGGGCATCGATACCGCCCGTGTCGTAAGAGGCGGCAAATACATCGGCATGTACTTTTTGGAGAACGGCTTCGGCGTTCGGTCCAGCCGGGTCACTTATTCGAACCGGCTGGAAAGCAGTTTTAACACCGCGCCCGAAGGGACTTACGATTTCGCGGAAATCGCCGCCGGCCTCGAGGCGGTCCATTTCTGCGGAATTACGCTGGCGATGAACGACGGCGTGCGGGCGCACATGAAATCGTTCGCCGAGGCGGTCAAGCGGCAGGGCGGCAAGGTGATTTTCGACTGCAACTACCGGCCGTCCCTTTGGGGGGAAGGCGGATACGCCACAGCCAAACCGCATTACGAAACGATGCTGCGGCTGGCTGACATCGTGATGATGAACGAACAGGATGCCATGCTCACGCTGGGGATGACAACGGCCCGGAGGGAACGGGAGGAGCAGTTGGCGGAGCTGATTCCGGACGTGGCGGAAAGCTACGGCATTTCCGCGATCGCCGGAACGCATCGCCAGATCCATAGCGACAATACCCATTCGCTGCGCGGATTTTTGCACAAGAACGGCCAGCTTGCTTACTCCGATCGCTTGACCTTTTCCGTCTATGATAGAATAGGGGCAGGAGACGCTTTTGCCAGCGGGATCATCCATGGCGAGCTGGAGGGCTTCTCCCCGGAGCGAACCGTCTGGTTTGCGGCGGCGGCGGGCATGCTGGCGCATACCGTGCCGGGCGACACCCCGATGGCGACGGAGGCGGAAATCCTCCGGGCGATGGATCGATCCGCCGCCGGCGATGTGGAAAGGTAGGGAACAGGGTCGTGAGTTTGTCCCGTAAAGATAGACCGTTGTATTTGCAAATCAAAAACATCCTAAAGGAACGCATTTTGTACGGGGTTTACCCGCTCGGATCAATTATCCCTTCCGAGCCCCAGCTGGAGCAGGAATTCGCCGTCAGCAAGATCACGGTCCGCGGCGCGATTCAGGAGCTCGTACAGGAAGGTTACCTGGAGAAGGGCAGCGGCAAAGGCACCAAAGTGATCCGCAATAAGGCTGCCTCAAAGTGGTCCAAGTGGAAGCACTTCACGGAGATTCTGGTGGAGGAAAACCATCAAATCCGCAAGGAGTGGCTCAGCGCCGAAACGGTGCGAAACGAGGCGGGCTCCGAGCTCCACGGGTTGTTCGGTGAGCGCTGCCTGAAGTTGGAACGCGCGTATTTTCTCGACGGCCAGCCTTATATTTTTTATGAGCATTACGTGGCGCCAACCGGGAAGGAACCGGAGCTCGAGGATTTTCGCGAGCATTCGCTTTACGAGCTGCTCGAGGAGCGGGGCGTTTCACTGGACAAGCTCAGGGACGAATTCGCGGTGTCCCTTCCGCCGGCCGAGGCGAAACGGTTTTTGCGCCTGGCCGACGGGGTGCCCGTGCTGAAGCGGTCACGGTATTCGCGGGATGTCCAGGGGAGGCTGGCCGAATACAGCATCGGCTACTACAATACGGAGCTGCAAAATTACATCGTCGATTATGACGCGTAACGCGGCGTTTCTCCGGCAAGCAAGAAGCGAGAGGCTGTTTGCAGGCCGTCCCGACAGGCGGGTTCCCCCGTTTCGGGACGGCTTTTTCAATGATAAGAAAGGCCAGGCCCGAATAAGGACACAAAATGCACTAGCGTTGCATTAATGTTTGACAGTTAAGCCGGCAACCTTTGGCGTTAGGTTAACACTTGCTGTCCGGAAGCTTTGCACAATTATCCCGTTTGATCAGGTAACAGAGAAACCGGCAAGCCTCGGGGAAAGGAAAGAAAATATGG
>NZ_JBNYYG010000079.1:0-25248 GCF_050565405.1 Paenibacillus macerans | reverse complement strand
TTCTCTGTTACCTGGTCAAACGGGATAATTGTGCAAAGCTTCCGGACAGCGAGGGTTGACCTAACGCCAAAAGGTTGCCGGCTTTTCATGAAAGTTTTAATGCAACGCTAGTGGTAAAAAGGCGTTTCCCCCAGGTTCCGCAGGAAAATAAGGCCCCAAAGTACCGCTATTTGACGGACGAGGGCGAGATCAGCTCCGGCCGGGAGCGATTCGATGGATGCTCCTTATTCGGTTTCGTCGCCGTCAAAGCCGTTGATTAAGTCGGTGCCGTGCATGGCATCCGGATCGGGCGCGGCAGGGTCGACCGGGCTGTCCTTCTGGACGGCGTCCGCGTCCGGCACATCGGGCAGCGTATCGTATAAGCCCTCCGATTGCCGGTCGTCTTCGCTAATCCCTTGGATCATCCTCGTATCGTGGTGCAGCAGATCATCGTCGGGGATATCGTTTTCCGAACGGTATTCCTTGAGCAGTTCGTAACGCTCATATTCAAAATCCGCGGATGTTTTGTCTTCGTCATACCGGGCCATGGCTCATCGGCTCCTTTTCTGATTTGCGGTTCTACGTGAAGTTTACCCCAAAAACTTGGGTTCAATTATCTTGAAACCCAACTTTCGGCCCGGATACCCGAGTCTTTGCGTGCCCGTCATCGGCAGAAGTGTTGACTTCCGGCGAACGCACGGCTACAATGGCCAAAGAATCAGGTACAGGGCGGGTGCCGTTCGAACAGGGAGGCGAGCTTTTGATCACGATATATGATATTGCGCAACAAACCGGTTATTCGCCTACGACTGTCTCCAAGGTATTTAACGGCTATACCGACGTCAGCGAGAAGACGCGCCGCAAAATCCTGGACACGGCCGAGCGGCTCGGCTACGTGCCGAACGCCCATGCCCGTTCGCTGACGACCAAGCGTTCCTGGACGATCGGCATGTTGTTCATCGAGCCTTCCGGCGCGGGGATCCTGCATCCGTATTTCGCCGGGGTCATCGAAGGGTTTAAGCAAGTGGCGACCTCCAAGGGGTATGATCTGATGTTCATATCCAAAGACATCGGCAACAAAAAAAGCGGCTACCTGGAGCACTGCAAAATTCGCGGAATCGACGGGGTGGTAGTCATTTTGCCGGATGCGACCGACCCTTATTTCCAGGAGCTGCTGGATTCCGCCATTCCCTGCGTTCTGCTCGACCAGGAATCCGACGGCAAAAGCACGGTGTACTCCGACAATATCGAGGGAAGCTGGAGGGCCGTGAATTATTTGCATTCGCTGGGCCATCGCAAAATTGCGCACATCGGCGGGGGGCCGACGTTTGCCGGAAAGAAGCGGCTGAACGGCTATATGCAGGCCATGCGGGAGCTGGGACTGCCGATCCATCCGCAGCACGTCGTGCAGGGGAGCTACGACTATACCGTCGAAAGCGGCAAAAAAGCGATGGAGGAGCTGCTCCAGGCCGAGGAACGACCAACGGCGGTGTTTGCCGCCGGCGATAATCTGGCGTTGGGCGCCATGACGGCGATCAAGGGCCATGGGCTTCGCGTCCCGGAGGATATCTCGCTCGTCGGCTTCGACGATATCGAAATGGCCAAATATTTAACGCCCGCCTTAACGACGGTAAGGCAAAATACATATGTACTTGGCAGCAGGGCGGCCGACATGTTAACCTATACGATAGAAGGCGGGGAAGACGTTCAGAGCGACGTGATCCCGGTGGAGCTGGTCATTCGCGAGTCTTGCCGTTCGCTTTAACCGGCTTAGCCTCTATTTTTTTGCGAGAAATCGAAACCGGTTTCGTTGCCGTTATATCAGTGGATATTGGGGGACATGCGGGTTGAACCGGAGGAGGATTTCTAGTAAAAGTGAAATCGATTTCAGGAATTTTTTATTTTTAATCAAAGGGAGAGATGTACATGGCAACATGGAGTAAAGTGCTCACGGCAAAGGATTCCGGGGACCGGCTGGAGCCGAAGGGGAAATTGACGGCGCAAGCGGGGATTTCCGCCGCCGGGGAACGGAAATTGCGGGTCAATCCGGAGCAAGCCTATCAAACGGTCATGGGCTTCGGCGGCGCGTTTACGGAAGCATCGGCGTATACGCTGTCGCGGATCAGTCCGGAGAAAAGGGCCGAGGTCATTCGCGCCTATTTCGACCCGCAGGAGGGACTCGGGTATACGCTTGGGCGCGTGCATATCCACAGCTGCGATTTTGCGCTGGAGAATTACACGTACGTCGAAGAGGGCGACGCCGAGCTGAAGACGTTCGATATTTCGCGCGACCATAAATGGGTGCTGCCGCTCGTTCACGACGCCGCCAAAGTCGCCGGCCGAAACATCACCATGCTGGCTTCCCCATGGAGCCCGCCGGCCTGGATGAAAACGAACGGGGACATGAACCACGGCGGCCAATTGAAGCCGGAATACCGCGGGGCATGGGCACTGTATTATACGAAGTTCGTCAAGGCTTACCGCGAAGCGGGGGTGCCGATCTGGGGCATTTCCGTGCAAAACGAGCCGGCGGCGGTACAAACTTGGGATTCCTGCATTTACAGCGGAGAGGAAGAACGCGATTTCATCCGCGACTACCTCGGTCCCGTTATGCACCGGGAAGGGCTGGCCGACGTGAATATCCTGATTTGGGATCATAACCGCGATATCATGGTCGAGCGGGCCTCCGCCGTGCTGTCCGATCCGGAAGCGGCCCAATACGTATGGGGCACCGGTTTCCACTGGTACGTGAGCGAGGACTTCGATAACGTCGGCAAGGTTCACGAGCTGTTCCCCGACAAACACCTTATGTTTACCGAGGGCTGCCAGGAAGGCGGCGTGAAGCTGGGAGCCTGGTTTACCGGAGAACGTTACGGCCGCAATATCATCGGCGACCTCAACAACTGGAACGAAGGGTATCTGGACTGGAACCTGGTGCTGGATGAGACGGGCGGCCCGAACCATGTGGGCAATCTGTGCGACGCCCCTGTTATTGCGGATACCTTGACCGACACTCTTCACTATAACAGCTCGTTTTATTACATCGGTCACTTCAGCAAATATATCCGTACGGGAGCGGTTCGCGTCGGTCTGGAAATTGGCGTTCCCGGGCTTCTTGGCACAGCGTTCCGCAATCCGGACGGGAACGTGGCGGTGGTCGTGCAGAATGAAACGGAAGAAGCGAAGGCTTTCGCCCTGGAGCTGGGCGGAGAATCCGTGGCGGAAACGCTGCCGGCTCATTCGATCGCTACGTATGTGATTCATGACTAACAGATTCGAAATGGAGGGATAGGCGATATGCCTAGCTATGCTTTTGAGAAAAATGCGTTCATCATCCAACAATTTGACCGGGCGAAGCCGTTCTCCAGCTTTCTCCCCGGGCTTGCCGGCCTGAAGGGGATTCCGATGTGGACGTTTTACGTGAACCGGGGCCAGGCGGTCTGCAGTTTCGGGATCCGCGACAAAAACAGCCCGATCATGGAATTCTCTCCGGCCAGCATCACGTACCAGTCGGTGGCGATGAAGGGCTTCCGCACCTTCATTAAAACCGCCGGCAGGGAGGGCGTATACGAGCCGTTTCAAAGCGCATCCCCCGATCCCGCAGCCGTGCGCAGCATGCAAATCCTGCCGAATGAGCTAACGATCGAGGAGACGAACGAAGCGCAAGGGCTGAAGCTGAAGGTGACCTATTTCCATGTGCCCGGCGATGATTACGCCGCGCTGGCGCGCCGGGTGGAAGTCACGAATATCTCCGGCGCGCCGCTGAAGCTCGAGATGCTGGACGGCCTGCCGGAGATCCTCCCTTACGGCGTGGAGAATGCCGGATACAAGGAGATCGGCAACCTGCTGCGCAGCTGGATGGAAGTTGGCAACATGGAGAACGGCATCCCGTATTACCGCGTCCGTTCCAGCACGCATGACGAGGCGGAGGTCAGCGAGGTGCAAAGCGGCCATTTCTATTTGTCGTTCGGCGACGAAGGACGGCTGCTGCGGACGATCGCCGATTTCGCGGTCATCTTCGGCGACAATACGTCCTTGGCTTATCCGGACCGGTTTGCCGAGGAATCGCTTGACGCCTTGGCCGCCAAACCTCAATACTGCACGAACAAGGTACCGTGCGGGTTCTCCGCCCTGGATGCCGAGCTGGCCCCGGGGGAAAGCCGCAACGTGTATACACTAATTGGGCATATCGACAGCGTCGAGCGTCTGAACGCCAAGGCAAAAACGTTGGCGAGCCCGGCATATATCGCGCGGAAATACGCCGAAGCCGGCGAACTGACGGATGCGCTGACCGCCGACATCGCCACCCGAACGGCCCTGCCGTTATTCGACGCGTATTGCCGGCAGAGCTACCTGGACAATTTCCTGCGCGGCGGGTATCCGTTTATTTTCGAGAATGGCCGGGAAGGCTTCGTGATCCACTTGTACTCCCGCAAGCACGGGGATTTGGAGCGGGACTACAACTTCTTCTCGATCGCGCCGGAGTATTATTCGCAGGGCAACGGCAATTTCCGCGACGCCAACCAGAACCGCCGCAGCGATGTTTATTTCAACCCGCGCGTCGGGACGTTTAATATCCGTACGTTTTTTAGCCTGATCCAGGCCGATGGTTACAACCCGCTTGGCGTCGAGGGCACGAGCTTCCGGGTTCCCGGCGAACGGGCCGCGGAGCTGGCGGCCCTCCTGGAGAAGGTTGCCCCTGCCGAGCATCGGGAAGAACTCGCCAAGCTGTGCAGGGACAAATTTACGCCGGGGAAAATCATCTCCTTTGCCAACGGACGCGGCATGGCTTCCAGCGTGGACGATAACGCGTTGCTTACCGGCATTTTGTCGTTATCCGAGCAGCAGATCGAAGCCTCCTTCGGTGAAGGGTACTGGTCCGACCACTGGACGTACAACATGGATCTGGTGGACAGCTATCTGGACATTTTCCCGGACCGTAAGCATCATCTGCTGTTCGGCGAGCGGGACTATGCGTTTTTCGACAGCCCGGCCCGCGTGCTGCCCCGCAGCGAGAAATATGTCCTCAGCGGCGGGCGCGTCCGCCAATACGGTGCGCTGGTGCACGATGAGGAGAAGATGGAACGGTTCGGCCTGACGCTTAAAGACACGAACTGGTTAAAAACCGGTCACGGCACCGGGGAGATTTACCGGACGAATCTGTTCGTGAAGCTGCTGTCGCTTGGCCTGATCAAGTTCGCGACCCTCGATCCCTACGGGATGGGCGTCGAGATGGAAGCGAACAAACCGGGCTGGAACGACGCGATGAACGGACTGCCCGGCTTGTTCGGTTCGGGCATGAGCGAAACGTTCGAGTTGAACCGGCTGCTGCGGTTCGTGAAGGAAGCTTGCGAGGAGGCGGAGGACCGGGAAGTCTACGCACCGAAGGAAATAGCGGACCTCCTAAACGAAGTGGGCGAGCTGCTTGAGACGCATTTGCGCGGGGAACTGGAGCCGTTTGCCTATTGGGACCGGGTGGCCACCGCCCGCGAGCGCTACCGGGAAACCATCCGTTTTGGCATCGACGGGGCCGAATGCAGCATCAGGCTCCGCCGCGTCGGGGAGCTTGCCGCGCGCATGCTGGAGAAAATTGAACGAGGCATCCGGCAAGCGATCGAACTGGGCGGCGGCTTGACGCCGACGTACTTCGCTTTCGAGGCGGTGGAATACGAGCCGGTGGTCAATGCGCAGGGAGTGCCGGAGATCAGCGGCTACGGCTTGCCGAAGGCCGTCGCGAAGAAGTTTGAGGTCCGGCCGCTGCCGCATTTCCTGGAAGGCCCGGCACGCTGGCTGAAGACGGTCGAGGACCCCTCCGAGGCGAAACAGGCTTACGAGCAAATTCGCCGGAGCGACTTGTTCGACCGGAAGCTCGGCATGTACAAAACCTCGGTCAGCCTGGACGGGGAAACCCACGAGATCGGCCGCATTCGCGCCTTTACGCCGGGATGGCTGGAGCGGGAATCGGTGTTCCTGCACATGAGCTACAAATATTTGTTGGCGCTGCTCAAGAGCGGACTGACCGAAGAGTTCTTCGCCGAGCTCAAGACGTCGCTGATCCCGTTTCTCGATCCGGCCGCGTACGGCCGCAGCACGCTGGAGAATTCGTCCTTCATCGCCACGAGCGTCAATCCCGACCCGGACACCCATGGGCGCGGTTACGTCGCCCGGCTGAGCGGCTCGACCGCCGAATTTCTCAGCATGTGGATGGGGATGATGGCCGGCAAGCACGTTTTCCGCCTGCAGGGGAGCGAGCTGCAACTGCAGTTGAATCCGTTGCTGTCCGGCTGGCTGTTCGACGAACGAGGCGAGCTCTCGTTCCGCTTCCTGGGCACGACGGAGATTACGTACCGGAATCCGCAGAAGAAAAACACGTATGGGACCGGCGCGGCAACCATTCGGCGGATGACCGTCCATCAAGATGGCACAGCTTCGGTCGTCATCGACGGAGCGGTTATTGCCGGTCGGCTCGCGGAGGACATCCGCAGCGGGCTGATTTCGCGGATCGAAGTCGAGCTGGCCTGATCCGGCTGTCCTATTCTTAGCCAATGCTTGATCTTGCTCCGGTTGGAAGCGGGCAGCGATGCCCGCTTCCAACCGGAGCTTTTTGATTTCGCCGGAGAGGGGCCGGCGGATTCCCGCGTAGACGCTGCAGACTCAGCTGGTGGTATAATGGGAGGAACCTGTATGAAAGAAGGTTAACTGGCATGCAACTGGAAATCGACGGCAGCCGTTATCAAGTGGCCGCCGAAGGCATCAAGGTGGAACTGCTGCCCAAGGAGTTCGCCCTTTTCCAATTTCTGTACCGCAACGCAGGCCGCGCATTTAGCCGGGAGCAACTGCTGGATAACGTGTGGCCGCTGGATTATCCGGTTGAGCGAACGGTGGACGACCATGTATACCGGCTGCGCAAAAAGCTGCGCCCTTTTCCGGGGCTGGAGATCCGAACGGTTCGGGGGCTCGGCTACAGTCTCATCATGGAAGGACCCCGAAATCAAGAAGGAACGATTCCTACCTTGCGGGACCCGGAGCTGCATGAAACGATGCGTGCGGTTTTCGGAAAATATCAGCTGTACGGGCAGGGGCGTTCGATGCTGGCTCTGGCCCGTCAGCAGGATGTGCTCGGGTATAAGCTGGACCCGTTTTATTCCGTGTATGTCCATTTTGTGCAGGGAGATCTGGAGTGGCTGCTGGAAACGAATGAAGCTCCGTTGCGAGACCGGTTGTATTTTCTGATGCTGTTCTTATGCCTCACGGGGTATCCAGGGGATCGGCTGGAGCTCTGCGAGCGAGTGCTCGAGAAGAAGCTCCTGCCTCCCTTTCAGCATCGGGAAATGGAGATTCTCACCATATTGGATTTGTATACCCTGTCGGGAGAACCGGAAAAAACGCTGGATCGCTTGCGGATGAGTTATCGGGTCATTGCCGAACTAGAGTATGAGAATTTCATTCCCCAGACGGCGATTGCCGAGTTGCTGGCGCATCTGGCGGCCGGTTCGCCGGAAGGCAAGCTGAGGAAGCTGGCGGAAGCGATCGAATCCGGGATGTTGACCGCCAAGCCTTTCCTGCGGGAAATCGGCGCCTATAAAGTGGTTAAAGGATTGTGGATGCTGAAACGCGGGGACTGGCCGGAAGCGGAAAAACGGATGGATGAGGGTCTTTCGGTGCTGGAACAATCCGGTTTCGTTCCGCTGTACCTGTTTTCCCTGTATCGGATCGTCAACTATTGCGGCAGGTTTCCGCCGAAGGAAGGACTGCATCGGAAATACCGGGACCTCTTCATCAAGGAACAAGACCGGATTGGCCTGGCCAAGTTTTCGGAACGGCTGGAAACCATCATAAGAAGCGAATTGGATCGCACCGCAAACCCGCTCTGATCGTTCCCTAACCATACTCTTTTGCTCCCAGAAGCCGATTTCCCAATATCGACCAATTTCATTTCCTTGAATAAGAACGTATGTTTGGTATAATGGGAATATCAAATTTGAAGAAAAGGCTTCCGCCACGCAAAGGAGGAGTAGGGGATGCCGGAAACCCACTATGAACGAATACGCACCAAAGCGACTCTAAACCGGGTGAAGGAAGAGGCGATGCCCTTCGATTGGTCGATCAATCCTTACCGCGGCTGCGGACACGGATGCAGCTTTTGTTACGCCCGGGCGTTTCAGACGTTTCTCGGAAAAAGCGCGGAGGACGAATTCCAATATCATATCTCCGTCAAAGAGAACGCCGCGGAGGCGTTGGAGAAGCAGTTGTCCGCCCTGGCCAAGAAATTCGCTTACGACATCGACGCCGTAAGCCGGCATGTCGGTCTGGTGACGATCGGCACCGCGACCGACCCTTATCAGCCGGTGGAGGCGAAAGAACAGATTACGCGGGAATGCCTTAAGCTGCTGGCCAAATACCGGATACGCACCAGCGTTACGACGCGTTCGCCGTTATTGATGCGGGATGTCGATATCCTTAGCCAAATGCGGGAGGTTTCGGTGAACATCAGCATCAACACGCTTGACGCGGAGCTGATCCGCAAGCTGGAGCCGGCTTCGCCGCATCCGGCCAAGCGGCTAGAAACGGTCAATTATCTGGCGGAGCAGGACGTCCGCGTCGGGATTTTTGCCGCTCCGATCCTGCCTTATCTGACCGATTCGGAGGAAGGCGTGGACGCTTTGCTCCAGGCTGCCAAGGCTAACGGAGCCCGATTCGCGATGATTTCCCTGCTAAGGTTGTCCCCCGACGTCAAAAGCTGGTTCCTGCAGACGTTAGGGCAGCATGAACCACAACTGGTGCGGATGTACCGCTCTCTTTACGCCGGCGGCGCCTATGCCGAAAGTGGCTATATCGACGCCTTCAAGGAGATGGCGGCAAGGCTGCTGGCTAACCATCGGTTAGCCGGCATAGAGACGGAGCAAGCGAATCGCCCGGGGCGAACCGCCGGGGAACAGGAACCTGCCCTATGGCCAGGGCAGCAGAACGGTCCGTCCAAGAAGCCGGCGAAAGCGGTCCCCCGGCCGAATCATCCGGTATCCGCGCTGGAGGTTACCCCGGAGATCGAACAGCTTTCTTTTCCATTCTAAACCTGGGAATCGTTGCATCCATTCTATGGCTCGAAATGAGGCAGGCGAAGCGGCCTGCTTTTTTTATGCTTGTCGAAGCTTTTTTAAGATATCAGGAAGTATAAAATTCGGAGCCTTGGCTTCCCTGATATCGCAAGAAAAACTACCTCTAAACGCGGTCTGTCTACTTGTATGTATGTCGATAGACGTTTTTCTTGTAGATTTTCAAAACTATTCATAGATAAAACCTGCTATAAACGGTAAAATAGCTGTGGTGCAGAAAACCTAAAAATATTTATCACTATTTCCATATATTGAAGGTTTTTATGGGGGTTGCATCGAATGGTACTAGGTAACTCTTTTTTATATTAACTTCAGAGGTGCTCGAATGAAGTCTTTGATCAATAGTGTGGCTGTTTTTTTTGTACTGCTTCTTGTAGTGTTTGCATCCTATATCCTGGAATCGCCGAGTGCGAAAGGAAACGAAGAAGTCTCCATAGACCACTGGCAGGTCGTTTGGACCGACGAATTCGATCCTTCAATGAGTCAATCAGAGCTTGATGCGCTCAGCGGGTGGGAGTTAATTTCGCTGAAGAATAGCAGTAAATTCAAACCGCGATATGAGTCCTCGCAATGGATTAGAATCGAATTGCCTGATTCGGATTTCAAAGTTCCGGCGTTATTGTTCGAGAAAATATACGGCTCTCACGTGATCGTTAAAATAGGCGACAAAATTATATATGAAGCGAACCGCAATTTCAATTACAAGATTAATACCGCGTTGGTTCCCGTAAACCCCGGCTTGGCGAATAATACGCTATATGTTGGACTTGAATCGGAGAGTCGGATCGGGATACAGGACCAAATTCGATTTGGAGAGTACGACCGTTTACAAAACGAGTTCATCAAAGGGAACATTACCGATTTTATTTTGGGCTCCGCTATGATTTTTATCGCTGCCGTAATGCTCGTCTGTTCGTTGTTCCTCAAAAGCGGGAATATGACTAGTTGGTTATCGCTTTGTTTCGTTATTCTTGCCTGCGGGTTAATCGTCGTGACCTATTCGCCGGTGCTGTATTCAATGTATGGCGATTACGGCAAGCTGTACGTCACCTTTTTCGACCTAGCTTTGTTCCTATTGCTGCCTTCCTTTACCTATTTCTTTGAAAGCATCTTTGGTGTCGGTTATCGCTCGATTATTCGCAAATATCGGATTTTTCAGGTGTTTTATTCTTTCTTTTGCCTCGTACTGATGGTTTTGAACGAGTTGACGCGTTATAAATATTACAGCGTGTACAGCTTTTTGTCGGTCAATTTGCTTGGCATCATTATGATCGTGCAATTTTTGCTGTTGACCGTAACAGCCGTTATTTATTCCGTGCGCGGCAATCGCGACGCGATCATCTTTACTACCGGACTTACCATTTTCGCCACGTTGGGGTTGGCCGAGCTGTTCTGGTTTTACGTGGAGCAAAGTTATTATGATTTGTATTTATGGAAATGGGGCGTAGTATGCTTCTTGCTCGCGCTTATCATTATTCTAGGGCGCAAATTCGCCAGGAATCACGAACAGGTTGTGGAGTACTCCAAGCAATTGGAGATGTTTAATAATGAGCTGCAGCGTTCGGAAAAGATGGAAATCATCAGCGAATTGGCTGCATCCGTCGCCCATGAAGTGCGGAACCCGCTGCAAGTGACGCGCGGCTTCCTGCAGTTGTTGGCCGAGAAGCAGCAAAATTCCGAAAAGGTGTATTTGAATATGGCGTTGGAGGAACTGGATCGCGCTTCCGGAATCATTACCGACTTTCTGACCTTTGCCAAACCGGAAGCAGGGAAAGTGACGAACCTGAATGTCTTGGACGAGTTTATCCATATCGAGGGGATCCTCATCCCGCTGGCCAATTTGCAGGGCGGGAAAATCACGGTGCATATCCCCAAAAATTTATACGTAAAAGGAAATTCATCCAAATTCAAACAAGCTTTCATCAACATCATCAAAAACAGCATCGAGTCGTTGCGCGGGGAAGGCGAAATTCAGATTTGGGCTTACGAAGAGGACGAACAGGTCTTTATTCATATCAAGGACAACGGGGAAGGCATGGATGCGGATGTGTTGTCCCGGCTTGGTGAGCCATATTTCTCCAATAAAACCAAGGGGACGGGGCTGGGCTTGATGGTGACGTTTCGCATCATCGAAGTGATGATGGGGAAAATCTCCTTTTCCAGCGAGAAAGGAGTAGGCACGGAAGCGGTTATCACTTTCGCGTCGGCGGGAGTTCCCGAAGACAACAAGAATGAACCGGCATGTCCGTTGCCTACTCCTTAAGAGAGTAGCTAAAAATCGAATGATTTCTTATCCGCCCCAAACCGCGTTTGGTTTTACCTCTGATTTAACGACGCCTGACGGATTTTGCGGCAACACCAGATAAAATTCGTCAGAGTTTTCTTCGACAGCCTTTACCTTGATGTGATCCGGGAGAATTACACCCAGCGCCTCCTGGATTGCGGCCTTTGGATCGGAAAGGAGTTTTGCCTTAAAGCTTGGGTCTTGCCATGCCTTTTGAATCACTTCCGATTGAAGGAGAGCTCCTGATGTCATAAAATCACCCTTTCTGATAAAAATGGTTATATTTTCCTTGATTAGTATAGCATGAAATTTGTCGGAAATCTACGATCCCTTCATATTTTTCGACAGCCAATATTCCAAACCGCCACCCATCAACAAATTTCGCTCCTTTTGCAGCTTTTGCGCCCCTTGGTTGACGTTGCGACGAAGGTCATCATGAAACTCGAACAGGTGCGGCAGGAGTCCGGAAATCCCGGATAAGGCTTCGTGGTTGCGATCCGCTCGCAGTGCATAAATCGACAAAATATCCTGAACGAAGATCGCTTGCTTGATTTCCTCGGACGTAGGACGGCGGTCCCGCGGAATTCCCAGCTCTTTCTGTATCGTGGAGATCAGGCAATTGTAACTATCCTCCCGCAAATCCTTCTCCCAGTCCTCCCAATCGTCCAGCATTTGCAGGGTCACCAGTACCGTATCGACGGCAGCTTCCCATTCGGGAATGAGCTGCTCCCGGCCGGTGAGCAGCAGCGTGCCGGCAACGGTCAGTTTGACCGGGGAAGCCTTGTGGGCAACCCGTACGGGATCCTCCTGAAAGAAGTCGTTTACGTTCTCCAGCGTAACGGCATCCGCCCATTCGGCCGCGTACTTGCGGTAATAGGCCCAAAACGGGGAAGAGGCGGGAAAATACCCGCTATAGATATGCATGAATTCGAAGCGGACCAAATCGGCCAGCGGAAGCTGGAATTTGGATTTGGCTTCCGGCTCGTCCATCGCCTCGTCGACCAAATGATAATACATCATGCCGAAGAGATTGGCAACGGCGAAACGATGGCAATCCTCCTGCTTGGCGCCGGATGCTTTCCGAAGCCAGTAGGGCAGCAGGTAGCAGATATAGTTTTTGGATCGATGCTCTTTGAGGGCATGAAACTTATCAAGGTAGCCGATAGCTCGTCCCCGGAAACCTTCCGGCATCGCCGACAGAATTTCCTCCGCGTCGCGGAAGGCAAACTCCAGATCTTGTTCATAACTTGTGAGCCAATTCACGAATGCGACCTCCCTTTGATTTGGATGCACCGTATTCATTATATAGGAGAACTCCTCCGGAGGATACATCCCCCGTGGGTACACGGGAGAGCCGACTGTTGCGGCGCCCGTTGCAGCTAACTAGGCCCCTTTCGGTTTGAAAGGGGCCTTCTCCTATGTCCCGATCCGCTTATAACAATTGATGGATTCCGATCAAAATCAACAGCAGGCCGGAGATGACGGTTGCCCGGTTGCCAAATTTCTCCGCGGCGTATTTCTCGCCGAACCCGGCGCACAAGGCCAGCAATAAATAGCTGAAAATGCCGACGGACACGGAGGTATACCATATATTAAGCTGGGTAATGCCGGCGTTAAAGCCTCCCGCCAGCGCATTCATCGCGAGCGCAATGCCCAGCAGGATCGATTCGCCCAAGCTGATCGACTTCGAGCTGTCTTTGTCGGCTTCCTCGGGATTTCGCAGCAGCCGGGTCAACGGATTGGTTCCGTTATCCGGCGGAACGGGTTTCTTCTCGATAAACGGCTGCAGCAGCACCCAGATTCCCACTCCCACGATCACGATCGTTCCCAACATCTGTCCTACCCAGGGGTGGATCCAGGAGGACAGCCAACTGCCGAACAGCCCCGACACCAGAGTGGCCAGTAAAGAAATGATCGCGATGGCCAGATTGGAATACCATGGAATGTGGATTTTCCGTACCCCGTAAGCAATGCCGACACCCGCATTATCCAGGTTGGACGCGAGTCCAATGGCGATGACAGCCAACAGACTGTATGAACCCATGATGTTCGCTCCTTTGCAATAACGTGATGACAACAGCATATGCCCAGACGTCGGTTTTGGTTTCTGCGGCAGGAGTCATCCCGATATGGCGGGGAACGGGGAAGAATGGCGATATAGGGTTTCCATTATTCGTCGTATAGTAGTATAATTACCACAAAGATATACCCAAGGAGTGATAAATGTGCTTGAAAATTTGTTGCGTCCGACTCATCTGTTGCTTTTGGTGATAGCGGCGCTTTTGTTGTTCGGACCAAGCAAGCTACCGGAACTTGGGCGCAGCTTTGGCACGATGTTAAAGGAGTTCAAGAGAGGCGCTCGCGGCGAGGTCGTTGAAGAGGAGAAACCTCAGGAAGTTCAGGCTGCTCCGGCGGAAATGAACAAATCCTCCTGAACGGAATAATCGGAATGAAAGACGCCTTCGGGTGTCTTTTTTGTGGAAATTTTTAAATTCCAGAACCTCGAAGGAACTACTGGCCGGGCAGTTTGATGCCGCGCCAGCCGGTTACATCGCATTGGCCATATTTATTATCGCCTACAGCCACCACGGTGCCGTCAGATTTAAGCCCGACGGTATGACGACAACCCGCCGCTAGGGTATTTTTAGGCCAGCGTTTCACCTTTAACGCCGCATCTTTCGGAGAAATGTAGTCCATGTCTTTGTCTTACCTCCTTACAATCATAGTTGATTGGCGGTTCTCTCGTTTTTCGTCGTTATCATGCAAGATTCAGTTTTAAAGCAGGACGCACGCCATAACCGTCGGTACTGTTATTCCCATATCCGCGAATACTGCAACCCGTACCTGCACAAAACGCACGTGAAGGCTTGTTTCCTTGGGTTCGCAGCCACCACCAGGAACAGCCGATTTCTTCGCCGTGTCTGATGATATAGTTATCTTTGTTCGTTTTATCATATACATATAAGCTGCATCCATCGGGCTTGTTCGTCTTGGCAAAATCGGTTCCAACCGCGCGCCTCAAATCCTTGCCGTGGATCTCGGATAAATCTTTAATCTCGGCAACGCTAAGCAGAAAGACCTTGTCCTCCGTATCCGGGCAGCCCTCTCCGTTGTCCGTGCAATGAGTCGTCTTTATGAATTGCTTTTCGGCGGCATTGAATGCGGCGTTATAGAATTCATCATTCAGCCACTCGCGCAAATCGCAGTCATGCCACGTCATTTCCATGCAATCACGCCACTTCAGATCCGCGCTCTTGCCATGATACCTCTTGCAGTCCAAAATATACTCACTCAAAACAAATAGCTCGCTTCCTGAATTTTGAAGAACACGCCATGTAATCGCCAGTTCTTTGCCGTCTACAGACTGCGGATACGTGCCGAACGTCATGAATTCGCCGGGCTTCAGGTTCCGGTACGTTAAAGCAAAATGCCTCTTTTCCATGAAGCTTTCCTCCTCGATTTTTCATTCCAACTTCGATCATATAACATTCATGCAAGATTTCATTTGATATACCCAGAATCCTTGTGTGGACGGCCATTGCCTCTTATAATATTGTTGCTGTACTTTAGAGTTTGACTTTAAGGAAGGTGTCAGCAGATGGACAAAACCTTTACGCCGAAACAGATGGCCAAGAGACTTCATGTCAGCACCACAACCCTGCGAAGATATGAAACTCTCGATTTAGTGCCTGACGTACCTCGGACGGCCAGCAATCGAAGATATTACACGCCGCTCCATGTTCAAGCTTTCCTTGCTTTACGGTCCTTGGTCAAAGGATTCGATTTGCCTATCGCCTACGATGTCATGAACTTATTGAAAAAAGGTCACGTTGAGCAAGCACTTTGGATGATCAATTTACAACAATACAACCTTCAGGTCGAGAAGCAACGAGTCGAGGAGGTCATGAGCCTCATTCATCAAACGGATTTCTCCATGTATAGGAATATACCGGTCACGGATGAAATGAAAATCGGGGAGGTCGCCGTGATCGCCGGCGTAAACCCATCCGCTATTCGACATTGGGAAAAAGAGGGGCTTATTCGCGCTAAGCGGAATCCGGAAAACGGATATCGAGTCTTTACATCGCGGGAACTGAAAAAGATTATTGTGCTAAGCAGTTTAAGGAAAACCGTCTTTTTCATTGAAAGCATGAAACAGTTGCTTGAAGCTTTAGAGACGCATGATTTAACTACGATTGAACGCTCCTTCAAAGTGGCCCTTCAGAAGCTGGATGAGCAATTGGAAAAGCAAATGAACGGCATATCAGAAATGATGAGATACATCCAATTTTGCAAAATAGAGTAAATGGTTCGGATTGCATCACGGTACCTTTAGAGCCGAAATATTTAACTAACGCAGCACTGAGTGTAAATAGCACAAAGCGTGAGTGCGGAAGTCTAAATCCTCGCGGCTCACGCTTTGTGCTGTTCATTTGGATCCTGCCGCTAAACCTGGAGCAGCAGCAAAATAATCGAAGATAAACCGAGGCAGGTGCTGATCAGGTACAGGAACATGACCACCTGCTTCTGATTGAGGCCGGCACGCAGCAGCCGATAATGCACTTGGCTGGCATCGGCTACATACGGCGATTTGCCCTGCAGCATCCGCTTGACGACCACGAACAGATTGTCGAAAATCGGTACGCCGAGCGCAAGCACCGGGATGAAGAGGGACAACACCGTTGCTTGCTTAAAAGCTCCGTCCAACGCGATTACGGCCAGCATAAAGCCGAGGAAGGTCGCTCCCGCGTCGCCCATGAACACTTTGGCCGGCGGTTTGTTATACCGCAGGTAAGCCAGCGTTACCCCGATCAGCGTAATCGAGAGCATCGCGGAATTGGTTTGCCCTTTGGTCAGCGCCACGACAAACAACGTGACGGCGGAAATGGCCGATAAACCGCCGGCCAGCCCGTCCAACCCGTCGGAGAAGTTAATGACCGTGGTAACGCCGAAGATCCACAGAATCGTCAGCACGAACTGGAGCCAGGCCGGCAGCAGCACGTAGTCGCCGCTAAACGGGTTGACGAAGCCGCTGAAGGTAATCCCGGACGCATAGACGAGGACGGCCGCCGAGACCTGTACGATCAGCTTGGGCAGCGCCGGGAAATCCTTGCCTTTCGTCTTGTACCAGTCATCGAGCGTTCCGATGGCCAGCAGCAGCACGCCTCCGGCAAACAGGGCGCCCGTCTCCCAGGAGAAATTACGCGTTAACAGCAGGTAGGAAGCAAAAAAACCGGTAAAGATGGCGTAGCTTGCGGTCAGCGGAATCGGCTGACGATGGATTTTACGTTCGACGTCGGCACGCGGCTTGTCCACGAAATCGAGGCGGAAGGCCAATTTGCCGAGCGGCGGGATCAAGAAATACACAATCAAAAACGATAGCAGAAACGAAAGTACGTATAAAATCATACTCACCACCAGATCTTAGACTTAGGCTAAAGCTTATTATAAAAAGAAATTCGGACAATGTCGAATACTTCTCTCATATGCCGCATATTCGTGAAGATGAACGAAGGCCCCAAAATGTGGTACATTATAGAAGACGCGATTTGGCTTCAGGGCAAAAGCGGTTTATCATTACCTTTTTAGCAGGTACGGAGGGATATTGGATGCAGGACGAATACACGCGCAAACTGGAGGACCAGAAAAGCCTGTTCAGGCAGCTCGGGATCAAACTGGATGCGCTCTCCATTCATGAAAAAGATTTTGACGCAAAAATGCGGGGATATAACAAGGAAGAGGTCGATCGTTTTCTGGATGACATTATCGTCGACTACGAGCGCTTCTATGATATCATCACCGATTTACTGGATAAATATAAAGAAATCCAGCGCCGTCAGGCCTATTGGGAAGAAGAGAAGAAGGCTTTTGCCGCCCGCAAGCCGCAGATTGACGTGGAGAACGCGGTTGACCGCCGGCTGGTGGAAGACGGCATTCGCCAGATGGAGCGGAGCTTGGAGCAGTTCAAGCTTCATATCCGCGGGGATCGATAAACTCAAAGACCGAACCGCCGAAAGCGCAGGTTCGGTTTTTTTTGCATATGGATAAGGCGACAAGCGCAGAATAGATATAGCTTTTTCGTGCTCGTCCGTTAATGATTTTTTCACGGGATGTTCATGGATCAAAGCTTGCAACTCGGAGGGCCAAGTGGTATGATATAAACAAGATTTAGATTTAGTCTAAATTTAAAGTTTTCGCTTACGAGGCAAATAGACAGATTGCTTCTTAATTTTTACATTTTGAAATGGAGGAATTGACAATGGCAAATCAAACGATGACGCAAGCGGATCAAGAGCTGCAAAAACAATTGAACCTGCAAATCGCAAACTGGACGGTGATGTACACCAAGCTGCATAATTTCCACTGGTTCGTGAAAGGCGCTAATTTCTTCACGCTGCACGAAAAATTCGAATCCTTTTACGATGAAGCAGCCGGTTATATCGACGATATTGCGGAACGCTTGTTGGCGATCGGCGGCACTCCGGTAGCGACCCTGCGCGAAGCCCTCGCTTTGGCCAGCGTTTCGGAAGCGAGCGGCAAAGAAACCGCCAACGAAATGGTAGCCGCCGTGATCGCCGATTTCGAGAAGCTGGACGGCGAACTGAAGGATGGCATGGAAGCCGCCGCGAGAGCGGAAGACGAAGCTACGGGCGACCTGCTGCTTGGGATCGTATCGTCCCTCGAGAAACATCGCTGGATGCTGAACGCCTATCTCGGCAAATAATCCATTTCCGGAATAAAGACCTTGCTTGCAGGCCGTGTGAATCGGCTTGCGGGCAAGGTCTTTTTGTTCTTTAAAGGATTCGTTTCGCTCAGACTTTGAAGCGTTCGATCAGGCCATGCAGCTTTTCCGACAGGCCGGACAGGAAGCCGGCCGAGGCGTCGACCTCCTGCATGGCGGCAAGCTGTTCCTGGGAGGCGGCGGACATGTTCTGCGCGCTGATGGCGGTATGGTTGGCAAAGCGGACGATCTCATCGATGGAACGGACCAGCTTATCGGAGCTGGCGGACAAGAGCTGTACGCTTTCGCTCACATCCCCGATCGCAGCAGCGGTAAATCGGGCAGACGCATCGATTTCGGCAAAAGACTCTCCGGCGCCGCGCACCAGCTCCGTTCCCCGTTTCACTTCGCGGACGGTTTCATCCATCGTTTCGCCGGTAAGTTCCATCTGCTTGACGATGTGGGCGATCAACGCGGCGATTTGCTGCGCGGATTCCGCGGAGCGTTCGGCCAGCTTGCGTACCGAAGCCGCCACGACCGCGAAGCCGCTGCCGTGCTCTCCGGCGCGCGCCGCTTCGATGGACGCGTTCAATGCCAACAAATGGGTCTCGGCGGAGATCTCCGCCATGATGTCCAGGATGCTCTGGACCTCTTTGGAATGGCTGCTCAGCTCTTCGATGACCGTGGAGAGCTGCACGATTTTCGTCTCCATCGTCGCCATCTGCCGGACGCCAAGCTGGATCGATCTTCCGCCTTGCTCGGAGGCCGACGTGGATTGCTGCGCCGAGTCCGAAACGCCTTCCGCATGCCGGGCGATCTGGGCGATCCGTCCGGACATGTCGCGGAGAGCCGCAGAGCCGGCCTCCAGGTTCTGCAGCTGCAGCTCGGCGCCTTCCGTCAGGGTTTGCGTCATTTCTACGGTTTGCTCGCTGGCCTTGCCCGTCTGCTGGGCACTGGCCGACAGCTCCTGCGACGAAGAAGCCACTTGCATGGACGTATCGTTCACTTCCGTAATCAACTGCCGCAGGCTGAGGATCATGTCCGCGAAATTTCGCGTCAGTTTACCGAATTCGTCGCGGCTGTTCACGATCAGCGGCTGAACGGTCAAATCGCCATGAGCGACCCGGTCCACCTGTTTGGACAATTTCTCGAGCGGCCGTACCATCCGGTGTATGAAGAAATAGACGAATACGACGGCCACGACAAAGACGGCGCCTCCGATGATGAAGGGAAGCAGCAGGATATCGCGCGTTCTCTCCCCGATGATCGAAGCGTCGAAGTTTATGACCATCAGGCCGATCATTTCCTGGTTCGGATCGTGGTTTTTGTATATCGGTCCGTAACCGCTGAGCAGCTTGACCCCATCATAGGAATAAACCTTCGTGTACACGGAATGCTTCATGGTCGTGATCATTTCCCGGTCCTGCGGGCTGAAATAAAAGGAATTTCCCGCCGCGTACCCCCGGCTTTTGAGATTTTGGTCGGCGGCGAGGATGGTGCCGTCCAGGGACATGAGGAACACTTCCTTGAACAACGGCTTGTGCTCGACCGTCCAGTTCAACCGCGTCTCCAGCTCATCAAGCTTGGAGCGGTCCCCTTGGGCAAGCAGCTCGACAGCGCCGGGGTCGACCAGGCCGGTCGTGATGTTGGCGCAGCCGACCGTTTCGATTCCGACAGACTCCTCCACTTGGCGATAGGTCATCTGATAACCGAATAACCCGATCAAAGAACCGACCAGAATCAGAAGTCCAATCAGCACGGAGGTGATTTTTTGTGCAAAGCTCATCTTTCATCTCCCAACTATAATCGTTCATGAAGTCTGCATATGTAAGAAGGACTAAGACACATTATAATGAGAAAATATTTATAAGGTGTAATTTATCGCACTCGAATGCGTCAAAAAAACGGTAAAAAAGAGAAAAAAATCACAGGATGTGACATGATATGACAGATAGCGAAGGGAAATGGCGTTTATTTATCGCGGTGCCGCTCCCTAAGGACGTGAAGCAGCGTTTGGAAGAGTGGTGCAGTACGCAAAAAGACCGGCTGAAGTTCAAGAAATGGGTGCATCCGGAGGATTACCATATTACGGTGCAGTTTCTGGGCGATACTTCTCCGGAACGGTTGGGGGAATTGGAAGCTTCGCTAAAACGCGCTTCGGCGGGAACGCTTCCGTTTACCTTGGAGGCTGCAGGGTTCGGCACCTTCGGCAGGCCGGCCAATCCCAGCGTGTTATGGGCCGGGATCCGCGGCGATGGGGCCGGACTGGAAGGCCTGCACCGCCGCGTGGCGTCCGAGAATAGCGCGCTGGGTTATGTGCCTGAGGACCGCAAGTTTAGCCCGCATATCACCCTGGCCCGCAAATACCGGGAGGAGGCAAGGCTAAACCCGGAAGCGCTGGAGGGTTCGCCGGTATTCGGCTCGTGGACGGCCGATCGTCTGGTGGTTTACCGGACGCATATGCACGAGCGCCCGATGTACAAGGAGGTCCTGTCGGTGCCTTGGGTTTAATTGGCCCGCTGCTCGGCGGAGCCTCCGGCCTGCACATGAATGCGTACCGGACCCGACAAGGTTTGCAGCAGGTTTATCACCGTGCCCGCGCAGCGATCCGGCCGATAGCCCGCCCGGAGGGAGGGCAGCTTGGAATCCATTCGGACGGAATAGCCGTGTTGTCCGCGGATCGCGGCAAACCATTCGTCCAGCAGGTCCGGCGAAGTCAATTCGGCGGCAAAGCCGTGATTGACGAAATACTCGCAGTTTTTCTCCTCTTGTCCGGGGATGGATTCGAAGAACAGCATCGGTACGCCTTTGGCAAGCCCTTCGGTACAGGTCATGCCGCCGGGTTTCGTAATCAGCAGGTCGGAAGCGTCCATCCATTTGCTGATTTCCCGGGTGAAGCCGATGACTTTGATATTCGGATGCCGGAGCGCCGGATGGGCGCGCAGCTTGGAGGCCAGCTTATCGTTGCTCCCCATGCAGAAAACGATCTGGATATCCTCCCGCCAAGCGGATAGTTTGGCCAGCAGCTCCTCCTTGAACAGCAGCCCCCAGCCACCGCCCATCACCAACACAGTGGGTTTATTCTGCAACCCAAGTTCCGCCCGGACGACCGCGGGATCCTGCTTGCTCCAAAAATCAGGGTGCACGGGAATGCCCGTGACCTGAACCTTCGACGGGTCTACGCCGCGGCCCACGAGCAGTTGCTTGACCTCCGGCGCGGAGACGAGGAAACGATCGACCCCCGGGCTGATCCAGGAGCCGTGGGCATCGTAATCGGTGATCAGCGTGCAGAGGGGGACATCCAGGCCGGCGGCCATCTTCAGGTAAGACACGATGGCGCTCGGAATCGGATGCGTGCAGACGATCATGTCGGGCCGGAGCTGGCGGATCACCTCGGCGGTATGTTGATAGAACATTTTATGCAAAGCCAGACGGGCCAAGCGGCTCACCGGCTTTTCGTATTGTTTGCGGTAAAACATCCCGACCAGTGCCGGACTTGTGCTTACCGTCATCCGGTAGGCCGATAGAATGACAGGGGCGACCGTCGGATTCAGAAAGGAACCGAGCTCCAGCACCTTGGTCTGGATATGCGGATTTTTCCGTTTGAGGCCTGCTGCCAGCGCCTGTCCGGCTTGGGTATGGCCGCTTCCGAAACCTTCCGATAAGATCAGTACTCTTCTTTTTCGCATTCTGTGATTCACCCGCTTCTTAATAATTGGTTCGTTTCATCTATCTCAAGTGTATTTCCTTTGCTTGCCGCCTTAAAGAGGCTCGGGACTGGTCTATCGGCTGGACTTAAGTCGGGGATGTTGAACGTACGCCGGCCAACGGGAAAAGGGGGGGAATAATAGGCGATAAGCCAAGCCCGGCTGCTTGCATAAGCGGCACCTTCGGGAGATCGGATGTACGGCCGCAGGACAAGCTGTGAAAAGAAGCTGAAAATTCCTGAAAAAAGCTACTTGCAAATCATTTTCGAGAGTGCTATTGTTTTAATTGACCGAATGACCGAAAACGATTTTTAGTCATTTTTGGCCGGGAATCGAATAACCTATTTAAAGGAGGTGACAAGCATGGCAGTGGTAGATCGCCGTAAACTCGTAGTCGAAGCAGCGGAAAAATCATTTGCGTTATTCGGCTATAAAGCAACGACGATGGACCATGTGGCGAAGATTGCGAATGTAGCCAAAGGGACGATCTATACCTTCTTTACGAACAAAGAGGAACTGTTCGATGAAATTCTTCGCTCCATCATTTCCGAGATGCGGAGGATCATTGAGCTAGAGGTCGACGAAGAGAAGCCGTTTTTCGAGAATCTGCACCGGGCCATGGATGCGCTGTTGGAATTCCGCAGCGAGCATGAGCTGTTGATCAAGCTGTCCCAGGAGGTTCGCGACTTTGGTACCCCCAAAGCCCGCGAAGGCTTGGAACAAGTCGAAAACGCGATTCTGGAGTACCTGGAGCGCCATTTGGCCAGGTCCGTGCAGCGGGAGGAAATTCGCCCGTTCGACCCCAAGCTGGTCGCTTTCGTCGTATTTAAGCTGTATATCGCCATAACGTCGGATTGGAACAAAAACAACGAGCCTTTGAGCAAAGGCCAAATCAAGGAGTTTATCCGCGATTTTCTGGCGGGCGGCTTGATGCCCGATAACGGCCGGTAAGCCGGTCCGCCGAATAGAGAAACAAGTCATCAAGGGGAGAGAAAGCAAAATGAAATCATTAGGCGTATTTTTCAAGGATATGGGAGCCACGATCAAAAATCCTAAAGTGTTCATCCCGATTCTTGTCGTGCTGTTCATTCCCGTGTTGTACAGCGGCATGTTCCTGACGGCCTTCTGGGATCCGTACGGGAAAATGAACGAGCTGCCGGTCGCGGTGGTGAACGAGGACCAGGGCGCGCAATATGAAGGGAAGTCGTTGAAGGCCGGCGAGGATCTGGTTGCGGAGCTTAAGAAAAGCGACGATTTTGCTTGGAAGTTCGTGAACCGCAAGCAGGCGGAAGAAGGGATGGACAACAACGATTACTACATGACGATCGTGATCCCGGACAATTTCTCCGCCCAGGCGACCACGCTGATGGATGAGGAGCCGGCACCGGCGCAGCTCGTTTTTGAGCCGAACGAAGGCTACAATTTCCTGGCCGCGCAAATCGGCGGCACGGCGGTCAAAGAAATCAAAGCGAAGGTTTCCGCCAAAGTGACGGAAGCTTATACGGATACTCTGTTTGACCAGGTCGAGAAAATTTCCGGCGGACTGAGCGATGCCGGCAGCGGAGCCAGCACCCTGAACGACGGGGCGGTCAAGCTGGACGACGGGGCGAAGCAGTTGAAAGAAAACCTGGCCAAATTGGTCGACGGGACGATTCAACTGCAGGATGGCGTAGCACCGCTGGCGAAAGGCACGGAGTCGCTATATCAAGGCATCAACGAGGTTAAGGCTGGGGCTGACGGCTTGGCCGGCGGTCTTACTCAATTGGAGTCGGCGGGCAAACAGCTCGAGACCGGCGCGGCGGACGCGCATAAAGGCGGCATGCAGCTGCAAGCCGGCTTGCAGTCCTCGCTCGATGGCGCGAAAAAGCTGCAAGCCGGCTTGGAATCGTCCGCGCAAGGCAGCGCGCAGTTGCAAGCCGGACTGGAATCTTCGGTGCAAGGCAGCGCGAAGGTAGCGGAAGGGGCGAAAGGCGTGGCCCAGGGCCTTGAGCAGTTGGCCAAAGCCAATCCGGAGCTGGCGAAAAACGCCGCGGTGCAGCAGCTTCTGGCCGCCAGCCAAGCGGTAGCCCAAGGCAGCGCGCAGCTGCATCAAGGGAACCAGCAGCTGCTCCAGGGCAGCGAGAATCTGCACGGTGCGCAACAACAGCTGGTGCAGGGCGGGCAACAACTGGCCGCGGGCCAAGAGCAGCTGCTGCAAGGCGCGGCGCAGCTAACTGCCGGACAAGGGCAGTTGGCCAGCGGGCTCGAGCTCTTCGGCGGCAAGCTGTCGGAAGCCGCGGCCGGCGGACAGAAGCTGGCGAGCGGTGCCGGGCGGCTTAGCGGCGGCGCGAAGCAGCTCCTCGGCGGTGTCGAGCAATTGTCGGGCGGCGTGAGCACGCTGGCAGACGGCTCGAAGCAGCTGGATGCGGGAGCCGGCGAACTGAAGGACGGCATGGATCAACTGGCCGCAGGTTCGGGAGAACTGGCCGCGAAGCTGACCGATGCGGCCGATCAAACCTCCGGCGTGAAGAAAACCGATGCGCTGGTGAATATGTATGTCGAACCGATCTCCATCAGCGAGCAAAAAGTCAACGAGGTTCCTAACTACGGTACCGGCTTCGCGCCGTACTTCCTGTCTCTCGGCTTGTTCGTCGGGGCTTTGATCTCGACGCTGGTCGTACCGGTACGTGGCTCCTCGGTGGCCGAAGCCAGCGGTTGGAACCGTTTCGTCAGCCGTACGCTGGCCTTTACGGGCATGAGCTTGTTCCAGTCTTTGCTGGCGGTTGTCCTCGTCCTTTACGGATTGGGGTTGGAGGTCAAGAGCGTTCCGCTCTTCTACCTGTTCAGCTTTATCACCAGCCTATGCTACATGTTCATTATCCAGGCGCTGGTGACCTGGCTGGAAAATCCGGGCCGTTTCCTGGCGATCCTGATGTTGATCTTCCAGCTCACGACGAGCGCGGGAACGTTCCCGCTGGAGCTGATTCCAAACTGGATGAAGACCTTCAATCCGCTGCTGCCGATGACTTACAGCGTCAAAGGCTACAAAGCGGTCGTGTCGACCGGCGATTTGGCGATCGCCTGGGAGAACATCGGCGTCCTGGCGGCGTTCGGCGTGGTGTTCCTGGCGATTACGCTGATCTACTTCGCGCGCCACCAACGCAGCGCGGACGTCAGTCCGGAAGCAAGCTTAAGCGTACAGTCCCATTAAGTAAGAAAGAAAAGAATCCGCTCCTCGGCGATCCGGGGGGGGCGGATTTTTTTGCATTGATTTCGTATTGCTATGCTAGCAACGGACTCCAGAAGCGTTATTTGCACAAAAAGGAGGGATTGAGCTCTAGCGTTGCATTAAACCTAACCATACCCAATATGCAAAAAGACGAGTCAAAACCGATATCAGAGCAGGGTTCGTGTCTTGTAGTCTCTGCATTGCCGCTTTGCACCATTATCCCTTTCGTTAAGGGA
>NZ_JBNYYG010000078.1:0-25509 GCF_050565405.1 Paenibacillus macerans | reverse complement strand
ATGTTCTTTTTTGGACATAAAAAATACTCCCCCTACAGTAACAGGTTTTATTATTTCACCTGTCTACCGTATGGGGAGCATATCATTGCTTTGGGGCAACCTTTTTCTTGCATATGACCGGAGGTCCAGCGGACCCCTTCACGTATCAAATAAGGGTAAGGATGGACCTTATTTTGCTGAAAAACGTTCATTTCGGAAAAATAGGGAACATTTATGCCCTTATTTCTAGGTTATGCGCGGAAAAAGCCATATTCTGAGGGAGAGGCAGGAAAATAAGGCCCAAAAGTTCCCTTATTTTCGCGATTGGCGGCCAAGAAAGCAAAATAGGGGCAATTTATACCCCTATTTATACCGATCCGGTTTGACCACTAGTCGATCTCTACCGGGACGAGCTTGAACTCGTTTACGTCGGCCAGCCCGCGATTGGTGATGCGCAGCTCGGGGATGACCGGCAAGGCGATCAGCGAAAACGTCATGAACGGCGCGTTCAGCGTGCAGCCGAGCCGCTGCCAGGCGGCCTCCAGCTGTTTCACTTGCGCTACCACGGTTTCGAGCGGCTGGTCGGACATCAGGCCGGCGATGACCATCGGCACCGCGGCGATCACCTGGCCGTCCAGCACGGCGATCATGCCGCCGCCGAGCTTCGCCAGCTCGCCCGCGGCGAACGCCATGTCATCGGGGCTGGCGCCCATGACGAGCAGGTTGTGGCTGTCGTGTGCGACCGTGGAAGCCACGGCACCGCGCTGGAGGCCAAACCCGCGCGCGAAGGCGAGCGACAGATCGCCGGACCCGCGATGCCGGTCGATGCAGGCCAGCGTGACGATATCCTGCCCGGGGTCCGGCCGCAGGATCCCGTCGCCGTCGACTTTCACCGTCGCGGTGCCTTTTTGCGTGCGGGCGCTGTTTTCGATCACGTCGATGACGTGGATCTTCGTTTCGTTCCCCGTGGCACCAGCGCTGCGGTAGAGGAAATCCTTCGCCTCCAGCGGCCGCGCCAGATGAACGGACTTCCGCGCCCGTTCCGGGTAGGGGTGCGACCGGAAAGGCACGCGGATCTCGTCCGCGTCGTAGACGATCGCCCCGTCCGCGATGACGGTGGACGGCTCCATCCGACGAAGATCGTCGATCAGCAGCAGGTCGGCGCATTTGCCCGGCGCGATGCCGCCGACGTCGCCGTCCATTTTGAAGTAACGCGCCGTGTTGATCGTGCCCATCTGAATCGCGGTGACCGGCTCGACGCCTTCCTCGATGGCCCGGCGCACGACGTGATTCATGTGCCCTTTCTCGATCAACGTTTGCGGGTACACGTCGTCGGTGACGAGGATG
This sequence comes from Paenibacillus macerans, assembly GCF_050565405.1. Classification (GTDB taxonomy): domain Bacteria; phylum Bacillota; class Bacilli; order Paenibacillales; family Paenibacillaceae; genus Fontibacillus; species Fontibacillus macerans_B. Next base: position 24,183 of record NZ_JBNYYG010000078.1, on the reverse strand, counting down.
ATATTCCCGGTGCTCGCACGATCCTCGGTCACCACCTTGATCACTTCCTTGACGTCCTGCCAGGCGGAGCCTTCGCGGATCATCAGATACATGCCGAGTCGCAGCTTGGTTAAGCCTTGCTCGCGCGTAACCGTCTCGTGGCACGAGCTGACGCCGGAGGCGATATACGCCTGCAGCATGGGTTGGTCATCGCTGGGGAAATGCCCGGTGACGGATTTGCCCGCTTCCATGGTCGCTTGAATCTCGCCGAGCATCTTCGGGTCTCCGTTCACGACGCCGGGGAAATTCATCACTTCCCCGAGCCCTTCGACACCTTCCCAGCGCATGCCTTCGGTGATGTCCGCGATGCCCAGCGCGGCTCCGGCATCCTCCAAGTGATCCGTGGCCGGTACGCAGGAGGGGAAGGTGGTATAGACCTTCATCGGCAGGCCTTGGCCTTCCTCATGCATCCAGCGTACGCCTTCCTTGCCGAATACGTTGGCGATTTCGTGGGGGTCCATGAAGATGCCGGTTGTTCCTTTCGCCAAAGCCGCCTTGGCAAATTCGGTCACCGACAGCATCGTGCTCTCCACATGCATGTGCCCATCGAGCAGCCCCGGTGCGATGTAGCGGCCCGCGGCGTCGATGATGACGGTATGCTCGCCGATCGTATGCCCGGCGTCTCCGACGTAGGCGATCCGCCCTTCGGCGACGGAGACGTCCGTGTTCGGCAGCAGCTCCCCGGTATAGACGTTGACCAAGATGCCGTTCTTGACGACCAGATCGGCTTTGTTTCTGCCCGTGGCTACATCGGCCAACGCGCGGCTTACTTCGTGCAGCTTCTTTCTTGCGGTTTGTTTCATCTCCGGTTCACTCCTTTAAAAGGTAACTCAAAAAATCATCTTTGGATCACGAAGCAAAAACTAGGTGTGGATTCGACATCGAATCTTGAATTCAGCCGGGCCCTCCGTTGCTCACGTAGCCTCCAGCTACGCTGCGCTACTCGGTCCCTAGCTTCATCCAACCTTCTCGGTGCTCCCAACCTGACTTTTTGAATCTTCATTGTAACGGTAACTCAAAAAATCATCTTTGGATCACGAAGCAAAAACTAGGTGTGGATTCGACATCGAATCTTGAATTCAGCCGGGCCAACAGCTTATGCATTCGATGCATATTTGCTGCGGAACATTCCGTTGCTCACGTAGCCTCCAGCAAGCTAACGGACACCAGAAAACGCTATTGGCGCGATTTGGGGTAGTTTCCGATTCTAACGGACCGAGGAGACCTTATTTCGGTCAAAAGCGGCTAAATGGCCGACATGGGAGCCCAATAAGGTCTCTGGAGTCCGTTACAGCGGGAAATAGCCGGAAAATGGGCAAATAAGGTCATTACGGTCCGTTACGCAGCCGCGCTACCGGGCGTCCCTAGCTTCATCCGACCTACAGCGTTTTGAAAAAACGCGCTTCGAAAGCATGGGCTTGGCGTTTTGAAAAAACGCGCTTCGGAAGCATAAGCTTCGGCGCTGAAAACTAATATTCTTTAATCTTAGCAAGAAAGACTGCCCTTCGAACAGAATTTTCTGTTCGGGCAGCCTTTCGCAAGTTGAAGTTTATGCGGTTGCGGTCGGGTTGACCTTTTCGATGACCTTGTCGACCAGGCCGTATTCCTTGGCTTCCGCCGCGCTCATGAAATAGTCGCGGTCGGTATCCTTCTCGATCCGGTCCAGCGGCTGGCCGGTCCGTTCGGCGAGGATTTGGTTCAGCTTGTCGCGCATCTTGAGGATGCGGCGGGCGCGAATTTCGATGTCCGTCGCTTGGCCTTCGGCGCCGCCCAACGGCTGATGGATCATGATTTCGCTGTTCGGCAGCGCATAGCGTTTGCCCGGTGCGCCGGCGTTCAGCAGGAACGCGCCCATGGAGGCGGCGAGCCCCACGCAAATCGTGGATACGTCCGATTTGATGAATTGCATCGTATCGTAAATCGCCATGCCTGCGGTAATCGAACCGCCGGGGCTATTGATGTAGAGAGAAATGTCCTTCGTCGGATCTTCCGCGTCCAAGAACAGCATCTGAGCGATGATGGAGTTAGCGACGACGTCGTTCACCTGCGAGCCCAGGAAGATGATCCGATCCTTGAGCAGCCGGGAATAAATGTCGTATGCACGCTCTCCGCGGTTGCTTTGTTCAACGACCATAGGAATATAACTCACCGATAAAACCTCCTTAAATTTGGAGCGGCTATATTGGCCGTTGGCCGGGGCCTCCCTTGATGCGGCAAGGGTACCCGCGGGCGGCCGCGATAACCGCTCATGAGATTTGATAATAGTTTTGAATTATCGATTCCATCAATCTAAGAATTGACGGAAACGAAGAAGATTAATCTCATCATAAACAATTTATTCGAGAAAGTCAAAGAAAGTCAAACTCAGGGCATAAAAAAAGCCTGGACCGTTCTGCCAGACGTTTGTTCGATCATTTAATTAAGATGGCGCGCCCGCGAGGAATCGAACCTCGATCTCAGGCTCCGGAGGCCTACGTCATATCCATTGGACCACGGGCGCAAATTTAGCGTAACAAAAATTATTATATGACAATTATCGAAAAAATGCAAGCCATTTTTATAAAATGGATGAGGGCTAAAAAAGCTATTGTCATGTAAGCGTTTCTATGATAATTTATGAACATAAAAACGTTTTTATTGTAGAGGGTGTAGAACTGGATGGGGAAAGTCACCATTAAGGATGTGGCCAAAGCAGCGGGAGTATCGATCTCCACGGTTTCCAATGCATTAAACGATGTGGACGTATTGAATCCGGAGACCAAATCCCATATTTTGAAGGTTGCCAAACAACTGAACTATGTACCCAACTTAAACGGGAAATTATTGAAGTCGAAGAAAACGAATATGCTCGGCTTCTTTACGACCAGCGTGTCGGGTCCTTATTTCTATATCTTGGTCGAGTCGATGGCGCGGGAATGCGAACGCCTTGGCTACGGTTTGAATGTGCTGGTCACCACGGATAAGCAGGCCATTCTCAGCAACATCCTGGGCAGGCGGGTGGATGGCGTAGTTATTTACGAGGAATTGCGGATTGATGACCAAGATATTGCCACGATGGAGAAAGATAAGATCAAGGCGGTATTTTTGGACCGGGTCATTCAGAAGGAGACGATGGGCACGGTCATTTTCAACTCCTACGCTTCCGGTTACGAAGCCGCCAAATACCTGATCAGCCTGGGCCATAAAAGAATAGCCTACATCTCCGGCGTGGATACGATGTATGACAGCGTGCAGCGGAAGGAAGGTTATCTTGCGGCACTCCGGGAACACCGGCTTCCGATCGATGAGGATCTAGTATTACAGGGATATTTTGAAGAAGAGAGCACCTATAACGCCGTGAGAGCTTATCTTCACAAGCACCCAGGCAAAATACCGGATGCCTTTCTGGCCGGCAACGACTTGAGCGCGATCGGCTGCATCAAGGCGCTGCGCACTTATGGCTACGAGGTCCCCAGGGACGTCAGCGTCGTAGGCTTTGACGATATTGATATCGCCCAGTATTTTACGCCTCCTCTCACTACAGTAAGGAACCAGATCGCTAGGCAAGGGATTCTGGCCGTAAATCACCTGGTGAACATGATTCGGAAGCAGGAGCAGGGGAAGGTGCAGAAGCTTGAGGGAGAGTTGATTGTACGTGGCTCTAGTCACGTCAGGCTAAGCTGAGAGAGTTTTCTTCAAAATGTAAGCGTTAAACGGCAGGTTTTTGCAGCTTAAAACCGGAAAAGCTTTTTTCGGCAAAAAATAAAAACGTTTTTATCCTTCGAGCGGGATAAAGGGAGGAGTCCAACATGGCTAAGTCGACTGCGGCCGCCAAGAAACCGATGGGATTAAGAATGAAAAGCTTCCTCATTGACTTCGGCAGACAATGGGAAATTCAAACGATGATCTGGCCGGGGATTATATTCATGATTATCTTTTGCTACATCCCCATTTACGGATTAACCATCGCTTTCAAAAACTACACGGTGATCGATACGCTAAGTTCCGCTCCGTGGGTGGGGCTTGATAACTTCAGGATTATTGCAACCGACCGATACTTCTGGGATTCCGTCATCAACACCCTGGGAATCAGCTTTCTGAAACTGGCGATCGGATTCGTGATTCCGATTATCCTGGCGATCATGATTTATGAGTTGAGCATGGGGCGCTTTAAAAAAATCGTGCAGACCATCTCCTACCTGCCGCACTTTTTGTCCTGGATCGTGCTAGGCGGGATGCTGATTACTTGGTTCTCGACGACGGGCTTGTTCAATCAGTTGCTGCTAGACCTCGGTCTAATCTCGAAGGCGCAAAATATTTTGCTGGATCCCGGGAAGTACTGGTGGATTGCGGTGCTGTCCGATGTCTGGAAAGAGGCCGGCTGGGGCACGATTCTGTATCTTGCCATCATGGCCAAGATCGATCCCACTTATTATGAAGCGGCCAAGATCGACGGGGCAAGCCGCATGAGACAAATTTGGAACATTACGCTTCCCAACATGAAAATGATGATCAGCTTGAACCTGATCCTGACCATAAGCGGCCTGCTTGGCTCGAATCTTGATCAAACCCTGGTGCTGATGAATTCCCAGAACCGGGAGAAAGCCGAGGTTATTAACTCCTACGTATATCGGATGGGCTTGACGCAGGGCGACTTCTCCTACGCAACCGCCGTTGGGTTAGGTGTCTCGATCGTCTCTGTCATTTTGTTGGTTATGGCCAATAAGGTGACCAGTAAACTCAATGATAATCAATCCGTCTTGTAGGGAAGGAGAAGGCAGCCATGAATCGTAAGAGGGTCAAGCAGGATCTCGACGGCAGAATATTTGATACGGTAAATACTACGGTGCTGATTTTATTTACTATCGTGATTGTCATTCCGCTTTGGAATGTCATCATATCTTCCTTCAGTTCGGGCCGCTCGTTGGCGGAAGGCGGCTTCATATTCTGGCCGAAGGAGTTTTCCATGGAAAACTATCAGGCCGTGTTCCGGGATGAAACCATCTGGCAATCGTTTATGATCTCGGTGCTCAAAACGGTCATCGGGGTTGTCACGCACGTCTTTTTCTGCGCGATGATCGGTTACGGCCTAAGCAAGACCCATGTACGGGGCCGCAAGCTGTATGTGGCCATGGGCGTCATTACGATGTTCTTCTCGGGCGGCATGATTCCGACTTACTTGCTCATTAAATCGCTGGGTCTGCTCAACAGCTTCTGGGTTTATATTATCCCGGCCTTATTTAGTTACTATGATGTGGTCATTCTGATGAATTTCTTCAGAAATGTGCCGGATTCGTTGGAAGAGTCGGCCAAGATCGACGGCGCTGGCGATTGGCGGATTTTTCTAAAGATATTCATCCCGTTGTCCATGCCGGCGATGGCGACGATCGCTTTGTTCAACGGCGTCAACCAGTGGAACGATTTCATGACGACGAAGCTATATATCACAGATCAGTATCTCTATCCGCTGCAAATGAAGCTGTATGAAATCATCGTCCAGTCCCAAACCCAATCGATGCAGAATATCGGGGGTTCCGTCGTGATTGAAACGACGACCAAGGGGGTTCAACTCGCAACAATTGTGATTACGACTTTGCCGATTGTTGTGATTTATCCATTATTGCAAAGATACTTTATCTCGGGCATGATGCTGGGGGCGGTGAAGGAGTAAAGTTCGTTGAGCGGTTTGCAAATGTTGCGATGAGTTGGACTAGTCGAGGCTTACATATAAAAGGAGGGTATCTAAATGCTTAAGATGAACAAATTTTTTGGAAAAAAAGGGGCGGCGGCAAGCGCTATCCTGCTGACTGCCGCGCTGGTCGTATCAGGCTGCGGCGGCTCCGGCGGCGGCACGAAGGCTACCAAAGGGGACGTGTCGCTGGAGAATCGTTATACCGTGGATGCCAATACGCCGGCATGGCAGTTGGATAAAAAAGAAGAACCGACCCAGCTTACCTGGTACGTAAACGCCGATTGGTGGAATACCGATTTTGGCAATGACGTGGTCACGAAGAAGATCAAAGAAGACTTGAATATCGATATCAAATTCATTACCGGCGACGACACCAAGCTGAACACGTTTTTTGCCGGCAGCGACATGCCGGACCTGATTACGACATTCGATGCGAATGCGGCGGTAGTGCAAAAGGCTTCTTCTTGGGCACTGCCGCTCAATGAACTCGCGGAAAAATACGACCCTTATTTCAATAAAGTTGCGGCGCAAGATACCTTGAACTGGTTCAAGCTATCCGACGGCAACACGTACGGGTATCCTAACTACTCCAATACGCAGGCCGATTATGACAGCGGTAACATTCCGGCGAAAACCGCCTTCATTATCCGCAAGGACGTCTATGAAGCGCTTGGCAAGCCAAGCGTGAGTACGCCTGAAGAGTTTAAAAACGTCATGCAGCAAATCAAAAGCCAATTTCCGGATCTGATTCCTTTCGGTTTCAACTCCATCGGCGAAGGCACGGGTTCCCTGGGTGACGTATTCCAGGATTTCCTCGGCGTTCCGCTTGAAACCGAAAACGGCGAATTTTATAACCGCAACCTGGACGAAGACTACCTGACCTGGCTCAAGACGTTGAACGAAGTTCACCGAGCCGGCGGCATCAGCGACGACAGCTTTGCCGATGACGGTCCTGCGTTCGAAGAGAAGGTGAAATCCGGTAAATATGCGACGATGCTGCTGGACGGAACACCGCAACAAGGCGGCAATCTGCAAATCTACGCGACCGCAAATCCGGACAAGGCTTACCTGGCGATCGACGGACCGAAAAGCACCGTCGGCAATGCGCCTACCTTGAATCAATCCGGCATCACGGGATGGATGATCAGCTTTATCACGAAGCAATGCAAAGACCCTGCCAAGGCGATTCAAATCTTTACGTATTTGCTGAGCGAAGAAGGCCAAATGCTGATGAACTACGGTATCGAAGGCGAAACTTATACGAAAAACGCCGACGGTACGGTTCAATTCACGCCGGAGGTCAAACAACTGCAAACGACCGATGCCGACAAATTCAAAAAAGAATACCGTATGGGCGAATTCATGTTCTTTGGCCATGACCGTCATAAAGCGCTCAGCTCCGACGCGTTCCCCGATTCCATCAAGCAAATGCAGGAATGGGGCAAAGGCAAGCTGGTTCCTCACTTTATCCTGGAAAACATCAATCCGGACGCTGGAAGTCCTGAAGCTCGTTCCTTGACTGCGATCAACACGACTTGGAACACGGCGATGGTTAGCTTGATCCGCTCCAAGAGCGAAGCGGATTTCGACAAAACGCTGAATGACTACAAAGCATTTCTTGACGGCAACGGTTGGGATAAGATCGTGAAGATTCGCACCGAGAAAATGCAAGCCAACAAAGAAAAGCTTGGCCTGAAGTAAGCGATACCCGAATGGAAGGGGCTTTGCCGGAAGATCCAGCAATCCGGACGGCCCCTTCATTTCCGAAATAGATAAGACCCGAAATGTGGAGGGAAACATCATGCGTGAACTTGAACTTTATCATTCCTCGGGTGAACAGTCGTTGTTCATCCGAAAAACGGCGGAACAATTGCAGCCGCTTAAATCAGACGAATCGGAAGTAACGGTAAGCGTGGATGAAACCGTGAGTTATCAGGAAATGGACGGTTTCGGAGCGTCCTTTACGGATTCGGCCGCGTATCTGATTCATCAGGTGCTCGAAGGCGAGCAGCGGACTGCATTAATGAAGAAGCTGTTCGATGCTGAGGACGGAATCGGACTTTCGGTGCTGCGCAATCCGATGGGCGCATCGGATTATGCCAGATTCATGTACAGCTATGATGATTTGCTTGAACATGAGACCGATCCGGAGTTGTTCCGTTTTTCGATCGCTCACGACGAAGCCGATGTCATCCCGCTGCTTAAAGAAGCGCTGGAGTTGAATCCTTCCCTCAAATTGTTCGGTTCTCCCTGGAGCGCGCCGGGCTGGATGAAGACGAGCGGTTCGATGATCGGCGGGGAACTGAAGAAGGAGTATTACGAAGCCTATGCGAACTACTTCGTGCGTTATATTGAATCCTACGCCGAGCACGGATTGTCCATTCATGCGGTGACGCCGCAGAACGAGCCGCTTTATGTACCGGGTCATTACCCGGGGATGCTGATGACTCCCGAGATTCAGACCGATTTCGTAAAAAACTATCTGAAACCGGCTTTTGCGAAGCGCGGCTTGCCCACGAAGATCCTGGCGTATGACCACAACTGGGATCGTCCCGATTATCCGTTGTCCGTCTTGAAGGAAGCGGCCGAAGCGGTCGATGGGGTGGCTTGGCACTGGTATGGGGGGGAAGCGTCGGCTCAAAGCAAAGTGAAGGACGCTTACCCCGGCAAGGAGGTCCATTTTACCGAAGGATCCGGCGGGGAATGGATTCCGGCGTTCGAACCCGCTTTCTCCAACGTCATGCGGACGGGTATCGAAATTTTGCGGAATCACAGTCAATCGTTGGTGCTGTGGAATATGGCCCTGGATGAGAAGAACGGACCAACCGTGCCGGGCTTTGGCCGCAGCACTTGCCGCGGAATTGTGACAGTCAACCAGCAGACGCGCGGGTTGGAATATACGCTGGACTATTATGCCTTGGCCCATTTCAGCAAGGTGATTCGTCCGAAAGCGGTACGGATTTCCTCGGAAGCTGGCCAGGTTTCGATCCGCTCCGTCGCCTTCCGGAATACGGATGCTTCGATCGGGGCCGTGCTGTTTAATGATGGGGAGGAAGCAAGAAACATTGTTCTAAAGCTGCAGGGAGAGACGTTGTCGAGCTTCCGGCTCGAGTCGAAAAGCGCCTTGTCCATCAAGATGGATAAAGCGTAACATCCCGTTTGGGGTAAATTGGAATGAACGTATGAGCACGCTCCTTTGGCGACAATAGACGGCCTGACGTTTATTGCGGTATAAAGGGGCTTTTTATTTTTTTAGCGTCATGTGATGATAGGTCTCTTGCGATATATATATAGGTGAAACTCAAAATGTAAATGATACGGACGTCAGGTTTGCAACAAACCCCAAAAATGGTATTGTTCAACGGTGGAGAGGAGACCGGCGTTAGCCTGCGTCTCCAGGAAACGGAGTTGCTGCGTTTCCTGCTGGAAGCGAAAAGCGCTTTGCCCGTTAAGGTGTAGGCAAATAAGCTTCGCCTGGCGGGGAAGAAACTAAACCCCTGGCGTGGGCAGCTTCTCGTCCGCTGCCCACGCCAGAGGTTTTTGAAGATTTATTCGGAGCATTAATGAAATGAGTGTTCAAGTAGAGGACACTGGTACCGATTGATTCGAGTGGTCGTGCGCCTTTTAAACAATTGGGCTTATCCCAATTTAGGTCGGGATTCTTGAAGGAACGCTTCCCGGGGAGGGGGGGGCCTATCTCACAAACTCATCGCTTTCCTTATCGTCTCCAAGGTAAAAGTGCAAATATTGTGTGGTTTTTAAACCACCACCGGAAAAGTTCCATTTTAATGATACTTCTGCCGGATCTCTAAGGGTTTCTTTCGCACTAACGATAGTCAATTTTTCGTCGCTATATGATGCACCTAAGGTTGCCTGATTGTTGGATTCTCAGAATCCAACAATTCGCCTTTCGCAATTTTCTCTAGCAGCAAACTTCTCTTCTCTTCTCTTCCTTAACACCAAGCTCATCAAATCTTTTCTCTAAGGCCGTAATTTGATCAGGCGATAGAGTGTTTTCTGCAGGAGACGCTGTTGCTGCTCCGGCGGATAATGAAAGTACTGTTATGACTGACAGGAGAAGTAGGCTTTGAATGAATTTCATGACATCCTTCCTCATTTAAAAACTGTATTTCCATTTTCTTCTTTTAATTACCACAATAAAGATGATGAGTAAATAGATTGCTTCTTTATTTACATTTTTTGTATGCGATACTATAGCTACGCGGAACGCTAAATTTTTGAAAAAGGGGGAGAGCCCATTATATTCATAGTTATATTGCTTGGCGCTGTGATATTAATTCTTTTGGACATCAGAGGGAGATTACTAAAACGGGATTTAGGCAGAGAAACTGTCGAAAAGTCCAAAGAGGCTAGAAAACAATTGAAGAGAAGACGGAGGTAAGCAAGAATCCGCTCTGTTCGCAAATTAATGCGGCCAGCGGATTTTTATTTTTATGCGTAGCTTTCAAGTGTTAATAATGGTTGGCTATTACGATCCCCCCTTTTTTAAACAGGTTTGTATAACACTCCTAAAGAATGAGAATGATACGGACGTCAGGCTTGCAACATAGCTAAAAATTGGTTAGAATATGAGTGGGACTTAAAAAGTTAACCCGGGACATTTTAAGGCCAAGGAGAAGGAGAGAGAAGACGAAGCTTGCAGGAGTGGAAAGCATGCGAACTTTATTAGAAATTCAGAAGCAGCTTCTTCCTGATCTCATGGAAATTCTCAAGAAAAGGTACACCATACTTCATCAGATCATGTTATCTGACGTGATTGGCCGCAGGACTCTGGCAATTTCACTCGACATGACGGAGCGTGTGTTGCGTGCCGAAACGGATCTCCTGAAGGCTCAGGGCCTGATTGAAATCGAGAATATAGGCATGAGAATCAGCGATGCGGGCAGAAAACTGCTGGAGAATCTGGAGCCGGTCGTCAAGGAATTGTTCGGCCTCTCCAATTTGGAAGAGACGATTCGTCAGCATTATGGCCTGCGTAAAGTCGTGGTGGTACCAGGAGACTGCGAGACCTCGCCGCTGGTGAAGCGGGAGCTGGGGCGCGCAGGAGCCAAAGCGCTGCTTGGCGCGATGCATGGAGACGATGTGGTGGCGGTCACCGGCGGCACGACGCTGGCGGAGGTCGCGGATCAACTCAATCCGCCGCAGGGCGTGACGATGAAGCAAAGCTGGTTCGTGCCGGCGCGCGGAGGACTTGGCGAGAGCCTGGAAATCCAGGCGAACACGATCGCTTCCGGCATGGCGAAACGGGTTGGCGCTGGTTACCGCCTGTTGCATGTGCCCGATCTGCTTGGCAAGGAAGCTTACGATTCGCTAGTCCACGATCCGAATATTCAGGATATCGTGAATATGATCCGCCAGGCGCGAATCGTCGTGCACGGAATCGGAGACGCTATGGAGATGGCGCGGCGCCGCAAGCTGGAGCCGGGCATGGTTCAGGAAATTAATAATGAAGGCGCGCTAGCGGAATCATTTGGTTATTACTTTAATGAAGACGGCGTCGTCGTTCATAAGATGCTGACCCTGGGCCTTCGTCTCGAGGACATCATGAAGACCGATACCGTGATCGGGATCGCAGGCGGCAAGAGCAAAGCGAAGGCGATCCATGCCGTACTGCGTTTCGGCCATGAGGATATCCTGGTGACCGACGAGGCGGCAGCGGAAGAGATCGCAAGCGGGCTTAGAACGTAAGGCGAGGCAAGAACCCTAGCACCATTCGTAACTACCGTTTACTCATGACGGGCTTTTCGGCCTGTCTTGAATAATAAAAAAAACGAACACTGGGAGGAACTATTCAATGAGTGTAAAAGTAGGTATTAACGGTTTCGGACGTATCGGACGTTTGGCTTTCCGCCGCATTCAAAACGTGGAAGGCATCGAAGTAGTAGCGATCAATGACCTGACAGATGCTAAAATGTTGGCTCATTTGTTGAAATATGATACAACTCAAGGCACTTTCCAAGGCGATGTTGAAGTGCATGACGGCTTCTTCAAAGTAAACGGCAAAGAAGTTAAAGTTCTGGCTAACCGCAACCCTGAAGAATTGCCTTGGGGCGAGCTTGGCGTTGACATCGTTCTGGAGTGCACAGGCTTCTTCACAACCAAAGAAAAAGCCGAGCTTCACCTGAAAGGCGGCGCCAAGAAAGTCGTTATCTCCGCACCGGCTACAGGCGACATGAAAACCGTTGTTTACAACGTTAACCATGAAATTCTTGATGGTTCCGAAACCGTTATTTCCGGCGCTTCTTGCACGACCAACTGCTTGGCTCCAATGGCTAAAGTATTGAACGACAAATTCGGCATCGTAGAAGGCTTGATGACGACGATCCATGCTTACACCGGCGACCAAAACACGCTGGACGCTCCGCATGCGAAAGGCGACTTCCGTCGTGCTCGCGCAGCTGCCGAGAACATCATCCCTAACACGACCGGCGCAGCTAAAGCCATCGGTCTGGTTATTCCTGAACTGCAAGGCAAATTGGACGGCGCGGCTCAACGCGTGCCTGTACCAACCGGTTCCTTGACCGAGCTGGTTACCGTTCTCGACAAAAAAGTAACGGCAGCCGAAGTTAACGAAGCGATGAAAGCAGCTTCCGATCCTGAAACTTATGGATACACGGAAGACGAAATCGTATCCTCGGACATCAAAGGCATGACTTTTGGTTCCCTGTTCGACGCTACGCAAACGAAAGTATTGACGGTTGGCGACAAGCAACTGGTTAAAACGGTTGCTTGGTATGACAACGAAATGTCCTACACCGCTCAATTGGTTCGTACTTTGGAGTTCTTCGCAAAGAAAGTTAAGTAATCCCGTAAATTTAATTGGGAGTTCAAAAAGGCAGTGTCAAAAGATGCCTTTTTGAACAACCTCTAAAAGATATAAATTCCAAAGAGGAGCACCCTTTCGCAAGGACTCCTCTTTGGTTCTTGCATGAAATACGACATTCACACACACACCGTTATATAAAAAAATAGAGATAGCTTTTCGCAAGACGCTTAGGAGAGAAACCAAGAATCATAGCCGTAAATGCGCATTTTTCCAGGCTTGGAGAACCCCCGCGCATACCTTTAGGAGGAACGTGGAGATGAACAAGAAAAGTGTACGTGATGTGGAAGTAACCGGCAAACGCGTGTTTGTCCGCGTAGATTTCAATGTACCGATGCAAGACGGCAAAATTACCGACGATACCCGGATCCGCGAAACGCTGCCGACGATCAAATATTTGATCGAAAATGGCGCAAAAGTCATTCTCGCGAGCCATTTGGGCCGTCCGAAAGGCCAAGTCAATGAAGACATGCGTTTGACGCTGCCTGCTCAGCGCCTGTCCGAACTGCTCGGCAAACCGGTAGCGAAAGCCGACGAAGCGATCGGCGAAGAAGCGAAAGCGAAAGTCGCTGCCTTGAACAACGGCGACGTACTGGTGCTGGAAAACGTACGTTTCTACCCGGGCGAAGAGAAAAACGATCCTGAACTCGCGAAGCAATTTGCCGAGCTGGCCGACCTGTTCGTGAACGACGCGTTTGGCGCAGCGCACCGCGCACACGCTTCGACCGAAGGCATCGCGCATCACCTGCCGGCCGTATCCGGCTTGTTGATGGAGAAAGAACTGTCCGTGCTTGGCAAAGCTTTGTCGAATCCGGATCGTCCTTTCACGGCCATCATCGGCGGATCCAAAGTAAAAGACAAAATCGACGTTATCGACAACCTGTTGAACATTGCGGACAACGTGTTGATCGGCGGCGGTTTGGCTTACACCTTCTTCAAAGCCCAAGGCTACGAAATCGGCAATTCTTTGCTGGATGACACTAAGCTGGAGGCCTCCCTTGGTTTCATCGAGAAAGCCAAGAAGCTCGGCAAAAACTTCGTATTGCCAGTGGACTGCGTAGTAGCCGACGACTTCAGCGCTACCGCTAACCATAAAGACGTCGATATTGACAGCATTCCTGCAGATTGGGAAGGCGTGGACATCGGGCCGAAAACCCGTGCGATTTATGCCGACATCATCAAAAACTCCAAGCTGGTCGTCTGGAACGGACCGATGGGCGTATTTGAAATCGATATTTTCGCAAACGGTACGAAAGAAGTAGCGCAGGCTTGCGCAACGACGGAAGGCTACACCATCATCGGTGGAGGCGATTCCGCGGCGGCAGCCGAGAAATTCAACCTGGCTTCGCAAATGGACCACATCTCCACGGGCGGCGGCGCTTCCCTCGAATTCATGGAAGGCAAAGCACTTCCGGGCGTGGTGGCTTTGAACGACAAGTAAGACGGACTTCGTGATCAAAGGCCGATTTTTTTGAACTACCTCTTTCAATGAAAGGTTCAAAAAACGGGCTTTCAGCACCAAGAAGGTTGGATGAAGCTAGGGACTGAGTAGCGGAGCGTAGGCAGACCTACGTGAGCAACGGAAGGCCCGGGTGAATCCAAGATTCGAAGTTGAATCGACTTTCTTTAACTGCATCGTGATCAAAGGCCGATTTTTTTGAACTACCTCTTTCAATGAAAGGTTCAAAAAACGGGCTTTCAGCACCAAGAAGGTTGGATGAAGCTAGGGACTGAGTAGCGGAGCGTAGGCAGACCTACGTGAGCAACGGAAGGCCCGGGTGAATCCAAGATTCGAAGCCGAATCGACTTACTTTAACTGCATCGTGATCAAAGGCCGATTTTTTGAACTACCTCTATGAAATAAAGGAGTGGGCTCTGTGAGAACACCTATTATTGCCGGAAACTGGAAAATGTTCAAAACCGTTTCCGAAGCAAAAACATTCTTCGATGCCGTGAAGGGCAAAGCGGAGGTCGCAGGCGTAGAAAGCGTGATCTGTGCCCCTTTTACTAACCTTCCGGCTCTGGTGGAAGCGGCAAAAGGAACGTCGATCAAGATCGGCGCTCAAAACATGCACTATGAGGACGAAGGGGCATTCACCGGCGAAATCAGCGGGGGCATGCTGAAAGAGTTGGGCGTCGATTACGTCATTATCGGACACTCCGAACGCCGTGCGTATTTCGGCGAAACCGACGAAATCGTGAACAAGAAGATTCATGCCGCCTTCAAACATGGCTTGACTCCGATTCCTTGCGTAGGCGAGAAGCTGGAAGAACGCGAAGCCGGGCAAACGAAAGAAGTCGTGAAAGTGCAAACGGAAGCGGCTCTTAAGGGATTGACGGCAGAGCAAGCGGCGCAAGTCGTCATCGCATACGAACCGATCTGGGCGATCGGAACGGGCAAATCCTCCACTTCGCAGGATGCGAATGAAGTGATTTCCTATATCCGCAGCCTGGTTCAAGGTCTGTATGGTAGCGATGTAGCCGGTAAAATCCGCATTCAATACGGCGGCAGCGTAAAACCGGAAAACGTGAAGGAGTATATGGGCCAAAGCGACATCGACGGCGCGCTAGTCGGCGGTGCCAGCCTGCAGCCGGCTTCTTATACCCAGCTCGTTGAGGGGGCGAAATAAATGACCGCTCCAAAACCGGTAGCTCTGATCATCATGGACGGTTTCGGGCTTCGCGAACAGGTGGAAGGCAACGCCGTCGCTCAAGCGAACAAACCGAATTACGACCGTTATTTGAAGCAGTATCCGAATACGACCCTGACGGCAAGCGGCGAAGCGGTTGGTTTGCCGGAAGGTCAAATGGGTAATTCCGAAGTAGGGCATCTGAACATCGGGGCCGGCCGGATCGTATACCAGGATTTGACCCGGATCTCCAAATCGATTCGCGAAGGCGAGTTTTTCTCGAACGAAACCTTGGTGAATGCGGTGCGCAGCGCCAAATCGAAAGGCAAGAAGCTGCATTTGTACGGGCTTTTGTCCGACGGCGGCGTGCACAGCCACATCGAGCACCTGTTCGCGATGCTGGACTTGGCCAAAAAGGAAGAGATGAACGAAGTTTACATCCATGCTTTCCTTGACGGCCGCGACGTGGCTCCGGACAGCGCAAAAGGTTTCCTGGAGCGTCTGATCGCCAAGATCGAAGAAGTGGGCGTAGGCAAAATCGCCACCGTGCAAGGCCGCTACTATGCGATGGACCGCGACAAACGTTGGGAACGCGTGGAGAAATCGTACCGGGCCATGGTATACGGCGAAGGTCCGAGATATACCGATCCGATCAAGGCCGTAACGGAATCTTACGAGAAATCGGTGTTTGACGAATTCGTGATGCCTACCGTGATCGTGGACGGACACGATCAGCCGGTCGCCCAAGTGGAATCCGGCGACTCCGTCGTGTTCCTGAACTTCCGTCCGGACCGGGCGATTCAACTGTCCAATGTATTCACCAACAAGGACTTCCAAGGCTTCGACCGCGGACCGAAATTCCCAACCGACCTGCACTTCGTGTGCTTGACGTTGTTTGCGGAGTCGGTGGATGGATACGTGGCTTACAAACCGAAGAATCTGGACAACACGTTTGGCGAAGTGCTCGTGCAGCAAGGCAAGAAGCAACTGCGTATCGCCGAAACGGAGAAATATCCGCACGTGACGTTCTTCTTCAGCGGCGGCCGCGACGTGGAGCTTCCCGGCGAAACGCGCGTGCTGATCAATTCGCCGAAGGTCGCTACTTACGACCTGAAGCCGGAAATGAGCGCCTATGAAGTCGCGGCGGCTTGCGTGAAGGAAATCGAGTCGGATAAACACGACGCGATCATCCTGAACTTTGCCAACCCGGATATGGTAGGCCATTCCGGCATGATGGAGCCGACGATCAAAGCGGTCGAAGTGACCGACGAATGCGTAGGCAAAGTGGTTGACGCCGTCAAAGCCAAAGGCGGAGTGGTTATCATCATCGCGGACCACGGGAACGCCGACATGGAGACCGACGAGCAAGGCCGTCCGTTCACCGCGCATACGACCAACCCGGTTCCGTTCATCGTCACCGACGAGAACGTCGTGCTGCGCGACAAAGGCATCCTGGCCGACGTCGCGCCAACGCTGCTTGATTTGATGGGGCTCCCGCAGCCGCCGGAAATGACCGGCCAATCGATGATTGCCGGCCGCAAGGCCTAAACCAATAAACGCAAAAAAACTAATTACCACTAAAAGGAGATTGTAATCCATGACGATTATTTCTGAAGTTTACGCTCGCGAAGTCCTCGACTCCCGCGGCAACCCTACCGTTGAAGTTGAAGTATATCTAGAGTCCGGCGCTATGGGACGCGCTATCGTTCCTTCCGGCGCTTCCACAGGCGCTCACGAAGCCGTTGAGCTTCGCGACGACGATAAATCCCGTTACCTTGGCAAAGGCGTGCTGAAAGCCGTTGAGAACGTTAACGAAATCATCGCTCCCGAAGTGATCGGGATGGACGCGCTTGACCAACTCGGCATCGACAAATTGATGATCGCTTTGGACGGTACGCCAAACAAAGGCAAACTCGGCGCCAACGCGATTCTGGCGGTTTCGATGGCCGTTGCCCGCGCAGCTGCCGACGCTTTGGATCTGCCTCTTTACGAATACCTGGGCGGATTTAACGCTAAACAACTTCCGGTTCCGATGATGAACATCGTCAACGGCGGCGCACATGCCGACAACAACGTAGACGTACAAGAATTCATGATCCTGCCTGTAGGCGCTCCTACCTTCAAAGAAGCTCTTCGCACAGGCGCAGAAATTTTCCACAACCTGAAATCCGTACTCAAAGCGAAAGGCCTGAACACGGCTGTAGGCGACGAAGGCGGCTTTGCTCCTAACTTCACTTCCAACGAAGATGCTTTGTCCTCGATCATGGAAGCTATCACGAAAGCCGGCTACACGCCAGGCAAAGACGTATTCCTGGGTATGGACGTGGCTTCCACCGAGTTCTATAAAGACGGCAAATACCATCTGGAAGGCGAAGGCAAATCCTTTACTTCCGCTGAGTTCGTTGACCTGCTTGCTTCTTGGGTAGACAAATATCCGATCATCACGATCGAAGACGGCTGCTCCGAAGACGACTGGGAAGGTTGGAAACTCCTTACCGAGAAACTGGGCAACAAAATCCAACTCGTGGGTGACGACCTGTTCGTAACCAACACCGAGCGTTTGGAAAAAGGCATCAAAGACGGCATCGGCAACTCGATCCTGATCAAAGTAAACCAAATCGGTACGTTGACGGAAACGTTCGATGCGATCGAAATGGCTAAACGCGCAGGGTATACGGCTGTTATCTCTCACCGTTCCGGTGAGTCCGAAGACAGCACGATCGCCGATATCGCCGTGGCAACGAACGCCGGCCAAATCAAAACCGGTGCTCCTTCCCGTACGGACCGTATCGCGAAATACAACCAATTGCTTCGCATCGAAGACCAATTGGCCGACCTGGCTCAATACAACGGCTTGAAATCCTTCTACAACCTGAAAGCTCATCGTTAAGATGAACGGCCGGTGATACCGGCCTAAGGCAAGGCCCCCTGCTTATTCATCGGCAGGGGGCCTTGCTGTTTTACTTGGGATGGTATTCGGCGACGATGGTGATCGCTTGCGGCTGCGCGGCGTGATTCACGAACTGCTCGCGCATGGACAGGACGCGCCGGAGAGCTTGCCGCTTGACGATCAAATAGCCGCAGATCTTCAGCACCCCGTACGCGCCTTCGTCCTGGAACAGGCGCTTGAGATGGAGCAGGTGCATCGGGACGGTTTTGCGCGGCGATCACGGTAAAGCCGTTTCGTTCCAGCAGTTCTACCCATTCGGCGGCGGCCAAGCTGATGACGATGATCGAAACGGATCAGCCGGAGGCTAGCCCAATCGTTCCTCATCGGGTGATCGAACGAAGTACGGTGGTGCCGCTTCAAGGAGAGAATAGAGGTAAGAAATGGCCTTATTTGGTGCGTTTTCGCGTTTGAGGAGAAAATAGGGACAAAAAATGGCCTTATTTTTCAAAAGTGCCTCTGATTTAGTGCGTACTGAAGTGTGGAAGCCAAAATAAGGCCCTAAAGTTCCCTTATTTTTGTGATAGGCGGGGAAATGGGCACATTAAGGCCATGATATACCCTTATTTTCTTCGAGGCCTCTTGCTCGCTTTGACGAAATGTTTACGTTTGCGAAGAGGCGTGCCGGCAGGCGCGGGATGTGCGCTGCATCGACCTGCGGCCTTATGAGGCGCGAGTGTATAAGCTGTCTTCACAAGCAAGGACGCCTGCTCAGGCGTCCTTGTTGTACTACGTTCATATTTTCACAAGTCAGAATATGTATGATGACCTGACAGGGACGTTATTCGGCTGCAGGCCGTTATGATTGAAGCTAAGCTTTAAATACTCTAATCTGTTCTTTCAATTCGTTCATCAAGTGGTTCAACGACAAGGCCGAGGCTTCGATGCTGCTGATGGCCGACGACTGTTCCGTTGACGAGCCGGCGACCGCTTGGGCGCTGTCCGCGGAATCCTTGGCGATATTCAGCATCTCTCCGACGGAAGCGGCGATCTCTTCGGTTCCCGCGGAAATTTGCTGGGTCGTGGCCGACACGTCCTGAATCTGCGACGATACGTGATGAATCGATTCGCGGATGTGATCGAACGAAGCGCCGACGCGTTCCATGCGCTCGATGCCGTGGTTGATTTCATGGATGCTGTCCTTTACCGAATCCGTTGCCTGGGACGTCGATCCCTGGATGAATTGGATCCGTTCGACGATATGGGCGATCGACTCGCTCGTTTGCTCCGCCAGTTTCTTTACCTCGCCGGCGACGACGGCGAAACCCCGTCCCTGCTCTCCCGCGCGGGCGGCTTCGATGGACGCGTTCAGCGACAATAATGCCGTTTGGTTCGAGATATCGGAGATCACGTGCACGATTTCGCCGATTTCATTGGAATGGGCGTTCAGTGTCTCGATGTCGGCCGCGGTCCGGTTGGCGGTGGATTGGATTTGGCCCATCTGCTCAATGGCGGACTGGATCTGCACATAGCCGTTTTCCACCTCGCTCGAGGCGGCCTCGGCCCGCTCGGAGACATTGCCGGAAGCCTCGGCGATCTTCTGCACGCCTGACGCCATCTCTTCCGTGGCCCGCGCCGACTGCTCCGCGCCCATCAGCTGGGTTTCAGTGCCGCTGGCTACTTCCTGGATGGCCGAGGTGATTTCCGCGGTTGCCTGAGAGGACTGCTTGGCAGCTTGTAGCAATTCGTCGGAGGCGGCTGCGACCTGACCGATGGTGTGGTCGATTTGCCGGACCATCGTCGACAAGGAGTCGATCATCAAGTTGATGTTTTCGCTCATGACTCCGATCTCATCCTTGGACTTCACCGTAACCCGTTCGCTAAGCTGTCCGCCAGCTACCTTCTTCATGACTTGGGAGACGGACCGGATCGGCTTCACGATCATTCGGGCCAGGAAATAGGCGATGGCGGAGACGATGATCACGGTGGCTACCGCAATCGCGATGGACAAATTGCGGGCTTGATTCACTTCGGCAAAAATCTCGCCGGTCGGAACGGTAATGACCATTTTCCAGCCGGTGCTTGGGATCGTACCGAAGTAGGTAATGACCTCTTTCCCGGTTTCGTCGAGGTACGTTACCGTCCCGTTCGGCTGGCCGAGGATCGCTTTCGCCGCCTTCTGCAGCCCGGGGGTCGTGGCGTATTCCTCGATGTTTTTGCTGAATCGTTCGGCATCCGGATAGCTGTAATACACCCCGGTATCGGACATGACGTAGGCATAGCCGGTATCGGCAATCTTGATCTTATTGCTCAGCTGGGCCAGGACATCCGGGGTTACGGAAAAAGCCACTCCGCCCAAAAACTGCCCGTTCTTGTCGTTGACGGGTACCATCGCGGCTATGAAATACTTGTCCAGCGGTTCCAAATAGCTCATCTCGGCATAGGCCGGAGCTTTGGTCTCCTTGGCTTCGACGAAATAAGGGCTTTTGGAGGAATCCGCGGTCATGCCGAGCATATTCGTCAGCATGCCGTTCTTGTCGAGCACGCTGAAGCCTTCCGACTGATCGTCGCTTTGCTCGAGCACGTTCAGGATCGGAAAGATCCGCTCCGGTTGGAACGTTTGAAACTCCGGATTTTGTTTGACCAGATCTTCGACCGCCCGGGATTTGCCCGAGATCCATTCGTCGATCTTCGCGATGTTCATGTCGAGCGTGGATTGCACCAATTCCTCGTTGTCCCGCGTGATGACTTCGCCGAAGTAACGGACGAAGAAGAAGCTGGCTCCGAGGAGCGGGAGGAGGGACGTCGCCAGAATGATGATCAATAATTTTCGTTGAAAAGATCCGGATTTCGCTTTGGATTCGCGATTCTTTTTCTTAAACATAATTGACCTCCAATGCCGACTATGTGAAATATGAACTAAGAAAATAGTAACATGAAAGAAAGGGGTTATTTGGCACAAAATCAAGAATCTTGAGACCGGGATTTCGTCGAACTTTGGGGAATAATGACAAATTTCGTTGACGGATTTTGGGTATTTAGTTACAGTTGTTCATTGGTGAAGACCAATGCCTGAAAACGGTTGTTAATCAAGATGGCCTGTGGTACAATAATAATGCTGTTTTTGCATCGTAATTTTCAGAGATTTGGAATAGATGAAGGAAGTTCTCACTTAGGAGGTGGATTGGAATGGATATTTTCTTGAAGGTATTGCTCGTTGTTTTCTCTATCGGTCTGATTGCAGTCGTATTGCTGCAGAAAGGGAAGAGCGCGGGTCTCGCCGGTGCCATCTCCGGGGGTGCTGAACATCTTTTCGGCAAAACGAAAGCACGCGGCATGGAGCTGGTCCTGGAACGGGTGACGGTAGGTTTGGCCGTTGGTTTCTTCGTTCTTTCGATCATTGTCGCGGTCGTTTTGGAGTAGTAAATAACACGAGTATAGGAAGCTCTCGTCCCTTAACGGACGGGGGCTTTTTTGTTATGACGGGCGGCAAATAATTAAGCGGATGATAGGGGAATAATTGATCTTGGCAGAAGGACGGCAGGGGCGAAATTCAAGATAATTCCCGGAGAACCTCGGACGAAAACGGATGCGGAGGGTCAAATTCGTGTATACTAGGGTATATACATGTGGAGGAATTTCGTGGAAATCCACTCGTCAAAAAACATCCCGGCTCCACAGGACAAGCCGGGCCTGAGGTGAAATCATTTGAATTTAATCACGGAAACCGAGTTGCTTGCATTTATGCGGGAGACCGCTTATAAACCGATGACGTATCAAGAGCTTGAGGAACATTTCGGCATTACCGATGCCGGCGAGTTCAAAGAGTTTCTGAAAATGCTGAACCGGCTGGAGCAGGAAGGACAAATCATCTTGACCCGCACGCACCGGTACGGCGTACCTGAACGCATGGACTTGGTCCGCGGGCGTTTGCAGGCGCATGCCAAAGGGTTCGCTTTTCTTATCCCCGAGGATAAGGAGCATCCGGACGTTTACATCCATGCCAACGATTTGAAAAGCGCGATGAACGGCGATACCGTACTGGTGCGCGTCAGCTCGAAAAGCGCGGGCGGCGGCAAGCTGGAAGGCGAGGTCGTCCGCATCGTGCACCGCGCCGTCACCCAGGTGGTCGGCGTGTTCCAGAACAATGAAACGTACGGCTTCGTGATCCCGGACGACAAGCGGATCAACAAAGATATTTTCATCCCGAAGGAGGGCTTCGGAGGAGCGGTCGACGGCGAGAAGGTCGTTGCGCAAATCGTGGAGTATCCGGAAGGCCGGTCGGCGGCCGTTGGTCAGGTGAGCGAAATTCTCGGACACAAGGACGATCCGGGCGTGGATATCCTGTCGATTATCCGCAAGCATCAGTTGCCGGAGGCTTTTCCGGAGGACGTGATGGCCGAAGCGCTCGAAGCGCCCGAAGTGATCGAACCGGAGGAGATCGCCCGCCAGGGACGGCGGGACCTTCGCGACAAGGTCATCGTGACGATCGACGGCGAGGACGCCAAAGACCTCGACGATGCCGTGAACGTGGAACGGTTGCCAAACGGCAATATCCGTTTGGGCGTGCATATCGCCGATGTCGGCTACTATGTACGGGAGAATTCCAAGCTGGACCAGGAGGCTTATAACCGCGGCTGCAGCGTGTATCTGGTGGACCGGGTCATTCCGATGCTGCCGCACCGGCTGTCGAACGGGATTTGTTCGCTCAATCCGAAGGTGGACCGGTTTACGCTTTCTTGCGAGATGGAGTTCAATGATCAGATGAAAGTGGTGAATCATGATATTTTCACCAGCGTGATTCGCACGAAGGAACGGATGACCTATACCAATGTGCGCAAAATCCTGCAGGAGGAAGATCCCGAGGTCACCGAACGGTACGCGGATCTGGTCGAGACGTTCCAACTGATGAAGGAGCTCGCTCTGAAGCTGCGGGGGAACCGGATGCGGCGCGGCGCGGTCGACTTCGACTTCGAGGAATCGAAGGTCATCGTGGACGAGAACGGCAAGCCGGTCGATATCGTGAAGCGGGAACGCTCGATCGCCGAACAGATTATCGAAGAGTTCATGTTGGCGGCCAACGAGACGGTGGCGGAGCATTTCCACTGGCTGAAGGTGCCGTTCATCTACCGGATTCACGAGGATCCGGATCAGGAGAAGCTCATGAATTTCATGGCGTTCGTCTCCAATTTCGGTTATGCGGTGAAGGGCGGCAAAGGCAACAAGGTGCATCCGCGCGCCCTGCAAACGCTGCTGGAAGATATCCAGGGCACGAAGGAGCAAACGGTCATCAGCACGATGATGCTGCGTTCGATGAAGCAGGCCAAATACGACGCGGAAAGCACCGGGCATTTCGGGCTGGCGGCGGAGTTCTATACGCACTTCACGTCGCCGATCCGGCGGTACCCCGATCTGATCATTCACCGGGTGATCCGGGAGGTGATCGAAAGCGGAGGCGCGTTAAGCGAGGCCCGGCAGGAGTACTTGGCCAGCCGGATGCAGGATATCGCGCAGCAGTCCTCGGAACGCGAGCGCGTTGCCGTGGAAGCGGAGCGCGATACGGAACAGCTGAAGAAAGCGGAGTACATGCTGGACAAGGTCGGGGAGGAATTCCCGGGCATCATCAGCAGCGTGACGAGCTTCGGCATGTTCATCGAGCTGGACAACACGGTCGAAGGGCTGATCCGCCTCAGCGCGATGACGGACGATTATTACCATTTCCACGAGCAGCATATGGCGCTGATCGGGGAGCGGACGTCGAAAATCTACCGGATCGGCGACGAGGTGAAAATCCGCGTGGCCCGCGTCAATATGGACGACCATACGATCGATTTCGAGATGGTCGACATGAAGCCGCGGCAGCGCGGCGAGTTCTTTGGCGGCGGCAGCGGCGGACGCGGCAAGGGCTTTGAAGGCGGCCGGGGCGGCGGCGGCAAGCCGGGCAAGGGCGCCCACGGCGGCGGGAAAGCCGGCGGCAAGGGCAAAGCCGGCCGCGGGTCGGGCGGCGCGGGCAAAGCCAAAGCCGGCAGGACGGCTGGCTATGTGGCCGCCGGCGCGGACGTCGCCGAGGCGGGCGCGGGCTCGGCCGCCGGGAAGCGCGGCAAGCGCGGCC
>NZ_JBNYYG010000077.1:0-25939 GCF_050565405.1 Paenibacillus macerans | reverse complement strand
CCAAAGTCCCATGTGTTCTCCCAACCTTTCTATTACTTCCATTTTACTGGGTTTAGGAGTTTACACAATTTATTTTACAGACTCTTTCCCCACGCCTTATCCTTCATCTCCCGTCCGGTCCACTTTACTTCTCCTAACCCTGCTCCCTTCTCTTAAGCCCTTCTAATTTATTTTGAACCTATCTGCTTCTCCACAAAAATATTTCCTACTCCCTAGCTTATCTATTTCTCTATACCTGATCAAACGGGATAATCGTGCAAAGTGTCCGGACAGCGAGTGTTGAGCTTTGAAATGATATAAATTCCGCTATCTATGAAAAATATCTATCGACTTACATTCATAGTAGACAGACCGCACTTAGCGGTATTGCGATATCAGGAAGCATGAATAGCCCGCCTTAGGCTATCCTTGCTTCAACGACTCATCCTTCGGCAGCAGTACGGCCAGCAGGCCGATCAGCGGCAGGTAGGAGCACAGCTGCATGATGAACAGGATGCCGGTCTGATCGGCAAAGTTGCCGAGCACCGCCGAGCCCAGGCCGCCAAGGCCAAAGGAGAGGCCGAAGAACAGGCCGGAGACGAGTCCGACCTTCCCGGGCAGCAGTTCCTGCGCATAAACGACGATAATGGAAAAGGCCGAGGACATGATAAAGCCGGCAATCACGACCAGCACGCCGGACCAGAACAGATTGGCGTAGGGAAGCAGCAGCGAAAACGGCGCCGTCCCCAGAATGGACGCCCAAATGATGTTCCGCCGACCATAACGGTCCGCGATCGGCCCGCCGAAAAACGTCCCGACCGCCGCTGCGGCCAGGAAAGCGAATATGTACCACTGCGCCGTATCCTTGGCCAGGCCGTAATGATCCATCAGGAAAAACGAATAAAACGTGGAGATGCTGATCGAATACACGTTTTTGGAGAAGAGCAGCAGCACCAGGACGGTAATGGCCAGCACGACTTTGCCCCGGCTAAGGCTGCTTTTCGCCACGGCCGCTTCGCCGCCTGCGGCGCTGCCGCCAACGCGGGTCTTTCGCGGTTTCAGATCCTGCGCTCCGTACCATCTGGCCACGAAAAACTGAATCACGATCGCGATGACCGCCGCCAGCGCAAACCACACGACGCTGGTCTGCCCCAGCGGAATAAAGATCAGGGCCGACATGATCGGCCCCAGTGATGCGCCGATATTGCCGCCGACCTGAAAGATCGACTGCGCCAATCCGCGTCTCGATCCCGCCGCCAAATAAGCAACGCGCGAAGACTCCGGATGGAATACCGACGAGCCCAACCCGATCGAGGTGACCGCAAGCAATATCAGGCTATAGGTCGGGGCAAAGGCCAGCATAACGACGCCGGCCAGCGTAAAGCATACGCCCAGCGGCAAAATATACGGCCGCGGGCGGACATCGGAGTACAAGCCTACCAAAGGCTGAAACACCGATGCCGTCATATTCATGGCAAACGAAATCCATCCGATCTGCCCGTACGACAAGAGCAGCGACTCGCGCAGCACCGGAAACAGGGCGGGAATCGCCGACTGCATGGTGTCGTTGAGCAAATGCACGATGCTGATCGAAAACAAGATCGGATAGACCGTTAATGCAGGTGATGCCGGTTTTACGGCTGCTGTCTGATTCATCTGTACCTCACTTTAGTCCTCTCTTGACCACGGGGAATGAAAGTTATCCTTGTTAAAAAGAAAGCATGCCGCCGCTTTCGTCGAATACGGCGGACGGATTCCAGGCGACCTCCCACACATTAAACTCCGGATCGGCGAAATAGGCGGAACGTCCGCCCCAAAAAGCCTCGACCGGCTCCTTCAAAATGGCTGCGCCCGCGGCGCGGGCCTTCTCGATGGCGGCGTCGACCATCTCCGGCTCCTCCACGTTCACCGCAAGCGTCATCCCCCGGAACGAAGGCTTGGCCGTCATTTCAGCCTGCTCGCCGAGTCCGGCATCCTCCGCCAATTTGGCATAGGGAACAAGACTCAGCAGCACGCCCGCGTTCGTAAATACGCAGAATTCATCCGAGCTCGCCGGCGTGTCCTCCCACCCCAAACGCTGATAAAAGGCGCGAAGACCCGGCAAATCCCTCGCCCCCAAAGTAACCAAAGTCACTCGCTGCGGTATCAAGGCATAATCCCTCCCTATGGTTAATGTCTTTTTCTGGTATTCTATATCCTACATCAAATCCGCGAAAAAGAATAGATGAAGAACAAAAGGCCGCCCTCGGGGCAGCCTTGGATCCAATGCCGTATTTTTTTATGATTAGGCCGTCTCTCTGGAGCGGCGCAATTTCTGCCTGGCCCGGTACAGCAGGATTTTGAAATGGGATAGCGACACTCCCATCAAATCGGCGGATTCCTGATAAGAGAAGCCGTGCACGTCATACAGCAGCACCGCATGCTGCTGGTTCGGCTGCAGCAGGGACAGCTGCGCGTACAGCTCCTTTTGAAGCTCCTGGCCAAGCACAGATTTTTCCGGCGTATCGTCGCTCGGATAGCGATGAAAAAAATCATTTTCATAAGCGGACGAACGGCTTTCCTTGCGCAGCGTATCGATGTAGGCGTTATGGGCGACCCGGAGCAGCCAGGCCTTGGCCTTCTTCCCCTCTGCGTCATCCAAATGCTTCAGCGCCCGGCAGAACGTCTCCTGCATCAGGTCCTCTGCGGTATGCGGATTGCGGCACATGCTATACAGATATCGAAATACGTCGGTTTTATATTCGCGGTAAAGTAAATCCATTGAACGGTTTTTCATTTGAATTCCTCACTTTCTCCCCAAACCTCAGGCAAGACCCTCTGTTTCTTTGTCTTGCTTTGTTCATTATGCCGAATAGAGTTTGCGTCCCGTCTAAGAAATTGTTAAGTTTTCATTAAGAAATTGCTGCGTTTTCCTTAAACAAAAAAGACGCCGGCGGGCGTCTCGTTTCTTGCAAACGTATTCTTGCATGTTCTTGGGAAGGAAGGCGGCTCTGCCGGAATGCCTTATGCCTCTTCGCGCGGCAGCCGTACGATGAAGGCGGTACGGTATTCGTTGCTTTCCGCAGCGATCGAACCGTGATGCAGATCGACGATATGCTTGGCAATCGCCAAGCCGATGCCGGAGCCGCCCGTATGGGTCGCCCGTGATTTCTCCACCCTGTAGAACCGGTCGAACAGATGCGGCAAATCGGCTGCCGGGATCGGCTCTCCATAATTGACGACCTCCGTGACGATTTCGTCCCCGTCCTGCCAGCTGCGGATATCCAAATATTTGCCTTCATGGCCATAACGGATCGCGTTGGTGATCAGATTCTCGTACACCCTTCTCAGCTTGTCCCCATCCGCATGGATGAGTAGCGGGCCTTGCAGGTACAACCGGCATTCCATGCCGTTCTCCTGCAGCTGCCAGCCGAAATGGGCGGTCATTTGATGAAGCATCTCGACGAGATTGATCCGCGTTTTCTGCAGCTTCAGTTCCTTGTTCTGCATCCGCGTATATTCGAACAAATCCTGCAGGAGCTGCTTCAGCCGCAGCGATTCCTCATAGGCCATGTTGATGTAATAACGCAGCTCGACTTCGTCGCGGTAGCGGTCTTGCTCGATCAACCCCAAATAGCCGGTAATCGAGGTCAGCGGGGTGCGCAAATCGTGGGAAACGTTCGTGATCAGTTCATTTTTGGTCTGCTCCGCCCGGCGTTCTTCCTCCATGGAGGTGCGCAGCCGATCCACCATTCGGTTGATGTCGGTGGCCAGCTGGCCGAGCTGGCCGACGTTCTCCACCGGAATTTTGCGTACGGAGCCTTCTTCGATCTTATGGACTTCCTCGATCAGCAGCTCCAGATATTTCTTCTCGTGGCGGCGGATGCCCCGGCGGTAAAAATACAGGGAAAACAGCAAAATGATCGGGACGCCCGTCAAATAATAAGCTTCGGGGAACCCGATGTTCCGGTTAATCCACAGAATGATCGAAAAAAACGTGAGGTCCGGAAACACGATGAAAAACAACCGAGCCAGCAAAATCAACAAAAACAGCGAGATTAAGGAAGCGACGACGGTCCAGAACAGCCAAGCCAAAAAACGCAAGCTAGCTTTCAAGTTTGTAGCCGACCCCCCATACGGTACGGATCAACTTCTCCCCGTCCATTTCTTTCTCCAGCTTATCCCGCAGGCGGCTGATATGCACCGTCACGGAGTTGCTGCTGTCCAAATACTTGTCTTTCCATATGAGCTCGAAGATTTCCTCGGAACCGAACACCCGGCCAGGGTGGCTGGCCAGCAGGTACAGGATGCCGAACTCGATCGGCGTCAGCTTCAGGGGATTCCCGTCCACCGTAGCCATATGCGTCTCCTTGTCGATCTGCAGCGAGGCGATCTTGATGATATCCTGCGACGCCGAAGCGGCCGCTGCGGGCTGAGCGGCATAAGAGGAGCGACGCAACAGCGATTTAACCCGGGCGACGAGCTCCAGCGGATTAAACGGTTTGACCATGTAATCGTCGGCGCCGGTCATCAGTCCGGTAATTTTATCCATGTCGCCATCTCTGGCGCTCAGCATCAGAATCGGCGTCGTCCGGGTTTCGCGGATCTTCATGCACACGGAAATCCCGTCCAGTCCCGGCAGCATCACGTCGAGAATCACCAAATCGGCCTCTTCCCGCTCGGTGATCTCGAGCGCCTTCAACCCGTCCTCCGCCTTCAATACGTCGTAGCCTTCGTTCGTTAAATATATTTCAATCAGTTTGGCGATTTTATCATCATCGTCGACGATCAGTATTCGTTTACTCATTGACCAAATCATCCTTTATTTGAGCTGGTTTGACACGTGACACAGTAACATCATACCATGTCTTTCGCCCCCAGTAACAAATAAAAGGTTACAAAATACGCCGGTTATGGTTTCCACCTGTAAGGGATCGCGACGCGAAAACAGGAGCCTTTCCCCGGCTCGGACGTTACGGAAATGTCACCTTCATGGATGTCGACGATTTTTTTGACGATGGATAAGCCCAGTCCGCTGCCTCCGGCGCTGCGCGTCCGCGATTTGTCCGCTTTGTAAAAGCGCTCGAAAATGTGGCCGATGTCCTGTTCCGCCATCCCGATCCCGTTGTCCGCGACGGTGACGACCGCCCCATCCTCCCCGGGCGCAAGGGTGAACCCGATCTCCCCTCCCTCGGGCGTAAATTTGATGCTGTTGTGCAGCAGGTTCATCCAGACCTGGCTGAGCAGGTCCTCGGCGCCTTCCACCTCCAGCTCGCTCAGCTCCAGTTGAATCTGAATATTTTTGGCGAGCCATTGAGGTTCGCAGGCCAGGACCACGTTTTGCAGCTGGCGGTCGAGCCGGAACCGGTTTGTCCGCAGCGAGGCCCGGTCCGTCTCCAGAGAGGAAAGCTTGAGCAAATTATCGCTCATCTGCGACAAACGGCGGCTTTCCGACTCGATGATCTCCAAGTAATGGTTTCGTTTCTCCGGCGAAAGATCCGGTTTCCGCAAAGCTCTGGCAAAACCGCGAATCGAAGTCAGCGGCGATTGGATTTCGTGCGACACGTTAGAAATGAAGTCCTGCCGCATCGTCTCCATTTGCCCGAGCGCTCCGGCCATCTCGTTGATGCTGTGCACGATCGTTTCGAATTCTCGCATTTTCTCATAGCCATCCAGACGAACGGTGAAATCCCCCCTGGAAATTCGGCGAATCGCGTCGATGATCATATTCAGCTTCATCAGTTGTTTGGACCGGAACGCTAAACTGATGACGGATATCAGTAAGCCGAACAGAATCGTGCCCAGGATCACGTTCAACAAACCGATGACGTAAGCGGAATAAGGCGGTTCCCATATTCGGTAAAGCGCCGAGGTCATCCAAACGGACACCGTCCAGGTAAAGCCGAAAATGCACATGAAGACAAGCACCTGCATGATTCTGACCAGGGCCTCCCAAACCTTCTTCCACCAAGTCAACGTTCGCCCACCTCCAGACGGTAGCCCAGCCCGCGAATCGTGCGGATTTTGAAGCCGAACCTCTCTTCGGGAAACCGTTCGCGCAGGCGGTTGATATGCACGTCCAACGTGCGTTCGTTCCCCTCGAAATCGTAGCCCCAAATATCTTCGATCAGTTGCTCTCGGGTCAGCGTACGCCCCGCCTGACCGCCGAGCTTGAACAGTAGCTCGAACTCCTTCAGCGGCAGAGTGAAGCTTTCCCCCTTGCCGTCCGCTTCGAACGTTTTGCGGTTCATTCGCAAAACGCCGATCGTTACGGTTTGGGAGATCGACACCTGATAACGCTTCAGCAGCGCCTTGACCCGGGCGACCAGCTCCGCCGGTTCGAACGGTTTGACCAGGTAGTCGTCCGTGCCGAGCTCGAAGCCTTTGACGACCTGCCGAGTCTCCCCTTTGGCGGTCAGCATGAGCAGCGGCATTTCGTAATGCCGCCGCAGCTCGCGGCAGAGCTCCCAGCCGTCCATCTCCGGCATCATGATATCCAGAATGACCATGTCGACCTTTTCCGATTCGACCAGGTTCAAGGCTTCCCGCCCATCCCCCGCCTCCAGGACCTGCTCCAAGCCCGCTTCCTCCAGAAAAAGGCGTACCAGTTCGCGGATATGCTGATCGTCGTCTACCACGAGTATTTTTGCCATGTTCCCTCTCTCCCTTACCCGATAACCTCTTCGAACTCTTCGCCGGCGGCGATTTGCAGCTGCTGCGAGGCGAATTCGCGGTACATGGCGTGCTGCCGCAACAGCTCCTCATGCGTTCCTCGGCCCGTCACCTGCCCCTTCTCGATAAAAATCAACTGATCCGCGCCTACGACGGTAGACAGCCGGTGGGCGATAACGATCGTCGTCCGGCCTTCCATCAGGTTTCTCAGCGCCTTCTGCACGACGATTTCCGAGCGGCTGTCGAGGCTGGAAGTCGCCTCGTCCAGCATGAGGATCTTCGGATCGCGCAGCAGCGCCCGCGCGATGGCGATCCGCTGCCGCTGACCGCCGGACAGCTTGACGCCGCGCTCGCCCACATCCGTATCGAATCCGTTTGGCAGCTCGGCAATGAAGCCGTCGGCATAAGCCATCTCTGCCGCCCGTTTCAGCTCCGCCTCGCCAACTTCGCGTTCGATGCCGTAACAGAGATTTTCGCGAATCGTGCCGGCGATGATCGGGCTCTCTTGTGAGACATACCCGATCATGCCGCGCCAGGAGCGGAGCGTAAACGAATCAATCGGGTCCGCGCCCAGCCGGATGCTGCCCTGCTGCGGTACGTAATACCGCTCCAGCATGGAGAACAGCGTCGTTTTGCCGCCGCCGCTCGGGCCCACGACCGCCGTAACCGTCCCGGGCTCCATCGTAAAGCTGATGCCTTGCAACACCGGCTCATCCGGCTTATACCCGAAGGTAAGGCCCTCGATCGCCAGCGGCTGGTTGGCGTCCGCTACCTCCTTGCCGGAGTCGAAAGGCTCCTCTTCGGCGTCGAGCGTTTCCAGAATGCGTTCCGTCGCCCCCTTGGCCTTCTGCAGCTGCGTAAAAAACGTCGTCAATTGCGTCATCGGCATCACGATCTGCACCAGATACAAAATAAACGCAACCAATTCCCCCGCAGTCAATCCGCCGCTGGACACCTGCATGCCGCCGTAACCGATGACCACAACCAGCAGCATCATCATGACGAAGGCCATGAACGGGCTGATCCAGGCCATGACTTTGCCCTCCCGTACGCCGAATCTCAGCAGATTGCCGATCGCTTGGCTTCCGCCCTCGTATTCCTTGCGTTCGGCGTTGGATGCCTTGACCAGCCGGATTTCCGACAGCACCTGACTTAGCGAAGCCGTAAAGGACGCCGTTTCGTCCTGCATGCCGATGGAGATTTTGTACATCATCCGGCCCAGCGGCGCGAGAATCAAAGCGGCCAGCGGAATTACGGCAAACATGACCAGGGTCATTTTCCAATTCAGATAAAACAATACGGCCACGGCTCCCACGATGGAGATGATGCCGCTGAAGAAACCGGCGATCTGCTCGGAGATCAGCGCTTTGATTATGCCGGTGTCATTGGTCATCCGGCTGACCGATTCTCCCGTCCGGTTGTTATCGAAATAAGAGACGGGCAAGCGGAGCAGCTTCTTCCATAAGCGGTCCCTCAGGCTGGCGACCATGCGTTGCCCGGTATAGTTCAATAAATAGATCGATAGCCCCGAGGCGATCGACATCCCGATGAAAGCGGCGCCGATCATCACGATTTGCGAGCCGCTGATCGAGGACAGCGAAAAGCCGTCCACGAGATTTTTCGTGAACATCGGAATGACCAGGCTCACCAACGTCGACGCCACGCTCAGCAATACGGCAACCGTCAACAGCAGCAACGGCGGTTTCGTTTCCCGCATCAGTTGGTAAAACGCCCGGGTGCTGCCGCTTTTTTTCCTCGTTTGAGCATCCTGCTCCGATTTTTCAGGTAGGTTCCTTGGCATATGGTTTCTCTTCCCTTCATCTCTATCTGCACCAGATGAGCTGCGAATTGCTCAGGGAAAGAATACAACCGCTTTGTAAACTGAAGTTAAACGGCCGCGGCGTTTATAAATTTTCCACTTCCACGCTGATGACATGATCGATGGTGCGGAGGAAATGATAAATTTCCGTCGTATATTCTTTTTCCGAGGCCGAAATCACCATGTCCACCCGCTGTCTGCCTTCCTCCAGATCTTTGATCTTCAGCCGGCGGATGCGGTGCGGGTTGGCGTTGGTCCCTCGTCCCTTTTCATCCTTACGTTCAATGACGCGGATCAGCTCGGTCACATTGCCGTGATCCTCCATCACGATTTTGATCGATACGTCGCGTTGGTTGAGTTTATAAGGTCCGATCCATTTAATGAGATAAGGCACGAAATTCACCGAGATGATCAGCAAAATAACGGTCAGTCCCGCTTCGAGATAAAACCCGGTCCCGATCGCGATCCCGATCCCGGAAGCCGCCCAGATCATCGCCGCCGAGGTGAGCCCGGAAATCCCTTCGTTGCTGCGCCGCAAGATGGCGCCCGCACCCAGGAAACCGATGCCGCTGACGATTTGCGCCGCGAGCCGCATCGGATCCATGTTCGGATGGTCCGGGCCGGCGAACTTCTCGAAAGCCTCGATCGACACGATCGTCACCAAACAGCTGGCGATACAAATGACCATGCTCGTTTTAATGCCGAGCGGCTTCTGTTTCAATTGGCGGTCGATGCCGATGAACAGGCCGAACAATAAAGCCATGCAAAGCTTAAAAATCATTTCCAAGTCGATTTCCATGATGAAACGCAACTCCTTCGGTCATATAAAGTGAGTATAATTGTATTCGCCTGGTCGACGCAAATTGATTAATTCAAGCAAAAGCCCGCGTAATCGCGCGACCGAACCCCATGACTCGCTGACGCCAACCAAAAAAACCTCGCGGCGTGTTGCCGGAGGTTTCGGTTTGCCGACTTGGCTCATAGATGGCGGCTCGGCTATTCCCGGACGGCCCGGAGGATGGCGATGACCTGTTTGCCGCTCACCTGGATCCCCTTGTCCAGCCGCCCGACAGGCCGAAGGTCGCGGACCAGCTCCTCGGCCAGCCGTTTGGCCGGATCGGTCTTCTTGTTCTCGACGAGCACCGTGAGCTGCACATCGTTGCCAGCCGCCAAAATCCGCTCGGCCTGGCGCTTCTTCGTATCGTAGTCATGGTCTTCGATGAGGGCGGACAAGCGGATTTCCTTCAGCTTGCCGCCGGACGCCGCTTTGCGCTCCTTTTGCTTGGCTTGCGTCTGCTCCTTTTGATGGTCGGCTCGGCGAACCAGCTTGCAGGGCGGCGGACTGGACAGCAGCGAAGTGCAGACCAGGTCCACATTCGACGATTTGGCCATGGCCAGCGCATCCTTCGTCGCCACAATGCCCAGGTCCTCCCCGTTCACGCCGGTTAATTGGACTTCCGAAGCCCTGATCTTCTCATTCATGATGATCATCGTTATCCCCCGCCTTGTCTCTCTTCATTGCTAGTATTATAACAAATCTTCAAACGATTCGGCATGCGGCGCCCATAGAAAAAGAGCTGCTCTCCCGGGCTTGCGCCAGGGAAAACAGCTCTTGATCCGAATCCGGAATGCATGCGGATGATCGATGTCGATTAGAACTTCGCAGCCAGGTCAGCCGCACGTTTTACGCCGTCCTGAACGATCTCTTCGGCGCGGTCCGCAAATTGGTTATGCCCTTCCACCACGACGGCTTCCGGATTGGTAACGCCCCAGAAGGTCAAAACGTTTTTCACGTAGTTCAGCGACATTTCCAGCGCGGTCATCGGACCTTCGGAATAAACGCCGCCGCGAGCCTGCAGCAAAGCGATTTTCTTGTCGCCGACAAGTCCGACCGGACCTTGTTCGGTATATTTGAACGTTTTGCCGGCTTGGTTCAGGTAGAACAGGTAAGTCAACAGCTGGGCAGGAATCGTGAAGTTCCACAGCGGGAAAGCAAATACGACTTTGTCGGCTTTCAAGAATTGATCCAGGTAGGCATTCGCCAGATCGGCCGCTTTTTGTTCTTCCGGCGTCGCCGGTATGCCTTTGCCTGCTTTGAACAGACCGTTCAGCATATCCACGTCGTAATAAGGAAGCTCAACCTCAAACAGGTTCAGCTCGGAAATCGTATCCCCAGGATGCGTTTCCTTATAAGTTTGCAGGAAGCTTTCGTACAATTTAACTGTGGCGGATTGGTCCGCCGGCCGGTTATTGGCTTTCACGAATAATACTTGCGACATGATGTGGTCTCCCTCCAAAAAATGTTTGTATAATTTTTTCAGTTACTTTCTTTTTATCTGCGACTTTTCGAACAATAGTTATTGTAATGCCTATCTACAACTTTGTCAATTACAGTTACTAACAAAATTTAACCGGGTCTCTAGGACCCGGCCATGCCGCGATATACTCACGCGTTCAACGCATCTTACTCTATATCCGAACTTATTGCTTTTGCGGTTCCCGGCTGTATTTACGGCGGAAATGTCCGGCTGCGTCCACCATTTGCCGCAACGAAGCCACCGTCTCTTCCTCGCCCCTTGTTTTCAGGCCGCAATCGGGATTAATCCAGAACAGCTCCGGATCCAGCACTTGCAGCGCCCGTTCGATCAAGGCAACCATTTCCGCCTCCGAAGGAACGCGCGGGCTGTGAATATCGTAAACGCCTAGCCCGATGCCCAAAGGATAGGTATGCTCCTCGAAGCTTTGCACAAGCTCCCCGTGACTGCGTGAGGTTTCGATCGATATGACGTCGGCGTCCAATGCGCGAATATCGTCGATGATATCGGCAAATTCGCAATAACACATATGCGTATGGATTTGCGTCGTATCCCGGACCGTCGACGTGGCTACGCGGAACGATTTCACCGCCCATGCCAAATACTTGGCCCATTCGCTTTGCTTCAACGGCAGCCCTTCCCGGAGCGCGGGTTCATCCACCTGGATCATCTCAATGCCGGCTTCCTCGAGCGCTTCTACTTCCTTGCGGAGGGCCAACGCGATTTGGTAGGCTACCTGATCGCGGGGCAGGTCGTTCCGGACGAACGACCAATTCAATATCGTGACCGGTCCCGTCAGCATCCCCTTCACCGGTTTGGCCGTCAACGTCCCGGCATAAGCCGTTTCCTTCACGGTCATCGGGCCGGCGAAATCGACGTCCCCATAGATCACCGGCGGCTTCACGCAGCGCGTTCCGTACGATTGCACCCAGCCTCCCTGCGTAAATGCGAACCCCGGGAGCTTCTCGCCGAAAAACTCCACCATATCGGTCCGTTCAAATTCGCCATGCACCAGCACGTCGAGGCCGAGCTCCTCCTGAATTCCGATCCATTTGCGGATTTCCGTTTGAATAAAATCGTCGTACCGCTCTGGGCTCCATTCGCCTTTGCGCCATTTCTGGCGGGCGGCTCTGACCTCGGCGGTTTGCGGAAAGCTGCCGATCGTGGTCGTCGGCAGAAACGGCAGCCGCCACTTCGCCTGCTGCTTGCGGCGCCGCTCCGCAAACTCGCTGCCGCGCTTCGCCGGCAGCAGGGCGGCCAGCGCGGCCTCCTCGCGCACGCTTCCCCGGCTCCGGGCCGGGTCCGCAGCCAGCGCGGCCAGCGCCCGCCGGTTCTCCGCGAACCGCTCCGGTTCGCGATCGCCCTTGCCCGCCCGAGCGGCCTCGCGCAAGCTCGCCAGCTCCTCCAGCTTCTGCTCGGCAAACGTCAAGGCCTCGCGCAACACCGGCGCCAGCCGCGCTTCCCCGGCTGCGGATACCGGAACGTGCAGCAGGCTGCAGGACGGCTGCACGATCAGCTCCGGGTCCCCCGCCAGCAGGCGGATTTCCTGCAGCAGCTTCAGGCTTTCGTCCAAATCGGCGCGCCAGATGTTCCGGCCGTCGACGATGCCCGCTCCGAGCGTTTTGCCGGCCGGGAAACCCAACCGCCGCAAAGCTTCCATATTGCCTTCCCGTCCATGCACGAAATCGAGCCCGATGCCTTGTACCGGCAGCTCCGCCAACGTTTCGAAATGTTCGACGGCGTCGAAATAGGTTTGCAGCATCACCTGCAGCCCCGGCACTTCGGCCGCGATGGTCCGGTAAATCGTTTTTAGCGAACGAAGATCATCAGGGGTCAAGGAAGTGACCGCCGCCGGCTCGTCGATTTGAACCCAGGCCGCGCCGGCCTCGTGCACTTCCCGCAACACCCGGACATAAAGCGGCAGCAGCTTCCCGACCCAGGCATCCCATTCCGCCGCCGCGTATCCCTTGGACAGCTTCAGGAAAGTGAACAAGCCCAGCACGACGGGCCGGCCTTCCACGCCCAGCTCCCGCTTGGCCTCCAGATAACCGGCGAGCGGCCGGTTCGCGGTCAACTGCGGCTCCCGGTCTCCCAGCTCCGGAACGATATAATGGTAGTTCGTATTAAACCATTTGGTCATCTCGCTGGCCGCCGCCCGGTCATTCCCCCGAGCGATCGCGTAGTAGGTATCCAGCGTAACCTCTCCGCCCTCCCAAGCAAAACGTCCCGGCACCAGGCCGAACATCGTTGCCGTATCCAATACCTGATCGTAATAGGTAAAATCCCCGACCGGGATCACGTCGATCCCCTTTTCCCGCTGCAGCCGCACGTTGTCGAGCCGGATGGCGGCCAGGCCGGCGTGCAGCTCGTCTTGCGTCGCCTTGCCTGCCCAATACGCCTCGATGCTTTTTTTCCATTCCCGTTGCTTGCCTATTCTGGGA
Source organism: Paenibacillus macerans (assembly GCF_050565405.1). Lineage (GTDB taxonomy): Bacteria > Bacillota > Bacilli > Paenibacillales > Paenibacillaceae > Fontibacillus > Fontibacillus macerans_B. The sequence continues at coordinate 12,734 of NZ_JBNYYG010000077.1, read as the reverse complement.
TACCCCAGATTACCGCCCAATACATTTCCCATCTTTGTGTTTCCTCCCCATCTCGTCGTATGTCGAACCTAGTCTCCCGAATCAAGCGCAACAAAAAAGATCCCCGATAGCGGCATGGCTAAAGAGGACCTTCGATCATGGTTTCGATGGTTTGCATCTTTAACACCTCCCTATCTCCCGTAGGTACAGCAGTGCTTGGAACATAGGCAGGTCTCCTGGCTTCAGCATCATCGCCGGTTACAGCCTTCCCGGTGAACCTGGTTCACCAGTGGCATTGAAGTAATCGACTCCTCTGTTACAGTGGCGGGACCGCGCCGGCATCGCACCGGACTTCCCTATTAAGCTCCGGCCAAACCGGCCGGAACACCTACTTCCATCCTATTCTGTTGGAATATATCTCTCATATTACTTCATGTCCCCCAAGAGTACAACACCAAACTCATCGGAATTATAAACATTTCGGTTTATGCAATTTCGACAACATTCAAGTGATTAATATCACAATGACCCCTAGCAACCCGTCGTACTCTTAAATTAACCCTAGTTCCAGCTCAGCCTCATAGAAAGGTGAATGGATATGAACAAGCCGAAAATACCGAAGTGGTGTTTCCTGATACTCGCCGGATTGATCATGGTCGCGGCCGCCTGGCTGGCTTTTCCATCCGGACATGCCGAAGTCGGGGAAGCTGCCCCGGCGGAGGAAGAACACAAACTCAATCAGCCTCCGGTCAAGCCGGTCATCGAGCGCGAAGGAAACGTCGTGCATATCGAAATGACCGCGCAAACGACCGATTTAGAAATTTCCGAAGGCGTCTTTTATAACGCCTGGACGTTTAACGGAACCGCTCCGGGGCCGGTGATTCGTGTCAAAGAAGGAGATACGCTCGAGTTTACGTTAACCAACATGGACCCGGAGATGCCGCATTCGATGGATTTCCACGCCGTCCATGCCGCTCCAAGCCGCAAATTCATCGATGTCATGCCGGACGAAAAAGGAATCTTTACGTACCCTGCGGACACCCCCGGCGTCTTTATGTACCACTGCGGCACCAGTCCGGTCCTCCTCCACGTCGCCAACGGGATGCACGGGATGATCATCGTGGAGCCGAAGGACGGCTACGAAACCGATACGGACATCGACCGGGAATACACGATCGTGCAAAGCGAATGGTACGCGGAAAACGATTATGACGCTTTTCAACAAGGCGAACCGGAGTACGTTGTCTTCAACGGCGATGACTTTACGCTAAAAGAACACCCGTTCCTCGCCAAAGTCGGCGACAAGGTGCGGCTTTACGTCACCAACTCGGGGCCGAACCACGTATCGTCGTTTCATGTGGTGGGCACGACCATGGATCGGGTGTACCTGGACGGCAATCCGAACAACGTCCTGTACGGGTTGCAAACCGTCATGCTCCCGGCAGGCGGCGGCGCCGTGGTCGAGTTTACCGTGACGGAGGAAGGCGACTATCCGATTCTTACCCATCAGTTGGCCGATGCCTCCAAAGGAGCGACCGCCATCCTGCGGGTCACCGCGGACGGCAAAGATAACGGTGAACCCGGCATGAGCCATTAACTTGCGCGGCATACAAAATGATTCCGCACTTCGAATCGCGGTCCATGCCAAATACCAAACTAACCGAGAGGTGATGCCAGATGCATCGAAACGAAGCCAAAATCGTCGAACTGGATGTTCGCGAGCAGCTCAAAAACAAATTGGAGCCGTTCCAGCTCATCATGGACCACGTTAAAACGCTGGAGCAAGACGATATATTCGTCCTGCACGCCACCTTCAAGCCCACGCCCTTGCTGGGATTCCTGAAGATGAAGGGACTTGTCGGCAAAGCGGTGATGCAGGATAAAGAACACTGGATCACGACCTTCGTCCATAAGAAGAACAAAGCGTGGCTGGATGAACCCGCCGCAGGCGCCCATGCCGAAATTCCGGAAGCCGTCGAAACGAAGCCGGCCGCTCCAGCAGCGGTAGCTGCCGAAACGGAAGCCAAGGTCACCGTGCTCGACAACCGCGGCCTGGAGCCGCCGCAGCCGATGGTGCGGACCCTTGCCACGCTCGAGAAGTGCAAATCCGGAGACGAGGTTCATATCCACAATGACCGGGTGCCGGTATTTTTGATCGAAGAGCTGAACGGCCTGGGCTGCACCTACACCGTGGAGGAACAACCGGACGGCACCGCCAAAGTGAAAATCCGCAAACCTTAAGGAGGTGAATGCGATGCCCGCCATGTCCCGACTCCCCTTTTTATTTATCGTAACGGGGATTTTCGGATTCGTCCTGTTCCACGCCACCTCCCTGATGTCGCTCACGGGCTGGCTTGGCGAAGGCATCCGCGGTCCCGCGGGCTGGTTCCAGGTGCATCTGTTCGTGCTCGGCTGGGCTACCATGCTGGCCATGGGGGCCGTGTACCAGCTGATTAACGTCATTTTGCAAACGAATGTATACAGCGAACGGCTGGGATATCTGCATTACGCTTTATTTACTGTCGGACTGTTCGGACTGTTGTTCGGATTCATTCAGGGAGATACGTACTGGATCGGCGGATTCGCCACGATGGCCTTCCTAGGTATAGTACTGTTCGTCTGGAATATGGCCGCGACACTGTTTCGCGCCGGCCTTTGGAACGCGATTACGATCAGTACGGGCTGCGCGGTCCTCTACCTGCTGCTGACCGGCCTGTCCGGCATGGCCATGGGGATCAACTTCGCCACCGGCCTTTGGAACGGGCTCCACGAGAACCTGTTCGGCACCCATATCTGGCTCGGAACGCTCGGTTGGTTCGGATTGCTAATCACCGGCTTCAGCTACAAGCTGCTGCCGATGTTTTACCTGTCCCACGACTACCCGACCAAGCTGGAATACGCGGTATTGTCTTTATGGAATGCAGGCGTGCTCGTCGGAGCAAGCTCCTTCCTGTTCGGCTTGCCGGTGTGGTTCAAAATCGCGGCGCTGCTGCTGATCGCTTCGGCCGTCATCGCCTACAACGCGCATTTGCTGCAAATCCGCAAAAAACGCCATAAGCGCAGCCCCGGAGCCGGAATCGAATGGACGGTCACCGGCAGCCAAATCTTTGCTATCTTTATCCTCGCGTTTGTTCTGCGGTCCATCGTCTCGCCGGAGCATTTGCTGGATACCAAAACCGTGCTGACGGCCGGCTGGGTTTACCTCAGCTGCTGGGTATCGTTTACCGTGCTGGGCTACGTGTCCAAAATCGTTCCCTTTCTTTGGTGGACGCATAAATACGGCAAACAGGCCGGCAAGCCGGGTACGCCGGTATTGGCCGACCTGCTTGATGAACGGAAGGCCAACCTCGGCTTGACGGCCATCTTATGCGCCAACCTGACCGTCCTGGCCGGACTGGTCGTCGACTCGCAGCTCGTCATCGCCATAGGAGGCGCCGGCTTGTCCCTCGTCTCCGTTGCCTATATCGCTTTGATCGCGTTGGTGTTTGCCCATTAAATTCAAATATGGAGGTCGACTGAAAAATGAACAGAATCGAACAAATCCGCGAAAGCCTGCGGGAAGTATACGATCCGGAGCTTGGCGTCAACATCGTGGACCTGGGACTCGTCTACGACATTCGCGAGGAAGAGGATCGCGTCTATATTCAGATGACCTTGACGACGCCGGGTTGTCCGATGCACGACACGATCGTAGGCGGGGTCCGCTTTGTCTTAAGCGATCAACTGGGAATCACCGACCCCGAGGTCGATGTTGTTTGGGAACCCAGATGGTCGCCGGAGCATATGTCGGAAGCCGCCAAGGAGCAATTGGGTTATTTTTAGAGGTAGTTCAAAAAGTCATCTTTGGGATCACGAAGACTATTCAAGGAAGGTTACTCGGCGTCGAATCTTGAATTCAGCCGGGACTTCCGTTGCTCACGTAGATCTGTCTACGCTCCGCTACTCAGTCCCTAGCTTCATCCAACCTTCTCGGTGCTCCAAACCTGACTTTTTGAACCTTCATTGAAACGGTAGTTCAAAAAGTCATCTTTGGGATCACGAAGACTATTCAAGGAAGGTTACTCGGCGTCGAATCTTGAATTCAGCCGGGCCTAAGCGTATGCTTCCGATGCATGTTTCCTCCGGAAACATTTGAGTTGCTCACGTAGCTCTCAGCTACGCTAACGGACCGAGGAGACCTTATTTCGGTCAAAAGCAGCTAAATGGCTTCTATAAGAGCCGAATAAGGTCTCTGGAGTCCGTTACAGCGGGAAATAGCCGGGAAATGGGCAAATAAGGTCATTACGGTCCGTTACGTTCAGCGCGGTTACGATAACTTCGGTGCTCCAAACCCGACTTTTTAATTTGCAATTTTAAGGCGATGCGTAAAGAAAAAGCTGGCAGCCTCATCGATTGGATGGGCTGTCAGCTTTTTTGAATAGAGGCATCCCGAACCGTGCCGGGTTACCTCACGATAAAGGTCCCCTTCATTTCCTTATGGCCTTTGCCGCAGGAGATGTTGCAGGAGAATTCGAACTCCCCCGCTTGATCCGCCACGAAGGTGATCGTTTTGCCGCCTCTGACTTCTTTGTTATAGCCTTTGATTTTCAGCGAATGCATGCCTTGCGTATTTTTAAGCGTAATGCGGACCGTATCTCCCCGCTTGACCTTGATTTCCTGAACATCGTAACCCGAAGGCTGGGCATGGACGGTAAACACCTTGACCGGACCCTTCGCCGCCGTTTCAGTACCCGAGCCGATGTAACGGTCGGGCGCATCGGCGCAGGCCGATATCAGCAGGGCGCAGCCCAAAGCGATTGCAATAGCGCCTATTCGGATTTTCATGCGGTTCTCCCCCTTACACTTGGAACTAATTTAAGTGTAGAGCGGTGAGAACCTCTGCCTTGTGACTTCTGTCACAACATCAGGGCAGGATCCGAATTAATTCCCCCGCCGATCCACCCAGCCTTGCTCCAGCGCATACCTCGTCAATTGGACGCGGTTTTCCAAATGCAGCTTATGCAAAATGTTTTTCAGGTGGTTTTTGACCGTCTGATCGGAGATGTGCAGCTCCCCGGCGATCTCCCGGTTGGTCATCCCCTGGGCCACCCAGCCGAGAATCTCGCGCTCGCGTGCAGTCAGCGGCGGCCCCTCCCCCGTTTCTTTCTTTGCCAGAGGAAACTCCTGCAAAATACGCAGCGCCAATTCGCTGGACAAAGGGGCCTCGTCGCTGGCGACAGCCCGCAAATACTCGAGCCAGGTTCCGGGTTCCAAATTTTTGAGCAAGTACCCCTGCGCCCCCTGCTTCAACGCCTCAAACAGATGGGCGGCATCATCCGACACGGTGATCAGGACGATCTTCACGTAAGGATAACGCAGCTTGATCTCCCGGGTCGTTTCCAGGCCGTCTTTGCCCGGCATATGAATATCCATCAGGATCAGATCCGGCATCCACAACTCCGTCTGCGCGATCGCCTCATCGGCGCCCGCCGCAAACGCCACGATTTCAAAACCCGCATCCTCCGCCAAAATATCGCCGATCGCTTCCCTGGCATGCGGATGATCGTCAACGACCAGCACCCTTACCTTCATTCCTCTCCGCCTCCTCCCCGAATCTCCACCGTCGTGTTTCCCGGCACGGAAACAATCGTCAGCTCCCAGCCCATATGCTCCGCCCGCTCCCGCATAATTTGCAACCCGTATCGGCCCGGCTCGGGCGGATGATCGGCCGCAAATCCGGTCCCGCTATCGTCTACCTTCACAAGAAAACGCCGCGCATCGCCGCTGCCGGCGATGCGGACCTCCTGTACGCCCGCATGCTTGCCGGCATTGATGAGCGCTTCGCGTACGCAGGACAGCAGCTCCAGCTTCGCTTTTGCGGACCACGCCTCTTCCCCGAGCCGCCAGTCCAGCTGCAACGCCAGTTGCTGCTCGGCTGCCATCTGCCGGATCAGCGCCGGTATCGCAGCGTCATTTGCTTCGCTCTCCTTCGCGTCCGGCGGAATGCGCAAATCGGAGATCGCTTCCCGTACATACCGGTTCACCTCATGAATCGTCTTGCGCAGCCCATGCCAGTCGTACGCTCCGCCCTGAGAAGTTTGCTGCCGATCGGCGCGGTCAACCTTCACCGACAGCAGAAACAACGATTGCGCGATCCCGTCATGCAGTTCGCGGGCCAGCTGTTCCCGCTGCTCCAGCTTGGCCTTCAGCGCCCGCTCCCGCTGTAGTTCTTCCTGCATACGCTCCAGGTACGAAAACCAGCGATGCAGCAGCGTGATGCTGACCGCGAATAAAATGACCGGCGTCAACACATTGCCCATTTCCATCGAAACATAAGGCATCAAAAACTGATGCCGCACATATTCCCACAACCCGACAACCAGCGTCGGTACGATCAGGATCATCCACTTGGTCAATTTATAAGTCATATCCTAACCCCGCTTATGTTCATTCTCTTCCGACTTAACTTTACATAACGCGTAGCGGAGCTGGCAAGTCCTGGGGCATAAAATGACATAAAGTGAATCCTTTTGCGTGTCTCGCCCGTAAATTAAAAAGCAGGGCGGATTGAGGCTCCGCCCTGCTTGGCATTAACGTGTGTTACCCTACAACATTTTTTTGATTTCATCCTTGATCGCTTCGGATTGCGGCCCGAACACGACTTGGACTGCGCCTTTGCCGAGTCTCATGACCCCCGATGCTCCAAGCTGTTTCAGCGCGGCATCGTTGACGGCTTTATCGTCCTTGACGACGAGGCGAAGGCGGGTAATGCACGCATCCACGGACTCGATGTTTTCCGGTCCGCCTATGTTCGCCAGGATTTTGGCGGATCTGGTGTCGGCTGTGAACGCACCTGTTGCGGCAGGTGCTTCCTCAACCTCGGCAATATCCACCGTATCTTCGCGCCCTGGCGTTTTCAAATTGAACTTGACGATCATGAAGCGGAAGATGACATAATATACAACCGCGGTTGCCAAACCTACCGGAATGAGGAGCAACGGTTTCGTCGAAATCTGGTAGTTGATCGCATAATCGATGAAACCGGCCGAGAATCCGAAACCAAGCTTCATGCCCAGCGCATAAGTGACATATGCCGCGATTCCGGACAATACGGCGTGAATCCCGTAAAGCACCGGCGCCACGAACATAAACGCGAACTCCAGCGGCTCCGTAATCCCTGTCAGGAAGGAAGCAAGCGCGGCCCCCAGGAAAATGGAGCTAACCATTTTGCGTCTTTCCGGCTTAGCCGTATGAATGATCGCAAAGGCAGCGGCCGGAAGGCCGAACATCATAATCGGGAAGAAACCGGTCATGAACATGCCTGCCGTCTTGTCTCCGGCAAAGAAGCGATGCAGGTCGCCGTGAATAACTTCTCCGGCAGCGTTGGTAAAGTCGCCGATTTGGAACCAGACGATCGAGTTGATGATGTGGTGAAGGCCAAAAGGAACCAACAGGCGGTTGGCAATGATATGAATAGCCGAACCGATGCCGCCGAGGCTTGTTACCCAATCCCCAAAAGTATCCAAAGCTGATTGCACAGGGCCCCAGATCAAGCCAAAGATCAAGCCTACGACAACCATCGTGATAGCGGTTATCATCGGAACAAAACGTTTGCCCCCGAAGAATCCTAACCAATCCGGCAGCTTAATGGTGTGGTATCGTTTGTAGAGATAGGCGGAAATGCAGCCGACGATAATCCCGCCGAGCACGCCCATATTCAGTTTGGTATCCGCAGACTGCATGAGTTCAGGAAAAATTCCAGGCACTCTGTCGAGTACGTTTAGCAAAATCAATTGACCGATCACGGCGGACAAGGCTGCAACCGCATCCCCGGCCAAACCGATCGCCACCCCGACGGCAAAGATCAACGGAAGGTTATCGAAGATCGTCCCCCCGCCGGCCGCCAGGAACGGAGCAATGTAAGTGTTGAGGAATCCCCCTACTCCCTCTCCCAGGTGAAATTCCTTGATGTAGTCGACGCTGCCGAACCTGAGCAAGATCGCCGCTGCAGGCAGTGTTGCAACCGGAAGCATCAATGACTTACCGATTTTCTGGAGAAAAGCTAGCATGCACAAATCATCCTTTCCTAACAATAAGGTTATATTTTTAAAACCGCCTTCAAAATGACGCTTCCGCCTGCCGTCACAGGACCGTTGAGCGTTTCCAGGTTGCTCGTCACTTCTCCGGCGTTTGTTACTATGATTGGCGAGATCACCGGATAACCGGCTTCCCGAATTTTCTCGATATCGAACTCGATCATCAGTTGTCCCGCTTTTACTTTATCCCCGGCGGCAATGTGGGAAATGAAGCCTTCCCCTTTGAGCGATACCGTATTGATTCCGATGTGGAACAAAAATTGCAATCCCGAAGGATGCTCCATCATAACCGCATGGCTGCTTTTGATCACATGGACCACTTTGCCGTCAAACGGCGCGACCAGCTTGCCCGCGCTGGGCTCGATGGCGAGCCCAGGTCCCATATGGCCGCCGGCAAAAGCCTCGTCAGGTACCTGAGCCAAAGGAACGGCCTCTCCGGACAACGGCGAATGGATTTCTACGGTTTGGTTTTCTGTACTTTTCTTTCTCCACTTTGAAAACATGGTTGTACCCTCCCGAATGTTATTATCTATATTCCGGCAAGTCCATGGGAACTATACCTTTTTTTCCCGAAACAAATTGGAGCTCATTCAAGGGCAACAAAAAAAGCCAAGAAAAGAAACCTTTCAAATAGGTCTGCTTTCCTTGGCTCATGCCCATCTGGATCAACGGTAACACGCCAAAAGTCATTTGGTTTTCGGTTATGTGACTATAATAATTCAAGCCATACTAACCGTCAATAGAAAATTGAAAGCGTTCACGAAATGTAAGATATGCTGTATAATCCTGTTAATTTAGGGGTAGAATCCGCTAATCTAGGGGTAAAATCTTCTCATAATCGTCCATTACTGCGGCTGGAATAAAGCCGGTACTTTATCCGGTTCCCAACCGGGCAGCGACGTATGGGACTGAACCACCTTATAGGTTACCCCGTTATACGTAACGAGCTGATTCACCGTATACGCCGTGTAAGGCGCCCAGGCTGCCGGACCCGTTCCGGATGGATCCGTCGTCGCCGTCGCCGCGTTGCTTGCCGCGGAACTGTTGCCTGCGGCGTCCTTGGCCTTCACGGTAAACGTATAAGAGCTGGACGGCTGAAGACCGCTGATTGTCGCCGTCGTCCCCGTCACCGTGGCAGCCAGCTGGCTGCCGTTGTATACCTCATACCCGGTGACGCTGACATTATCGCTCGATGCGCTCCAGCTTAGGCTGACGCTGGAAGACGATTTGGCCGTCACCGTCAAATTGCCAGGCACGGTAGGTGCAGTCGTATCCGTCGGAATCGTTCCCGGTTCCGTCGTGACCGTCAACGCTGCGCTGGATGGCGACGCATTTCCGGCCGCATCCCTGGCGACGACCGTAAAAACGTAAGCCGTTGCCGGCTGAAGGCCGCTGACTGTAGCCGTCGTCCCGGTTACGGTGGCTGCCGGCGCCCCGTTTCGGAACACGTCGTAACGGGTGACGCCGACGTTATCCGAGGAAGGCTGCCAGGTTAGCGTTACGGAGTTAGCCGTCTTGGCTGCCGCCGTCAAGCCGGCGGGTGCCGTTGGAGCCTGCGTATCCGTAGGCGGATTGACGCCGCCGCCCAGGTCACTGCGCAGCTTGGTTTGCAGCGTTTTGTTCCGGTCTCCGCTAAGCTCCCAGAACATGGCGCCGGCCAAGCCCCGGCTCTTGATGTAATCGGTTTTGAAACCAAGCGATTGCGTGTCGTCATAGGAGATGTAACGCCGGGCCGAGGGGTTATACAGGTAAGGCACTTTAGCGGTATCGTTCCAATAACGCGTATAGCCGTTCTTATTGATATAATTGGCTTCCAGATCGTAGAAATCAAACGATCCGGCCTCCCAGGTTCCTATGCTCGAAGCGCCGCTGGCGCTCTGATATTGCCCGTTGCCGGAACTGTTCACGCCGTCCCAGCCCCGTCCGTAAAACGGCACGCCGAGCACCAGCTTGTTCGCCGGTACGCCCGCATTCAAATGCCCTTGCACCGCGGCTTCGGCATTGAATGCCGAAGCGCTGGGCACGCCGGCGCTTCCTGCCGCCGGGTCGTAGTACAACGGCGCATTATGAGCCGTAACTTGCTGCCACCCGCCGTTGAAGTCGTACGTCATGATATTGATCCAGTCGACGATGGAGGCGATGTTTCCAAGCTCCGTGTTGCTTACGAACGCAGGCGATGCCCCCGAAGCGATCGTTAGCAGGTATTGCTTCCCGTCCACGGCGCCCGCCGCATTCAGCTTATTGCGAATTTCCTGCAGCAGCTTCGTGTAGTTCTGCTTATCCTCCGTACGGTAGCTGTTGCCCGGCAATCCGCCGGCGACCGGATACTCCCAGTCCAGGTCGATCCCGTCGAAGTTGAATTTCCGTAAAAAATCGACCGCCGAATTCGCGAACGTTTCGCGCGTCACCTGGCTGGCGGCCACATCGCTGAAGCGGTTGGACCACGTCCATCCGCCGACGGAAACGATCGTTTTCAGGTGCGGGTTGGCCTGTTTCAGCTTGTTCAATTGATGGATGTTCCCGGCATAAGGCTGGTCCCAGGTATCCCCGGCGAACTGCTTGCCGGCGTCGATCCAGGGATCGCCCAGCACGATCGTGCCGTTGGGCACGTTGATCGTCTGCCCTTTCTCGTCCTGGGTCGGCCAGGTTACCGGATTCGGCCCGGCCGGATCGGGGTTGCCGTGAATGCCGTTCCAGGCGATATCCGCAAATGCATAGTTGATATGCGTGATTTTCGAGGCGTCGATATCCGTTACGTTAAAATTGCGTGTATAAGCCCCCCACGACGGGTAATAGGCTACGATTTTGTATGAATCCGCCGCCTTCGCGGCCGGCGGCTGGAGGAGACCTCCCGGGAGCAACAGGGACAACGCCAAGCAGGTCATGGCAAACCACTTCCATTTCGTGACGAATCGGTGGGTTCTCATCGAATGCATAACTTAAATCCCTCTCTTTCATTAGGAAATTAGATGGAATAAAGCAAGCAAGAAGAGCCGTCGTAATCTGATGACATCCGTATGGGCCTTTGGCAAAACCTTTCCTTCTTCCGTCAGCACGTCACCTTTCCTATGAATCTACCAATCCTGGCTTGGCCTCTGTCGAACCGGCCGATCACCTCCCGAATCATCAATGGACTAGTGTTGGAGGCAAACGATAGCGGAGCTTCGCCTCCGGCGCCTGGAGGAAATCTCTTACATCGTTTACAAATCTATTAAATCACAATAAATTTGGCGATTAAAGGATAAATTTCTATTATTTACTCGAATCTCGTATGCGGAGAATGAAATATGCGGGGACGGCAAACAAGCGCGGCGATCTTCCGGGATCGCCGCGCTTGTCGCAAAAACAAATGAGTTAATGGGGACGAACCTTGCGGGTGGCCGTGGCCTGGAGGGGGTCATCCGGCCAGTAATGCTTGGGGTAACGGCCTTTGAGGTCTTTTTTGACCTCGAAATAGGTCGTCTCCCAAAAGCTGCGCAAATCCGCGGTCACTTGAACCGGCCGGCTTGCCGGCGATAGCAGATGCAGCGTGATCGGCACCCGGCCGAAGCCGATTCGCGGCGTCTCCATCATCCCGAACACCTCCTGCAGGCGTACCGCGGCATACGGGGCCTGCGGTCCATCGTAATGAACCTGGATTTTGGAGCCGCTCGGGACAAGCAGATGCGTTGGCGCCTCGGCGTTCAATTCCTGTTGCCGCGGCCAGTCCAGCAGGTTCTCCAGGATGCCGTACAACGACAAAGCCTGCAGATCGGAACGCTTGCGCACGCCGGACAAATAGGGCGCCAACCACGATTCTGCCGTCGCCGCCAGCGTCTCGTCGGAAACGTCCGGCCATCGTTCGTCCAAATTATGCAAGAACAGCAGCCGTTCCTGGAGCTTGCGGGCTTTATCCGTCCATGGCAGAATGCCCACGCCCTTGGCGGCAACCGCGTCCAGCAGGGCACGCGTGATCTGCTCGGGCCCCGGCTGCGGATCCGGCTGCTCTCTCAGCACGATCGCGCCGAACGTTTGGCGGATTCGAGCCCGCACCGTACCGGATGCGTCGTCCCAAGCCGCGCTGCGTTCCTCGGCTATCTCCTGGCCGTAATAACGATGCAAGTCCGTCTCGTCGAGCGGAGCCGCCAGCAAAATCCGCCCCTCCGTTCCCTCGTCGTCCACCTCGGCGATGGCCAGGAACGGCGCTGCGCCCATGGAATCCTTGAAGGCAAGCTGCGCGCCGCGGCCGTTCCGCAGCAGGTACCGCCCGTCCGGGCGGCGGCTGGCAATGCGGTCCGGGTAAGCGAATGACACGAGCAATCCGCAGCAGCGGTCCAGCTCCGCGGAGGACCTCCCATGCTCGGAGCCGCTGCCTGATTCGGCACCCGTGCCGGCATGCCGATGGGCTGCGGGTGTCTTGGCAGCAACCGCTTGGCGCTCTCCCTGCGGGTTGCCGATTGCTTCGGACTTTCCGGTCAACTCGCTATCGGCTTCGTCCTCCTCCAGCGGCTCGTAATCGGGATCGCCCTCCATGTCCATCCCGAGCGGGAGGCTTGGATCGTCATCCGAACCGCGGGGAGCGGCCGCATCGGCCGGGGACGGGCGCTCCAGCTCCGCGAGCCGCTTCTCCCACTGGCGCGCGAGCCCGGCGATGCGGCGCAGGCCGTCCCGGTCGGGCTCCTGCGCCGCGGTGGCCCCCCG
>NZ_JBNYYG010000076.1:0-25964 GCF_050565405.1 Paenibacillus macerans | reverse complement strand
TTGTCGTTAGTGACGAATTGTATTCGAAAAATCGAATACAATTTTAACGCCTGGCCGGTACCTTGTAGATTTAATGCAACGCAAGGGGTTAATTGGACCTGCTGCTGCAATCTAAAGATCCAGCTTCGTTCTTAATGCCGTAATATGCGCCAGATGATGATTCCCATGCCAGGCGTAGCTGCCGAGATTGTAGGCCAAGCTGGTCGTTTGCCCCGATGCCGGATGATGGAACGGTCTCTCAAAGTCCGCGTCGCTCATCGCCTTCAACAAGATGACCCATCTCTGGTGCAGCGCTTCGAGCAAGGCTAGAGAAACCTGGATATCCGCCCGGTAATCCGGCAGCTCCGCCCAGCGGTCTTCATAATAAGGCCGGATCGTTGGCGTCTCTTCGGTTAAGGCCAGCTTAAACCTCGTGTAGGCATTGATGTGGCTATCTCCCACATGATGCACGACTTGGCGCAGCGTCCAACCGCCTTCCCGGTAAGGCAGGTTCAATTGGTCCTCGCTCAGTCCCGCCACCGCCTGCCTCATTTTGGCCGGCAGCGTTTCGATTTCCCGAATCCATTGCTCCCGCTGCGCGGCGGTAATTTCGCCCTCGAATGTAAACGTGCCGATCGGATATCTAGGGTCCATTTCTTTTTTCGCCTCCTTTATTGATGATTTATATATACTCCATCCGGGCAATCCTGTCGATACTACGGCAGACTAAAATTTGGATTCCCCTTTCTTTGCCATGGCGGAAGGATCGAATTTGGCAACGACCAAAATATCCATATGGCGCGCCTTCCGGAGCAACGGCTTGATCACGTCCCCCTGCAACAACAGCTGCCGCCAGCTCCGTTTCGATTGCCCCAAAATCATCTGCGTGCTTTTCAATTCGTCGGCCCTGCGAACCAGGGCTTCGCCAAGCATTCTTGCTTTGGGACAGGTTTGCATTTCGAAAGTGCCGCCGAGGCGACGGGTCAGTTTCTCGATGGCTTTCAGCCGTTCATCTTCCTGCGGCGTCAGCTCCTTGCCGCAGTGTTGGTACGACACATGCCATTTCGCCTTCAAGCGGTAGGCGATCCGAAATCCCCGCCGAACCAGCCGCTCCGCGTTGGAACTTAAGGTAACGCCCACAAAGATCGCTTCTTCTCGGTAGGTCGGTCCCCGGAGCGGACTTCGGCGCTGCCACGATTCCAGCCGCTCATCCACATCGTCGGCGATTTCGCGCAAAGCCAGCTCGCGCAGAGCGATGAGATTGCCGGTTTTAAAAAAGTTTCCCAACGCCTGATCCACCTTGTCCATGGCATAGATTTTCCCTTCGCGCATCCGCTGCTGCAGCGCTTTGGGAGCGACGTCGATCAACTCGACTTCGTCGGCCTGGCGCAGGATGAAATCAGGCACGGTCTCCCGGACCCGAACGCCGGTAATCTGCTCCACCGCGTCGTTCAGGCTCTCCAGGTGCTGGACGTTCATCGTGGATATCACCGAGATTCCGGCATCCAAGATTTCGAGGACGTCCTCGTAGCGCTTTTTGTTTTTGCTGCCGGGAATATTGGTATGGGCCAGCTCATCGACCAGGACGACCTCCGGATTCTCGGCGATGATCGCTGCCGTATCCATCTCTTCCAGCTTCGTCCCGCGGTAATCGATGACCGCGCGTGGGAATAGCGGCAGCGCGCCGACCTGGGCTGCGGTTTCATTGCGTCCATGGGTTTCGAGCAGGCCGATGCGGGCGTCGATGCCTTTTTTCAGCAGCACGTTCCCTTCCCGCAGCATCGTATAGGTCTTGCCGACTCCAGGGGCCGCGCCGATATACACTTTAAACCGTCCCCGCCGGATTTGGCCGATTTTCCGGTCTACCTCGGCTTCGCTTAACCGCCGGTACGGATCGGCCGCGCCGCGTTCCTCCCGGGATTTGGCCGGCAGGATGCGCTCCCCTTCGGTCTCGGCCCGGTCGGCTACGACGAAGATATCCACGTTTCTCGTTTTTTTCAGAATATCGTTGACGATGGAGCCCTGCCAGAACTCCTGCAGCCGGCTTTGCTTGGAATGGCCGAGCACGATTCGGGTCACGCGGTTCTCCAGGGCAAACCGGACCAGCGATCCCGGCAGTTCCCGCCTGGAGGAAAGGGGCAACTCCGCGAATTCGGCTTCCACCTTCTCCACCAGCTGCATCAACGAGCGCTTGAAAGCCATGGCTTCCGGGGACAGCTTCTGGCGCGGATTCACGAAGGTGACCACCAACAGTTCGCCGTTTAGCCGCTTGGCGATTTGCTGGCCGCGACGCACGTAAATCGATCCGTTCCAATGATATTGCGCCGATACCAAAATCCGCTCGGCCACGCCTGCCGCCCCGATGAGCCCCTGCTCCTCCCGATGCTTCTCCAGCGTGTCGTTGACGCCCTCGGCCATCCAGCGGAGCGCCAGCTCGCGCAGGACCCCAAGATTGCCGCGGTTGAACACGGCTTTGTCCGGAATGTTGCGCAGGTTGCCGTCCGCCAATCGCTGCAGCAGCGTTTCCGGCGAGACGTCGATCAGCCGCACCTCATCGGCCAACTCCAGCGTATCGGCCGGCACCGTTTCTTTCACCTCGATGCCCACCAGCTTCTGGACCAATTCCGTCATTCCGCTTAATTCATAAATGTTTACGGTCGTGATCACGCTGATGCCATGGCCAAGCAAATGGTGAATATCCTCGAGGCGGGTGGGATAGGGAGCCCCCTCCCGGTTGGTGTGCGCCAGGCCGTCTACCAGAACCACTTCGGGGTTTCGCTGTATTAACGCCTCCAGGTTCAAATCCTTTTTCTCCACGCCGTCATTCACCCAATGGATGCTTGGAATTCGCTCGAGTCCGGAGAGCTGCTCCACCGTCTCCGGTCTTTGCAGCGTCGATACGGCGCAGACGACCACGTCGATGCCCTCCGCCCGCAGCATTTGACCTTCCCGCAGCATATGGTAGGTTTTCCCCGATCCGTTAACCGCTCCGACGTATACCTTCAACCGCCCCCGGTGGAGCTCGAAAATCGATTTCAGGATTTCTTCCGGCGTTTTTCGTTTGAAGCTTTGCAACCCCTGTTCCTCCCCCATGATTCTCATCCTTATCGAGGTAATTCAAAACGCCGATAACCCTGCCTGAAAATCGCTTCTCAAGCAGGGCCCCGGCCATATTATTGAGCTGTCTTCTTCTGAACGCCGATATTGAGCTGCAGAACATTAACCCCCGGTTCGCCAAGAAATCCGAGCTCGCGTCCCTTCGTATGATCCTTGATCATTTCTTCCAGTTCGGCGGCGGGAATCCCCGTGGCCTGGCTGACCCGCGGAATTTGCGCTCTGGCCGCTTCCGGACTGATCTCCGGATCGAGCCCGGAGCCGGAGTTGGTGATCAAATCGACGGGGAGCTCGCTCACCGGCACGTTCGGGTTCTCTTGCTTCCACGCTTCCACGGCGTCCGCCGTCCGCTGCAGCATGTCGGCGTTGGACGGCGCATAGTTTGGCGTCCCCGAACCGCCCGCATCATAATCGAGGCTGGACACCCGTCCATGGAAAAAGCCGGGGTCCGTGAAGCTTTGGCCGATCAGTTTGGAGCCGACCACCTCATGATTTTCATTGTAGATGAGGCTTCCGTCCGCCTGATCCGGCATGGCCGCTTGAGCGATCCCAAGCACGGCCAAGTGGTACAATAGCCCGCAAAGCACCATAAGCACGAGGCTGGCACGAAGCGTGATCCAAATATTTCGCATGGCTCAACCATCCTTTCGATTGATATATCAAATCCACAAGTGAACCAGCAGATCGATGAGTTTAATGCCGATAAAAGGCACGATCACGCCGCCCAGGCCGTACACCAGCAGGTTTCGGGCCAGTAGCTTGGAGGAACTCATCGGTTTATAGGCAACGCCCTTCATCGCAAGCGGAATCAGCAGCGGAATAATGATCGCGTTAAAGATCAGCGCCGAAACGATCGCCGAATCGGGGGAACCGAGCCCCATGATATTGATGGCGTTCATCTCGGGAATCGCCAGCATGAACATCGCCGGGATGATCGCGAAATACTTCGCGATATCGTTCGCAATGCTGAAGGTCGTTAAGGCTCCGCGGGTCATCAAAAGCTGCTTGCCGATCGACACGACTTCGATGATTTTGGACGGGTCGGAGTCCAGGTCGACCATGTTGGCGGCTTCCTTCGCGGCCACGGTGCCGCTGTTCATCGCAATCCCTACGTCCGCCTGCGCCAAAGCCGGAGCGTCGTTCGTGCCGTCACCGGTCATCGCGACCAGCTTGCCTTCGGCTTGTTCTTTGCGGATGACCGCGATCTTGTCCTCCGGCTTGCTTTCCGCGATAAAATCGTCCACGCCGGCTTCGCGGGCAATCGTCGCGGCCGTCAGCGGATTGTCGCCCGTACACATGATCGTCTTGATTCCCATTTGCCGCATTTGGTCAAACCGTTCCCGCATGCCGGGTTTGACGGTATCCTTCAAGTAAATCAGCCCGTAGATCCGGTCGTCCACCGCCACCGCCAAAGGTGTTCCGCCTGCCGTAGCGATCGCGTCGCTGTTTGCATCGAGATCCGCGGGAACATGGCCGCCTTGAGAAAGAACCCATCTCTTCACCGCGTCCACCGCGCCTTTGCGAACCTTCCGTCCGTCATGCAAATCGATGCCGCTCATGCGCGTTTCCGCCTTGAACTCGATAAATTCCCCGCCTTCGGCAAGGGCGGCATCAAAGCTTAGACCCTGTTTTTTCATCAGCTCCAGTACCGAACGCCCTTCCGGCGTTTCATCCCTGACCGAGCCGACCGCAGCCCAGGCCGATACTTCGGCCGGGCCGGCGCCGCCGGCCGGAACGAATTCGCTGGCCATCCGGTTCCCGAACGTAATGGTCCCGGTTTTATCCAATATAATCGTATTGATGTCCCCGGAAGCCTCCACCGCTTTGCCGGACATCGCCAGCACGTTGAATTGCGTAACCCGGTCCATGCCCGCGATCCCGATCGCCGACAGCAGGCCGCCGATCGTCGTGGGAATCAGGCAAACCAGCAGGGCGATCAAAATCGGCACTTCCAGTTGGACGTTCAGGTACTGCCCGAAGAACGGCAGCGTGACGACCACGATCAGGAAGATCAGGGTCAAGCTGATCAACACGGTATTCAGGGCGATTTCGTTCGGCGTCTTTTGCCGTTTGGCGCCTTCCACAAGCGAGATCATCCGGTCCAGGAACGATTCCCCGGGATCGCTGGTGATCTTCACCTTGATCCGGTCGCTGATCACCTTCGTACCGCCGGTCACCGAACTGAAGTCCCCGCCGGCTTCCTTAATCACTGGCGCCGATTCGCCGGTAATGGCGGACTCGTCGACGGAGGCCAGGCCCTCTACGACTTCTCCGTCCCCCGGAATCATTTCGCCCTGGGAGACGACGACGAGGTCGCCCTTGCGCAGATCGGTGGAAGGAACCTGTTTCACTTGCTGGCCTACCAGCTTATTCGCCATGATCTCTTTTTTCGTTTTCTTGAGCGAGTCCGCTTGCGCTTTGCCCCGGCCCTCCGCGAGTGCCTCCGCAAAATTCGCGAACAGGACGGTAACCAGCAGGATCAGCGCCACCGTCAGGTTAAAGCCCCGCGACACGCCTCCTCCGAAAGCGTCCGGTACAAAGATCAGAAAAGCGGTGATCAGAAAACCGATTTCGACGACAAACATGATCGGGTTGCGGATCATTACCCTCGGATCGAGCTTGATGAACGATTGTTTGACCGCGTCAAGAACGATCGCTCCGGAAAGCATCGTCTTCTTGTTACTCATGCCCATTCCTCTCCTTCATTCAACGTACTAAGGCTTCAAGGTAAGATGCTCGGCGACCGGTCCCAGCACAAGCGCCGGGAAGAACGTCAAGGCACCAACGATAAGGATCGTTCCGACGAACACGCCCGCAAACAGGCTCGTATCGGTCCTGAACGTGCCAGCCGTTTCCGGTACCGTCTTCTTCGCCGCGATCGATCCCGCTACCGCGAGCAGCGTTACGATCGAGAAGTAGCGGCCAATGAACATCACGATGCCGGTAGAAATATTCCAGAACGGCGTATTATCGCCAAGCCCTTCAAACCCTGATCCGTTGTTGGCCGCCGAAGACGTAAATTCATATAACGCTTGGGTCAGGCCATGGAAGCCGGGATTGGAGATCGTATCCGGATAGCTTACCAAAGCCAGAGCGGTCGGGGCCAAAATCAGCAGCGGATGAATCAGCAACGTGACGGCCAGCAGCTTGATCTCTTTGCCTTCCAGCTTCTTGCCGAGAAATTCCGGCGTTCGCCCGACCATCAAGCCCGATAAAAACACCGCGATCATCGCGTATAGCAATACGTTTAAGAAGCCTGCCCCGACACCGCCGAAAATCGTATTCAGCATCATGTTCGAGATCGTCACCAGGCCGCCGAGCGGCGTCAGCGTATCGTGCATGGTATTGACGGCCCCGGTTTCCGTCGCGGTCGTGACCGTGGCATATAACGCGGACTGCGCCATGCCAAAGCGGACTTCCTTGCCCTCCATGCTGCCTTGGTCGTGTTGGATGCCAAGCGCGTTCAATGCCGGGTTGCCGGCGCTTTCCGATGCCAACGTAACGCCCAGCATGACGATAAACATCATCAGCATCGATACGAATAAGACGCGCCCTTGCTTGGCGTTGCCGACCATTTTCCCATAGGTGAAAGGAAGGGACGTGCCGAAAACCATCATGAGCAAAATTTGCAACAGGTTGCTGAATCCGCCCGGGTTTTCAAACGGATGGGCCGAGTTGACGCCGAAAAATCCGCCGCCGTTATTCCCAAGCTCCTTAATCGATAGGAACGAAGCAACCGGCCCTCGGGCAATATGCTGCTCCGCCCCCTCCAGGGTATGGGCTACCACGGTAGGCTCCAGGGTTTGGGGAACCCCTAAAGCCACGAAAATCAACGCCATCACAAATGCCACCGGCAGTAAAATCCGCGTAATCGAACGGATCAAATCGACGAAGAAATTGCCGAGCGGTTTACCGGCCAATCCCCGGATAAACGCGATAGCTACGGCCAATGCCGATGCCGGCGCCGTAAACATCATGAATACGATCGCGATCATCTGTGAAAGATAGGACAGTCCGCTTTCCCCGCTATAATGCTGCAAATTCGTATTGGTCATAAAGCTGATCGCCGTATTGAATGCCAGCGTCGGCTCCATGTTCGAAATTCCGCTCGGATTGAGCGGCAGGAAGCCTTGCAGCCGGAAGATCAGGAATACGATCAGAATCATCACCGCATTGCTCAGCACCGCGGACACGGCGTACTGTTTCCAGGTCTGGTTCTCCTGGCGAATGCCGCTGATCTTGTAAATGATTCTTTCGAACGGACCGAACCAACGGTCCAGGCCGGTTTTGTCATAATCAAAAGCCTTCGCCATATACAGTCCCGCCGGTCTGGCGATGAAAATCACGAGCGCCAGGGTCACGAGAATGGCGATCCAACTATAAATAGTCACGTCTTATCCCTCCGAACGGCAAATGGATTAAAACTTTTCCGGGTTAAGCAGCGCATACCCCAGATAAACGAACATCGCGGCAATCAGGACACCCAGTACCCACATCATCGCTCTTCACTACCCTCCGAAATTACTTTGGAAGCCCATGACGCAACGCCGACCATCATCAAGGCCATGAGGATAAGCAGTCCCATCATAAAAATATCCGTCATATTCCGTTTGCTCCTCCTTGTTTCTCCTTTTGCAAAATAAACGAGACATCCTTGCCTTTCGTATAAATCACGTAGTCGGCTCCAAGCTGCTTATAGACCGCGCCCGGATTCATCTTTTGCGTGATGATATAGACCGGACCCGACGTCCACTGGCGGCAAAACTGCAAATACCGGCAAGTCAGCGTAAGCGATTCTTCGAAAATATACACCGGCCCGATGGAAAATTCCGGAATGATCTGGTTTCTGCGCTGCGTAGTATCTACCAGAATGACTTGCTCTATTCCCCGCTCCAAAGCTCCCTTGCGGCTTTTTCCGCTGTTGACCATCAACGCAAACGGAATGCCGCGAATTTTCAAAGTTTTGATAAAATCGACAGCCAAGGCATTGGGGGCCGTCACAAGCGCAAAATCCGGCCTGCACATTTCGTTTCTTCCTCCTAGACTAACCTGAATTAGGCAACAAAAAAGAAGCCTTCGGAAGAGGGAATCTTCGCGGGCTTCCGGCAAACTGCTGCTTTGGGAATCACGCTATAAGGTTTCCTCTCTCGTCTGCACTTACGAGGTTAGCTGTCGGGCTCGGGCGCGAGAGTTGCCCTACCAAAGCGATACCGCGTATCGCCAGGATTCGCCCCATAGGCGGCTTCAACGTTCTCGCCGCCCGGTGGGTCCCCCGTTCCTTCACGTTCGAAGGATTCAGTGATAAATGTAAAATTACGTTTTTTTGTAAATGTAAGCTATTTGCATGTTTTCATATTTGGGCAAAATAAAACCACAGAGGATTTCCCTGTGGTCTGCCGATCACAAGCTCATCATCCTCTCTCCTGACGCTGACGAGGTTAGCTGCCGGATTCGGGCGGTGAGAGTCGCCCTACCCATGCGGCGATATCGGCCCGCACAGGATTCACCCCTGACGTCCGCCGACTCTCACATCGGCTTCCTTCGATGGGTCCCCCGTTTTCCTAGTCGGAAATTTAGCGATACAGAATTATGAAATGCGTTGATTCATGAAACGAATATTACGCTCTCCACCGTTCTTTGTAAAGGAGCGCGAAAGTCAAATTCAGTTAAAAAATGAATCATTTTCGCCATTCGTATCGAATTCGCCGGACCAAAAAAACCTTTCTCTACGAAATGCTCCTTCGCAGACCCCTACTTGCGGGATTACCGGAAGCTTGTAGTCCAAGCGTATCTTTGCTAAAATCTTGCGCGGGAATGATTTTCATAGAAATGATCAAAGAGGAGGAGGAAACATGGAGAAGGAAGAATCCTTCGGTCTCTTGCCGCTGCCGTTAAACCTGAATCTGCCGAACGGCAATAATATGTTGGTGCATGCGGCTTTGCTGTGGGATCGCGACAACCTCGTCCTCGTCGATACGGGAGTTCCCGGACAATTGGACGTTATCCGCGGGGCGCTTGGGGAAGCGGGGTTTTCCCTGGAACAGCTGACGAAAATCGTCATAACGCATCAGGACAGGGATCATATCGGCAGTTTGCCTGAGTTGGTGCAGGCACTGGAAGGCCGTGTCGAGGTACTCGCGCACGAAGCGGGAGTTCCTTATCTCTCCGGCGAAGTTCCGCTGATCAAGAGCGGAGTGAAGGCTGACCCGGTAAAGGTCGACGTAGCGCTGCAGGACGGGGACGAGCTTCCGTTTGGCGGAGGCTTGCAGGTCGTATATACCCCGGGGCATACCCCCGATCATATCAGTCTGTACCATCCGTCTACCAAAACGCTGATCAGCGGCGACGCGCTGGTCTCCGCTAACGGAATCGTACAGCCGCCCGACCCGAAGTTTACTCCGGAATACGAACAAGCCCTGGAATCGGTCGGCAAGCTGGCCGCGTTGGATGTCAAAACCGTGATTACCTATCACGGCGGCGCATGTACCGGGCAAGTCCGGGAACGGCTGGCGGACATCGCGGCGGGAAAATATTAACGATCTTGGGCCGCCTCGAATGAGGCGGCCTTGTATGTAACGGTGATGGCTAAATATCGCCGACCGGCGTAAAACCGTGCAGCCAGTTCAACTCGCTGTCCTCCATGAATCGCGACGGCCAGCTTCGCCCGTCGTCACCCCAATCGGCGAACGTCTTGACGGATTGGTAAAACGCTTCGATAGGGTCGGCCGAAGGCTCCCTCAACATCCGATCGATCAGCCGCAGCAGCCCCTCAGGCTTATTCGGCGCTTGCTCCAACACCTTCAGGAACCATTTGTGATACGGATACAGCATTTCATTATGCGCCAAAATCAACCTTCCGCCGAACAGCACCAGGTTATTGACGGCATGCTGCAGCAAATAAAGATTGTCATGCTTGATTGCCTCGGCGGAATACCAATTCCACGCCTCCAACTGAGCCAGAAAACGGCTGAGGTTCTCCTGCTTCCGCTCCGCCGGATACCGGACGATGTCCGCAAGGAGCTCCTCCAGCCCGTCCAGCTTCGAAAAGGCTATGATCGCTCCCTCGAAAGCAAACCGGGCCGGCTCGCTCCCGAGTTTGGCTACCTGCTTCAGAAATCCGCGTGAAACGTATTTGCCATCCACGTAACCGGACTCGTATTCGGTAACCTCGTTCTCCCAATAGGTCGTCTCACCGGAGCTTAAGCGCCGGGCACAATCCTCGTCCGACACGATGATCATCACGTCCACGTCCGAGGACGCTTTGGCAAATCCGTGGGCAATCGAGCCCGAAATCAACAAGGCCAAGATGTCTTCTCTTGCCGCCAACTTGGCTTTGAGCTTCTCGATCGATTCCGCATGATGCTTGAACATTCCCGTTTCCTCCTCCTTACTTCCAGCAATTTTTCCGTCGTTAGGCAAGTACCCGGTCGTTCCGCGTATTCGGCTGCGAAATGACGAGAAATTCAAGCGCCTCCGCCGAATGGTTAAACACTTGATGCGGGGTCTTCGGCGGCACGTCGATCCCCTCGTGGGGTTGAAGCACCTGCTGCTTCCCGTCGACTTCGATATGCATCCACCCGGATAATACGAAGAAAAATTGCCGGGATTCGTTGTGATAATGCCGAACCTCCCGGGTATCCCGGGGCATTTGCTCATGAATGATGCTGCAATCCTCCCGATCCGCCAGCCGCCAGCCGTCGCAGTTATCGCCCCAAACATAGTGATCCGCATTGTCCTTGCTAATCATTTCGTCCCGATCCTTTCTACGATAAATTCGCGCAAGCGCTGGTCCTCCCAATGATACATATCCAGCAGCGCCGCATAAGGGTCTGTCTCCAACCGAAAAAACTCGCCAAATGCCGGCTCCGTCTTCAGGCCTTCCTCCTTCAGCTTCTTGACGGCCCTTCTGACTTCGGGGCCGGCCATTTCCAGCATCCGATGCTCGATCACCATATGCCTGTACGCGTTTTGCTCCGTCACCGGCTTCGGTTGGCCGAAAACTTCGAACTCGAACCCGCCATGAAAGAAATTCGCGACGGTTCGCAGGATTCCTCCTACGGTTTTGCTGGAGCAGGCATAGTCCTTGCAGGAGCCGAAACAGCGTTCCAACTCTTCTTCAAAGCGCCTGGCGTCATGCACCTCGCAGATCAGGTCCAAGTCGCTTCCGGGCAGATCGATGTCCAGCGGAATCGTCCCGGCTAGCACCGGATGGTACGCGGCCAGAAGCTCGATGATTCGAAGATCCTGCAACGCTTCGTATGCTTTGCGCTGACGTTCATTGCCTTCCCTCAGGTACGCAATGTCCAAAAAATTTCGCATCGCGCTCATCCCCCCCACTTTCCACAATGAATGCTTTCAACCTAAGTTGCCGAATGTTTCGCGTATGTTGGATGCCGCTCCACGCTCAGCAAAACCCAGCAACTCTTCATAAACGACGACCTCTTGATGCAAGGCGTCCGAAATCGCATACGGTTTCCACCTCCCGCGTGTACGGGCTCGAAACGATCAGATCGATCTCTTTCGTTTGAAGGAGATCTCGAACCCGGCGGCCATCCTCCCACCCTTGCTCCGGACAAGCCGCATGACCGCTCATTTTGAGCTCCAAGCAAATAGGGGGATATCGCGTGCAGACGAAATAATTCGAAGTGAGCAACGTTCGCACCTTCTTTTCTCCTATTTTCGCGATCATTTCGGCGTATCCTGCTGCACGACAAAGAAACACACCAACTTGTGGTGCGCTTCTTGCCCCAGACCCATGATTCCAAAGGGAGACTTCTGTTTTATGCGAAAAATCGTGCAAAGAGTCCTTGTGCGCGTAGGATGCAGCGATTTTGTATGAAAATCCGTACATATCGTGAGCACGCAGACGGTTATTGAGGATTTATAGACGATAAATCGTACAAAAGCTTTCAAATGAAGGCGGAGTACCCGGTTTTTGTATGAAAAATCACTTAAAGCGAGCGTACCGCCGCCGACAGCTATCGATGTATTTTCCCTGCGGGGTCAGGACGGTGAAACGGTAATGCTCCCCCTGTATGATATGATTCATATCGATGCACACACCTTTCCTGGGAACTATTTCTGCGGCTTCGGTCGCAGCGGTCTGGCCGTGACTCCTTCATGGGTCATTTGCACCGGCCTGATCCGACCGTCCTCTTCGAAAAACATCCGGTCCATGCAAACCACGCGATGATTCGCATCGGTTTCATTCAGCGGCCGGCGATGGTAAACGATATACCACTCGTCGCTTCCCGGAAGCTGCAGGATTCCATGGTGGCCGGCGCCGGTGGCGATTTTCGGATCCTGCCGCAAAATCTTTCCGACTCTCTTGAACGGTCCAACCGGCGAATCGGACATGGCATAGGCAACGGAATAATCCGGCCCGGTCCAGCCTCCTTCGGCCCACATGAAATAATAGATACCGCGCCGTTTGACCATGCAGGGCCCTTCGATGTAATGATCCGGTGTGATCTCCTTGAACGTTGTTCCGTCTTCGAACGTGTCCAAATGAACCATATCCTCGGTCAATTTCGCCACATTGCAATGCCCCCAGCCTCCGTAGTAAAGATAGGCGCTTCCGTCCTCATCGAGAAATACATGAGGATCGATGGGCTGTGCGCCAAAATGGAATCGATCGATCAACGGCTTGCCGATGGCATCCAGAAAAGGCCCCTCCGGCCGATCGGACACGGCAACGCCGATCCCGCCAGGCTCATGGTCGTGCTGAATATCGTTGGCGGCGAAGTAATAATAGTATTTTCCGTTTCGTTCCACCGGAGATGGTGCCCATAGCGCTTTCCCCGCCCAAGCGATGTCTTCCCTCCTTAGGATGCGCGCCGCCTTCGTCCAATCCGTCAAATCCGTGGAATAAAACGCATCAAAATGCGTTTGCATTTCATAAGGCGCAGAATACGTCGGGTAAATCCAGTATCGATCCTGAAAAATTCTCACTTCCGGGTCTGCGTACCAGCCCGAAAATAATGGATTGCCTGATCTATTGACCCGCTCTTCGTTCATGGGTTCCTCCTTCTCATTTGGCCATCAGCGTGAATATAACGCGTTATTCTCCGCTTCGGGAATCCATACCTGCATGAAGCCCGGTTCCCGATTATCCCAGGCATAGTACGGAATAAGCGTAACCGGTTTGCCGGCCTCATCCCGGCAGGTTAGGGTGGTGACGCCGTCAAGCAGGTCCGGTTGATGGCGGATGCACACCGGCTCGTTCGCGGCGATTGCAAACGGCTCATGGGCCAGCCGATCGTTATCCGCCGCTTCCGCGCAATACACGATGGGGCCGCGCTGTAAACAAATTCGCCCGCGATCCGCTTCCACCTCGGATCTCGCCCGAACGGTTTCCACCGGCATGCTCAGCTCCAGCACAATCTTTTGTCCCGGCTCCCACTTGCGGCATAAAACAACATATCCATGGCGGGTCAATGCTTCGTCAGGTCCGATTCCGACACCCCCGACGGAGATTCGATAATCTCTGCACCACCCGGGGATACGCAGTCTCAAGGAGAACGTGGCCACGGTTTCCGGATGCACTTCCAGCTCTACTCTGCCGTTCCAAGGGTAGTTCGTCCGCTGGATGATCCGGACGGATGATTCGCCGCCCCGAAGCTGCAGCTCGCCTTCCCCGTCGAGATATTGATTAACCGCGATCCCGTCGTCCGTAACCGCATAGGCGTATTGGCCGATCGAAGGCAGAAAGCGGACCAGATTGGTGGGACAGCAGGATGTATCGTACCATTCCGTGCGATGATGATCCCCATGGGATGCCAGCGGGTTAACATAAAAAAACTTGTCGCCGGACAGCGAAATCCCGGACAAAGCCCCATTGTACATCTCTCTTTCGACTACGTCGGCATATTGGGCATCGCCAAACAGCAAATTCATGCGATGATTCCAAAACGCCATCGCAATGGCGGCGCAGGTTTCGCAGTAGGCTGTGTCGTTCGGCAAATCATAATCGTGCGTAAAACCCTCATTGTGCCTGGAGGGCCCAATCCCTCCGGTGACGTACATGTTTCGTTCCACGATGCTTGCCCATACCCGGCGCAATGCGCCGACATAGGCCGGGTCGCCGGAAGCCAGCACAACATCGGCCATCGCCGCGTACAAATACATCGCTCGAACCGCGTGCCCCGTAACCTTCTCGATCTGCTTGACCGGCACATCATCCTGGCAGTAGGCCGGCCCCCATTCCTTACGGTCCCAGATCTCGCCAACGCCATAACCATGGCCGCGTTCTTCAAGGAGCCAAAGGGAGAGCTTCCAGTACCGCTCTTCACCCGTCGCCCGGAACAGCTTGACGAGGGCGAGTTCAATCTCTTCATGTCCTTCAACCCAATGGCGTTTTCCGGGGCCAAACAGGCGGTCGTAATGGTCGGCCAGCCGGCAGGCTACGTCCAGCAGCTTTCGCTTGCCGGTCGCTTCATAGTACGCGACTGCCGCTTCCATCAAATGGCCGCCGTTATACATTTCGTGCTTCTCCATATCGGTCCATTTTCGCTCGGGGGCTTCCAGCGTAAAATAAGTGGACAAATACCCGTCATCCTCTTGAGCGGCTTCAATCCAATCAATGATGCCGTCCATGTCCCGTTCAAGATCTGGATCCCGCTGCGTCATGAGTGAATAGGCGGCGCCTTCAAGCACTTTGTACACATCGGAATCATTAAAATAAATGCCTTCAAAGCTTCCTTCCATCAAGCCGCCCGCCTTGGCAAAATTCGCGATGCGCCCCGTCCGTTCGCATTTGTCCAGACAAGCGGGCAGCGTGACTCGACGAAGCACTTCAAGCCGCGGCTGCCAAAAGGCATCCTCGATCTTCACCCTCGTAAAAGGAACCGCCTGCCAATGCCGCAGCTCTTGTTCGATTTCCGTCATCTCTATCACCTCTTCCCCTTTTCGGTATCATCCCTTTAGTCCGGTCAGCGTAATGCCTTCCAGGAAATAGCGCTGGCCAACCAGAAAGACGACCACGCAAGGCAATACGACAACGGCTGAAGCAGCCATCAGCAAATCCCACTGCGCGCTATACGTGCCTTGGAACATTTGCAGGCCGAGCGCAAGCGTAAAATTGTTGTTGCTCTTCAGATAAATCAGCGGTCCCATAAAATCGTTCCAAGCGCCCAAAAAAGTGAACAGCGCTACCACAATCACCGCCGAACGGCTTAGCGGCAAAATGATGCGGGAATAAATTTGAAAGTACGTCGCACCGTCGACAACCGCGGCCTCATCGAAATCTTTGGGAATTCCCATGTAAAACTGGCGCAACAAGAAAATATTGAACATGCCCCCGCCAAAAAATGCCGGCAAAGTCAGGGGATAAAAAGTGTCGTAAAAGCCGAGCCACTTCCAGCCGATAAAGCTGGGAATCATCGTTACCGCCGAAGGGAGCATCATACTCGACAGCAAAATCGCAAAGACAACGTTCCGTCCCTTCCATTGGATTCGCGAAAATCCGAACGCCGAGATCGTACTGGTGAGCACCGTCCCGATCAGGACGGAAACGACGATGATCAGCGTGTTTACGAAAAACCGTCCAAACGGCAAAACCGTCAAAGCCCGTTTGAAGTTATCCCAGTGAAAAGGCTTCGGAATCCATTCCGGCGGCATGATGAAGATTTGCGACAAATCCATCAGCGCGCTGCGAAGGAGCCAGACAAACGGGGTGATAAACATGACGGAAATGAGGATCAAGACCACATAACCGGCAGCCAGCTTCAGTTTGGAATCTTTCATCAGCGTTCTTCCCCCTCGTAGTAGACCCATGATTTTGAAAACTTAAAGATCAAGAACGTAAAGAAGAGAATGATGATGAATAGCACCCATGCCAATGCGGAAGCATAGCCCATCTCGGTTTCATTGAACGCGGTACGCCACAAATAAAACACGAAGAACAAACTTTTATTGTTGGGTCCCCCCTGGGTTAAAATATAAGCTTCGTTGAACACCTGGAAGGAACTGATAATGGTCATGACCGTATTAAAAAATATCGTTGGCGTCAGCATCGGGATGGTGATGCTGCGAAGCTTGCAGAACCAGCCGCCTCCGTCCACATCAATCGCTTCGTAATAACTTTTGGGAATTCCGGACAATCCGGCCAAAAAGATAATGACCGTGCCGCCGATTCCCCACAGCGTCGTAATCACGACCGAGGGAATCACGCTCCCTTCCGAGAACAGCCAGGCGCTGGTCGGCAAATGAAGCCATTGCAACACGGTATTGACGAGGCCCAGGTCCGGGTTGAGCAGCCATAGCCAAATCATCGCCGAGGCGACCGCCGGCACGATGCTCGGCAAATAGATGATGGTACGGAACAGCGCCCGCGCCTTAATGTTCATATTGAGCAGCAAAGCGATGAGAAAAGAAATGATGATGACGGCAGGGACCCGCAAAATCACGAAATAAAATGTCGCGCTAAGCGATTTATAGAAAAAGTCGTCCTGCCCTGAAAACATGTTGATATAGTGATCAAAGCCAACGAAGGAGATATGTTCTTTGAACACACTGTAGTCTGTCAGGCCAAGAAAGAAGCTGGCAATCATGGGACCGGCCGTGAACATAATAAAACCCAGCACGGCGGGAGCCGTAAACAGCAGTCCGTACCCTAAAGCCTTCCGTTCCCGCCCGGTCCTTCTGTGTTTCGTAGGCGCGCCGATCGGTCGCGTTTGTACTGATGTATCCATATGAATCCTCCTGTTCAATGAGGTAGAGGAAAGGAAGACGGCGTTTCTCCGGGGGGAGCGCCGTCCTCTCTGCTTAGCTTGCCATGTATCCGAAGCCAGTAATTTCCTTTATTTGGTGTCTCGGCGCCCCTGAACTTGTGCCTGTGCCTTAGCCGCGATGCCATCCATCGCTTCCTGGGCCGTTTGCTGTCCGAGCCACACTTTGTCCAGTGCAGGAGTCACGATATCCATGATTTTGTTGAAGTTTTTCACATAGCCGGTCGGCGTTTGATGCGTATTGTTCAGCATGACATCTATCACGGCGTCTTTGTAGCCGGAAGGACGCGATTTCTGGTTCTCCGTCCACTTGGCGATCAGCGCCGGATCGGTGTACCAGCTTTTCAGGGAAGGCATCCACGTGCCGTATTGCAACAGATCGATCGACGATTCCGGATCGACAAGCGCTTTCACAAGCTCCCAGGATTCTTGCGGATGTTCCGTTGACTTGAAGACGGAGAACATGGCGCAGACGACGGTCGAAACCGGGGTCTTCATGACCGGCAACACGCCTACATTAAAATTGAAGTTCGAATCGGCCAAGGCGCTGGTGTTCCATTGTCCGTCCACCACCATCGCGACCTTTTTCGTCTGAAGAGCGACGTTGGTAGCCGGTATATTTTTCGCTTGCACCGGCGACGGTGCCACATGATAGACGTTGATCAAATCGGCAAGCTTTTGCAACGCTTCCACAGCTTCCGGCTGATTCAGGGCAAAGTTCTTGCCGTCGGCAGAAATAAAATCGCCGCCATTGGAATAAATAAAGTTGCTGTAGGCGCCCCACCATGAACCGATGTTGACACCATACTGCTTGATGTTCTTCGGATCAAAATTCGGATCGGCCGCATTCCGTCCTTTGCTGTCGATGGTCAGTTTCTTCGCCACATCGACGAATTGATCCCAGGTCCAGGCTTCCGAAGCCTTGGATGGCGGAGCAGGAAGTCCGGCTTCTTTGAAAACATCTTCATTGTAGAACAGCGCAAAGGTTTCCGGGCCCGGCGAAATGCCGATCACATTGCCTACTTCAGACGAATAGATGATATTCGGCACCAAGCTGTCGGTATTCAAATCGGGATCGGAATCCATAAACGTCTGCAAGTTCAGGAATTTCCCTTCTTCAGCCAGCGGAAAAGCGATCGTCGCCGACTCCATCATCGCGACGTCCGGCTCGTCGTTACCCGCAACCATCGTCGTCAGCTTCGTATCGTAATCCGTCGGAATGGATTGCAGTTCAACCTTCACGTTAGGATGCTTTGCTTCAAAGTTGGCAATCGCTTTCTTGTCCACGGCCACCTCGTTTGGCGTGCCCCATAGCGTCAGGTGCAAGGTAATTTGCTCGCCGGACGAACCGCCCGAATTGGAGGTAGCGTTTCCGTTATTTGCCGCAGGCGCAGAACCTGAGTCGGATCTGGTGCAAGCGGATAATATCGTGACCATCATGGCTAAAATCGCAATATACGTGAAGATGGATTTCCATTGTCGTTTCATATACAACTGAACCCCTCCCTGAATCTTTCTAATCTCATAGCTGCAGTCTATGATGCTTTTAATTATAGAATCCCGGTAGCGTTTTCAAAACCCGAACCTCATTGGAATGGTGGACATTTATTGGGTAATTATCGAGGGAGCCTGATCACGACCGTTGTCCCTTTTCCCGGTTCGGATAAGATCTCCACGCCGTACTCGTCGCCATAAGCCATCTTGATGCGGGCAATCGTATTTTTGATGCCTACCGAAGCCGATTTCTCGTAAAGAATCTGTTGAACCATTTCTTTGCTCATCCCCCGCCCATTGTCGGTCACTTCGAAAATGCGGTTTTCGTCTTCTACCCTTCCGGACACCGTAATATGTCCGCCCGATTCGATTTGATCGAAACCGTGAAGAATGGCATTTTCGATAAACGGTTGGAACAAAAGCCGCGGAACCTTTGCTTCGAACAGGACCGGATCGACCATGTACTGGACATCAAACTTGTTTTCAAAACGGGTCATCATAATGTAGAAATAACTTTTCATCCATTCGATTTCCTCGGACAGATTTACGGCTTGCCAGTCTTTGCGCGACGTGTAGTGAAGCATATTGGACAGGCCGACCAGCATTTTGCTGAGTTCCTTTTGGCCCGATTCGATCGCCATCCAATTCATAATATTGAGCGTATTGTATAAAAAATGGGGACTCATTTGCATATTCAGCGCTTGAATCTCCGCTTCTTTTTCCTTAAGCTGAATTTCATAATTTTCCTTAACCAGCATTTGAATCCGGTGGTTCATGCGATTAAACCGCAGCAATAAAAAGCCGAATTCGTCTTTCGTCTTCACCTCGACGCGCGTCCCGAAATCCCCTTCCCCGACCGATTTCATTGCCGCCAGCAGCTTGTGGATCGGGCCGGTGATCCGTACGAGAATGAAATACGCAAACCCGGCAGCTATAACGATAAGCAAGACGGAAAGCGCAAGCGTCGAGGTCCGGATCGTCTGGACCAGCGTGCCGACAAGCGCCGATTCCGGAGTCATAACGACCGACATCCAACCGGTAACGGCGGATTGGTCGAAACAAACGATCATCGGCTCCCCGTCAATGCTCATTTTGCGTTTTCCGGTGCCGGCTTGTCTCAAATCGTTCAGCCAGGACTCGCCATACGTTTTCGTGATTTGGCGGGAATCGGAGCTGGCGACTACATGATTTTGTCCGTCGACCACCAGATAGGTAGAACCGGAGGGGATACTGTTGTCAAACAGCGAACTCAATACATCCGCCTTAAAACTAATATTTAGAATAGGACGTTCTACATCGGGATTCAGACTGACAAGCGATGAGTTCTCCACATAGGAGAAATTCAGCTGCCTTGTCGCCGAGAACATGTAGCGGTAATCGATATCGCCCGCGATTAGCCACGGCTGGTCGAACATCGAGGTAAAGTCGTAGGTCGGGTACCAGACGATTTTGCCGGCTGCTTTCTTAGCCTCCCGATAGATTTTGGAGCGGGTTGGATCCCCCTGCGGAAGAGCACGCTGCGTGCCGAACGTGTAGTAAGAGGTCCATATCTGGTAAGCGTATACATCTTCGTTTTGCGTAAAATATTTGCTCAATATAGCGGAAACCTGCCGATCGGCATCCAGCAGCTGGGCGGAGTCGGAAGGGTCCAACCCATTAAAAATCCGATTCAAATCCTTGTCCACAAACAAAGCTAACGTGCCTTGATCGACTTTACGAAGCTTGGTGTCCATGACTTCGTTGCTTTTCTTGACGATCTCGTAAACATTTTGCTGTGCTTGTTCCGTAATCAAATGAAGACTGGTACGGTAATAAACTAAGCTAAGCGCAAACAGCGGCAGTGCAATCAGAATCAGGTAGCTGGCCAGCAGACGAGAGCGAAATTTCATGGAGTATCACCCTTTTGAACCGAAGATATAGACAAATGTCTGAAGCTTTCCGGAGACATCCCCGCATGCTTCTTGAAAACTCTGGAAAAATACTTCGTGTCTTTGTACCCGCAAGCGGCGGCGATCTCATATATTTTCATTTCGCCGCCCGCGAGCAGTTCCTTGGCCCGCTTCATCCGCACTTCATTCAAATAATCGGAGAAGCTCTTTCCCGTCCGGTTCTTAAAGAGGGTGCTGAAATAGGACACGTTAAAATGATAGCGGGCTGCAACGGCTTCCAGCGATAAATCCTCCATATACCGCTCTTGGATCAGCACAACACAGTTGTCAATCACAAGCTCCCGCTTGTCCAACTTTAACCGGCTCCAATAGCTCTCCGCTTCATCGAAGCAGGCATCCATCATCGAGATGAGCTCGGAAAACTTCTCGCAGGAAGGGATGGACTTCGTTGAGGCTTCGGTTATCTTCTTGACGGTTTCCGCTCCAAGACGTTCACCCATGCCGTTCTTCAGCTTCATCAGAGTAAATGACGCATATTCTTTGATAAGAGCCGGATCCGTATGCCCTTCTCCGGCGAACAACTCGAAAGCGGCATGGCATAGGTTTCGGGCCGTGCTTATATCTCCCCGCTTTAAAGCCGTATTTACAGCTTCTTCGTCCAGTACAAAGGGAGGAAGCTCACGAGTAAGCTCATCCGCAAACAAAATCCCTTTCCATCGGTCGTAAAACAAATACCTGCTCGCCTCCATAGCCGACCGGTAGGCCAGCGGAACCTCTTCTGCCAGGTTTGCGCTTTCGGGGCCCACCGCGTGTGTCAAACTACCGGCTTTGCCCCATTTCTCCCCCAGCGATTCCAAAACAGCGCGGATCCCCAAACGCTGATCCGCCAAAACGTTACGCGACGTATGAATGATCGTCGCGATCCTCAACCGGTCATTGGAAGCCTTTTCAACTAAAGGAATCGGAAAGACGACTCCAAATGTCTCGCCGAACCTGGACCATGCGGTTTCTATGTCGCGTTGAACCTCCTCTGCGCAAACCGCAGACGCAACTCCTTGAAGCGGCCGGTATTCATTTAATACGACCGTGCCTTCGCCGATCGGCATCCCCGACAAATCAAGCTCCTGCCGCCCTTTCGCCGATAAGTTTCCGGATAGCCAATCGAACGCAAGCTGTCTGTGATGCGCGTTCGTCGTCACCGTCAGCCGTTCCCGGATCAGCTCGGCCTCCCTTCGTTCGGCAGCTTCCTTGGACAACTGCGCTTCGGCGCGCGTCAAAACTTCTTCCAGCTTATCGATGTCGACGGGTTTAAGAATATAATCATAGGCGCCATACCGAAGCGCATTCTGAGCGTAGTCGAACAGATTATACGCACTCAGCATGATCACCTTCGGCTTGTAATGGATCTCCTGAATCTCGCGCAGCAGAGCAAGCCCATCCATGTTGGGCATGCGAATATCGGTCAATATGATGTCCGGTCGTTCCTCCTGCACGGCAGCGAGCGCGCGTACACCGTCCTTGGCGATGGTCAGCTTCGCATGGGGACGGGTCGACTGAATCATGGTGGCCATTCCTCGGCAATGTCTCGGTTCGTCATCAACGATTAATATTTTCATACCTCATCCCCCGTGTGCATTCAACAAATTCATACCTATAAATTCACCTTATCATGAAATCATTTCTGATTATATGAAAAACGTTTATGAAAAAAAGCGGCACGACCATAAAATCAGGGATGGACGTATGGCGACGTTGCTGCGGGGAGCAACGGAACGGCAGGTTCAGGCGCTTTCCGGAAAACAACGAGAAACCCTGATCCTTTAGAAGGACAGGGTTTCTCGACAATCCGAGGAGGGGACTCCTTGCTCCGTCCTCGCAACATTAGTGATTAGTCAATAACTATTTCCGAAATCTCCGCGCTTGGCTTAAAGGTCCCGCCCTGGATACGCCCGCGATAAACCAGATCCACTCTGTCGGGCCGATGTCCTAAAACCGCTTTGGCGAGACCGGTGATTTGCACTTTGAGCCGGGTCTCCTCATAGATCTCCCGTTCCAAGGCGGCTTCGGGTTTTTTTCCTTGGGATCCGCCTCAAGATCCTGATTCCAGTTTACTTTGATTTGCTCAAGATCATGCTTCAACTGGTTTTTGAGCCACGGAAAGAGGAGCAGCAATATGCCCGATCCTAAAGAAACCCCACTAAGGATAAAAGGTCCCGCAGCTACATACTTTATTCCATACAAAAAAGCCGCTATGCCAATAAGTGCGATCCCCAATTGCGTTCTCATCGTTCCCTCCTTAGTTTTCGGTCGGATCGGCGCATTCCCGCTCTCTTCTTTATCGAGTCGCCGTTCCGGGCTTGGCCCGAACCAGATGGATCATATTCTTCCAGTAGCTATCCACGGCAACTACGTTCAGACCGGCCTGTTCCGCCAATTCCAGAATATTACGCGTGTGATGGCAGCCGTACGCCCGATATAACAGTGGATCCAGCGTTTTTTGCAGGGACGATACGATTCGGCTCGAGCTGATCCCATGCTCCAGCAGGAGGATATCCCCCTCCGGCTTGCACCAAAGCCTGACTTTCTTCAGAAGCTCAAGCGGTTGCTCGTAGCTGCAAAACGACATGGTGGATACGATCGTGTCAAAGGCATGCTTGCCAAAATCCGCCTCCTCCATATCCGCGCACATAAACTCCGCAGCCACTTGCAAATGCTGGGCCCGGCGCTTCGCTTTTTCAATCATCCCCGGACTGAAATCGACGGCCGTCACCTGCACGCCCAGCGGATAATAAGGGAAGTTGGCTCCCGCTCCCACCGCCAGCTCCAGGACGTTTCCATGAGCATAACGGAACAGCTGCTGCCGCCACTGGCTGTGGGCCGGATTTTCGGTTCGCCGATCATATTGATTGGCCTGCTTGTCAAAGATACGGACTAATCGCTTCTTTTCCACCGAATCCCCCCCTTATGAATTACAGCCCTGCTTGATACCGTTGTCGCAGGCTACTTCTGGATTTTTTGTTTTATGCGGATCGCTTTGTTCAAATGCAGGAAATTATGACGGGTCGCGGGCATGAGCACCAATCCGGCGAAAGTCTTGTTGCCCCAATAGTCCAGCAGCCATTCCGCATCCGGTTTCACGGCTCCCTGGTCCCTTAGCGTTTGGATGCCGTCAGGCGTCACCTTCCGTTTGAATTGCCCCGGTTCCAGTAGGCCGATCGCTTCCCGCGTCTTCTTCCCTACCTCCAACCGATAGTCCAGCAATGCCGCCAAATCCATCTTGGCGCTTAGCTCTGCGGCCTCCTCTTCCGTCATTCCATTGCCCGTATGTATGATATGAATGTTCAGCTTTCGGGACCAATCTCCCGTATGAAATACTTGCTCGCGTCCGCCGACCAACACGTTCATCGTCATGTCCTCAATCCGGGCGATATGCCATAAATGCCAAGCAATCGAGTTTTTCGTATCGCGGGCGGGCGCCGGATATTGCCGGAATGTTTCCTCTGTGATTCCATCAAGCAACTCGTCTTCCATAGTCTCTAGCCCGGAATCCAGCATCCTGGAGGAATACAGCCATGCGTGCTGGCGCAAAAACAGCTCCACCGCCTGGTCATGCTCTTTGGGATTCGGAAGGAGCGCCGTCAGTTGCTGGTGGTTTTCGTTCCATAACTTTCGCTGCTCAAGGTTCATGGATCTCATCCTTTGGGATAAATGTAGGGGAAGCTTAGTTCCCAAGGTTATTGTACCTTTTTATTCTCGTGTACAACTTCATTTCCTGCCTCCAAAAAAGGCGGGTACATCATTAATGCATGATTCTCCGTAATCAACTCATCCTCCAGGAGTTCCTTCTCGAGACTATACGTCGTCCGAAAAATGCAATTGTGCCGGACGTATCCGCCCCAATATTCCTGCGTCATTCGATGGTCTTTCTCATAGACCACATATCGATGCGAGGGTTCGTTCGCAGATCGCCATTCACCGACCAGATGATCGGAAGTTAAATCAAATTTTAGCTGAAAGGGATAATCCGTAGGATTGAAGATGCGTAGATCCAGATAGTTATAGGCGCAGGTCGCGCCGCTCCCGAAAGGCTGCGTCCGGTTGGCATCCGGAAAAACGTCGTAACTGTGGCGATGGCGTTCCGTAACGATCAATGGCGTATGCAGAGTCATCCAGTAAATCAGGTTTGATAATTGGCACAGTCCCCCGCCGACCCCAGGCTTAAATCCGCCATAAAACAGCACCATTCCATCGGCGTACCCTTTCCTGCGCGTGGGTTTGCCGATCAACCTCCAGTAGGAAAAGGTTTCGCCAGGCTGAAGAACGATCCCGTTTACCCGCCGGATCGCAATTTCCAGATTTATGATTTTATTGTGCTGCAGCCACATATCGACTTCCTTTAAACGGACGCAAAAGCGGGGTTCGATGGTTGAAAATCGTGTAGGGCAGTACATCCTCGGATTGTTCCTTGGCAAAGTGAACTCCCCCAAAAGTCCATTCCAGGTACCTCTTATACGTGAAGTACTGTTTTCCCGCGGCCAGGCGGAGCTTTGATCTTGGGATCGGTTGATCGCCTGCACTGATCTGTTCCATGAGATGTCCCTCCTTTCGCAATCTAGCCCTCCCTGTAGCAGAGTTTTTACTGCCTTGTTTTTGTTGGTTTACTGCTTGATAATGCGGCAACAAAACAAATGAAACTGTACAAAGCCCCCGCTCCCAAAGAAAAGATGGGAATTGCAAAGTCCCACGGGAAAACAACCCACCCCCCACCCGAATAATTCAAATGGTCATAAAAGCTTAATGAAACGGCTCCCAGCCCGATGAGCTCAAGTCCGATAATCCAACATAAAAAATACTTGAATTTTATGCCCTTTATAGGGAAGTATAATAGATTTGTTAACCCAATAACGTAATAAAAAATGACCCATCCGACGGCTTCATCCGAAGTATACTCTCCTTTCCTATACACCTCATCAACATAAGCATCCAAATATTGAATGGCATGAATGATGGAAAGGGGAATCAATGCAAAAAACATAAGGCAGAGAACAAGATGAATGAATTTGACTTCCATAGAGGTCCCCCAACTGGTAGTACCGCAGTTATTGATGGGTCTGTCAAGATTTTTGTGTAAACTCATGATAAGGAAATCCCCCGAGGGGGATTTTGTGGCTTAACGCAAATGGTTACCCACCCGTTCCGGGAAAAAGACGGAGAGCTGAAGCAGCATCTGGCCCCAGTTCTGGACTCGTCCTGTCCATTTGCGGGTAACATCCATCGTGGCCAGGTACAACATTTTTAGCAGCGCTTCGTCGGTAGGGAAAATGCTTTTGCCCTTCGTCACCTTCCGTAGTTGCCGGTGGAAGCTTTCAATCATGTTTGTGGTGTAAATGAGCTTGCGGATCTCCGGCGGGTACTTGAAGAAGGTCGAGAGTTCGCCCCAGTTATTGCGCCACGAGCGGACCATTAGCGGGTACTTGGCTCCCCAAACCTCTTCAAAACGATCCAGCTCCAGCAAGGCGCTTTCCTCTGTCGCCGCCTTGTAAATCGGCTTTAGGTCTGCCGTCACCTTCTTCAGGTCCTTGTAGGACACGTAGCGGGTAGAGTTCCGGATCTGGTGAATGATACACTTTTGGATTTCGGTATTGGGATAACAGGCGGCAATGGCTTCCGAGAAGCCGCTAAGGTTGTCCACACAGATGATAAGGATGTCCTGAACCCCTCGGTTTCTCAGGTCGTTCAGCACACTGAGCCAGAACTTGCT
>NZ_JBNYYG010000075.1:0-26038 GCF_050565405.1 Paenibacillus macerans | reverse complement strand
GGGCTTCTTTTCTTATAGAAATAGCCCATGACGATCGCAGGAATGATAAAATAGAGGGCCTGCAGCAAAATCACCGGCCGGCACCGCCGGTGCCCGGGCGCGGCGATTCGCCGCCTTCGGCGGCCCGGCCCGCTCCGCCGGGCCGATCGGCCGCGCGGCCTGCGAGCCCCGCGCCACCGGCGGCGGTCTTCCGGGCGAGCTCCGCCCGGTAATCCTCGTACCCGCCGAGGGTGACGCTCATGCGGCCGCCCGCCAGCGCCCACACCTGCCCCGCCACTTTATTGATAAAGTAGCGGTCATGCGATACCGCCAGCAGCGTGCCCGGGTACTCCTCGAGTGCTTCCTCCAGCGCTTCCCGGGAATCGATGTCCAGATGGTTGGTCGGCTCGTCGAGCACCAGCAGATTCGGCCGCTGGTGCATCAGCACGGCCAGCCGCAGCCGCGTCCATTCCCCGCCGGAGAGGCTGCTCACTTTCTTGAACACGTCCGCGCCGTAGAACAGGAATCGGGCCAGCTGGCCTCGGGCTTCTCCCGTTTCGATGCCGATCTGGTCGCGGAAATACTGTAACACCGTCTCTTCATGATCGGCGGGAGCGGACTGCTGGGCCAGATAGCCCGGCTCGATCCGCGAGCCGAGGCGGATTTCTCCTTCCTGCGGCGATTCATGGCCCAGAATGCTTTTGAGCAGGGTGCTTTTGCCGGCCCCGTTCTCACCGATCAGGACGGCGGCTTCGCCGTAACGCAGCGTATGGGTCAGGCCGCCGTACAGCCGCTGCCCTCCCCTGAAGTCGCCGACTTCACGCAGGACGATGGCGTCTTTGCCGGAACGGTCCGCTTGCTGCAGCTGCAGGTCGATCTTCCTACGCTCCAGTATCGGCCGTTTTAGCTTCTCCATACGGTCCAGCGCCTTTTGCATCGAAGCCGCGCGCCGATGGAAACCGGGGTTCGGCGGATTGGAGCGGTTGCCCCACTCGATCAGCTGCTTGATCGTTTCCTGCATCTTTTTGATTTTCTTCTGCTGTTCCTGATAGTCGGCGAACTGCTGAAGCAAACGGCGCTCCTTCTCCTCTTTGTAGGCGCTGTAATTGCAGTGGTACGTGAAGGCTTCGCCGTCCTCAAGT
Source organism: Paenibacillus macerans (assembly GCF_050565405.1). GTDB lineage: Bacteria > Bacillota > Bacilli > Paenibacillales > Paenibacillaceae > Fontibacillus > Fontibacillus macerans_B. The sequence goes on along the minus strand of NZ_JBNYYG010000075.1, from coordinate 24,917 downwards.
TCAACGATTTTACCGGCTACGGCATCGAGGAAATACCGGTCATGGGAAATGATCACCGTTGTCCCGGAAAAAGCGCGGATAAAGCCTTCCAGCCACTCCGTCGCCGCCATGTCCAAATGGTTGGTCGGTTCGTCGAGCAGAAGCAGGTCCGGCTGCCGCAGCAAAATGACCGCCAGGCCGATTTTCGTTTTTTCGCCGCCGGACAGGGAAGAGAACGGGCGGGGCCATTGCTCGGCCGGGATGCCAAGCCCGCCGGTCACCCGCTCCAGCGACGCTTCGATTTCGTAGCCTCCGCCGCGCTCGAACGCTTCCTGCAGCGCGCCGTATTGCCGGAGCAGGGCATCCAGCGAAGCGGAATCCGGCTTATCTGTATCCTTTCTTCCGTCTCCGGCCTTGCCACCCGCCCCGGCCTCCGCCATTTCCGCCTCCAGCCGGCGCATATCCTCCTGCATCTGCCGCAGGTCGGCGAAAGCCCCCAGCAGTACGTCATAAACCGTTTCTTCCCGGCCATAATCGGGAATTTGAGCCAGCGCGCCGATGTGCGCGTTTTTACGGACATGCAGTTGGCCCTGGTCCGGTCTCTCGCTGCCCGTCAACAGCTTCATCAGGGTGGTCTTGCCCGTGCCGTTGCGGCCGATCAGCCCGACCGTTTCGCCCTCTTTGATTTCGAACGTGACATCGCTCAGCACCAGCTCGGCGCCGTAATATTTTTGAATACTTTGACATTGAATCATCATGGGGAATCGTTCTCCTTTAAGAGGTAGCTAAAAAAGTCATCGTTTGAAGATATAAGAATGCATGCTCATCGAAGCCCCGCATCCTTATATCGCAAGAAAAACCTCCGCTAAACGCGGTCTGTCTTCTTTGAAATTACGTCGATAAAGGTTTTCTTATCACGAAGCAGGTCATGGAGCGGATTCGGCATCGAATCTTGAATTCGCCCGGGCCTGAGCGTAGGCTTCCGAAGCATGTTTCCCGTGGAAACATGTGAGTCGCACGCGTAGAGTCTCCAACTACGCTAACGGACTCCAGAAACGCTAAGGTCCCGCTTTTGGACAGCTTCCGATACTAACGGACCGAGGAGACCTTATTTCGGTCAAATCCGGTTAAATCGCCGCCGTGGGGGCCCACCAATAAGGTCTCTGGAGTCCGTTACAGCGGGAATAGCTGGGAAATGGGCAAATAAGGTCACTACGGTCCGTTACGCCACTCCGCTACTGTCGTTCCTAGCTTCATCCGACCTCAAGCGTTTTGATAAACGCGCTTCGAAAGCAAAGGCTTAGCGTTTTGAAAAAACGCACATCGAAAGCATCTGCTTCGGTACTGAAAACCTGACTTTTTGAACTCTCATTTTAGTCCCATGCCGTCCACCTTGATTCGTTTAAATGTACAAAAAAAAGAAGGCAACAGGAAATCCTGCTGCCTTCTTGGGTTCACGGGTACGTGAGGTTAAGGTAGGAGCGGCATTTCGCAATTTGGTTTGGATATCGAGTTTATGAAAATGGACAGACTTCTCCCGTTAAGGGCTGCACCATGAACATTGCCAAACATTGCCATCGGCAGTTGGCTCACTCGACTCCACGCAAATTTGCGATCCACTCTTACCCACCTCCTTCACCAAATAGTTATGAAAATTATATTCCCGAAGCAATGGAAAATCAAGTGACCGGGAAAGGGACGCTCCAAAACGGGACATACTGAGCTTAGCTTGAAAAAAACGTTGACGTATTTTGTCGCACCGTGTAATATTCGTATAAACCCGAGTGAAATTGTAGGGTATAGACAAAAAAAGGAGAAGGGGATGGAATCGATATGAAGAAAATGAGTTTACTACTGTTGACGCTTGTGCTGACCACACTGCTGGCAGCCGCCTGCGGCAACAATACAAATAACCAACCTGCGGCCAACGAAGGAGCGGCGCAAGGCGGAAATGCCGCCGCCGAGCAGCCCGCAGGGGAAAATTCGCTGGAGGCGATCAAAGCGAGCGGCAAACTGCGGATCGGCACGGAAGGCACTTATGCTCCGTTTACGTTCCATGACAAGGACGGCAAGCTCACCGGCTTCGATGTGGAGATCGCCGCGGAAGTGGCCAAACGCCTTGGCGTAGAGGCGGAGTTTATCGAGACGCCTTGGGACGGTATTTTTGCAGGCTTGGATGCGGGACGGTTTGACGCCGTATTCAACGAAGTCACCATTCGCGACGACCGTAAGGAGAAATACGATTTCTCCGAACCGTACATCGTTTCCCGCGCGGTGTTGATCGTCCGCGAGGACAATCAGGACATCGCGAAATTCGCCGATTTGAAAGGCAAAAAAGCCGGCCAGTCGCTGACCAGCAACCTGACGGACATCGCCAAGGCGAACGGGGCGGAAATCGAAGCGACGGAAGGCTTCAACCAGGCCATCGACCTGCTGCTCTCGAAACGGATCGACGCTACGGTCAATGACGGGTTGTCTTATCTGGATCTGAAGAAGCAAAGACCGGACGTGAAGCTGAAAGTGGTAGACGAGATGCCGGATGCGGCGGAAAGCGCGGCCTTGTTCAACAAGGGCAACGAGGAGCTCGTGCAAGCCGTCAACCAGGCCTTGGCCGATATGAAGAGCGACGGCAAGTATCTGGAAATCTCCGAGAAATACTTCGGCGAAGACGTTTCGAAATAAGCTCGGCACTAACTTGAAGCGGCCCGCAGGGGCCGCTTCTTTGAAAAGGATGCTTGAATGATGGACGAAAGAATCTGGAACATTATTGTGGACTCCTTTCTACCCCTGCTGAAGGCAGGGGTAGCTTTTACCGTTCCGCTTACCCTGATTTCGTTTGCCTTGGGCTTGCTGCTGGCGGTTTTAACGGCGCTGGCCCGGTTATCCAGCGTGAGCCTGTTGCGGCAGATCGCCCGATTTTATGTGTGGGTGATACGCGGAACGCCGCTGCTCGTGCAATTATTCATTATTTTCTATGGGCTTCCGTCGGTTGGCGTGACGCTAGACCCTTTCCCGGCGGCCGTGATCGGCTTTACGCTGAGCGTCGGGGCGTACGGCTCGGAAATCGTCCGGGCGGCGATCTTGTCCATTCATGAAGGACAATGGGAAGCGGCGTACTCGCTTGGGATGACCCGGCTGCAGGCTTTGCGGCGGATCATTTTGCCGCAGGCTTCGCGCGTCTCGGTGCCGCCGCTGGCCAACTCCTTCATCAGCTTGGTGAAGGACACGTCGTTGGCCGCCACCATCACGTATACGGAAATGTTCCGCACCGGCCAACAGATCGCGGCAACAACCTATGAACCGCTGATCGTGTACAGCGAGGCGGGCGTGATTTATTTGATCTTCAGCACCGTTCTGTCGGCGCTGCAGAACTATTTGGAGAAGCGACTCGGTCGTTTCTCCGCCCGATAAGGAGGGGAGCCCGCATGATACGAATTCACGATTTGCACAAATCGTTTGGGGCTCAGGAGGTGCTGAAGGGCATCGACCTGGAGATCGATCAAGGCAAGGTATTGGTGATCATCGGACCTTCCGGTTCGGGCAAAACGACGCTGCTGCGCTGCCTGAATCTGTTAGAAACCCCGAACCGGGGCAGCATTCGAATCAGCGACGTTGAGCTGGAGTTTGGCACGGGGCGAAAGCTGAAGCAAAGCGAAGTGCTGGCGCTGCGCAAAAAGACCGGCATGGTGTTCCAGGCCTATTATTTGTTCCCGCATATGACGGCCCTGCAAAACGTAATGGAGGCTCAAGTCCAGGTGCTGAGGAAAAGCAAAGAGGAAGCGCGCCGCCGGGCGTTGGAGCTGCTGAACAAGGTGGGGCTTGGAGAACGGGCCGATTTCTACCCGCATCAATTATCGGGCGGCCAGCAGCAAAGGGTCGGCATCGCCAGGGCGATGGCCGTCAGCCCGGACGTCCTGCTCTTTGACGAGCCTACTTCGGCGCTCGACCCCGAATTGGTCGGCGAGGTGCTGAAAGTCATGAAGGAGTTGGCCCGGGAAGGCCGGACGATGGTCATCGTCACCCACGAGATGAAGTTTGCCGCGGAGGTCGCCGACCGGGTCGTTTTGATGGACGAGGGCGTCATTATCGAATCGGGCACGCCGGATCAGGTGCTGGACAACCCTTCGAGCGCGCGGGCACGCGCTTTCCTGAACCGGATCGCCCAAAAGGACACGGTGTAAGCGGCCATATGCCTGACCGCTTGCTTTAGCTCTCCGGTTATATCCCTTATAATGGGGATAGACTGATTGATCAAGCCGCTTCGATTAGGCGGTAAGACTAAATTCATCTTGACGCAAAGCAAGGGGAGCCCATTGAACAAACGGGAAGCAAAGAAAATCATCCGCGAGCTGCTGAACCGCTCGGGCTCGGAGGTAAAGGTCCGCGTGCATTACCGGTACCCCGGAGAGCGTATCGTAGGCGGAAAATACAGCATGCGCGACCAATCGGTTACGATGTACCTCGGCGAAGTGAGGAAGCAATGCCGTTTGCTGTTTGGTTCGGCGGCAGGCTGGAGGCAGCTGTTTGCCATCGTGTTGGCCCATGAACTGGGGCATGCGAGAGACCCGGAGCTGCCATCATTATGCGACAGGCTGGATGCCTGCGACAATGAGCTGGAGCGTAGCGAAACGGCGCTCCGGATTGAAGAGAACGCCTGGGACTATGCGCGCATGCTGATCCCGGACATCGATCCGTTCATGATGGAACGGGTCGTGGCCGATTCATTGTTCGCCTATCGCCAGGCGGCGCGGCAAGGTTGAGGCCAGCTGGTCGGGCCCCAACCCCAAAAATGAGAGCACCGGAGAATTACGTTCCCCGGTGCTCTCGTTTTGTAAACCATCTTAACGTATTCGGATATCCCCGGATGTGGTTCGAACTTTGATCAGATCCTGCGTTTGCCGCGGGGAATCGGGAGACGTGATATTCCCCGAACCGGTTTGCAGGTCGTAGAAGCCCTTGAATTGCTCATCCGCCGACAGCGTAACATTGCCGGAACGGACGGAGATGTCCAGGCTGTCCGAGCGTTGGTCCGATAGCGTGACATTGCCGGAGGTCGTCTGGAAGACGCCAGCCCCCGTATAATCCTCAAACCGGATGTGGCCGGAGCTGACCGCAGCATCCGCCGGACCCTCCACCTTCTTCGCCGTGATATTGCCGGACGTCGATTTGGCGTTTAAAGTCCCTTGCAGTTCCTCGACCTTGATGTTGCCGGAGGTCAGTTTGATCTTGGTATTCCCCCGGATCTTCTCCGCGGTAATGTTCCCGGACGTCGCCGCCAGACTTAATTGGTCCGCGACGACGGAGTCCGCCCGAAGATTGCCGGAGGATACCGACAGATCGATTTTGGCCGCATTCAATCCGCTGAACTCGCCATTGCTCCCGCGCGATTTGGAGCTGATTTGCTCCAAAGGACTACGGTCGGCGAGGGCTACGGTGATCTGCTGCCTGGTGGATTGGAAATTGATCGAGAAGAAATTCCAGTCGAAATCCTCCTTCAAATTCAATTGCAGCGTATTCCCCGAGAGCTCTGTTTGCTTCAGGCGATCAATCGTTTCTTGCTTCATATTACCGCTGATTTCCACGTAGTTGCTGCCGTCGGGACTATCGATGAACTCCACGTCCACATCATAATCGCTGTCGATAGCTAGTGCCTTCAGTCCGCCCGGATCGAACGTCCATTTCTGTTGATGGGAGGGGAGCGTCTCCCCGAAATCGAATTGTTGGTAAGCCATTCCGGCGAATCCGAGCACGATCAGCAGGATTCCCAGGAAAGACCACTTTTTATTGTTCATGGTTCAATTAACCCCTTTCGCGATCCGGGCGTTCCAGTGCAGGTAGGCGGCGCTAAGCCGGATCATTCCTTTGAAAAGATACCGGCTCGCGACCGCCAGCAAAATGCCTAACCCAACGGTGGCCAACGCCGCAAATAGCTTGGCAAGACTGAGATTCCCGTGCATCACGTACTCCAGTCCCAATAGAAGAGGACTTAATATGCCGGCTAGAGCGGCGGTCGCCAGGCTGACGGCGACGGCCCAAAAGGCGATCAGGAGCGGGCCGGCGATGATGTTCGCGAAGAACAGTCCGATGTATGCCATGATGGAGGCAACAGCACCCCTGCGCCGTACGCCTTGGATGCCGCTTGCTCCTCCCGTATAAACCCGGGCATCGCCGATAGGCCGCCCTCCCTGACGATCCGGTTCCGGAGCGGGGGAGTCGACGGGTTCACCGCCGCCGAACCAGTAGACGTGGTCCTGCGGAACGTAACGGTTGCCCAACGCTTCCTTGGCCAATTCGGCCGGATCTCCAAGCTCCATGACGATTTCCTCTTCCGATCTGCCGCTTTGCTGGCCGAAGGCAAAATGGGCTTCGTAGTCTTCCAGCAATTCGTTTTGCTCTTCCGGAGGGAGCGCCGACAGATGAGCTCTGAGAAGCGCCAAAAACTCACTTTTATTCATAAACGGCTTCCTTTCTCGATTAATGTCGATACATTGTGCACGAACTGCTTCCACTCGACGACCAGCTTCCGGGTGTATATTTCGCCTTCGGGCGTCAACTTGTAATATTTGCGAGGGGGCCCGCCCGTGGATTCCTGCAGATACGTGGTGCAATAGCCTTCGCTTACCAGTCGTCTCAGCAGAGGATAAAGAGCTCCTTCGGCAACCTCGATATGCTTGGAGACGGATTGCGCCAACTCGTAACCGTATCGGTCCCGCCCTTGGATCAGAACCAGCACGCATAGCTCCAGGGCGCCTTTCTTAAACTGGATACTGATATCCAAACATGATTCGCCTCATTTCCTCTGGATTTCACGTTCTTATTAGCGATTCCTTAGTACTGAACAATAATTAGTATCACTGCTAAAATAATATCATACAGTACTGATTAAAGCAAGGTAGTGAATAAAAAACAGGCATCCCATCAGCCGTATGCCTCGTACTCCTAGGCTGCCGGCTGGGCGGATGCGCTGAAAGACTAACTTTTGGCTTGTTCGGGCTGGCGGTGGAGACGGGGCAAGGCTTCAACGGCCGGACCTTCGATCACTTCGCCTTTGTAGTCGAATCTCGAGCCGTGGCAAGGGCAATCCCACGAGCGTTCCGCTTCGTTCCATTTGACCTCGCAGCCCATATGCGTGCACGTCGTATCCACCAAATAGAGCAAACCGTCGTCGTCCCGGTAGGCTCCGGCTCTTTTGCCGCGATGCTTAACGACCCCGCCTTGACCGGGAACGAGATCCTCGGGCTTCAGATGGACCAGCTCGATCTTGCCGGTAACGAACTCTTTGGCGACGTCGGCGTTTTGGGTAACGAAATGCTTGACGGCGGGATCCGCCTTGAATCGGGAAGGCGTAAACAGATCGGCGTAGCGGTTCTCCTTCTCCACGATCAGATCGCGAATCATCAGCGCGGACAAGGTGCTGCTGGTCATCCCCCATTTTTTGAACCCCGTGGCCACGTAAACGTTCGGATGGCCCGGCGTGATGCGCCCGATATATGGCACCTCGTCCAGCGTGACCAAATCCTGCGTCGACCAGCGGAAAGGAATCGACTTGATGCCGGTCACGTCGCGGCCGAACTTCTCCAGCGTTTCATAGCTTCGAATCGTGCAGTCGTTTTTGCCGGTCTTGTGGGACTCTCCGCCGACCAGGACGACCGGGTTTCCGTTCAGCTCGGCGGAGCGAAGCGACCGGGTGGGGGAACCGCAGTTGATATACATTCCGCCGGGATAAGCTTTCTCCGGCTCGACCGCCACTACATAGGAGCGTTCGGCGTACAGCCGGGTAAAAAACAAGCCCTTCCCGTCAAAAAACGGAAAGTGGGAGGCGGAGACGGCATGGCGGCAGAGGATCTTTCGCCCGTCTTCGGTGGTCAGGCGCAGTCGTCCGTCCGCATCCGGCTCGGCGGAATCCTGCAGCGTGGTGTTCTCATAGAACGTTCCGCCATGGGAGGCCACGAAGCCGGCCAGATCCCGCAAGTAGGAGAGCGGGTGAAATTGCGCCTGATCCTTCATCACCACCGCCCCTCTGGCCCGCAGAGGCAGTTCGAGGGAGTCCTCCCATCGGGAGGGCAATTCCAGTTCTTCATAGGCCCGCCATTCCGCCTCGAGCTGCTTCAGCTGTTCGTCCGAATTGGCATACAGATAAGCGTCCTCGCGCCGGAACTGGCAATCGATGCTCCGCTCCTTGATCGTATCGGCTATAAATCGCAGAGCTTCCTCGTTTGCTTCATAATACAGCCTCGCTCCTTCCTTGCCGAAGTGGCCGATCAGCTTGTCGTAGAAAAGCCCGTGTTGGGCCGTAATTTTGGCCGTCGTATAGCCGGTGGTCCCGTCGAGGATGAGCCCGGCATCGAGGATAGCTACCTTTAAGCCTGCTTGCACGAGCAGGTATGCTGTCGTAATCCCGGCGATTCCCGCGCCGACGATGGCTACCTCGGTCTCGATGTCCTCGTTCAGCGTGGCATAACGCGGCAGAGAGGTTGTTTCGCGCCACATGGATTCCGGAAACCGCGGAAGTCCGCCGGACATGAATGGGTTGTTTTGCATCTTCGTTTTCCTCCTAAAACTCATTTGCCCAAATAGGGACGGCCATATCGATTACATTATTTCCAGGAGAAGCCCATAAAAAACCGGAATTTTGGGTGTTCTCCCTTGTCGATAGCTGTCGCATGAAACAGGAGGGAAAAGCAAATACTGGAGATACGATGATGAAGATACGTTAATGAAGAACAGGAGTTGCTGATATGCTGCGCCATCTTTCCCGCGGCCGTAAAGGCCGTCAAAACATGGATAAGGGCAGGCAACCTGGCGGGGGCAAGCACACCGGGAATGAGAAAGTGACCGGCAACCTCCAGCAGATGCTGGACCGGATCACGAAAGAATCCGGAGGCAGCCCCGACATCGTGATTCGTCATATCAAAATCGGCGGCCCCGTCCCGGCCCCGGTCAAGGCGGTTATCGTTTATCTGAATGCCTTGAGCGATCAAACCTTGATCAACCGATTTGTCATGGAACCCTTAATGAAGCTTGACCCGGAAAAGGCGGGTACTTACAATCCCGAACGGCTGATTAAATACATTCTGGAAGACGCCCTGACCCTGGGGGAAACCTCCGTCGTTACCGAATGGAATGACCTGATGCTGGCTATTTTGTCGGGGGATACCGTACTTTTAGTGGAAGAGAGCGAGCAAGCCATCGTTTCGGGGACCCAAGGCGGGGAATGGCGGGCGGTGAACGAACCGACCTCCCAGCTCGTGGTGCGAGGCCCTAAAGACAGCTTCGTGGAATCGATCGCGACGAATATATCTTTAATCCGGCGGCGGATCAAATCCCCTGATTTATGGCTCGAATCGATGAAGATCGGTTCCGTTACTCATACGCACGTCGCGATCATGTATTTGAAAAGCGCCGCCGACCCTGAGCTGGTCGCGGAAATCAAAAGGCGGCTTCAGGGAATCAAGATCAAAGGCGTGCTGGAATCGGCTTATATCGAAGAGTTTATTCAAGACAAGACGTTTACGCCGTTTCCGACGGTATACAACACGGAGCGGCCGGACGTGGCCGCCGGCAATCTGCTGGAAGGACGAGTGGTCGTGCTGGTGGACGGTACTCCATTCACCCTGATTCTGCCGACGGTATTCGCCCAATTCATGCAATCGCCGGAAGATTACGCCCAGCGTTTCGACATCACCATCCTTATGCGGGTGATCCGCTATATCAGCTTTATTATTTTGCTGCTGGGTCCGGCCGTATATATCGCGCTCACGACCTTCCATTACGAAATGATCCCTTCGCTGCTGCTGGTCAGCATGATGGCACAGCGCGAAGGCGTGCCGTTTCCGGCTTTCGTAGAGGCGGTCATGATGGAGATTACTTTCGAGATCCTGCGGGAAGCGGGAGTTCGCATGCCGCGGGCGATCGGACAGACCGTATCGATCGTGGGAGCGCTTATTTTGGGGCAGGCGGTGGTGGAGGCCGGGATCATAACGCCGATCATGGTTATCGTCGTCGCGTTGACGGGGATCGCCAGCTTCGCTCTGCCTTCGTATAACCTGTCCATAGCCGGAAGATTGTTTCGCTTTTATTTCATGGTATTGGCCGGGATGTTCGGCTTCTACGGTATCACGTTGGGGCTGATCATGATGATTGCGCATGTGAGCAGCATTCGTTCCTTCGGCGTCCCTTACCTGTCCCCGTTCAGCCCGTTTATTCCGCAAGCCCAGAAGGATGCCGTTGTGAGGCTGCCGATCTGGTTCCATGGGTGGAAGCCGCTGATGTCCTCAAGTCAGCAAGACGTCAAAAAAACCGGGGAAGTCAAGCAGCTCAGTCCCTCTAACGGGCAGGATGAATCCGGCGGCGGTTCATCCGGGCAGGAAACAAGCGGAGGCCGGAAGGGCGGGGAACCAGACGACTCGAACGGCAAGGACCGGGGAAGCGGGAAAAACAGCAACGGGGATAACGAAAATACATCCGGAAGCGAAACCGGGGATAGCGATGCGGAGATGGCGGCGGGCAATACCGCCGTAGAGGAATCTAGCGGAAGAAAGTAGGCTTGTAGGCATATGATAAAAAAAGGAATCCTAGGGGTTATCCTTTGCAGCATGCTGCTGCCGATCACAGGCTGCTGGGATGCCATCGAACTGAACCGGCGGGCCGTCGTAGCGGGTATTGGGATCGATGAGATGCCGGGAAAAGAAAGATACCTGGTATCGTTCCAAATCATCATCGCTGATGAAATCTCCGGGAAAGCCGGAAGGGGAGCGACGCCGGTCTCTATTTATTCCGCCCGGGGCCGGTCCGTGATGGAGGCTGTCCGGCGTCTTTCGCGCAAGGTGCCCCGGTTGGTTTCGACGGCTCATACGCGGGTTGTGGTCATCTCGGAAGAACTGGCCCGGGAAGGGATATCCGATATCGTCGATTTCTTGGATCGGGACTCGGATATCCGCCTCACGGCCAAAATTTATATCGTAAAAAAAGGAATCATGGCTAAGGACGTGACGTCCGCGCTTTCGCCGATCGGGAAAATCACCGCGTACGCCTTGGCGCAAAAAGCGGAAATGACCGCCGGAGAATACGGCGCAAATTATTCCGTGGAAGTCGACGATGTGATTCGGGGGATGCTCGTGCCTAATGGAGGGCCCACGATTAATGGTATCGAAATGCAGCCGGACGAAACCGATGAGGCGCGCAGGAAAAGCAATCTGGAAAAGGCGGATAGCGTAGGGCTGATAACGGTCTCCAATATGGCCGTATTTAAAGGAGACCAACTGAAAGACTGGCTGAATGAAGAGGAAAGCCAGGGATTGGTTTGGATCAAAAACAAGCTCAAAAATACGTCGATCATCATCAACCCAGACGGGGATGGAGACATTACACTGGATGTGCGGAGAAATAAAACATCGACGAAGGTGAAATTCAAGGACGCGGAGCATCCTGTAATCCAGTTCAATGTAACGGCCCAACTATCGGTACGCGAGATGGACAGCAAAATCGATTTGCGGGATCCCCAGGCGCTGCATGGTCTGGAGGGTCAAGTTAACGAGGAGATTATTCGCAAAATGAAGTCTGCCGTAAAGAAAGCCCAATCACTCAACAGCGATATCTTCGGATTCGGGGAAGCGATCAAGCGTCAGAATCCGAAGGCGTGGACACAACTCGAAGGCAAGTGGGCCGACATGTTCCCTCGCCTTGAGATCGAATATCATGTCGACTCGATTGTTCGTAACTCCCAGATGAGAGACCGTTCCTTTAAATATAATATGAAAGAGAAATAGGAGGCGGGTTTGACGATGGAGAAAATAAAGATCAGTCCGCTGCAGTTTTTCTCGCTGCTCGTCTTGTTTCAACTGGGGACTGCCTTAGTCGTTAATTTGGGTATGCAGGCCCGAACGGACGCCTGGATTGCCGTGCTGTTGGGGATGAGTGTAGGCATGCTGCTGTATACGGGTTATGCGTATATATACACGACCTTTCCGGACAAGCAGCCCACTCAGTATGCCAGAATTCTGTTTGGCAAATACCTCGGCGGGGCGGTGGGGGTGGCCTATTCGGTCTTTTTCCTAAACAAAGCCTCGCGCGATTTATTGGACGGGGGATTGCTGGTTTTTGCCTCCACCTTGAAGGAGACTCCGCTGTTTATCATCAACACCATGATGATGCTGACGATCGTTTATGTTCTGCATAAAGGGGTGGAGGTACTGGCGCGTACGGCTTTTATCCTGCTTGGCATCGTCTTTCTGATCGGGTTGTTCATCTTTCTGCTGATCCTTTTCTCGGGAATCGCGGATATATCCCGGCTCATGCCGGTGCTCGGCGACGGAATCATGCCCGTCCTGAAATCGGTATACCGCCAAAATTACCAGTTCCCGTTTGGTGAAATCATTTGCTTTACAACGATCATGCCGTACTTGAACAACCGAAAGGCGGGCGTTAGGGCGGGGCTTCTGTCGGTTCTGCTCTCCGGGTTGATTTTGTCGGGGACAGTGGTGATCACCATATCCGTCCTGGGCGTCGACATTACCGAGCGTTCGATTTTTCCGCTGTTGACGATGGTAGGTAAGGCGTCCATCTTGGATTTTATTCAACGGACCGACATTCTGGTGGTCATGGTTTTGATCATCGGCGATTTTTTCAAAATCAGCATATACTTTTACGCGGCAGTGATTCTTGGCGCCGATCTGCTGAATATTCCTTACCGGAAGATTCTGTATCCGTGCGCTTTAATTGTGCTGTTTACTTCGCTGACCATTGCCCGTAACTACAGCGAGCACGTAAAGAAGGGCGGGGAGGTGCTTTATCTGATCGATCCATTATTTTACGTTGGTCTGCCCGCCGCCTTGATTGTTGCCGCCTTTATTTACCGAATTCGCAGAAGACCCCGGACCGGAGGCTGATTGCGATGCAGCGGGGGAAGATTCGCCGGACGACGAAAAGTCGTGGTTTCCCGCGTTTTTTTTGACCCCGGATTGGTGATATCCTTCCTGTTCCTCCTGTTTCCTTTTCCGCTGAACCAAGTGAAGAATATCGGGAACGGCCAGGAACAGAAGCAGAATATAGGCAGTGGCCCGTTCGGCGGGATCGGTTAAGGAATAGTTCCAATTAATGATGAAATTGTTCCAGGGCAGGCCGGTGAGAACATCCATAAAGATGTTATATCCGATCGCCAGCGCGGTGAGAAGGAAGATAATGAAGTACTTTTTTAGAATCACCAGACAGCCTCCTGTGTATGAAATGAGCCGGCCAACTAGCTTTACTGTAAGGAAGGGCCATGCTTATTATGGTGAAAACCGACATGGAACATGCAGGTAAAGGGACAAATGCGAATTGACGAAAACTAAAATAAGACTTATACTAATTCTAAAAATAACTGCAGGGATTGATGATCGATGAAAGCCTTGAATTTAACGACCCAACGCCAAGCGGTGTACGATGTCGTACGGAAGGCCAATGACCATCCGACGGCGGCGGAGGTCATGAACCGCCTGGTCGAGCAAGGATATAATTTTGCATACGGAACGGTATATAACTCATTGCGGTACTTGACGGACAAGGAGTTGATCCGCGAATTGAAGCTCGGCGAAGCGGCCAGCCGCTATGACGCCAAGCTGGACGACCATCAGCATATTTTGTGCGAGGTTTGCGGGCGCGTCGACGAAGTCATGTCCCATTTGCCGGAGGAATGGAACGAGACGGTAGCTAAAGAGACGGGGTATGACGTGCATCATGCCCATGTCGTATTCGGGGGGGTGTGCCCAGCGTGTCAGCAGAAGAAGTGAAGTTGAAAGGAATCGCCGGTACGGCGGCGCCTTTTCGCCGGCCGTCCGTCACGGAGGCGGCCGTTCGGGAGGATGAGGTTGTGCCGTCGGGACGGGTCGCTTGCCCGATCACTCAACGGGTGATCCTGATCAGTCCCTTTCCGAGCGATGTTTATGAACTGGTACGCGACTTGTCGGAGGGCTGCTTCGATGTTCTGGTGTTCCACCACTGGGAGCAGGGCATCCGCAATGCCCTGGCCGCCGATTTGCTGATCTTCGATTTAACCTCCTACCGGGAGGGCGAAGAGACGGCGGCAATCCGATCGCTGGTACAGCAGGAGACCGGGGGGATTCCTTCGCTGCTGCTGGTCAAGGAATCGATGTTGTCAGGCCTCGATCAAGGCCTGATGAATCAGGAGCTGATGGTTTGGCCGGCCCGGCCGATGGAAATCGTCTACCATGCTCAGCGGATCATTCGCACGAACGGTCCCCGGCAAGTGGCTTCCCGGCTGTTGACCGGTACGTCCCCGGCCATCTTCAAGGATCTATGGATCGATCGCAAGAAAATGTCCGTATACCGGAGCGGCGCGAAGATCGAGCTGACCAAAACGGAATACGAGCTGCTGATCAAGCTGCTGGAACAGGAAGGCACGGTGCTGTCCCGCGAGGAACTGCTGGCCGAGGTGTGGGGCACTTCTTTCCTTGGCGGAAGCAACGTCGTCGACGTGCACATCAAGAGCTTGCGCAAGAAGCTCGGCGATAACGCCGCCAATCCGACCTATATCACGACGGTGCGGGGCGTTGGATACCGGTTGGCCGATTGATTGAGGATCAAGATAAGATGAAATACAACAACCGTTCGTCAGATTTCGACGAACGGTTGTTTTCATGGAGAGAGGGAAATAGTATAATAATTTTGGTTGAAAATAACAGTATTTTGATGGAAAGGATTAATACTATGAAAAAACGCGTAAGGTTATCCCTGCTATTAACGACGGTTTTAGCGGCACTTATCCCATGCATCATGGACATCGCGCTAAACGGAATGGAGGGTACCTGGTTTTTGATCGCCGGGGTATCGGTTGTTTTGGCTATCGCTGCAGCCTGGTTTTTGATCCGCATGGTGGCCGTTCCGCTGGAACGCTTAAGCGAGACCGCGAAGAAAATCAGCGAAGGGGATTTAACCAAACGTGTGGAATACTTGAACAGGAAAGACGAGATCGGCTTGCTGGCGGGCCAATATCAGCGGATGGTGGACAACCTTCACGATATGATCACGAGCGTCCGGGATACGACGAACCAGGTCACGTTATCGGCCGAGCAACTGTCGGCCGGGGCGGAGCAAACGACGAAGGCGATCGAACATGTAACCGTGGCGATCCAGGAGATGGCGACCGGCAGCGACCGGCAACTGCAGCGCGTGGAGCATGGCGCGGACGGCGTGGAGACAATGTCCCGTCAGGTCATTGCGATGTCCGAGCATATTCGCTCGGTGACGGAAACGATGGAACAGACCACGGGCGTGGCGGAAGAGGGCAATACTTCGGTGCTGAGCGTGGTGGAGAAGATCGAACATATCCAGCAAACGGTCGATCAACTGGGAACGGTCATTCAAACGCTGGGCGAGCATACCTCGAACATCGGCAGCATCGTGGAAGTCATCACCGGGATCGCGCAGCAAACCAACCTGCTGGCGCTTAACGCTTCAATAGAAGCGGCCCGGGCCGGCGAAGAAGGACGGGGCTTTGCGGTCGTGGCGGCCGAAGTCCGCAAGCTGGCGGAAGGCTCCGAGCAGTCCGCCCAGCAGATTGCCGGGCTGATCGGCGGCATTCAAAGCGAAGTGGAGCGTGCGATGGTATCCATGGAGGACGCCAAGCAAGGCGTCAGCGAGGGGATTATCGCCGTTGATACCTCCGGACGTTCTTTCTCCCGCATCCGCAAAGCGGTCCGGGGGGCGGCCGTCAAGATGGGAGGCGTAGCCGAAGCCGCCAAAGAGCTGGCCTCCGGAGCCGACAAAGTGACGGAATCGATCAAGGATATCCGGGCGATCTCGGAAGAAACCGCCGGCAACACGCAGACGATTTCCGCCGGCGCCGAGCAGCAGCTCGCTTCCATCGAGGAGATGGCTTCCTCCTCGGCCGATCTGTCCCGCATGGCGGAGCAGCTTAAAGAACTGGTGAACAAGTTTAAGGTGCAGAACCTATAAGTGCGTGTTCAAAAAGTCGGTTTTTCAGCACCGAGAAGGTGCTTTCGATGTGCGTTTTTTCAAAACGCTAAGCCTATGCTTTCGAAGCTCGTTTTTCCAAAACGTTTGAGTTAGGATGAAGCTAGGAATGTCAGTAGTGCAGTTGCGTAACGGACCGTAGTGACCTTATTTGACCATTTCCCAGCTATTTCCCGCTGTAAGGGACTCCAGAGACCTTATTGGGCTCCCATGGCGGTTGTTTAGCCGTATTTGACCGAAATAAGGTCTCCTTGGTCCTTTAGAAATAGGAAGCTGTCCACGAGCGGGTTAATAGCGTTACTGGTGTCCGTTAGCGTAGCTGGAGGCTGCGTGAGTAACTCATATGTTTCCGCAGGAAACATGCTTCGGAAGCATACGCCCAGGCCCGGCTGAATTCAAGATTCGATGTCGATTAAGCTTCATGTTCTGCTTCGTGAATGCCCTCCGGTTTCAGGACCGGAGGGCATTTTGCGTAGATCCGACAGAACGAAAAGACCGTGGAGCTACATATAATTCCCGAAATGGTACATTCTACATCATGTTAACGATGAACGGGTTGACAGGCAGGGAGTGTTGCAAATGAAGAAAAATGAAGAGAAAGTGAGCCGCAATCTGGCGGAAAACAGCAAAACCGTAAAAAAGATATTCCAAGACTGCTCCGACGTGATCTATCGGGAAATTCAATTGACCGAGCATATCCGCGGACTGCTTGTTTATATCGAGGGGATTATTAAGGTCGAGGACGTACAGGAGCATATTCTACGACCTTTGATATTGGGCTTGACCCAAAATCCCGACCCGGGAGAGGAAATTTATCCGTTGTCGCTGACGCGCGTATCCTTAAGCCAAACGCAAGTCAGCAACGATTGGGGGACGGTGATTAACGCGGTACTGACGGCCAACGTCGCCATTTTCGTCGAACGCATGGACGAGGTACTCCTCTTTAGCGTTAAGGGCGGTTCGCGGCGAAGCGTGGAAGAACCGCAAACCGAGGCGGTGATCCGCGGCCCTCGCGAAGGTTTTACCGAATTGCTGCGGATCAATACGGCGCTGATCCGCTTCAAGATCAAGACGGAGCAGTTGAAGCTGATCGACTTGGTCATCGGCAAAATGACGAAAACGGACGTTGCCTTGGCTTATATCGAAGGCATAGCCGAGGAGAAGCTGATCGCCGACGTGAAGGACAGGCTGGAGAGCATCGATATCGACGGGATCCTGGAATCCGGTTATATCGAGGAATGGATCGAGGACAACCCGTCGTCGCCGTTTCCGCAAATGCAGTATTCCGAACGCCCGGACACGGTTGCCGCCCAACTGCTGGAAGGCAGAGTCGCCATCTTCGTCGACGGTACGCCTTTTGTGTTGATTGCGCCGGTAACCTTATGGCAATTGCTGCAGGCGAGCGAGGATTATTACGAACGTTTTTTTATCAGCAATATGATCCGTTGGATCCGGATCTTTTTCCTGTTCCTCGCCTTATTCCTGCCCGGCTTGTACATTGCGGTGACGACGTATCATCAGGATATGCTGCCCTCGACCCTGATCCTGAGTATTGCCGCTGCACGGGAGGCGATTCCGTTTCCGGCCCTCGTGGAGGCGTTTATTATGGAGATCTCCTTTGAAGCGCTGCGGGAGGCCGGGATCAGGCTGCCGAAAACCGTCGGCCAGGCGGTGAGCATCCTCGGGGCGCTGGTCATCGGCCAAGCCGCGGTGCAGGCCGGCATCGTCTCCGCGCCGATGGTTATCGTCGTCTCGCTCACCGGGATCGCCTCCTTTACGATCCCGCGCTTCAGTTTGGCGGTCACCGTCCGGATGCTGCGATTCCCGATCATGGTTCTCGCCGGGGTGTTCGGGTTGTTCGGTATCGTTATTGGGGCGATTTGGATCGTGGTCCATTTGACGCAACTCAAATCGTTTGGCGTCCCGTATATGACCGGGGTATCTCCTTATAAAGCGGAGGATATGAAGGATATTTTTAGCCGGGTACCCATCTGGAAGATGAAGAACCGGCCTTCGGACTCCACCGGAAAAAATGTACGACGGATCGGAAAATCCAGGCATTTGGGGAGTGATTCCAATGAAGGCTGGTGAGGCGAAGGCGTACCCGATCCTTCAAAGGCTGCGGTCTATGGCGGGGCTTCTGCTCCTCCCCGTGGTGCTTACCGGCTGCTGGGACCGCATCGAGGTTAACGATATCGCCTTCGTATTGGGCTCCGCCACGGATCGCGAGGGAGGCCAGATTCGCACGACGGCGCAAATCGCTTTGCCCAGCCAGTTGGGCGGGGCGGGCAGCCAGGGCGGCGGCGGCGGGACGTCGGGCAGCAAAACGTATTTGCTGGTCTCCAGAACGGCGCCCACTTCTTATTTGGCCACTAAAGCGGCTCAAACCGACCTCTCGCGGGTACTGAACTACTCCCATCGGCGGGTGACCATTTTCGGCGAGGCGTTTGCCCGGGCGGGCATTGGCGAGCAAATTGACGTCTTTGCCCGTTTTCCCCAAAACCGTTTAACGACTTACGTCGTCCTCAGCCGCGGTCCGGGTTACAAATTGTTGGATGTCGACGCGCCTATCGAGCAGGTTCCGGCGGAAATGATCCGGGAACTGGCCAAATCGGCGATGAAGGACCCCTTGTCGATCCAGCGTTTAGCCAACATGCTGCTTACCGAAGGGGTCGATGCGTCGATCCCGGTGATGGAGGTCCAGGATAGCGTTCCGAAGAAGGTCGGGAACGGGCAAAGCCTGGTCAACCTCGATGGTTTGGGCCTTTTTCGCGACGACAAGCTGGTCGGCTACTTGACCTCGGAGCAAGCCCCGCTGGCCTTGATGGCCATGGGCCAGGCGATCAATCCGAAAATGACGGTCACTTATGACGATAAGCATGCAGGGGAACTCATTACGGTCAGCCTGAATGAAACCCGGACGGAAATTCACCCGCACTTGGGGAAATCCGGAATTAGGTTCGATATCAATTTTAAAGCCATGGGCTTGATTCTGGAAAATACGTCAAAGCACGATATCCAATCGACCACGCTCTCCCAATTGGAGCAGCGGTGCAATGATAAGTTGGCCGGGCAAATTCACGAGGTAGTAAGCCAGGTGCTGAAGAAGCATCGCACCGACATCTTCGGTTTCGGCCATTATTTCAACAACAAGTACCCGTCCGAGTGGAAACGGATCCGCAAACGCTGGCATGAGATGCTGCCGGACGTTGAGGTACGCGTTCATTCCGACATTCATCTGGAGAATACCGGCGAATTGATCAATTCGCTTGGGGTCAGGGAGGACCGTCTATACAATGATTAGCATCGTGATTCTCCTGCTGCTGCTGATGGCTTTCAGCCACTGGAGAGACAAGGAAGCGTTCCGCGAAGGCGCGGCCATCAACCGCTGGGTGTCCTATTCGCTGATGTTGGTATCCTTTGGGATTCTGGTGTATACGATGATTTCGTCCTCGATCATCTACCCGGCGGATTGGTTAGGCAGGGCGCTTCGTCCGCTGGTCCCGTTCCCGTAAAGCTCGGGCATTGCCCGAAACATGAAGGAGAGAGGCTCCGATGAGAGTGACCCGACGGCAAATCATCCTGATCAGCATCCTGCATATCTTTTCGATTACCTATCTGCAGACCTTTGCGCCCATGAGCGAGACGGCGCACCAGCATGCAATTCTCTCTTATGCGGCGGGCGGCCTGGTTTGCCTCCTGGCCCTATGGTTTATATCCGCCGCCTTGAAGCGGTTTACCGACAAAAATTTGATTCAAGCCGTGACCGAACGGTTTCCCGTCTTCGGGAGAGCGCTGCTGGCGCTTTATCTCCTTTTCCTGCTGTTCATTGCGGCCAGGGATATCCGGATCGTCGCCGATTTCACCAATTCGGTGCTGCTTAACCGGACACCGGTCCTGATTCTGGGGCTGTTGATCACCGCGACGGCGGTTTATATCACTCAAGGGGGGATTCGGGCTTTCCTGGGCCTCAGCGAAATTTACGGCGCGATCACAGTGATCATGATGGCCGGCGTAGCCCTGGTGCTGCTGCAAAATATTCATCTCAAATATTTGATGCCGTATTTTTCGTTCGATTGGCCGGGAATTGTCAAGGGCGCTTG
Source organism: Paenibacillus macerans (assembly GCF_050565405.1). Taxonomy (GTDB): domain Bacteria; phylum Bacillota; class Bacilli; order Paenibacillales; family Paenibacillaceae; genus Fontibacillus; species Fontibacillus macerans_B. The sequence goes on along the minus strand of NZ_JBNYYG010000075.1, from coordinate 4,863 downwards.
GTATGCCGTTCCGTACCTCGGGGAAATCATCATGCTGCCGATGGTCATCTCCGGAAAATTCTACAAGGCTTCCGCCGGTTATCTCGGGCTGGCCATTGGCACAGGGCTGCTGCTCACCAACCTGTTTCTTGCTCAAACGGTCATGGGGGTGCCTTTGACCAGCAAATTGATCCATCCGGGTTATGAGATGGTCCGCCAGATTACGGTCACGGATTTTATGGACCGGTTCGATTTGATCGTGATGGCGTTGTGGTATCCGACGGCGCTCGGCAAAATCGGCTTCGATCTTTACGTGCTGTGCTACACGCTGCAATGGATCGTGCCCAAGTTGTCCGGCCGTTTGATGACGGCGCCTGCTGGCGCGCTCGCGTTCGTATGCTCCATTTGGTTTTTCAAAAACTCGCTGCAGCAGTTTAACTTCAACTATGTTTGGCCGCTGATCGCGCTGATCTTCGAGCTCGTTCTCCCGTTTCTTTTCTTCCTGCTGCTCCGGCCCCGCAGGGTCAAGCCGAAGTCGGGGTAATCCGCGGAGAAAAGGCGATTTACTTCATCCCTCCGGTCGTTTAAGCTGGAAGTAGAACAATACGGCTAAACCAGGGAGGTAGTTATGGCACGGAGACTGGAAGGGAAAAGAGTAGCGTTGACGGGTCCCCGCCGGGCGGAGGAATTGGGCAAGCTGGTGGAGAATATGGGCGGCATTCCGCTCTACCGGCCGGCGCAAGGAACCGTGCTGCTGGACGATCTGGATTTACGGAACGGCATTATCGCCTGGGTAGAGAATCCTCCGGACTGGTCGATTATTACGACGGGCATGGGCCTGGAGGCCGTCTTTGAGATGGCCGAGGATATGGGCGTGGCCCAGCGGCTCTGGGATCACCTGCGGGCCAATCCGATCGCGGCCCGAGGGTACAAGACCGTGAATGCGCTCAAGAAACGGCAATTGACTCCGCTGGTACGCGATGACGACGGCAGCACGGAGGGGTTGATTCGCGGGCTGTCGGAGCATGATTGGCGGGGGAAAAGCGTGCTGCTGCAGCTCCACGGCGACCCCGCGCCGCGGCTGGTCGCCTGGCTGGAGGAGCATGGCGCCAGCTGCAGGCAGCTTCTTCCTTACCGGCATATCTCGCCGCCGGCGGAAGCGCTGGAACAGCTGCTGTCCGATATCGTGGAGCGGCGCGTGGACGCCGTGACGTTTACGAGCGGTCCGCAGGTGCGGTTCTTGATGGAGCATGCGGAGAAGCAAGGGCGGCTTTCCGCCTTGATGGAAGCGCTGGAGGGTCCGGTGCTGGCCGTCGCGGTCGGCAAGGTGACGGCGGCCGGGCTGCAAGAAGCCGGGGTTCCGAGAGTGCTGGCGCCCAAGGAGGAACGGATGGGCAGCATGATGGTGGAGCTGGCCCGTTACTATGCGGGAGAGGAGACTGTATAAGCAATATCCAAACCCATAATGGAAAGGATGATTGGTTATGAGCGATTTGCTGAAGAAAGCCATTTCTTTGGGATGGGGACTTACCATTGTAAGCAAAGAGAAGGTCGAAGGGATCGTGGATGAACTGGTGAAACGCGGCGAGTTGGCCCCTTCCGAGTCGAAGGAGCTCGTGGAGAAGCTGATCGACAAAGGGGCCGAGGAGCAAGGCAAGTTCAAGGAACTGGTGAACGAGCAGGTCCGATCCGCGCTGCAAAGCATGGGGCTCGCTTCGGCGAAAGAGGTGGAGGAACTGACGCGGCGGGTTGCGGAACTCGAAATCAAGCTCGCCGAGATGCAGCAGCCGTAAGCCATGAGCAGCTTTGTCCGTCATACCGGCCGTTATCGGGATATCGCCATGGCGCTAGGGCGCCATGGCTTTGGTTATATGGCCCAGGAAATCGGGCTGGCGCGGTTGATCCGGGGGCCGCTTAAACGGTTCCGCAAAGAGGAACCGGGTACCCGGTCGCTGCCCGAGCGGATCCGGCTCGTGTTGGAGGAGCTCGGTCCGACCTTCGTCAAGGTTGGGCAGCTGGCCAGCACACGTTCGGATTTGCTGCCGGAGGCGATCATTCAGGAATTGGTCAAGCTGCAGGACCAGGTGCCTCCTTTTCCGGCCGGGGAAGCGCGGAGCATTCTGGAACAGGAGCTGGAGCTGCCGCTGGACGAGCTGCTCGAGAGCTTTGATGAGGTGCCGCTGGCGGCGGCTTCGATCGGACAAGTCCATCGGGCCCGGCTGACGACGGGCGAACGGGTGGCGATCAAGATCCAGCGTCCCGGCATTGTGCCGGTCATCGAGCTGGATTTGGAGATTCTGCAGCATTTGACGGCGCTGGCAAACAAACGTTGGCCCTGGGTGTCCCGCTATCAAATTCCGCAAATGGTCGAGGAGTTTGCAAGGTCGATCCGGGCCGAACTGGATTACGGCTTCGAAGGCCGGAACATGGAGAAGGTCCACAGGCAATTCCGGGAAGGAGAAGGGATTTATATTCCCGGGGTGCATTGGCACTATACGACCTCCCGGGTACTGACGATGGATTTTGTCGACGGAGTGCATCTGAACCGGGTAATGGAGCTTCAGAAAAGCGGCTTCGACCGGAAGGAAATCGCCGAGCGGCTGGTTAATGCGCTGCTCCGGCAGATTTTTGACGGCGGCTTTTTCCATGCCGATCCGCATCCCGGCAACCTGTTGGTCACCCGCAACGGGGACTTGGCGTTTATCGACTTCGGAATGGTTGGCCGGCTCAGCGGCGAGATGAAGGACCACTTGGCCTCATTGGTGATCGCCTTGATGCGGCGCAGCACCGAGGGGATGGTGCGGGCGATCCTGCGCATGGGCCTGGTCGACGAAGCGGCCGATACCGCCGGGCTGCGGATGGATCTGGAGCGGCTGCGCGACCGTTATTACGACATTCCGTTTGCCGAAATCCAGGTCGGGCAGGCGCTAACCGACCTGTTTGCGACGGCCCAGAAGCATCAGATCGTGCTGCCCGCCGATTTCCTGCTGCTCGGCAAAGCGTTGTTGACGGTAGAGGGAGTGGCCGTCGGCCTGGATCCCGACCTGCGTATCCTGGATATGGCCGAACCGTTCGGGCGCAAGCTGCTGCGGGATAAATACGGATCGCGCCGGCTAGGCAAGAAACTGATCGAAGGGGCCGTCGAATTGACGGATTCCCTCGTCGATCTGCCGCAGCAGGTGCGCCGGTTATCCGGCATCATCGGCAAGGGAAAGATGAAAATGGAGATGGAACTGCCGGAAATGGAGCGATTTCTCCGCAAGCTGGACCAAATCAGCAACCGGCTATCGTTCAGCATCGTCCTGTTGGCCTTCAGCATCATCATGGTGGGACTGATCATCGGTTCGTCGCTGTCGCGGATGCCGACCATGCTCTGGAATATCCCGGCCATCGAAATCGGCTCCGTGGTCGCTACGTTGATGTTCCTCTGGCTGTTGTATTCCATCTTTCGCTCGGGAAGATTCTAAGTTCATATGACGAACGGGCTCCCGAATATCCGCCTTTGGCTCGCCCGGGTTAGTCTGTTACAATAAGAAGGCTATTTGCAAGCTGTACGGTTTTGAGTTTGCATGAGGCACGACTAGAATATGAGGTGAATCCTGTTGACGACATTTGATAACCTGGGCCTTACGCCCGCCCTGCTCCGCAGGCTGCAGGCACAAGGCATCGTAAATCCGACGCCGGTGCAGGAAGCGGCGATCCCCGTGCTGCTATCCGGGGAGGATGCGATGGTACAGGCGCAGACCGGGACGGGCAAGACGCTTGCGTTTCTGCTGCCGATGCTGGAGAAAATCCGCCCTGACCGGCCGGAGGCCCAGGCGTTGATCATTACGCCGACGCGCGAATTGGCGATTCAGATTACGGCGGAGGCCCGCAAGCTGGCGGAAGCCCGCGAAGGCCTGTCCGTCCTTGCCGCCTACGGCGGGCAAGACGTGGAGCGGCAGCTGCGCAAGCTGAAGAATGGAACGCAGCTGGTGATCGGCACGCCGGGCCGGCTGCTCGACCATTTGCGCCGGGGCTCCCTGACGCTCGGCGCGGTACGCATGCTGGTCCTCGATGAAGCGGACCAGATGCTGCACATGGGGTTCTTGGCCGAGGTGGAAGAGATTATCTCCCTCGTTCCGCGCAGCCGCCAAACGATGTTGTTCTCGGCCACGATGCCGGATAATGTCAAACGGCTGGCCAAGGCCTATATGAACAAACCGCGCGATATCCGAATCGCTGAAACCTCGCGGGTTACGCTGGACAGCATCCGGCAAATCCTCGTGGAATGCACCGACCGGACCAAGCAAGCGGCGCTGATCGAGATGATCCGCAGCCAGCGGCCGTATTTGGCCGTGATTTTTTGCCGCACGAAACGCCGGGCGAGCACGCTGAACGAGGCGCTGCAGGAAGCCGGCTTCCAGGCGGACGAGCTGCACGGCGACCTGTCGCAGGCGAAGCGCGAGCAGGTGATGCGCGCGTTCCGCGACGCGAAGCTGGAGCTGCTGGTGGCGACGGACGTGGCCGCGCGCGGCATCGACGTGGAAGGCGTGACCCACGTGTTCAACTACGACATCCCGCACGATGTGGATAGCTACATCCATCGTATCGGGCGGACGGGCCGCGCCGGCGAGAAGGGCGTGGCTATCACGTTTGCGGCGCCGAAGGACCTGGAGGCGCTGCGCCTGATCGAGCGGGGCATCGGCCGCAAGCTGGAGCGGCAGCGTTACGACAAGAGCGGCGGCGCGGCTTCCGGCGCCGAGCGGATCGTCGCCGTCGGCCGCACCGGGACGGGTGCGGGCAAGGCGAGTGACGGCCCTTGCGGCGGGTTACGGAACATATTGCTGCACGATTCGAGTCACTTGCCCGCCCTCTATGGTTAAATGATACGGAAATTGGCTG
>NZ_JBNYYG010000074.1:0-26083 GCF_050565405.1 Paenibacillus macerans | reverse complement strand
TTCCCGGGCAGCCAAGGCCAACCGCTTCCACATCATCGAGCCGGCATCCGGCTTTGTCCAGAACGGAATAAACCGAATCCGCGACCAGCGTGTACAGTCCGCTTTGCCGGACGAACACCTCCAGAGCCTCGCCGCCAAGCCCGGCGTATTCGCCGGCGATGGCGCCGGGCAGCGCAAACGGGTCATACGCGTCGCCGAACGCGACCGCATGCCGCGCCGCTGCCTCGGCTTCGTCGCTGCCGTCCGCGCGGGAACCGGCATTCGCCGCCGCAGGATCGTCCGGCCGAATCGCCGCTTCGGCTCTGCCAACCCGGCTGCCGTCCGCGCCGGAACGCGCTTCGCTCAAGCCGCCGAAGAAGCTCTCCGGCGGCCCGAGGAAGCTCGGCTTCGCGCCCCCGGCATCGATCACGATCTTCTGCAGCACGACGATCGGATCGACCATCCAGATGCGCAGCGTATGGGGGCCGGCTTGGCGAATCGTCTGCCGGACCACGGCCGTGCGCACGTTGCAAATCACGCTTTGCTCCCAGTCGCGTTCGTCGAAACCGCCGTCCGGCATGCGGGAGATGGCTTCCGCTACGTACACCGGCCCGTCGTCCAACGACACGCCGATCCGCAGCCCGCCTCCCGGCACGAAGTCGATCGTCGGGGCCAGATACAGCCGCACGTCCACGCCGCCGGTGCTTGTCAGATACACCGGATACTCCAGGCTCGGCGACCGCTCCGCGTCCGGCTGTTCCACGCTCGGGACGGTGACGGGGAACACCGCCATCGAGGACAGCGTCCGGCCGTAGCCGTCGATCTTGGCCCAGGCCGCGCCGCTGGCGGCCGGCAAGCTGCGGGCGAAATGCGCCGCTTCGATCGACACGACGCCTCCGGTTTCCATATGCCCGCGCAGTTCCTCGCGTTTCGGCTCGGCCGGGTGGAACAGTTCGGCTTCCACCGTCACTTCCGCGCCGCCCGGTCCGCTAATCGCGATGCGGCCCGGCACATTCTCGCCGACCGGAGCCGAAGCCCAATCGACGTCTACCCACAGCCGCTTCTGGTGTACGACCGTGCCTTCCGTGGCCGACAGCTTCAGCCAGGGGACGTCCGCAAGCGCCCGGAACTCGAACGGATCGCTTTTTCGGTTGAAAATCTCGATGAAGCGCGCCTCCCGGGCGAACGAGTCGAACGCCGGCAACCGGCACGGCCCGGAGGCGAGCAGGGAGGAAAACGAGGCCGGAGAAGCATGAAACATGCGGTCGGCTTCGGCAGTCGAGCCGGCCGAGCCGATCGAACTGATCGAACCGGCCAGGCCGGCCGGGCTTCTACCGTCGTTGCCCCAAACCGTCTCGGAAGCCGCAGGGCCGGCCCAAAACTCCGTCGATCCCTCCACCGCCACGCCCATTTCCGCCCCGGGGAGCTCTTCCACGCGTCCGGTCTCAGGCATGGCGTTGACGGGCGGCTGGTTCCAATAGGTGTAGCCGATATGCGTCTGATCCATCATATGATTCCATTTGCCTGCGGCCAGCAGCTTGTTGTAATGGAGCGTCAGTTCGCGATCCGCTTCGAATAGCAGCTCGGCTTCCCGGGCTTCGAGATTGGCCGAGGTACGGCCTTGGCCGGCGTACAGCCGGCTGCGCGCCGTGCGCACATGCAGCTCCAGCACTTGGCAGGACGCTTTGGCCGGGTACAAAAGCAGTTGGAAGCAGGCGTCCCGCAGCTCCTCCGGCATCTCCTCATATAACCGCTCCGCGGTTCGCACGATACCGCGGAATTCGCGAAGCGCCGCGTCGGCTTCCTTGTAATCGGTCAGGCTGTAGAGCTCTACCGCGTTCAGCAGCTCCGGCTTGATCCGGCCGTTGAACTTGGCGTAGCCGGTCAGCACGTCCGCGGCCGCCGTTTTGTATTCGGCCCCGAACTGCCGCTCCGCCCAGGCTTCCGCGAATTCCCGGGCGTTGTCGCGGGTGAAATCCGTGATTCGCCATGCCATGCGCAAAAAATACTCCAACGGCAGCTCCATCGGCTTCAGATCGCCCACGTTCAGGATCCAGATGCGGTCGGCGCCGTATTCGTGCGCCTTGTGCATCTGCTCCCAAATTTTCGGGAGCGGGACGGTGTTCACCCATTTATAGGAGCGCGGCCCTCCGACGTAGTCGAGGTGGTAGTAGATCCCCGCGCCGCCGGAGCGCTCCCGTTCTTCGGCCGTCGGCACCCGGCGCAAATTGCCGTGATTATCGTCGGACCAGAGCAGGGTGATGTCGTCCGGAACGCGCATCCCATGCTCGTAGTAATCCTGCACCTCTTTGTAGAGCGCCCACAGTTGCGGAACCTCCGCCACATCCCGGTTCATTTCCTTGCCGATGATGGCGCGCTGGCCGCGGACGATTTTTTCGAGCAGGGCGATCTTCTCCTCAAAGGTCAAGTGGCCGCCCATTGCTTCATCGCCGTCGCCGCGCATCCCCAGCGTCACGATCGATTCGTAGTCCCGGCTGCGCCGGATCCCTTCCTCCCAGAAACGGTAAAGGACGTCCTCGTTTACGGAATAATCCCAAGGGCCCTTACGGTGCAGCTTCCAGTCGCCGTGGGGGCGCAGCATCGGTTCGTGGTGCGACGTGCCGATCACGATGCCGTAGCGGTGCGCGACCTCGGCGTTCTGCGGGTCATCCTCGTAAAACGTGTTGTCCCACATCGCCGGCCATAAATAATTGGCTTTGAGGCGGAGCAGCAGCTCATACACCTTTTCGTAAAATTCATGGGTGAAATCCCGGTGGTTGTCGCGGACCCAAGCCATCAGCGAAGGACCTTCGTCATTCAGAAAAATCCCCCGGTATTTCACGGACGGCTCGCCCTGGGGATAACGCCCGGTCTGCACATAGAGGCTTTCATGCCTCGCCGCCGGAACGTCGGCCCACCAATACCAAGGCGAGACGCCGATGTTCTCGGACACGTCGTAGATGCCGAAGATGGTGCCGCGTTTGTCGCTGCCGGCAATGACCAGCGCCAGCTCGACCCCCGGCAGGGGATCGGCCACCGTTTGGATCACGAACGCTTCCCAGCGTCCCGCGACGCCGGCGACGTCGAGTTTGCCTTCGGCGATCAACCGGTCGATCAGCGTGCTCTGTCCGATCGTGCCGATTAGCACGGCATGGCCGGATAACGCGGGAGGCACGGCGTCCTGCACCAGCCGCGGCTTCCGGCCGGAGACCCGCTCGACATCGGCCTGCAAATCGCCGGCCGCGCGGATCACGCCCGGTTCTTCCGCGAGCGATACGTATAGATCGGCAGCCGCCCCTTGGTGGACGAGCCGAAATGAGGGAGACGCTCCGTTTTGCAGAAGATGCTGGATATAGCTCGGTTGAAACATGTTTTCCCCTCCGCTAAGTCATTGTGCACCTGACTGAACACGATGCATAAAGCTCCATTGAAAACCCGTCATACGCCGGAATATGCCATAAACCCGCCGTCGACCGGGATGACCGTTCCGGTCACGAAACCGGAGGTCTCGGCGTCCGCCAGCCACAGCAGCGTACCCAGCAAATCCTCCGGCACGCCGAACCGGCGCATCGGGGTGTGGGTGATGATTTTTTGCGAGCGCTCGGTCAACTTACCGTCCTTGTTCGTTAATAGGTCGCGGTTTTGCTCGGTTTGGAAAAAACCCGGTGCGATCGAATTGACCCGAATGCCGGATTCGGCCAGGTGCACCGCCAGCCACTGCGTCAGGTTGTTAATCGCCGCTTTGGCCGCGCTGTAGGCCGGAACCTTCGTCATTGGGCTGTACGCGCTCATCGAGGAGATATTGATGATCGTAGCGCCGGGGCGGCCGATCATCTCCTTGGCGAAGATCTGGGTAGGAATCAGCGTCCCCGTAAAATTCACATCGAGCACTCCGCGCACGCCGGGCAAGCTAAGATCGAAAAAGCTGGTCACGTCCGGATTGGCCAAATCCTCCGGCCGATAAGTTTCGTGGGTCGTGTTGGCGCTGGCCTGGTTGCCGCCGGCTCCGTTGATCAGGATGTCGCACGGCCCGAATTGCTCCCGGACGGCCGCTTCAGCGACTTTTACGCTTTCGGCTTCCGTGACGTCGCAAGCAAATGCCGCGGCAATGCCGCCGGCAGAGCGAATCTGCTCGGCCACGGCTTCGCCTTTCGCCAGCGTGCGATTCAAAATCGCCGCCTTGGCCCCTTGGCGGGCCAGCTCGCGGGCCATCGCTTGGCAAAGGATCCCCGCGCCTCCGGTGATGACGGCGGTTTTTCCGGCCAATGACGGGTGTTTTGGCAATGTGTTCATCGGGTGATCCTCTCCTTTTTCAGTTATGAGTATGAATGATCGATCAGTTCAAGCGTCCCGCCTGTTTGGCGTACGCATCCCATAAGCCCCACAGATACATGATGCCGAGCGCCCGGTCATACAGACCGTATCCGGGACGGCAGGTTTCGCCCCAAATGTGGCGGCCGTGGTCCGGACGGGCATATCCGGTGAAGCCGTTCTCATAATACGCTTTAACGACGCCGGCGATATCCACGGTTCCATCGGTGGTCCGGTGCGACGTTTCCATGAAGTCGCCGTTCTCGAACACGCTTACGTTGCGGATATGGGCGAACGGAATCCGCTCGTGGAATTCGTGGATCATGCCGATAATGTCGTTGTCCGGATTGGCTCCGAGCGAGCCGGTGCACAGCGTGATCCCGTTGGACGGGCTATCGGCGAGCTTCAGGAAGCGGCGCAGGTTTTGCTGGCTCGTGATGATGCGCGGCAGCCCGAAAATAGACCACGGCGGATCGTCCGGATGAATCGCCATTTTGATGCCGTTCCGCTCGGCGACCGGAACGATCTCTTCCAGGAAGTATTGAAGATGGTTCCACAGGTCTTCTTCGGTCACGTTGCGGTACGCCTCGAACAGCGAAGTCAAATGCTCCAGGCGCTCCGGCTCCCAGCCCGGCATGGTTAACGCGCTGTTTTGATTGATGACCTTAACCAGCTCGAACGGGTCGGTATTATGGATTTTGGATTTTTCGTAAAACAACGCCGTCGAGCCGTCCGCTCCCGCCTTATGCAAATCGGTGCGCAGCCAGTCGAAAATCGGCATGAAGTTGTAGCAGATCACCTTAACGCCGACCTTGGCCAGCTTTTCGATCGTCCGCTTGTAGTTCTCGATGTACTGATCGCGCGACGGCAAGCCAAGCTTGATGTCCTCATGGACATTGACGCTTTCCACGACCTCCAGATGGAACCCGTAGCGATCCGCTTGTCCTTTTACCTCCTCGATCTTCTCCATCGGCCATTCATCCCCTGCGGGCACGTCGTGCAGCGACCAAACGAGGCCTTCCACGCCGGGAATCTGTTTGATCTGTTCCAGCGAAACCGTATCATTGCCTTCGCCGAACCAGCGAAATGTCATACGCATACCTTCACCGCCAATTCAAATTTTAGAGGAAAGCTTAAAGGCTTACTTATTGGATGTGTTTAGAAAATAACCCGGATACCGCTCCTGCAGCACCGGTAAGTTGGAAATGCTCAGTTGCAAATGCTCCTTCATCAGGCGATCGGCCCGCTCAGCATCCTGTGCGGCTACCGCTTCGTACATCGCCTGATGCTGTTCGTACAGATTCTCCCAATGGGGATCGGTCGTCAGCCACAGCACCCGGGTCCGGTTGAGATGGGCGTTCATCTGTTGGATGACGTCCCAGGTGCCCTGTTTGCGGCAGCCTCCGAACAGGAGGCGGTGGAACTCCTCGTCCAGCGCGAACATGGCATGATTGTCATGCCGCTTGATGCTGTCCTGCTGGCGTTTTAGATTGTCGGCCAGCGCGGCAAGCCCTTCCTCCGGGAACTTCTCGCAAGCGAGCCGGATAACGGCGCGCTCCAGCTGTTCCCGCATAAATCTCGCTTCTTCTACGAGCTCCGGGTCAATCAGCGACACACGCGTGCCGCGCTGCGGCAAAACGAGCACCAGGCCCTCCTGCGCCAGCCGGACGAAACTCTCCCGGACGGGGGTGCGGCTGACATGAAAGGCCACGGACATCTCTTTTTCCGATAACGCCGTTCCCGGAGGCAGCTCCAGCGTAACGATCCGCTCCTTCAGTTTGGCGTATACGGCATTCCCCGCCGATCCCGGCTGCGGCAACATGTCGCTCATGACATCACCTCCTTCAAGTTTTGCGTGCCTTCGCTCCCAAGGATCCGCTTCGACAAATTTCACCTCAGAAGCATAGACCAAGTGCGTGGCATGGGCTTTGGAAACGCTTTTTCTCTGCCATACTTGTATGGTAGTATGGAACATTGCGGATTGCAAGAGGGAATACCGCTAATCGTTCAACATTCCGTATAAGTTTGCAAACATCGAAGAGACAACAATTGCGCTGTTTTATGCCAAACTCCTTCAGTATAATGAACTACAAAAAGAGAGAAGTTCTACAGTCAAAGTTCAAAAAGTCGGCTTTTCAGCACCGAAGCTTAGGCTTCCGATGTGCGTTTTTGCAAAACGCTAAGCCTATGCTTTGGAAGCGCGTTTTTTTCAAAGCGCTTGAGGTAGCGCGGCTGTGTAACGGACCGTAAAGACCTTATTTGCCCATTTCCCGGCTATTTCCCGCTTTAACGGACGGACTCCAGAGACCTTATTGGGCTCTCATGGCGGCCAATTCGCCACTTTTGACCGAAATAAGGTCTCCTCGGTCCGTTAGAATCGGAAACTGCCCCAAAGCGGGTCAATAGCGTTTCTGGTGTCCGTTAGCTTGCCGGAAGCAGCGCAGGAAACCCGCTTCGGAAGCATCCGCTTGGCCCGGCTGAATTCAAGATTCGAAGTCGGATCCGCTTCTTCGCAATTGCCTCGTGATCCAAGGACGACTTTTTGAACTACCGTTTCAATAAAGGTTCAAAAAGTCGGGTTTGGAGCACCGAGAAGGTTGGATGAAGCTAGGGCATGAGTAGCGGAGCGTAGGCAGACCTACGTGAGCAACGGAAGGCCCGGCTGAATTCAAGATTCGATGTCGGATCCGCTTCTTCGCAATTGCCTCGTGATCCAAGGACGACTTTTTGAACTACTTATAAGGAAAGAAGGTGGTGGAACATACTTGACGAGCGCAGTTCTTCAATCCTTGCCCTGCTCCAGAAGACGCAAGGCTACCTTCCGGTGCAAGAGCTGATGGATGTCCTTCGTATCTCGAAGCGCACGGTCTACTACGACATGGACAAAATCAACGACTGGCTGCGTCAAAGCGGACTGCCTCCCGTGCAATACTTGCGCGGCAGGGGATTTATGCTTCCCGATGCGTCCAGGTCCCGGCTTCCGGCCATGGCGCAAGGCGTGCAACCGCAGCAATACTATTTGTCCAGCAGCGAACGCAAAGCCTTGCTTTGCCTGCACCTCATCAACCGGAGCGCTCCCTTGTTCTTGCACGACATGGAAGATTTGCTGAAAGTTAGCCGGGGAACCGCCCACGCAGAGCTGAAGCGGCTTAAGGAAGAGTTGGAAAGCTACGCGTTGTGCGTCCGTTTCGACCGAAAGGAAGGCTATTATATCCAAGGAAATGAAAAAGACCTGAGGGCAGCCCTGTCGCGCTTCTTGTTCGAGCAGTTGCCGTACGCCGACTGGAACCATTCAGCCCCAACGGTCGATGGCCTGATCCATACCGATCTGTTCAGGAGCCACTTTCCGGCTTTCCGGGAAGAGGAACTGGCTTCCGTATACCGGATGATCGTCTCCAGCGAACAACTGACCGGCATGGAGCTGACGGACGAGACCATCCTGCATCTGACCGTCCGCATCTGGTTGTCGGCCAATCGAATGAAGCAAGGCCAAACGGTCAAGCTGGACGAAGAGGAGAAAGCGGCCTTGCGGGAAACGCTCCGATTCAAGGCAGCCGCGCAAATCGCCGCGGAGCTTGAGAAATTGTTCGGCATCGGCGTGCCGGAGGACGAAATTGGCTATATGACGATCTATTTGCTGGCGGCCAAGGTGAATAGGGTCGAGGTGGAGTCCGACACTTGGGATACCAAGCGGTTGCGTGCGGCGACGGAGGAGGTCATCGATCTTTTCGAGCAAAACGGCTGCGTTTATTTTCAGAACCGCGAAGCGTTGGCAGAGCAGCTGTTTCTTCACGTCAAATCGGTGTTTTACCGGATCCAATACGGCCTGACCCTTGATAATCCGCTGACGGACAAAATCATGGAGGAGTACCGGGAAGTATTCGAACTGACCCGGAAATCGGTCCAGCCGCTGGAAAGGGAATTCGAGAAGCCGCTCAACCAACACGAGATCGCCTATTTATCGATGCATTTCGGCGGTTGGCTCAGGCGGGAGCAGGCTAAGCCCGTACCCGGGAAACGGGCCGCCGTCGTTTGCGTAAACGGGATATCGGCTTCCCGGCTGCTGAAAAACCAGCTGGAGCAGCTGTTCCCATCCCTGGATCTGGTCGCCGTACTGTCGCTGCGGGAATTCGAAAAATTCACGGGCAATATCGACCTGATTTTTTCCACCGTTCCCTTGTCCGGCTGCCAAGTCCCCGTATTCATCCTGAACGCGGTAATGAGCGATGCGGAGAAAGCCCATTTGCTCGGCCGGGTGAACCCTTATTTAGGATCTGCGGAAGGAATTCATGCTTCCCTTTCCGCGCAGGCGATCGTCGATCTGGTTGGCAAGCATGCCACGATCACTGACAAGGGAGCGTTGCTCAATGACCTTCAACGCTATTTGTCCGCGGCCAAAGGGCAGCCGCCGCAACCGAAGGAATACAAGCCGACGCTCGGGGAGCTTCTACATCCATCGCGAATCACCATTCGGGGGCAAGCTTCCGACTGGCGCCAGGCGATCCGGACCGCGGCCCGGCCGCTGCTGCGCGAAGGGGCTATCACTGATCGATACGTACAGGCGATGATCGGTAACGTCGAACGTTACGGTCCGTATATCATTGCCACGCCCGGCGTGGCGATCGCGCACGCCAGGCCGGAGGACGGAGCGGTCCGGCCAGCCATTTCCTTGCTCGCGATTCAGGGCGGGGCAGCCTTCAGCGATCAGCCCAAGCACCTCGTGAACCTGCTGTTCGTCGTTGTGGGCACCGATGGCCAGCTGCATTTGAAAGCCCTTACACAGTTGGCGAACCTGCTTATGGAAGAACGAAATCGGCAGGTTTTGGGGAGCACGGACGATAAAGCGGAAATGATGCGTTTATTTCTACACTATTCCGGCACTTGATGGACACTTAAGGAGGATTTATCGATGCATTTTCTGGACAAAAGCCTGATCTCGCTGGATGTCGAGGCGAAGGATGCGCAGGAAGCGATCCGCGCCGCCGGCCGGCTGTTGGTCGATAGCGGGGCGGCGGAGGACAGCTATGTGGAATCCATGCTGTCGGCCTTTCGGGATAAGGGACCTTATATCGTGGTCGCCCCGCAAATCGCTTTGCCTCATGCCAAAGCGGAAAGCGGCGTCAATGAGGCTTCCGTTTCCTTCGTCCGGCTGAAGCGGCCGGTGGCCTTCGGCCATCCCGAGAATGATCCGGTCAAACTGGTGTTTGCCCTAGGCTCATCGTCAAGCTCGGAACATATCGACCTGCTCCGCAGGCTGACCACCTTGCTGAACGAGCCTGCGAACATCGAGGCGCTGAAAGCGGCGCAAACCGCCGAGGAAATCGGGGCTTTGCTCCAACCATCCGATTCCGAACAGCGAGATAACCCAATAAAGGAGGAATCCCCATGAAAATTTTGTGCGTTTGCGGTTTGGGGCAGGGAACGAGCTTGATTTTGCGCATGAACGTCGAAACGGTGCTAAAGGAGATGGGAGTGCAGGCCGACGTGGAGCATACGGACGTCTCCTCGGCTTCCAGCATGCCGGCCGACTACATTATCACGAATCATGAGTTGGCCCGGAGCCTGCCGGGGCATTCGGCCCAAATCGTGATCGTCAACAATTACTTCGATCTGGCGGAAATTAAGCAAAACCTGAAAGAAGCCATGTAAAAGACGAGGGGGAAGGTTAAATGGATGCATTATTTTGGATATCCACGAACATTTTCGGAACGCCGGCCATTCTTCTTGGCTTCATCGTCCTGCTCGGTTTGCTGTTGCAAAAGAAATCGACCAGCCAAGTCGTCAGCGGCACGTTTAAAGCGGTCATCGGCTTTTTGATCATCTCCGCCGGTTCCAGCGTCATCGTCGGCGCGCTGAACGTATTCGAGCCGATGTGGAAGGAAGTATTCGGGCTGAAAGCGGAAAGCCTGGCCAATTTCCTCGGCCAGGAGACGTTTAACGCCAAATTCGGCGGCTCGGTCACGATGGCCATGCTGCTCGGCTTCCTGATCAACGTACTGCTGGCACGGTTCACGAAGTTCAAATACATTTATTTGACCGGACACATGATGTTCTGGACGGCTACGATTTTTGCCGGGGTCGTCGTGCACACGGCCGGAGGTACGGTTCCGCAATGGAAGCTTGTGCTCTTCTTGTCGGTCATCCTGGGGTTGTACTGGACGTTCCAACCCGCGTTAACTCAGCCGTTCATGCGTAAAATTACGGGCAACGACAATATCGCCCTGGGCCACACGTCGGCCGCGGCAGGCTTGCTCGCCGCGCTTCTCGGCAAATGGGCGGGCAATAAGGAGAACGATAGCGAGAAAATCAAAGTGCCGAAGGGCCTCGAATTTCTGCGCGATTCCAACGTGATTACGGCGCTTTGCATGGGGCTGCTGTTCTTCGTCGGGGCGCTCGTGCTTACGATGAAGGAGACGCCGGGAGCGCAGGAGTTGATGGCCCGGTCCGGCGATCAAAACTTCATCATGTACTCTATCGTCCAATCGCTTACTTTTGCGGGCGGGATCGCCATCGTGCTGCTGGGGGTCCGGATGTTCATCGGGGAGCTTGTTCCGGCGTTCAACGGGATCGCGACCAAAATCGTGCCCGGCGCAAAACCGGCGCTGGATTGCCCGGTCGTTTTTCCGTATGCGCCTAACGCGGTCATTCTCGGCTTCCTCGGCGCTTTCGTAGGCGCGTTGATCTGGCTCGTCGTGCTGGGGAACACGGTTGCCTACATTTTCGTGCCGACGATGATCGTGTTGTTTTTCCACGGGGCTACGGCGGGGGTCTTCGGCAATTCCACCGGCGGCGTCAGAGGGGCGTTGCTCGGCGGCTTCGTTACGGCAACCATCGTGGCCTGGGGGCAGTTCGTCATGGTTCGCTTCCTGATCTCTTCGACGGTGCCGGATACGGCGATGTGGGCGGCCGATACCGATATGTTCATTCTCGGACCGATCATTCGTCTGTTGGCGCAGTTCCTGTTCTAAGGGGTTTCGCCAGCCAGGAACGCAACACAAAGCAAGGGGGAACATCGATATGAGCTTTATTCGTACGCTGGATGCGGACATTCCTAAAGAACAACTCGGTTTCACCTATTCGCACGAACACCTCGTCTGCCGTCCGGCCCATTGGTCGGAGCGCGGCGAAGACGATCTGCTGCTCGACGATCCGGAGAAATCGAAGCGGGACGTTCTGGACTTTAAACGGCACGGCGGCCAGGCCATCGTCGACGCGACGGCGATCGATTACGGCCGGGACGTGCCGGCGGTATACGGCATTATGAAGGAAACCGGCGTCCGCATCGTCGGCACCGCCGGGTTCAACAAAAGCTTTCTCTGGGATGCCAAGGTCAAAGACGAGCTGAAGCCGATCATCGGAAATTATGAAACGTATTACGAATGGATCGAGGCGAAAAGCGTCAACGAATTGGCCGATTTCGTGATCCGCGAGGTCGAGGAGGGCCTGGAGGGCACGCCGTTCAAAGCCGGCCAGGTCAAGTTCGGCACGGGTTACAACCGGATCACGCCGCTGGAGGAGAAGACGCTGCGGGCGGTCGCCCGGGCCCATCACGAAACGAAGGCCCCGATCCACTCCCATACCGAGGTCGGGACGATGGGGCTGGAGCAAATCGAGCTGCTGCGCAGCGAAAACGTCGATCTTCGCTTTGTCAGCCTCGGCCACATGGACCGGAATCCGGACCCGTACTATCATGAGCAAATCGCCAAGTCGGGCGCCTACCTGTCGTTCGACGGCATCGCCAAGATCAAGTACGCGCCCGAGAGCACCCGGATCGAACTGATTCTCGAGTTGGTCCGCAAAGGCTACGAGGATCAGATCCTCATCAGCGGGGATACGGCCCGCAAAACGTACTACAAGCATTACGACTACGGGCCGGGGCTGGAATACATTATCGCCAAATGGGTTCCAAGGTTCGTGGCCGAGGCGGAACGGGCCGGGTTCGACGGGCATAAGCTCATCCGCCGATTTTTCGTGACCAATCCGGCAAACTGCTTCGCTTTCAAGCGATAGGGAGGCGCATGGACATGATATTCCAATACGAAAACGCCTGCGACATCGCCGGAAAAATCAAACGCATGCCCTGCGCGATCCTGCCGATCGGCGCGGTGGAGGCCCATGGTCCCCACTTGCCCCTCGGCACGGACAACTTGCTGGCCGAGGGGCTGGCCCGGCGGTTGGCGGAGCGGACGGAAAGCTTCGTGCTTCCGACGCTGCCGTACGGCCAGGTATGGAGCCTGCAAAACTTCCCCGGCAGCATCAACGTCTCCAACGAGGCGTTGATCCGGATGCTGTACGACATCGGAGAAAGCCTGTACCGCCAAGGCTTGCGGATCTACGTCATGCTGAACGGGCATCTCGGCAACGCCGCGGCGCTGAAAGAGGCGGCCCGCCTCCTTTACAAGGATTTCCCGCGGTTGAAGGTATATTATTTCTTCTATCCCGGAACGAAACAGGCGATCGAACGGGTGCGGGAAACCCCGGCTTCGCACGCTGCCTATTTCCACGCCTGCGAGCTGGAGACCTCGTATATGCTTTATTTGGCGGGCGAGCATGTCGACATGGACAAAGCGCTGACCGATATTCCGAACATCGGCGTGGAGGCGGATTGCACCCCGACGCCATGGGAGGAGTTTACCTCGACGGCCGTTCTCGGCGACGCAAAGCTCGCCACCAAAGAAAAGGGCGAGCAGATCATCGAAGCCGCCTTAAACGCGATGACGGCCATGATCGAGGGGGCCAAGGCGCGCTTGCAAAACGGGAAGGAGCCGTGATGTCCGATGCTGCATGCTTATTTGGAGCATATCCGCCGCAATCTGCACCGGATTGAGGAACGGGAAGCCGGGCGCATCAAGCAGGCGGCCCTCAAGACGGCCGAAACGATCATGCAGGGCGGCGTGATTCATCTGTACGGCTGCGGACACTCCCATCTTTTGACCGAGGAAGTGTTTTATCGCGCCGGCGGATTGGTGCCGATCCATCCCATCTTCGTGGAACCGCTGATGCTGCACGAGGGAGCGGTCCGATCATCCGAACTGGAGCGGAAAAACGGGCTAGCCGCCTCGTTCATGAACGCCCAGGACATTCGCCAAGGAGAGGTCATGATCGTGCTATCGACCTCCGGCCGCAACCCGGTACCGGTTGACGTCGCCCAAATCGCCAAAGAGAAGGGAGCCTTCACGGTCGGCATCACCTCTCTGGAATATTCGCAAAGCCAGCCGTCCCGGCACATCAGCGGAAAACACTTATATGATTCCGTCGATTTGGTCATCGACAATTATGCCGTGAAGGGAGACGCCGT
This sequence comes from Paenibacillus macerans, assembly GCF_050565405.1. Lineage (GTDB taxonomy): Bacteria > Bacillota > Bacilli > Paenibacillales > Paenibacillaceae > Fontibacillus > Fontibacillus macerans_B. Next base: position 12,495 of record NZ_JBNYYG010000074.1, on the reverse strand, counting down.
GCTGACTCACCCGGGGCTGCCCGTTCCGTTTGCGCCGACGTCGACCGTAATCGGGGCCGCGGTCTTGAACGGCATCTTCGCCGAGGCGATCGCCGTCATGATCGAGAAGGGCTTCGAGCCGCCGGTCTTCTTAAGCGGCAATATCGACGGGGCCGACGACCGCAACGGGCGGTTAGTCGAACGCTACCGCGACCGCATACCGCTACTGTCCTAATCGAACCGCACTCCGAAGGTTGGATCCGATCCGAACTTGGAGTGCGGTTTTTTCATGGCGAAATGGTCTGAATCCCCCCGTTGACCCGATTCGTTGAATGCGCATACACGCGCTCGCCGTAAGGCTTGATTTGGATAAATAAAAGCGTGAAATGCACATGGAACAAGGAGGGGGACTCATGTTACGTTTACGTTAATTCTAGAGGTTGTTCAAAAAGTCAACTTTTGATCACGAGGTAACTCGAGAAGCGGATTCGACATCGAATCTTGAATTCAGCCGAGCCTTCCGTTGCTCGCGTAGGTTCGCCTACGCTCCGCTACTCATGCTCTAGCTTCATCCAACCTTCTCGGTGCTGAAAATCTGACTTTTTGAACACGCACTTCTAGTAGAACTGGAAACGAAAAGGAGGCAGGCGGAAGCGATGACAGAGCGCCAAGGTGCTTTTTATACGGGCCAATACCGGAATTTGCTGGCCGAATACGGCTATGACGAGGAGGCCATCCGAAACAGGCTGGAAGATACGTGGCATCAATTGTTCGAAGGGGACGAGGATACGCGTTTCTATTACCCGTCCGGCGAGGATATGGGGTACATGATGGATACCGGCAACCTGGATGTCCGAACGGAGGGCATGTCCTACGGGATGATGATGGCCGTCCAGAACGACCGCCAGGAGGTGTTTGACCGGCTGTGGAAATGGACGATGACTTACATGTACATGACGGAAGGCGAAAATGCCGGGTATTTCGCTTGGTCCTGCGCGACGGACGGCAAACGCCTGTCGAACGGCCCGGCACCGGACGGCGAGGAGTACTTCGCGCTCGCGCTGCTGTTTGCTTCCCATCGTTGGGGCGATCGGGAGGCGCCGTTTAACTACGGTGCCCAGGCGCGGGATTTGCTGCGCACCTGCTTGCATCAAGGCGAAGAGAACGGCGTAGGGTACCCGATGTGGAACCCGGACAACAAGCTGATCAAGTTTATCCCGAACTGCGAGTTTTCCGACCCTTCCTACCATCTGCCGCATTTTTACGAGCTGTTTGCGCTGTGGGCCTATCCGGAGGACCGGCCATTCTGGAAGAAAGCGGCTCAGGCCAGCCGGGATTACCTGCATCTGTCCTGCCATCCGGTGACGGGACTGGCGCCGGAGTATGCGTATTACGACGGAACGCCGAATAATGAGCGGGGGTTCGGGCACTTTTTCAGCGACGCCTACCGGGTAGCCGGCAATATCGGCCTCGACTGGGAATGGTTTGCCGCCGATCCCTGGCAGCGGGGGGAGGCCGACAAAATCCAGGCGTTTTTCGCCGATAAAACGCCGGAGGACTACCGCCGCTATACGATCGCGGGCGAACCGTTCGAGGAACCGGCGCTGCATCCCGTCGGCCTGTTGGCCACCAATGCCATGGCTTCGCTGGCGGCCGAAGGCTCCAATGCCAAGTCCAGCGTGGGGCTGTTCTGGAACACGCCGGTCCGGACCGGCAAGCGCCGTTATTACGACAACTGCCTGTATCTGTTTACGCTGTTGGCGTTAAGCGGGAACTACCGGATCTGGATGCCGGGCGAAGCGTGAATGGTGAATATCGGAGCACTAAACAGAGAACACAAAACGCAGCACGCAGAACGCAGAACATAGAACCATAGAGCTGAATGCCGTGCACATGACGAGCGAAATGGGCAAATAACGTGACCAGGGTTCGTTACGCGAACACACCGCCGACCAAAGCGCATACTACAGCAGGCCAGCATCGCCGATCGAAGCACGTGCCACAGTACAGGGTACGCCGCCGGCCAGTCCGCGCCACTGAACGCGTGCGTCCTCGTACGGCCCCATAACTGAACCACCAAAAAGCGCGGGCAGGAGAATCGCTCTCCCCGGCCCGCGCTTTTCGCATTTCGCTCAGCCCTTGACGGCACCTGCCGTAAGGCCGCTGACGATGTATTTTTGACCGAATAAATAGAGGATGAATACCGGCAAGGAAGTCAGCACCAGGTTGGCGAAGATCAGGTTCCAGTCCCGGCTGTATTTGCCGTAGAAATTGTAGATCGACAGCGGCATCGTCCAGGTCGAGCTGTCGGTCAGGAAATAAAGCGGAATCGTGATATCGTTCCACACCGACATGAAGACCATGATGGCGACCGTCGCGTTAACCGGCAAAATCAAAGGCGTCACGATTCGGAAAAATACGCCGAACACGCTGGCTCCCTCGAGAAAAGCTACCTCGTCCAGCGCTTTCGGGATCGTCTTGATGAACCCGCTGTACAGGAATACGCTAAACGCCGTGTTCAACGAGGCGTAAATCAGGATGACGCTCGTGATACTTCCGTAGAAGCCCAGCGCCTGCACGATCCGAATGGTCGTAATGGTCGACATCGGGGCGATCAGGCCCATGAAGAAATACATGTACAGCGTATTCGCGAATTTGGTTTCCCGGCGGGCCAGGATAAAGGAGGCGGCCGAAGAGGCGACGATATTGATGACCGAAGAGATCCCCGTAATCCAAAGGCTGTTCCAAAAGGCCCGGGCGAGCCCGCCCTCCTCGAACACCCGCGCATAGTTGGAGAACATCCACTTATCGGGCAGCTGCAAGGAGAAGCTGAGTACTTCCGCGCTCGTCTTGAACGAGCCGAAAATCATGATCAGGACCGGCAAAATAATCAGCAGCGAAGCCAGGAGCAGGAAGCCTTCGACGATATAGTTGCGTAGGGCGAGTTTGCGCGTAAATCCCATTATTCGGTGACCTCCTTACGCCGCATGAAGATCAGCAGCGGAATGGCGATAATCGTGACGGCCACGAACAGCAGCGTGTTGATCGCGGTTCCGAGCCCCCAGCTGCCTTCGCCAAAGGACCGCAGAATAATCGTTCCGACCACCTGGGAAGCATTCCCCGGGCCTCCGCCCGTCAAGACGAACACTTCGGAAAAGACCTTAAGTCCGCCGATAAGCGTCAGCATCAGGTTGATATTAATCGCCGGCAGCAGAAGCGGCAGCGTGATTTTCGTGAATTTTTTCCAGGAACCGGCTCCGTCGATGGTGGCCGCTTCGTAATATTCCTGGGAAATGGATTGGAGGCCGGCCAAGTAAATCGCCATCTGAAAACCGGCATGCTGCCAGATGGAGATGATCGCGATCGTCCAAATGACGAGGGACGGATTGGTCAGCCAAGCCTGGCTCAAGCCGTGCAGCCCGACCGCCTCGAACACCCGGTTGATCGTGCCTTCCGTGCGCAGCATCGGCGTGAACACGATGCCGATCACCAGAATGCTTAGAATGGAAGGAGAGTAAAAAATCGCGCGCAGCAGGTTGCGCGTCTTCAAACGCATATTCAACGCGACAGCCAGCGCTATGCCGATGACGTTCTTGCCGACCACGGTAACGACGGCGAAGATCAGCGTGTTTTTCAGCGCCAGGATCAGCGTTTTGTCGGAGAAGATCCGGCTGAAATTGTCCCACCCGATAAAATCGATGGTCAGGCGGTCCAGCCGCCAATCGGTAAAGGAATAGTAGAAGCCCGCGAAGGCCGGAATCACGAAAAAGACCGAATAAATCAGCAACGCCGGCAAAACGAGATAATACGAATACAGGCTTTTGATTGTTTTTGCTTTCATTTCCTCACACTCCCGTTATAGCCTGTGGCAGCATAAAGCCATGGACTTTATGCTGCCTGTTGTACTGCCGCTTAGAAACCGGCGATTTCTTTATCTTTCATCAGTTGGCTGAATTTCTCGTCCCAAGCTTTCAGTACTTCTTCCGGCGTCAATCCGCCGGCGAATTGGTCCTGCAGCAGCCGGTACAGCTCGCTGCGGTCTACCAGCATGAACGCGTCCGTCGTGAGCACGGTTTTCTTCGGCGTAATGTAATTGTCCACGATTTCCTGCTTGTATTCCGGCAGCTCCGGCGTCGTTACATCGTTGAAGTTGGAGACATAACCTTTGGAATCGACGATTTTTTGGGCTACTTCTTTGGATGCCAGGAAGTTGAGAAACTCCTTCGCTTTGGTCAAATGTTTGGCTTTCTTCGGTACGAACAGCTGGCCGCCAAGTGGACTTGCTCCCAGGCTGGCATCCTGCGAAGAAGGAATCGGGAACACGCCGAGCTTCATGTTAGGGTCCTGCTGGGCCACCCCTTCGATCAGCCAGTCGCCCATGAACATCATGGCGACTTCCTTGTTCAGGAATTTACCAACCGCCATGTCATAGCTATCGCTGAGGACGTCGGCATTGGTGTAACCTTTTTGGTATACGTCATATTGCTGCTGCAAGAACGTTTTGAATTCCGGAATGTCGGACCATTTCCGTTTGTTGCTGTTCAATTCATCGAAGTAGGTAGGATCGTTCTTGGACACGAAATCGGCAAATGCGGCCGCAGGCCAGATATTAGCCGCCCAAGCGTCCTTGTACGGCATGAATACCGGAGTGACGCCGCTCGCTTTAATCTTTTCGCAGACAGCCAGAAACTCTTCGAAGTTGGTTGGAATCGACAGGCCGAGATCCTCGAAAATTTGCTTATTGTAGACGACGCCCTGCATGCCGGTGTCTTGGCTGACATGGAAGCTGTATACATGGCCGTAAGCGGAAAGCACGTCTTTGTTCAAAATCCGGCTGACCCAAGCCTCGTTGTCGAGAATTTCGAAGTTGCGTTCCAGGTTGAGGTCCGTGGTGGCGCTGGCCAGGTTGTACTGGATAATATCCGGCGTTTCATCGACGGCCAGCTTGGTTTGCAGAACCGTGGTCGTTTGCTCGGCGGGAATCAATTGCAAGTTGACTTTGATGTTTGTTTTTCGTTCAAATTCGTCGAGAAGCTCCTGTTGGATGAAGGCGGAATCCTGCGAGCTCTTGGAGATGGCCAGCTCGATGGTGACCTTGTCCCCTTTGGCGGCACTGCCTTCGTTCCCCCCGTCGGTTGCCGTGCTGCCGGAATTGGAGCCCCCGGATCCGCATGCGGCCAGCGAAACCGATAGCAAACCCGCGATGATCATGGCTGTCGTTCTTTTCATTTTGGCGTTCAAGGCTAATCCCCCCGTTTTTATGTTTGTGTTGAATGCGTTTACAATTTGATTATAAAATTTGCCGGCCGTGAGGTACATGTCTGAGGATGACACCTCATGTGTAAAATTCTGAACTTGTAATCGTTGTCATTTAACGAATCGAAATGGTACAGTTAGTACATTACAGCCGGACTTCCCTTATGCACACAGGCACGGCAAGGAGGCGAACCCCATCGCGATGAGAAAATACATCCCCCGCAAAGATCAGCTCAGTCTGCAAACGAAGGTGCTGTTAACCTTTGTGGCTCTGCTGCTGTTCATTCTTGGCTGCTTTATCGTTTACGTGAACGTGGTCGTCGTAAAACCGCTGAAGACGAAAACGGTCGAAGCGAAGCTGGCGGCGGTGGCGAAGGTCAGCCAGCAGCTCGACGATTACGTCGACGGCCAAAATCAGCTGTCCCAGCGCATTCTGTCAAGCAAGGATATCTTTGCCCTCCTGGATAAGGGCTATGAATCGGACTTGAATATCGAGCGGTTGAATCAAAGCCGCAAGCTTAAAGATTTGATGTTTCAGGCGATCGGCCCCCGAATGAGCATCAAGGACATGGTTATTTACGACAAGCAAGGCAGACGGATCGTCTCGTACCTGGGCGCCCAGGAGAGCCCCGCCTCCCTGGAGTCCTTTCTGAAGGAGAGCCGGGCAAGCGGCGGATGGGGTGGAAACGGCTATATCCTGAGCCGCCACGGGGACGGTGAAGCGATTTCGTTCATTCGCGCGATCAACAACCAGAACGGCAAGGTATTCGGTTACCTCAGCATTCAGTTGGATCCGGCATTCTTGCAGAGGCTGGCGCAAGGGGTAGGCGCCGGACAGGTATATATTCTTGACGGGGAGGGCAGGCCGGTTGCCAGCTCCAGTCCGTCCGCGGACCATGCGGAATTGACCGCGGAGCTTGCGGGAGGCGGCGTGTATAGCGACGGCTTTAACAACTATGTGGCATACGACCGGTCGGAAAGCACCGGGTGGACGAGCTATCTCGTTACGCCCAAACGGGATGTCCTCGGTTCCGTCAATTCGGTGAAATACATTTCGGTTCTGTTGATCACGGCCTTGATGTTGTTCTCTTTTGCCTATATCTACTTGTCGACGCGAAACCTGCTGCTGCCGATCCGGAAGCTGCGCAGCCAAATCTGGCGCATCAGCTACAGCAACATGAACATCAAGATGGAAACCCAGGCCCAAAACAATGAACTGATCCTGTTGAATGAGGCTTTCCAGGATTTGATGGAACGGCTGCAGGAATCGATCGACCGGGAGAAGATCGCGCTGCATGAAGAGGTCAAGGCGCGAAACTCCGCGCTTCAGGCGCAAATCGCGCCGCATTTCCTGCACAACGTCCTCTATCTGATCAGCATTGCCGCCCAAGAGGGCAAAACCGGGGTCGTCTCCGAGATGTGCAAGCATTTGTCGGACAGCCTGAGATATATCGTGTCCTCGCCCTATGCGCATGTCACTTTGGCCGATGAGCTGGAGCATACGCGGCATTACTTGTCCCTGGTCCAGCAGAAATACGAGGAAGACCTGGTCTGGGAGATTCGGACGGACGAATCCGCCCGCAAGATCCAGCTTCCGCGGTTGGTCATTCAACCTTTCGTGGAGAACTGCATCGAGCATGCCTTTACCCATACGGATCCCCCATGGCGGATCGATATTACGGTGAAGCAATTCAACGGGCTATGGGCCGTCGAAATCAAGGACAATGGGGACGGGTTTCCCCCGGACAAAATTCAGGAGATCATGGATAACATCCGCACATCCGATTCGGGAGCCCGCGAGCTCCAGTCGCGTCGTTCCTCGATCGGCAATATGGGGATCGTGAACAGCGTGGGCCGGTTGAAGCTGATGTATCAGAACCGGCTGTTCTTTAACGTTTTCAATCATTCGGACGGGGAAAAAGGCGCGACGGTGCAAATCATCGGTTCGCTTACGCAGGACTTCTACTAATGCGGGGGAGGGCTAGCCATGTATAACGTGATCATCGTAGAGGATAGCAAGCCGATCTTGCGGAATATCAGAACGCTGCTGAATTCCCTGGAGCTGCCGGTCTCGGTCGTGGCGACGGCCGCGAACGGGGAGGAGGCGCTCGAGCTGATCCGGGAGGGGCCGGTGGACCTGCTGCTGACCGATATCCGCATGCCGAAGATGGACGGGTTGACGCTGATCGAGCAGGCCAAGCGGATCCGCCCGAAGCTGCTGTTCGTGCTGATCAGCGGGTACAACGATTTCGAATATACCCGCAAGGCGATCAATTTGCAGGTGTTCGATTATTTGCTCAAGCCCGTCGAACGCAAGCAGCTGGCGGAGGTGATGGACCGGGCGATCGAGCGGCTGAGCCGCCAAACTCCCAGCGAGGCCGAAATGTTCAGGGAGATCGTGGATCCGCGGTATTACCCGGAAATGCAGCTCGGGGACCATTTCCGCCATTACGACAAAATGATCCTGCTCCTCCGCAAACAGCCCTTCGCCGATCGGGAGGACCTCTGGAAGCAGGAGGTGATCCAGCGCGAATTATCGGCCTTCTTCGCTCCGCATCTCAGCTGGGTATTCCCGACCCAGCAACCCGGGCAATTTCTAGCTATGGTTCATAAAGCCTCGGCGGACGCATGTTCCTCGGTGCTCGAGTACCTTGAATCGGTACGGCGGTACCTGGACAACCTCGGCATCCGGTCGGCGATCGGCGGCCAGCTTCCGTCCGGGGATCCGGGCAGGCTGCCGGAGCTATATTACCGGATGTCCGGCATCCTGAACGAACAGCAACGCATTGCCCACGGCATCGTCGTCGATACGGAGGTACCGCTCCCGTTGGCGAGCCAAGACAGCCGCAGCATGGATCGAGCCGTTACGGCAGGTTTTATCGAACTGATCCGCGGGCGACGGAAGGAGCAATTCTTGCTGAAGCTGGGGGAGCAATTGGCCAAATGGCACGGCGAGAACGTCAGGTTGGCGGAGCTGGAGCGCTTCGTCGGGCAAATGGCCGATGCGTTTGGCCAAACGGGAGCGGCCGGGCAGGACGCCGGATTCCGGCTGGATTTGGAGGCAGCCTCCAAGCGGCTGTTTGACCGGGACAGCTATGCGGATTTCGGCCAGGCTCTGCAGGAATGGGCCAGGGAGTGCTTCGAGCAGCTGCAGTCGCAAAACCGCAAAGGCGCCGAGGAGTTGTTCAAGCAAATCGAGGAATACGTGCAGCTGAATTTATATTCGTATTTATCGATTGCGGATGTGGCGCTCAAATTTCACGTCAGTCCTTCCTACGTTAGCCGGATCATGAAAAAATATGCGCAAAGCACGTTCGTGCAGTACTACACGCAGTTGAAAATCAAAGAGGCCTGCCGGCTCATGGCCGGCAAGCCGGAAATGAAGTTCAAAGAGGTGTCGGACGCCTTGTCGTTCAGCGACCAGCATTATTTCTCCAAAGTGTTCAAGGAGTATACCGGGTACAGTCCGACCGAGTACAAGGAACGGGTATTGGCGACCCCGACCAAGGAAAGCGATGGCGGCGGCTGACGGCAGGGCGCGGAGGCGGTGCCGGTTTCAACGCCTCGCCGTCGCCGGCATCGGTGTTATCCCCGCGCGGTTAACGCTTGCCGCCGAACAGCTCCGCCAACAGCTCATAGGAGCGCAAGCGGGCCTTGTGGTCGTACACCTGCGCCGCAACGATGATTTCGTCCGCTTCGGTTTCGGCGAGCAGCTGCTCCAGCCGTTCCTGCACAGTGGCCGGCGAGCCGATCGCCGAATAGCTGAGCTGGCGTTCGACCAGCGCTTGCTCCTGCAGCGACCAGTCCAGATGGTCGACCGGCGGGCTGAGCTGGGCGGTGCGCCGCCGGATCAGGTTCAGGAACTGTTGTTTCGCGGAGGTCGACAAGCGTTGGGCCTCCGCGTCGGTATCGGCGACGATCACGTTGATGCCGATCATCGCGTAAGGCTGCGCCAGCGCTTCCGACGGCCGGAAGTGCGTGCGGTACAAGTCGAGCGCCGGGAGCAGGTAATCCGGCGCGAAATGGCTGGCGAAGGCAAACGGCAGACCAAGCTGGGCGGACAGCTGCGCGCTGAAGCCGCTGGAGCCGAGCAGCCAGATCGGGATATTCAGGTCTTCGCCCGGGATGGCCCGCACCCGCATCGACGAACCCGATACGGGCTGGAAATAGTTCCGCAGCTCGCTCAGCCGCTCCGGAAAGTCCTGCCCGTCGCTGCCGGGGCCGCGGCGCAGCGCCTGCGAGGTCAGCGGGTCGGAGCCGGGCGCCCGCCCGAGGCCCAGATCGATCCGCCCGGGGTACAGCGACTCCAGCGTGCCGAACTGCTCGGCGATGACGAGCGGCGAATGATTCGGCAGCATGATGCCGCCGGAGCCGACGCGGATCGTCTTCGTGCCGCCGGCGACGTGGCCGATCACGAGGGAGGTCGCCGAGCTGGCGATGCCGGGCATGCTGTGATGCTCCGCCAGCCAGTAGCGGCGATAGCCCCAGCCTTCCGCGTGCCGGGCGAGATCCAGCGTATGGCGCAGCGAATCGGCGGCGGTGCTGCCTTGGGTGATCGGCGCAAGGTCGAGAATGGATACGGGAATATGGGATAAACGATGGGCCGTATCGTGGGATGCTTGTGGGTTTGGCATGGAAGTAGCCTCCTTCGGGCGTTATGTTTTATGTGAAAAGCCCCGCTTTTTTGGCAAGACCAGCGAAAGCCTAATTTCTATTATAATCGAATTTTAAGTAAATGGGCACAAACGGGCCCAAATCTCGTTGTCATCCAATGATGGGAGGAAATAAACATGAGCGAACGTCCGATGATTGCCAATCCGATATTGCGGGGCTTCAACCCCGATCCTTCGATCCTTCGGGTCGGAGACGACTATTATATCGCCACTTCCACCTTCGAGTGGTTTCCCGGCGTACAGATCCACCATTCCCGCGATCTCGTCCATTGGAAGCTGATCGGCCACCCGCTGACGAGAACCTCGCAGCTGGACATGCTGGGCAATCCGGGGTCGTGCGGAATTTGGGCTCCTTGCCTGACCTACGACGACGGGATGTTCTATTTGATATATACCGACGTCAAAAGCCGACACGGCGCGTTCAAGGACACGCCCAATTATTTGGTGACGGCCGCCGATATCCGCGGACCTTGGTCGGAGCCGGTGTATCTGAACAGCAGCGGCTTCGACCCTTCATTGTTCCATGACGACGACGGACGCAAATGGCTCGTCAATATGCTGTGGGATCACCGGAAGGGGAGAAACCGGTTTGCCGGCATCGTGCTCCAGGAATACGATCCGCAGCGGAAGCAGCTGGTCGGGCCGATCAAGAACATCTTCAAGGGCACCGAGCTTAGGTTAACCGAAGGGCCGCATCTCTATAAAAGAAACGGCTACTACTATCTTCTTACGGCCGAGGGGGGCACGTATTACGACCATGCGGTGACGATGGCCCGGTCGAAGGCGATCGACGGTCCCTACGAGGTGGACCCGACGAATCCGATCCTGACGTCGTCCGGCAAGCCGCATCTCGCGCTGCAAAAGGCCGGGCATGCCTCGCTGGTCGAGACGCAAACGGGGGAATGGTACATGGTGCACCTGACCGGGCGTCCGGTCAAGGAGATTTACTGTACGCTCGGCCGGGAGACGGCGGTCCAGCGCGGCGTCTGGACGGAGGACGGCTGGTTCCGGCTGGCTTCGGGCGGCAATGAGCCGCAAGTATCGGTGCCGGCGCCGGATTTGCCGCCGCATCCGTTCGAGCCGGAGCCGGAACGGGACGACTTCGGCCAGGAGAAGCTGGACCTTCATTGGAGCACGCTGCGCGTTCCGGCGACGGAGGACTGGTTGACGCTGCGCGGGCGTCCGGGTTATTTGCGCTTATATGGCCGCGAATCGTTGAATTCGTTGCATCGGCAGAGCCTGGTTGCTCGGCGGCAGCAGTCGTTCCATTGCCTGGCGGAAACGGCGGTGGAGTTCGAGCCGGACACGTTCCAGCAGATGGCGGGGTTGATCGTATTCTATGATTCGCAGGATTACGTGTATTTGCGCATTTCCCGCGACGAAGCCAAGGGAAAAAGCCTTAACCTCATTCATACCAAAGCCGGCGCGTACGACGAATTGCTGGAAGAGGATATTTCGATCGAAGGCACCGCGCGCTGCGGGCTTCGGGTGCGCATCGAACGCGAATTGGCCCGCTTCTATTACAGCGCGGACGGGTCCGACTGGCTCCCGATCGGCGGCGCGGTCGATGTCAGCCACTTGTCCGACGACCCGGCGGAGAAAGTGCGCTTCACCGGCACCTTCCTCGGCTTATGCGTGCAGGACCTCGGCGGAACGCGAAAGTCCGCCGACTTCGATTATTTTATCTATCGGGAGCTCGACTGAAGCAATCCGGAAGGGAGGGAACCGCGTGTTTCTTAGGGAAGTCACATTGTTGAAAGAGAAGATGCCCCCGCCTTCGGAGTATCCTTTTTCCCTGCCGCTGATCCGTAAAATAAGCACGCTCCGCCTTAGCCGTCCGGTCACGTTTTTCGTCGGGGAGAACGGTTCGGGCAAATCCACCTTGCTGGAGGCGATGGCTTACCAATGCGGGTTCAACACCGCCGGCGGCGGCCGAAACAACGCTTACGAGGTGGATCGAGCGGAGTCGGCGCTCGGCGACTATGTGCGGTTATCCTGGAAACCGAAGGTGACGGGCGGTTTTTTCATGCGCGCGGAGTCGTTTTATTCGTTTGCGACGCATATCGACCAAATCGGCGGGACAAGTTCCTACGGCGGGGTGTCGCTGCATAGCCAATCGCACGGCGAGTCCTTTTTGAGCCTGTTTCGATACCGGTTTCAGAGCAAAGGCATCTATTTGCTGGACGAACCGGAAGCCGCGTTGTCTCCGGCCAGGCAGCTTGCCCTGCTTCGGATCATCAAGGATTTATCCGGGCAGGCCCAGTTCGTGATCGCTACGCATTCGCCGATTTTGATGGGCTATCCAGAGGCGCAGATTTTGAACTTCGACGGCGACCCCATTGCGCCGATCGACTATGAGGATACGGATCACTATCAGATCACGAGAGGGTTTCTGGAAAATCGTCGCGGCGTGCTTCATGCGTTGTTTGATGATGAGGATGACGAGGCGTAGGGGAATACCTGCAAAAATGCAGTTATATTCAAGCAAATTAGCCGTTTCATCATTAGCGTTGCATTAACATCCGGGGCTCTGCTTCCCCAACCCAGGATGCCGAAAGGATCAGGCGAGAAATATATACGAAAAATC
>NZ_JBNYYG010000073.1:0-26429 GCF_050565405.1 Paenibacillus macerans | reverse complement strand
ACCAAAGTCCCATGTGTTCTCCCAACCTTTCTATTACTTCCATTTTACTGGGTTTAGGAGTTTACACAATTTATTTTACAGACTCAAGTTTCTCTTGATTTGATAGTACAATTTCTCCGCAAGTATTTAATGTTACTATTTACTGTTATGCTCTCAGAGGAAAATGAATATATCTGACCTGAATAATCTAACTCACCATCTATTCATACATCTATATTTTTTGGTTCGCTATGTAATTTTCCAACTGCAAATCAGTTTTAACTTCAATTACTTTCTTCAAAATAATACCTTCCAAAAAAAGCATCCATAAACGTGGCACATGCCTTGTTTTAGGATGCTTTCCATATTTATGCATTCATTTATGAATAAACTATCATTAAATAACTCAAAAGTAAATAACTTCTTGATCGCTCGAATGATGTGCACATAGTTGTAAAACCTCTGATAATTTACAAAAAAGTAAAAACAACCCCCCGTATCTTAAAAATGGCTGCCAGCGAAAATGAAGAGACCAATATCATTCTTAAAGGGTCAAAACGTAAGACATATCGTTTCGCTGAGTTCCAGATACCAGCTAGCTAAGATAGTTTAACTTGGGGCAAGTTAATAGTTATTTAAACGATCATCCATCTCTGTTGGCCCTTTTTCTATTAGCGAACCAATCATTTAATCAGTTAAGTGATAAAAATGTACTAACCAATAACATAATTTTATTCCAGTATTTTATAGTATTTTATATATAAAATTTAAAGTTGATATTAGTAGAATTATATGGTAATTTTATGATGTTACTGGATTTGTAGGGATATATTTCAAACGATAACTTTTACAGCTACTGGAAATACGGTTACAACAAACGAAGGTGGATGGGCTCCTATATCCAATTCAAGCGTCAATGTTTTGAATTTCACATCTTCACTAAAATAATGACAAGTCGTTGATCAAACACACACTAATGAAATGATTTTATTATCATTTCATTAGTGTTATTTATCTAAATGGAGGGATATATGATGAAAATGATTCGGTTATTTTTTTTAGTTCCAGCATTACTAATAAGTTTAACCGCTTGCAATATCGTTGGTAAAATGCCCGAACAAAACACAGGATCCTCCTTTTCGATAACAGAAAATAACCAACAAGCTGTTCTCTCGTACGATCAATACTTAAATTTGGTCGCCAGTGCTAAAGAAAACTTGCGTTTTTCAGGCATACCCATGAAGCTAACAACATCAACCTTAGAGAACCCATCTATTGTTATCGTTAATGGCGATATGTCTTTTGGTAAAAAAAAGTATTTATCTTTAGATAACGATTTTAAGAATTCAACACAGTACTTTTTAACATATGAGGATATTAAAAATGGATATAAGTTGGTTACCGGATGGGTCTTCACAGAAGTGAATCAGGGAAACAATCTGCTCTATTTTAAGCCGGATGTTGAAGGTAACACAGGGGATTTTAATTCTATTCTCTCATATAAAAATATTCTTATACACATTCAGCTTATACATACAAAATCGTCCTCTCCTTCAGATGAGGGTTTTGTCAAGGAAAACGAAAGTGTATTGAAAGAAATGGTACATTTTTTAGAAGCCACTGACGCATCCTAAAATTCTTTTCTTAAAACAGATTAGAAACTCCTCTTACAACTCGATTTCATAAGTGATATATGTTCTTGTCTCTAGGTTATGACAAGAACATATATCGTTATAAACAAAAAGCCGCAGTTATGCGGCGATAAGCGTATATATTTTTATCAACGGAATTGTCCTAATAGAGTTCATAAAAAGTACTATGAAGGTTTATGATCTCAAAAGAATCACGAAAGGCATTCTATTTTGTCAGCCCCATTGTCCGCATTGTCGTCGAATCATTTGGCGAGGAGGCAGAGAATTTAACACTTATTGGAACACGAACATTGAGATTGAACAGCGACATTTTGGATACCAACAGAAAGCCATATCCCTTTTATTCGGATGTGGCTTTCTGAGCCGATTTATTGCTGATTCCCATGTTTTCAAATTCACCTCGTTAAAAACAGAATACCGGATTATTTTGCACATACGTATACAGATTCAGCGCCAGCGGATTCGTAAGCTCCCCTTCATACGTATCCTCCCCAATAAACCTTGCGTGGCCGGGTTATAACACCGAGCTCGCAAGTACTGGAATCCCGTATCCGTTAACGACGTAGTATTGCAGCTTCGATTCATTCGCTGCTTGGCGACCCACCAATTTCCCAGTGGCATCAAACACTTAGCCGAAGGTAATCGCAACCGTCCCGAAGTTTACTGTTCCCTCCGCTACTAATAAACCCCCGATTCGTCATAATAGTATCTTGTCGTCTGGCTCCCCTTCTACGGCCAACCATCTAGCCATCGCCATTTCCTCAATAGATATAAATTGCAACTATATGCCGAATAATGACAAAAACTATGATCAATAAATCTTAGCCGAATCATACTCCCGATCAGCCGAATCCGGCATTACATTTTCGGCCCGACCCGGATACGATGGACTTCGAGAAGGTGCGAGCCACCCGATCGATTCCCGTCGAAGGAGAGAGGCTTATGCGCATTTACATCATTCGCCATGCGGATCCCGATTACGCCAACGATACGATCACGCCGGCCGGGCATTCGGAAGCTAAGGCGTTGGCCACAAGATTAGCCAAGGAAAAGATGAACCGCATTTACTGTTCGCCTGTTAAACGGGCTCAGCATACGATGGCTTATACCCGGGATTTGACGGGACTGCAAGTCGAGACGCAAAGTTGGCTTGCCGAGATCCAGGACTGGAGCGCGAAGGACGCCTCGGGCCGGGAAATCACGGCCTGGAACGTCGGCGGTGACATCATCCGCGGACGGAAGCCGCTGCCGACCCATGAGGAGTGGCATGCGGCCGAGCCGTTCCGAAGCCCTAACATTCGCCGAGGCTTCGAAGAGATTCGGGCGGCGTCGGACCGTTTCCTCGAAGCCGCCGGTTTTTGCAGAGAAGACGGCCGCTATCGCATCGTTCGTCCGAGCGATGAGAAACTTGCCGTCTTTTGCCATATGGGGCTCGGCATGGCGTGGATCGCCCACCTGCTGGAACTGCCGCTCCCGCTCGTATGGTCCGGCGTTTGGCTCCCTCCCAGCTCGGTCACAACGATCCTGATGGACGCCCGAAACGAAGAGTGGGCCGTTCCGAGATGTCTCGGCATGGGAGACGTATCTCATCTTTACGAAGCCGGGTTGCCCGTCAGCCGTCAGGGCATCATCGCGAATTTTTATTGACCGCTTCCGCCGAAACATAAAATTACCGTCGAAATCTTCCTGCGAGCTTATCCTCCGTTAACATCCGTTTGATAACATACGAAACGTACGACAAGGCATCGATGCGGAAAGGATGGGGCCGGCATGAAGAGAAAACCTGAATATCCCGTCACTTTCGTGACGCCTAAATATCTTCCTCCGGGCGTGCTTTCGACGGAGTTGTACCGGAAGGGATTCGGCTATTTTTGCCATCGTCCCAAAGGGACGCGGGATTGGCTGATGATGTATACCGTGTCCGGCACCGGCATCGTCGAGAAAGCCGAGCAGACGTTCGAATGCAAGAACGGGGATCTCGTTCTGATCGCACCCGGAACGAAACAAGAGTTTTATACTGCCGAGGAAAGCGTATGGGAAAAAATGTGGTGCCATTTTACGCCGGGACCGAACTTCCATAGCTGGTTGTCTTTTTCCGAAAATATCGACGGCGTTCTTTATTTGCGGCTGACCGGCGAGATCAATGAGCAGGTTCAAAAGGCATTTGAGCGCATGCTGAAGTATAATCGTTCGATCAGTCCGATGTCGGAGGAACTGGCCGTCAATGCCTTGGAGGAAATCATCCTGCTGCTTGCCAGATACCAAAGGGAGCAAGCCGATGCCGTCCTGGATCCGCGAATCCAGGAAGTGGTGAACTACTTGACGGCGAATTTCTCGCAGCCGATCCAGCTGGGCGAGCTTGCGCAGACGGTCTGCTTGTCTCCGTCGCGCTTGACGCATTTGTTCAAGGAGCAGGTCGGCCATTCGATCACGGAATTTCTTCAGATGATCCGGCTTAAACAAGCCGCCAAGCTTCTTCAAACCTGCTCCAAGCCGGTTCAGGACATTTGTGCGGAGGTCGGGTTTAATTCGACGGCGTTTTTTTCACGCAAATTTCTCTCGTTCTTCGGCGTCAGTCCCGGCGCGTATCGTAAACGAAGCATTGGGGAAGACATTAAAACAAGCTCTTAGCTAACTGGGATAAACCTCCCATGCCATAGCCGAATTGAATGTATATCGAGCGAAATCCTTCGGTGCAGGCGCCGGAGGATTTTACCGTCTTTCCCACTCGAGACCCCTTATTTAACCGTAAATTTACATTTCCGAACGAGCATTTAACAGCTTGTTTACATTGGAGCAGAGTCAGCCGAATCGTATAGGTTAATAGCGTTTCCGTCACTTACCTTGCCCCGGACCGCGTTGCTACAATGAACCCGTAACCACCACGCAAACCAAGGAAAGAGGCGAATCATCGACCATGAAAAAAAGAGGGCTTCTCATTCTGATGTCGATCCTGCTCACGGGCAGCGTTTTGGCCGGGTGCTCCGGCAGCAACAACAATGGCGCAAGCTCGAACAATGCCGGCACGACGCAAACGGGCGCCGAATCTTCGGCGGCTCCGCAGGAGAAGGTGACGATCACGATGTGGAACCGGATCCAAAAGGATCAGTTCGACGAAGCGATTGCCGGCTTCCAAGAGAAATATCCGAACATCACGGTGAAACTGGAAAATATGCCGGAAGCCGGCGGCGACGTCGCGCAGTTCCAGGCGGCGATCAACGGCAACGATCTGCCTGACATTTTCGTCAGACCCACCGGCTATTCCATGGCTCAACTGGTCAAGCTGGACAAGCTTCACAGCTTGGACGAAATTTTCCCGGCCGAGAAACAAACCGATTACACCGACGGAACGTTCGCGGAAGGCTACGGCAAAATCGGCGGCTCCGTCTACACGTTCCCGCTGTACTCTTCCCTGCACGGCGCGCTTATGATGTATTACAACAAGAGCGTTCTGGAAGGGCTCGGCTATACGGGAGAAGACGTGCCGAAAACTTGGGACGAATTTATCGCCTTCGGTAAGGAGCTTCATGAGAAATCCGGCGGCAAAACGTACGCGCTGTCGTTCGGATTGACGACGAACTACTTCTCGACGTTCCTGATGAATCAATTGGCTCCGCCGATCTCGCCGGAAACCGGCTTCAATTACAATGCAGGGGAATACAACTACAACACGCCGGGCATGGTCGAGGCGATGGAATTTTTCAAGAAAGCTTACGACGAGAAGGTTCTGCATCCCGCCACGCTCGAAACGGACACGGGCAAAGCTTATTCGATGCTGAAAACCGGGGAAGTCGCCTTCATGTTCGGCGGCAATTGGAGCGGAAGCTATCTGACCGCCCCGGCGGCGGAAGGCGCGGAACCGTTCACGGCCGAGGACTGGGGGGTGCTGCCGATCCCGACGAAGGACGGCGGACCATCGTTCCAATACTTCGAAGGCGGTTCCGGCGAATATCTGTACGTCTCCAAAGCGACGAAACACTGGCCTGAAGTGAAGCTGTTCCTGCAATACCTGGACGAGCATTTGTATTCGGATATCGTCGGTTTCGGCTCGACGCTGCCGTCCAAGAAGATGGAGCTTCTCGAGGACGCGAAGGCGCCGTTCGAACAATATAACCAAATCGGCCAAATGATGGCGGACTTCAAAAGGCTGACGCCTACCGTCTTCTCCAAAAATCCGGAAGCAACTGAAGTGATGGCGCAATACAGCGGCTACGCTCCGAAGGACAGCGTCGGAACGATCTTCTTGGGCTACATGACCGGCCAACTGAAGGATCTGCCGAAGTCTCTGCAGCAATTGAGCGACGACAGCAACGCAGCTCTGAAGCGCGCAATCGAAGCGTCGGGCGGCAAGGTGAAACAAGAAGACTTCGTGTTCTCCGATTGGGTTCCGGGAGAAGCTTACGCCAAATAACGCTTAAGTAGCGTCTACGAAAGACACGGTGTGTAAAAGCGGAAACAGCGTTGTGACGAACGGAAACGCGCCGTGTCTTCTTCATTTTATGGTTAGGAGGGGTCGCATGCGCGTCGGGAAAAGAAAGATCAATCCTCACCTGCGACGCAAATATATTTGGGCTTACGTATTTATTTTGCCGCAGCTGTTGTATTTTCTGCTCGCTTCACTGTATCCGATCGTCATGAGCTACGTCTATTCCTTCTACGATTGGGACGGGCTCGGCCCGCTGACGAAGTTCGTCGGATTCGCCAATTACGCCGAGTTGCTTTATGACGATATGTTCTGGAAAAGTTTTTATAACGCGTTGATTTACGGGCTCGCCTCTACGGCGCTGACGATCGTTTTCTCTTTTTTGCTGGCGCTGGCGCTGAACGACCCGGGCATGAAGGGCAAATCGGTTTACCGCACGCTTTATTTTTTGCCCGTCGTCACCGTATCCGCGATTATCGGCATCGTCATGAACAACATCTTCGGCATGCAAGGCTTCGCGAACCAGTTCCTGCAGAGCATCGGGTTAATCGACGAGCCCATCCGTTTCTGGCTGGACCCCGTGCTCGCCATGATTATGCTCATCTTGGTCGGCTCCTGGAAGCATATCGGCGTCGTCATGATCTACTGGCTGGCGGGCTTGCAAATGATTCCGAACGACTTGTACGAAGCCGCGAAAATGGACGGAGCCGGTTATTGGAAAATGCTGATTAAAATTACGCTGCCGCTCATTAAGCCGGTCGCGGCGACGATTCTTCTGCTTACCGTCGGAAGCAGCCTGCATATCTTCGACCTCGTCAAGACGCTGACGGGCGGCGGCCCGTATCATCATACGGAAACGATCGAATTGTTCATCTACCAATATGCGTTCGCCAGCCAATTCGGCGGCGCGCGGGTCGGCTACGCTTCGGCCGCCGGCGTATGGCTTGGCTTGTTCGTACTGATCGTCAGCTTGATCTTCGGCTGGATGGTTATGAAATCGGGCGGCAAAAGAAACAATATCGCCGGCAGAGGAGGAGAAGCATGACCAGCTCGAAAGTCGTGCGCGCGTTCATTCACCTTCTATTGATCGTCGTCGGCATCTTCTGGATCTATCCGTTCGTGTGGATGCTGTCTTCTTCGCTGAAGGACAACGTCACCTTTTACCAAACTGCCGTCAACCCGATCCCCGAGGTATTTGTGTGGGAGAACTACGCCCGGGCGTGGGAAGTGGCGAACATCTCCCATTATTTCATGAACTCCGTCATCGTGACGGTGTCTACGGTCGTCATCGTCGTCGTCTTAAGCGGCATGACCGGCTATGCGCTCGGCACCGTGGCGTTTCCCGGAAGGACGGCGTTGATCGCCTTCGTCGTGGCGCTCCAGTTCATTCCGAAGGGCTATACGATCATTCCGCTATATCAGCTCGTCAAATATTTGGGGATCAAGGACTCGTATCTGGGGCTGATCTTCGCGGAGTCGTCGGGAGCGCACGTCCTTTTCATCCTCTTGTTCGCTTCCTTCTTCTCAAAGGTTCCCCGGGAAATCGCGGAATCCGCCGCGATGGACGGCTGCGGCTTCGTAAGGACGTTCCTCAAAGTCGGGCTGCCGACCTCGATGCCGGTCATAGCGACCGCGGCGATCATGCAATTTATCTGGACATGGAGCTCGTTCCTGACGCCGCTCGTGCTAACGATCACGAAGCCCGAGCTGAAGACGCTGGCGGTCGGCATGCTGAACTTCACGGAATTGTACCATACCGATTGGACGGGAATGGCCGCCGGCGCGACCATCGCTCTCGTTCCCGTCATGCTCGTGTTCGTTTTCATGCAACGTTATTTCTATGAAGGCATTTCAGGTGCCGTGAAGCAGTAACCGAAGCTATTTATACACCAATTCTTTGGAGGCACTCATTATGCATATCTCTACATCTCTGAACGTATTCGAAATTCATCATCCGATCGGGCGGCAGATCCGCCGTTGCAGGGAAGCGGGCTTCCTCTCGCTGGATTTTAACTATTGGGATTATCAAGAGACGGCGTGGACAATGACCCGGCAAGAAGAGGAGGCGTGGGCGTGGAACATTCGGGAGGCGGCCGATCTTCACGGGGTGCGGTTTACGCAGATGCATGGTCCGGTTCACGGTCCTTCTTTCCGCGAGATGGTTATGGGACTGAACGTCGAGTCTTTCCTCGAGATGGCGGAGCGCTCGCTTCGGACCGCGGCGATCCTGGGTGTGCCCTGGGTTGTTTTTCACCCGGGTCAAGTTAGTCTACAAGGGGAAGAACCCTATCGGGAAGTGCTGGATTACAACGTTGATTTCTATCGAAAGCTGCTTCCCGTCATGGAGCGGACCGGCGTCGGCATCGCGCTGGAGAATATTTTCGACCGGACCGGAGGAGAGACCGGCCTCTGGCGGCGCATCTATTGCGGGAGTCCCGAGGAGCTGTCCGAGTTGCTCACGAAGCTCGACCACCCGCTGTTCGGCGCATGCTGGGATACGGGACACGGCCACAGGCAAGGTCTTCGCCAAGGGCCGTCGATCCGTATGCTGGGCAAGCGGCTGAAGGCGCTGCACATTCAAGACAACGACGGAAACAAGGACCAGCACCTGCTGCCGTTCCTCGGGACGATCGACTGGAAGGACGTCATGTCGGAGCTCAGGGAGATCGGCTACGAAGGCGACTTCACCTATGAAGCACATATGTCGATCCGGGTTCTGCCGGATGAACTGCGCGATGCGAAGCTGGCATACGCGGCTGAGACGGCGAAGTATATAACGGCTTTGTAGGTTTGTAAGCCGAGAAGTTTCATACTGTTATCCTAATGCTACCAAGCCCGCCGGATTTGCTCCTTCAGCGGAACCGGGAGCCCAAGCTTCTGCAGTTCGTTAAATATCCAGTTCACGTGGTAGTCATAAACGATTTCGATGTTTTGACGCTTCGGCTCATCGGCGTCATGTCTGGACGCTTCTGTGCCTTCTTGTCCCTGCATTCCCTGCGGGGTTTCCGGAGATGCATCGACCTCTTCGCCCGTTCCTGCCTGAAGCTCCGGACGGTGCTCGTCGATGAGCCGTCGCAGTATAATCAAATGCTCATAGATGTGGCGATACGAATCAATATCATTGCCGATCTGGTCCATCGATTCGCTAAGATCCTTCGTCAGGTGGAACTCGTCTTTGCATAGCTGATAATATTTCTCCAGGCTGCGCTGCTCCGAGCGAAGGCTTTTCAAATCGGTTTCCTCCCCATGCTCAACCATCTGCTCGAACCTTTCGGCCATGGCCTTCCCTACCGCTTTGCGGGCTTTATGCAGATTAATTTCATGTCTGGGTGGAAAAACGACCAAATTGACGACTATGGCGACCGCGATGCCGATCAGCGTGTCCGTAATCCGGTTAATGCCGTAAAATACCGGGCTTTCCCCCGGTTGCAAATTCAGCATGATGGCCAGAAAAACGATGCATCCGATCGAAACGGACTTATTCCATTTCAGCAGATTGCATATATAGATCACGACCATGACGCCGATCGCGCAATAATACGCGTTTCCCGGCTCGATCATGGCGAAGGCGGCACCTACGATCGCCCCGACGAACGTACCCATCGTCCGGTGTTTCCCCGCCGTCAACGAATTGGTTACCGAATTTTCCATCGAAATAATCGTCGCGATCGCCGCGTAAAAAGGATACTCCAAGCGCAGCAATGCCGCTACGATAACGCACAGGCATATCGCAAGGCCCGTTTTGATATTGCGTAAACCGATCGTCCATTTCAACCCTATCAACCCCTAATTAAATTCAGAACCGTATTATATAGGATGTCGCGTGATAGGCTCAACCAATTTAATCGCATCCTTATAGAAAATCCTAAATTTCTGTCGCTTACCGAAATCATGAAAGGCACGAGTACGCTGCCGTATTCGTGCCTTCGGGTTAGATTGTATAAGTATTTGGTGTCATTTTCGGCGCCAGACTTTGAATCGCACACTCTAAATAATCTACGGTATAATATTCCTGTACAATAGAACTACTTAAAAAAAAGAAGTAGGCCCCCTAGGATTTGACGCCTTCGGCAACGCCGTTATAAAAAGCCTTCGTACTTCCAATCGTTAGCGTGATCTTATATTCACCATTGGAGATCCCGATGGTTTGAGTGCTTGCATCCCAGGTGGTTGATGCTCCTAAACTATCGGCCAGTTTCCGAAGGGGAACCAGATTCGTATTTTGAACAATAATGAGGTCATTTTTCAATGATACCTTTTCATCGTTAGCAGCAACAGGAATACTTACGGCAACCAGTATAATCGCTAAGGTTAAGGCAAAAACAACTTTTCTCATGGACTCAACAATAGGCAATGGTTGTAATTAATTGGATACCCGTGTATATTAAAACATGACAATTGAATATGTACCGACACTAGGGGGGCCGCAAGGCTGAGACGAATCGAGAGATTCGGACCCTTTGAACCTGAACTGGTTAATACCTGCGTAGGGAAGTGGAGAGTTAAGAAGCATTGGAATGCGAATGATGCCTGTGCAGGCCTATTATTTCCGTTGCCCTACTTAGCCGCCCTCCCTCCGGAGAGCGGCTTTTTGCATTGATTTCAAACCGGGAGTGAGAAAACCGCATGGTCAACCGTCGTCATTTACAATTCCCCCAAAGACCTGAACTGCACATGATATCCGCCCAGCGGATCGATATTTCAGGACTGATAAGGGTTGCCGAGGCTGTTCTTCCGTTCGTGGACTATATCCACGTGCGCGATCGGCAGTCTTCCGCCAAGGAGCTCCTTGAGACCGTCCGGCGTTTGCAGCAGTCAGGAGTGCCGCCGGAAAAAATCGTCGTCAACGACCGGCTGGACGTCGCGCTGGCAGCCGGCGCGGCGGGCGTGCACCTGGCCGGCCACAGCCTTCCGCCCGCCGACGCCCGGCCGCTGGTCCCAGGCATGCGCATGGGCTGCTCCGTTCATTCGGCGGAAGAAGCGGCAACTGCGGCGAGTCAAGGCGCGGATTATTGCCTGTTCGGCCACGTGTACAATTCCGCCAGCAAACCGGGCCTTCCCGGCCGCGGGCTTGGCCTACTGGCGGAAGCTGCGCAAGCTTGCCCGGTTCCTGTGCTCGCCATCGGCGGAATCCGCCCGGACAATGCGGGAGATGTCATTCGCAGCGGCGCTCAGGGTATCGCTATCCTCTCGGGCCTTTACCATGCGGCCAATCCCAATCCGGCGGCACAAGCCGAGGCTTACCGCGCGGCAATCCAAGCAGCCTGGCTGGAAAGGAGGTGAAGACGTGCAGGTCCGTATGAACGGCAAGGAGATGAAATTAAGCGAAAATTGCTTCACGCTGGAGGATTTGCTCTCGGAGCCTCCGTGGAGCGAACGAAAACTTTTGGTTGAGTTGAACGGAACGGTCGTCCGGAAAGAAACGTATGCCCACACCCGGCTGTCCGAGGGCGATCGCATTGAGCTGGTACATTTTGTAGGAGGGGGCTGACTTAAAGGATGCAGGACTTATTTCACATCGGCGGCAAGGCGCTATCGAGCCGGTTATTTATCGGCACCGGCAAATATGATCGCAACGCACTGATTCCCGAGGTTATCGCCAAGTCGGGCGCAGAGGTCATAACCGTGGCATTAAGAAGGGTGAATCCCGATTGGGAGGAGGAAAACCTGCTGCACCATATCCCGGCGCACATGACGCTTCTGCCGAACACCTCCGGGGCACGCAACGCCGAGGAAGCGATCCGGATCGCGCGGCTGGCCAGGGCGGCCGACCTGGGCAATTGGATCAAGCTGGAGGTCATTCAGGATCAGAGATACCTGCTGCCCGACAATCTGGAGACGATCAAAGCCACCGAGGTGCTGGCGGCGGAGGGGTTCGTGGTGCTTCCATATATGAGTCCGGACCTCTCGGCGGCCCTCCGGCTCCGGGATGCGGGAGCGGCCGCGGTTATGCCGCTGGGTTCGCCGATCGGCAGCAACCGCGGCTTGCGGACCAAAGAGCTGATCGGCATCATGATCGAGGAAGCCGGTCTCCCCGTCATCGTGGATGCGGGCATCGGCCGGCCTTCGGAAGCGGCGGAGGCCATGGAAATGGGCGCTGCCGCCGTCTTGCTGAACACGGCGATCGCCACGGCTCGCGATCCGCTGGGCATGGCGGCAGCATTCCGCGGGGCGGTGGCCGCGGGCAGGCAGGCCTACCTGGCCGGATTGGGCGGCGTGCAGCCGGCAGCCGTTGCTTCATCCCCATTGACCGGATTCCTGGATGAAGCGGAGGAGTAGCATGAGCTTTTATAATAGAGTAATCGAACTGGAAAGCTTCCCCTTTCAGGAACAACTGCAGGAAATCTCCGATGCGGATATTCGACGGGCACTTGCCAAACCAAGGCTCACGGAAGAGGACCTGCTGGCCCTATTGTCTCCGGCGGCAGGAATGCATCTGGAGGCAATCGCGCAGAAAGCTCAGCGGATTACCCGCAATCAATTCGGAAACGTCATCCAGTTGTTCTCGCCCATGTACGTTTCCGACTACTGCGTGAACCACTGCGAATATTGCAGCTTCAGCTCGATCTACGATTTTCCGCGCCGGAAGCTGAACATGGACGAAGTCGAGAAGGAAGCCGCCGCGATCGCCTCCACGGGCATCCGCCATATTCTGCTGCTGACGGGCGAATCGCGCAGAGATTCACCGGTCGAATATTTGAAGGACTGCGTCAGCGTCCTCCGCAAGCATTTCGCTTCGATCGGCATCGAAGTGAACCCGATGTCCGTGACCGAGTACAGGGAATTGGCCGAAGCGGGCGTGGACAGCTTGACGGTCTTTCAGGAGGTTTACCACCGGGACACTTACGGGAAACTGCATATCAAAGGCCCCAAACGCAATTATCGAAATCGTATGGACGCTCCGGAGCGCGGTTGTGCCGCAGGGTACCGTTCCGTCAACATCGGAGCCTTGCTCGGTTTGCATGACTGGCGTCAAGAAGCGTTTATCGCGGCGCTGCATGCCGATTATCTGCAAACCAAATACCCAAGCTGCGAAATCAGCCTGTCGATCCCCAGGTTTCGTCCGTTCCTGGGCGATTACAGCCCGGAATCCGCTGTCACCGACCGCGCGTTGGTGCAGGTCATGCTGGCATATCGCCTGTTTTTGCCCCGCGCCGGCATTACGTTGTCCAGCCGGGAGCCCGCCCGCTTGCGCGACAAGCTGGTACACCTCGGGGTGACCAAAATGTCGGCCGGCGTGTCCACGGCGGTAGGCGGCCACTCCCAAACCGGAGGAACCCCGCAATTCGAGATTTCCGATGGGCGCAGCGTGCCGGAGATCCGGGAGATGCTGTATCGAAACGGGATGCAGCCGGTGTTTAAAGATTGGGATATCCTTGAATAAAAAAGCAAGGCCCATTAAGGGTCTTGCTTTTTTAGGCTGCTTCTTCTCCCTTTCGCCAATCGCCCGATTGACCTCAAAGCAGATTGAGAAACCTAAATTGGGATATACTGCTACCGGGGTGATCAAATTGCTGACTAATTTCATTGCGGGATTCCTCGTTCCCTGGATTGCCGGAGCTTTCCTGATTTATCGCGACAAAAAAGCGATGCTACTCGGCTTTCCGACAGGCGGGTTCATGTCGCTGCTGTTCAATGATTTCGGCATCTATAAGCAATGGTGGCTGCTGCATCCGAAGGACATGGAATCCGTAACCACCATCCCGTTTAATCTCGGAATATATCCGATCGTGGCAGGCTGGATGCTCCACTTCATTTTTCGTACCCGCTTTCGTTTTAACGCCTTACTGATGATCGTTATATTCGCCGCTCTATTGAGCGGCGCGGAATTCGCATACGTCGGCATGGGCAAGATCAAATACGGGCACGGTTGGAATATCGGCTGGACCTACCTATCCTACATCCTGGCGTTGGGGCTCGTATATGGCTATTACCTTTTGCATATGCGCTTTTTCGTCTCGCGAAACAACAACCGTTAATCATCCGTTCTTTCGTCTCGGGTCTCCGGATTTGTTAATCTTCCGCGATCAGATCCATGACGTCGCGCCGCATACTCAGCGGAGCTTCGCGGGTAGGCCGGCCCACCCGGACGAGCATTTGGATGGTCCCTCCTTCATGGGCATATTCCCGATGAATGCCTTGGTACAATTCCTGCATTTCGGGATATTCCTCCAGCGCCTGGCTCAGCGGCTGCAGCGCCAAGCCGAGCCGGTGCGCTTCCAGGATCAATTTGCTATAGGCCATCCCGCTTTCGACTTGGCTGGTGCGGGTATTGTCGCTCGTCACAATCATGGCGTAAGCCGACGTGCTATCGACCGACTTCGCGGCGGACTTCATGAAGGTATCCGCGGCAGCTTTGCCGGTGTTCATCGACGGAAACAACGTGACCAGCCCCTGCATCAAATGACGCATAATCCCGGAGCTTCCCTGTCCCTCGACGGAAAAACCGTAACAGTACTTATTTTTCTCGCGTTCATTGGCGCGGAAAATCACTTCCGATTCCGCCATCACGCGGTTCACGCCAGCTTCGACCGCCGCGGCCTTCATCGCGTAGCCCCCCAGCTTCTCTACATTTTCCGTATCCTGATAAATCGTAACAGAAATCCCTCTCGCGTCCGTATTCACGTTCTCCAACGACTTTATCTCCTCGGCTGTGAGCTGGCCCGATTCATAGGCCCCTCGGTTCGTATCCGGCAAAAAGAGGAAGTCATAAAGAGGCTCGGCTCGAGGCGCGGTCCGTTCCAGCTCGATTCGGGCCACAGGTTTGGCGGCCATGCTGGCGAGCAAGTTCCGTTCGTCATACTCCCCCTGCGGAAACAGTTGGATGTCCACCCGGTAACCCCATCGTTGACCGGCGATTCGGACATATTCCAGAAATGTCCCATGAGTAACCATCATCTGCCGTGCAAGCGGATCCACCTTATCCGGTAAGCGTTCATTGTCGGCGTACAAGTCAAATGCCATCGGATCGTTCCCGTCCAGCTTGATTTTCCATGGCTGCATGTTATGGCCGTTAGCCGCGAGCAGGCCATGAGCGGCAAGGCGAATCCTCGGGTCCTCGAAGGACTCCGAGTAATTCTTTTGCCAGGGTTCCAGATATTGGGGCGACGTAAAAATCCCGCTGATCAGCAGCAGAGCTATAAAAGCCGCGATCAACGTCATGGCGATTCCGGCTATAGCAATGATCACTCTTGTCTTCACCCTTTTTCGTTTCATTGGCCCTGACCCCCATGTCCAGCTTGTATGGAGCGGATGAGCAGCGCAAAGGATTCCGAAACCAGTTCCTCGGCCGTCGTCTCATAATAGTTCTTGATATAGTTCTCTTTCTTCCCGGCGGTGCTAAAGACGCCAATCGTGCAGGCCCATAGAATGAGAGCCGTCTTTTCGGCAGGCAGATCGGCGCGCACGGAACCTTCCGCCATCCCCTTTTTCAACATTTCGATCAAATGCCCCATGACTTGCTCGCCAAGTTCATAACACGCTTCCCGAGATTGGTCCGGAACTCCTTTTTGGAAATCAAGTTCCCCGTTTTCGTATTCGATGATCGCTTGAAAATAGTCCGGATACGTCCTGCTGAACCGGTACAGCGTCATGGACATCCGCTTAAGCTCCTCAACCGCATCAGGGAGAGCCCCGCTTTCCCTGTCTTCCTTCAGCATGTCGATTAGCCGCCTATATCCGCGGGTCATGATTTCAAAATAAATTTGTTCTTTGCTGTTGAAGTAGACGTATACCGTTCTTTTGCTGAATTCCGCTTCTTTCGCCACGTCATCCATCGTGGCCGAATCGTACCCTTTGGCGAAAAAAACCCTTTCCGCCGCTTCGATAATATCATTTCTGCGGATTTCCTTCTCTTTCAGCCTGCGCTCTTGATTTCCCAACGGACTCCTCCCCATTAATTGCACGATAGTGGCATGAAGTAAACTGCTAGTTTACTTTCAATTATATATCCCTATTCTTTCCTGTCAAGTGTTGCTCCGGCACGCCCATTGAAAATAATCCCGGCAGCAGTTTTGTCCGAAACCGCCAAATCTTCATCGTATAAAAAAGCCCCTCCGGGAGAGGGGCTTAAGCAGCGAAGCGGCTATTGGATGAACTCATGAGTTGAATATCGAAACAAACCATTGGGCCAAGGGCTTCCACATATGCGGGTACTCCTGGCCGATCAGTTGTCTTACCTGTTCCGCGCGGATGCTGCCGAAATCATCGTTTTGAATGGCCAGCGTGTATGCCCCTTTGACGGCATCGCCGATCGCGATATGCCCGCTGGCATATCCCCCGATGGCGATTTGCGAAGCGATGGCGCATCCGCCCAAAGAATATACGCCCAGAGCCAGGCCGCCAAACGCTAGGATTCCTGCCGCAACCCCGCCGGCGGCAACGAAACCTACGGCCAAAGCGCCCGCGGCCAGCAGCAACGCCAAAGCCAGGGCCGCAAAGCTGATCAAGCCGGCCGCGACCGCCCCGATGCTGAGACCGCCAAGCGCTATGGCACCGAGCGATACGGCGCCGATGGCGATATTGCCGATGGCGATGATCCCTTTGGCAACGTAGACGCCGCGGCCGATATTAATGTGAACCAGCGGAACGCCGAACCAGGTGGTCTTGCTCTTGTATTCGTAATGATAGCGCAATCCGTAACCCGGAATCGGATTCTCGCCAAACGGCCGCTGCCCTTCCTGCCCGGGAACGTCCCTGACCAAATGGTCCATACTGACTTGAAAGAGCTCGCTTAATGCAATCATTTTGTCCATTTCCGGGAACGACTGCCCCGATTCCCATTTCGATACGGCCTGCCGGGAAACGCCGACCGCTTCCGCCAAATTTTCCTGGGACATCCCTTTTTGTTTCCTGTAGCTTTGCAGCTTCTCCGCAAAGTCCATTCCCATCACCTCCACTTCATCATAAGTCCCGCCCCTGCACCTGGCTATCAAGCAGAGCTGGCAATCTGTCAACCACAGGTTGCACTTGGCGAAGCTTTGTAATATTGCGCGGGAAATGATCCGGTTTCCCCAAATTATAATCCACCCGTTTCAGCGGCTCCATGATATTTTTCCACAGAGGTTACGAACGGATAAACACCATAAAACTAGAATTTATGTAATATTTTTACTTTTTGGCATCAAATAAGAAAATGTGGTTTCCCTTGGCCGCTCAAGCTATTTCCCGCATTCCCGCGATTCTCCCAAAGGAAGAATAAGGAATAGCCTGCCGGGTATAATACAACATCATACAGGGAGGAGCATGCCCAATGAAATCACTATTTTCGTTCCTCAATTCGCAAGAGCGGCCTAAGCATGAAGACGGAAATAGCCGGGTACCGGCTTCGCGGCCCTTAACCCATTCCCTGGCGTTCAATTTGCAGCATTTGGAGCAGAGCATCGGTCAAAGCTCGGATGTCGTCTTTCGGAGCATAGGACAGACCGAGGGCAGGCTAAGCATGGCCCTGGTATACATCAGCGGTCTGGTCAACGCGGATAAGATCAATCAGGAAATCCTCCAGCCCATAACGGAGCACAAGGCTTTGAAGGACGCCGAAATACTTCCGGAAACCGCATTATCGCGGATCCGGAACGAAGTGCTGGCCATCGGCGAAATCACGGAATGCAAGACGTTCGAAGTGCTGCACGCCATGCTGTTTGAGGGACACACGATCCTTTTGATCGACGGGAGCAACCTTGCCCTTGCCATGGATACGGCAGGCTGGGAGAAGCGCAGCATCACCGAGCCCAGCTCGCAAGGGGTCATCCGCGGTCCGAAGGAATCGTTCACCGAAGACCTGCGTACCGGTACTTCGCTGCTGCGCCGCCGCATCAAGTCGGCCGATTTGCGCGTCGAGGAATATAAAATCGGCCAGCGGACGCAAACCGATATCGCGATCGTGTATTTGAACGGCATCGCCAAAGACGAAGTGTTAGGCGAAATCCGCCGCAGATTGAACGCGATCAACACGGACGCCATCCTGGAAAGCAATTACATCGAGGAACTCATTCAGGACCGCAGTTTGACGCCGTTCCCGACGATCCAGAACACGGAGCGGCCGGATGCGGTCGCCGGCGGCATACTCGAAGGGCAAGTGGGCATTTTGGTAGACGGCACGCCATTTGCGTTGCAGGCCCCCTCAACGTTTTTCAACTTTTTTCAATCGAGCGAGGATTATTACGAACGTTTCGATATCTCGTCCTTCCTGAGGTTGATCCGGTATACTTCTTTCTTTGTCTCGATGTTGCTGCCCGCGTTATATATCGGCATTACGACGTTTCACCAGGAAATGCTGCCGACCACGCTGCTGATCAGCCTGGCCGCCCAAAGGGAAGGCGTGCCGTTTCCGGCATTGATCGAAGCGCTGATGATGGAACTAACGTTCGATGTCCTGCGGGAAGCCGGCGTCCGCATGCCCCGGGCAATCGGTCCGGCCATTTCCATCGTGGGTGCGCTGGTGCTGGGGCAAGCGGCGGTGCAAGCCGGCCTCGTATCCGCCGCCATGGTCATCGTCGTATCGTTTACGGCGATATGCAATTTCGTGATTCCCTCCCAGACGCTCGCCAACTCGATCCGGCTTATCCGGTTCCTGATGATGCTGATCGCCGGATTTTTGGGACTGTACGGCATGATGTCCTTTCTGATCGTGCTGTCGATCCACATGGCCGGATTGCGCTCCTTCGGCGTGCCTTACCTGTCGCCGGTCGCGCCGCTGGTACCGCGTTACTGGAAGGACATCTTTATTCGCGCTCCACATTGGATGATGAAGGTCCGGCCGAAAATCGCCGCAGCCGAGGAGGAGCGGAGACAGTCTACTCCGGGTTCGGAGCTACATGATTCATCCCACACTAAACCGACGAGGAAGTGATGACTTGTGAGCCGTAAAATCGGGAACGCGCAGGCCACGATGCTGGTGGTCAACTCCATATTGCCGACGGCAATTATCGTGCTTCCCATCATTATCGGAACCTATCTGGAACAAGATTCCCCCTGGGCCGTGGTTTTCTCCTGCGGCGTCGGGCTGCTGATCGCCGCATTGATCGGCACGATCGTCAGGAACAATCACGGAGCGCCGTTTCTGGAATGGGTCGGAAAGATCAGTTCCCCGATCGTCGCTACCATCGTCGGCTTATTCCTGCTGCAGTACTATCTGGACGCCACCGCTTCGGTCCTGCGGGAATTCATCAATTTTCTAAAGGACAACGTGCTGTTCGAAACCCCCGTCCCCGTGCTGGTAGCCGTAGCCCTGCTGGTCGTGGTGTATATGGCTTATCGGGGAATCGACGTCATCGCCAAGGTCAATAGCCTGATTTTCTTCCTCTACGTGATCGTCGTGCCTTTTTACATGTTCGGTTTAAAAGACTACCTGGACGTGCACCACCTGCTGCCCGCGTTCGAACATCCTTTCAATCTCGTGGTCATGTCCAGCTTGACGCCCATCGGCTGGTTGTCCGAGGTATCCATTCTGCTGTTTCTCGCCCCCTATTTAAAAAACCCGGAAAAAGCCCGGAGAATCGGCTCGACCGGATTGATTCTCGTGAGTTTGCTCATGCTGCTCAACGTTGTCACGACTCTGATGGTTTTCGGACCGGATTATATCGAAGCCTCCTCCTATCCGGGATTCGATGCGATCAGCGTCGTCCATGTCGGAACCTTTCTGGAAAATCTGGACATCCTGTTCATCTCGTATTGGATTTTGTCCGTTTACTTGAAGCTGGGCATCTTCCTGTTCGGTACGTTCGAGTGTTTCAAGCAGACGTTCCGGGTCACCGAAAAAGGGCCTTACCTGATCGCGCTGATGATGGTCGTCTGCGCCGAATGCATGCACACCTGGAGGGATCCGACCAAGCTGAACATGTTTAATGCGGAAGGGCGTTTCCCGGTATTCATGCTGCTAAATGTCTTCGTTCCCTTGTCGCTCTATTGGTACAGCCTCATCAACAAACCAAAATCCAAACGAAAGGAATCTCCTTCATGAACAAGCAAACCTGGATTCGGTTCCGCAGGCCCCTGATCCTCGGGTTGCTCATCTCCCTGACTGCGTCAGGACTGACCGGCTGTTGGGACGACCGGGAGTTGAACGAATTGGGGATCGTATCGGGAACGGCTTATGATTGGGAAGACGGCCAATGGAAGGTGACTTTCCAGATCGTCAATCCCAGCACAACGTCCAGCAACGGTGGCTCCGGCAGCGGCGGCGGATCCATCGCCCCGCCGTTTTTGACCTTTACCGAAAAAGGCACAACGGCGATGGAAGCGGTGTCGCACAGCAATCTGGCCAGTACCCGGCAACTGTTCTTTGCCCATTCCCGCATCACCGTCATCAACAAAGATGTGGTCGACAAAGGCTTGGCCCCGCTGCTCGACCTGTTCTTGCGAAAGCCCGACGCCAGCGAAACGGTGTTCGTGTTTCTGACCGAACGAAAAGCCAGCGACGTGCTGCAGCAGCTGATGCAGGTAACGAAAAACCAAGGCATGGGCATTCAACTGATGATCCAGCAGGAGAGCAAGCTTACCTCCTACTACCCCGGCATCCGGATGTTCGAGTTGACGATGGCCTTATCCTCCGAATCCCGCTGCGCCGCGGTCCCCGAAATCAAACTGACCGAAGCGGAAGTCATGGACAAGGTGGACGAAACCATGATTACCGACTTGCCGAGCCGGATCGCCCTGGGGCGTCTAGGAGTTCTGAAACAGGACCGTTTCGTCGGCTGGCTCGGCACGAAGGAAGCCTTCGGCCTTACTTTCCTGAGAAACCGCATCCAGTCGGCCAGCATCCCGTTTCCGTCCGATCCGCGGCAAAAAGATACAAACGACTCAACGTTTTCGCTCATCGAATCCCACACCAGCGTCGACCCGGTCTGGGAGAAGGATCATTTCGTCATGGAGATCAGCATCAAAGGGGAGGGCATGCTGCTCGAAATGGGCGGCAAAGCCGATTTAAGCAAACCCGATGAGCTCTTGGGGTTTGAACGCAGCATTGAGGAACAGGTGATTGGTTATGTCAACGAATCGTGGAAAACGGTGAAGCGGCTGAATGCCGACGTGACGGAGTTCGCCGCGCTGATCCACCACAAATATCCGAAGCGCTGGAAGCAAATTCAGGCGGAAGGCAGTTGGGACCAAACGTTCAAGGAGATCGAAATCCGCCCCCAAGTCAAGATGAATATCGATCGCTTCGGACTCAGCAGCAAGTCCTATAAATCCGTGGAACAGAATTGAGGGAACTTTATGATCGCACTGATCGTCGTGATTCACAGCGCGGTGCTGATTTGGGGATTGCGGCTTCTGCGGGGAGACAAGCGCCTGTGGAAATGGCTGGTGTTCGCCGCGCTCCTCGGCTGGAGCACTTACGTGCATATCAGCGGGTTTTCCGGAGTGAGGAATGTCAGCTTGTCCACCCCGTACTTTCGTTTTTTTCAACCGGCCGGACAAGCGATTATCCGTTGGTTAGGAGGATAGCGGCATGAAGCAGGATCACGAAAGTCTTACTTCCTTGCAAATTGCTTTTATGGTCATCCTCTTTGAAATCGGCAGCACGCCGTTGTTTTTGCTAGGCAGCAAAGCGAAGCAGGACTCGTGGATCGCCATGTCCATCGGCGCGCTGGCCGGCCTGATGCTGTTAGGCGTGTTCATGTGGATTCAGAGCAAAGCTCCGGACGATAGCTGGATGGGCATCCTGAAGAAAGGTTTCGGCCAAAAGACGGGTACGGCGCTTGGAAGCGTCTATTGCCTTTATTTCGCCTACGAATCGATGCGGAACGTCCGCGATTTGGGCGAGCTTGCCAAGCTCGTTCTGCTGCCCCGCTCGCCGATGTACCTGACGATGCTGATTTTCGTCGGCATTGGAGCTTATGCGATCTGGAAAGGGGCCGAAGTCGTTTTTCATATTCCCGAACTGCTGCTTCCGGTCATGATGTTGTTTTACTTGATCCTGATCGTCCTGCTGCTTCTGCTCGGGACCGTCGACTATAGCAAACTGCTGCCCATCCTGGAAAACGGGCTTATGCCGGTGGTGAAAACCGCGTTGCCGGATATTGTCTCCTTCCCGTTCGGACAAATGCTGGTATTTCTGATGATCTGGCCGCTGTGGGAAAAAAAAGGCGTACCGGTCAAAAGCACGCTGTCCGGTTATGCCCTGGTCAGCCTGTTCCTGATCTTCATGAATATACTGAATCTGTCCATTCTCGGCCCGCAGATTGCCGGGACAAGCCAGCTTCCCTTTTTGAAATCGGCCCGAACCGTATCGCATTTCATCTTTATCGAAAGGCTGGACATCGTCGTCACGATTTTGCTGTATACCGGGCTGCTGATGAAAATGACGCTGTTTTTTTTCTGTGCGGTTCGCGGAGTCGCCCAGCTCACAAACCGCTCGCCCCAGGCTTGGGTAATCCCGGTCGGGGGACTGATTTTCGCCGCATCGTTCATCGAAAAAGACTATGCCCAGCACTTCGCCGTCGGCCTTGGTCCAAGCCTGAAAGTCGACGTTTTCTTTCAGATTGCCGTCCCGCTGTTGGTTTTGCTTGTGCTGCTCGTTCAAGGCCGCAACCGGAGCCGGAGCCGCGAAAAAAGATAACGCCCGGTCAGCGACCGGGCAGCTTGCGAAAGGCCAAGAGGACTAACAGGAGCATCCCGATATAGCCGAAAAGCGGGTAGAGGTAGGTAAGCAACGAGGCAAACCCGGCCTGGCTGATGAGGAAGCAGGCAAGCAATACCCCAAGCAGGGTGGCGTTCTTGGGCAGCCGGTATAAGCTTTGGAGCTGACGGGTGACCCCGAATACGTTGCCGATCAAGGTCGTAAAGATTTCCCCATAGATCACAAGCAGGAACAAAACATGCAGGAACGGCCCCAGGTCGCGGACGATTTCCGCCATCGGAATATCGAAGCCAAGCATCTCGGGCATGCGGGAGTTCATGGCGAAATGATAAATGAGCAGCATGGCTCCGAGACCGATGCCGCCCCAAATGCCGCCCCATTTCAGGATGCTTTCGTCCTTGGCCTCGCTGCCGAGCGGAACCATTACCGCCTGGATAAAGGCAAAGTTCAAGGCCGCGTAAGTGAACGGACTGAGCACCCAATTGAAATCCTGCACTTGCCGGATTTGCCAGTCGTTCATGCTCAAGATCCCTCCCGGCTCGACCGCCCGGAACGCGATCAGACTGGTGAACAGGAGAATCATCGGCACGACCAGCGCGTTCACCACGACGATACCGTTCATTTCCTTGGTCATCACCAGATAGCCCAAACCGATGCTGATCACGATTCCGAGCTGGTAAGGAAGCTGCAGTTGCTCCGCGAAGATCGATCCGGTGCCGGACAACATCACCGCGGTGACTCCAAGCAGGATCAACAGGGTCAGGAAGTTGGCGATTCTCCCGAACATGCGGCCAAACAGGTGATCGTTGAATTCCTGATACGAAAACGCCTGAATCCGATGGGCATACAACATCATTTTCGTTCCCAGCCACATGAACAGAAATGTACTAACGACGATGCCGGCTCCCCCTACCGTTCCGTATACCGTAAAAAACTGCATGATCGATTGCCCGGATGCAAAGCCGGCGCCCACGACCGTACCGATATAAGTTACGGCGATCTGAAATATTTTGACCCATCGACCATTCATATATCCTCCATAATTTCCATTTTTAACTTGTACATTTCCATCCTATGTCCCACTTGTCCCTACTATTCTCCATTTAAAAAAGAGGCTGATGAATCTCCGAAAATGAAGTACATTTAGGATGAGGCAACACATTAATCCGCGGAAGTGAGCGAACGTGAAATCACTCTATCAAAATTGGAAACTTGATCCCGACTTGCCGATGGACATTTACGAAAGCACCAACATCACCTTCTATCCCCATTTCCATGCAGAGGTCGAATTCATTTACGTGGAATCCGGCGAGATCCGCATCGGCGTCAACGAGGAGAAGCGCCTGCTTCGGCAGGGCGATATGGTCGTCTGCAGCAGTAAAGACATCCACTACTTCGACAGCCGGGGACTGGAATCGAAAATCATGATCCTGATCTTCAAGCCCGACTGGATCGCCCCCTCCAAGAGCTGGCCGGTCGATTTCCGCTTCGCCTCCCCTTTTATTTCCGGGGATATCCCCGGCCTTGAAGCGGTACAAGTCCTATTGCGGAACATGCTCCGGGAAAATGCCGGGCGCCGGCCCGGTTATCAGATGCTGCTTAAAGCCGGCGTTCTGGAGCTGTGCGGCTTGCTGCAGAGATATTGGGACACTATTCCCATAAATCGCGGCTCCAAGGTGAAGTCCGAATCCCGGCGAGCACGAATGCAGCAAATTTTGTCCTATATCGAGGAGCATTATCGCGAGGATTTGGACGTCGCGGCGATGTCGAAGCAGTTTCATATGGAGCCGTCCCATTTCAGCCGGTCGTTCAAAAGCACGATCGGCATGAACTTCAAAAGCTATCTCAATACGGTGCGTGTGTTGACAGCCGAGCATCTGCTGCTCACCAGCGATCTCAGCATTTTGGAAATCGCCCTGGAGTGCGGATTTAGCAGCATACGCACCTTTAATCGGGTATTCAAAGAACTGCGGGGCTGCATCCCTTCCAGCATGCGCGGCTCCGCTTCCTTAAGCGTAAGCGGAGGTGACACTAGTTAAAAAATAAATCATTGAAACCGCATTTTTTGTCTACTAATCCACATAAACTGGCGAGAGAAACCGGGTTCTGCTACGTATAATAAAACGTGAATCAGAGCTCTTTCACTTTTCGCGAAACGGAGGAATCCCATGAATCAGCTGCGTATCGGAATGATAGGTTACAAGTTTATGGGCAAAGCCCACAGCAATGCTTACCGCGCTTTGCCGATGTTTTTTCCCGAGGCCTTGAAGCCGGAGATGGCCGTATTATGCGGCCGCAATGCCGAAGCCGCCCGCGAGGCTGCGGAACGCTTTGGCTGGCGAGAAACCGTTACGGACTGGCGGGAGGTCGTGGCCCGGCCGGATATCGACTTGGTCGACATCAATGCGCCCAGCGACGCCCATAAGGAAATCGCTCTGGCGGCGGCAAAGGCGGGCAAGCATATTTTTTGCGAAAAGCCGTTAGCGCTTACACTTCAGGACTCACGGGAAATGCTCGAGGCGGCCGAAGCGGTGGGCGTCGCCCATATGGTCGGCTTCAACTACCGGTTTTCTCCCGCGGTCAAGCTGGTCAAGCAGTTGGTGGACAGCGGCCGCTTGGGCAAAATCTATCATTTCAGGGCCTGGTTCCTGCAGGACTGGATCCTCGATCCGGACTTCCCGCTCGTTTGGCGTCTGCAGAAGGACATTGCCGGCTCAGGCTCGCACGGGGATCTCGGCGCGCATTTGATCGACCTTGCCCATTATCTGGTCGGGGATATACAGGAAGTGATCGGCATGAGCGAGACGTTTATCAAGGAACGGCCGCTTGCCGAGAATATGACGGGCCTCAGCGCCAAAAGCAGCGCGAATGCGCCGAAAGGAGCGGTGACGGTCGATGACGCCACGCTGTTCCTGGCCCGATTCGCGGGAGGGGCGCTGGGCAGCTTTGAAGCGACGCGGTTCGCCGCCGGCCACCGCTCGACCAACGCGTTCGAAATCAACGGCAGCTTGGGCAGCGTGAAGTTCGACTTCGAACGGATGAACGAGCTTGAGGTCTACTTCACCTCCGACGATGCCGACGTGCAGGGCTTCCGGCGCGTGCTGGCGACCGATCCGGCCCACGCCTACACCGAGGCCTGGTGGCCGCCGGGACATACGCTAGGCTTCGAGCACACGTTTACGCACGAGGTGCTTGAGCTGACCGCGGCGATTCGCGAAGGCCGCCAGCCGGTGCCGAACTTCCGCGACGGAGTGCAATGCCAGGCCGTCCTGGAAGCAGTGGAACGCTCCGTGGCCGAACGCCGCTGGGTAGAAATCGCCGAAATGTAATAGTGCGGCGGAGTGGCGGTGGCGGAGTAGCAGTGGCGGAGCGACGGTAACGGAGTGGCGGTAACGGACCGTAATGACCTTATTTGTCCATTTCCCGGCTATTTCCCGCTGTAACGGACTTCAGAGACCTTATCGGGTACTCATGGCGGCCATTTAGCTGCTTTTGTCCAAAATAAGGTCTTCTCGGTCCGTTAAAATTGGAATATGCCCAAAAACGGACCAATAGCGTTTCTGGTGTCCGTTAGCCCGGCTGAATCCAAGATTCGACGCCGATTCGGCTGCTTGACCTGCTTCGTAATCGAAAGATGGCTTTTTGAACTACCGTTTTCATAAAGGTTCAAAAAGGCAGGTTTGGAGCACCGAGAAGGTTGGATGAAGCTAGGGACCGAGTAGCGCAGCGTAGCTGGAGGCTACGTGAGCAACGGAAGGCCCGGCTGAATCCAAGATTCGATGCTGATTAAGCTTCT